>NZ_JBSFVG010000004.1:183746-269602 GCF_053592195.1 Streptomyces sp. NPDC002776 | reverse complement strand
CTGCGCCCC
Organism: Streptomyces sp. NPDC002776; assembly: GCF_053592195.1. Taxonomy (NCBI): domain Bacteria; kingdom Bacillati; phylum Actinomycetota; class Actinomycetes; order Kitasatosporales; family Streptomycetaceae; genus Streptomyces; species Streptomyces sp. NPDC002776. The sequence goes on along the minus strand of NZ_JBSFVG010000004.1, from coordinate 269,593 downwards.
GGCCGGGGGCCAGCGCCTCCAGCAGCACGGCAAGCACGGCGTCACCCCCGGCATGCACCCCCGGTGGCGAGGCGGGGGCACGTGGTCGCCCGCGGCATGCGCCCTCGGCGAGGGGGCATGGCGGCGGTTGCCTGCGCCCCCAATCGGGGCCAGGCCGTCGGGCGCCGCCGGCGCCTCCGGCAGCGGGGCGAGCACGGCGTCGCCCGCGGGATGCACCCCGGGCGGCGGGGCGGGGGCACGTAGCCGCCCGCGGCATGCACACCGGCGAGGGGTGCGGCCTGCGCCCCCGGCCGGGGCCAGGCCGTCGTATGCCGCCAGCGCCTCCGGTAGCGGGGTGAGCACCGCCGTGCACTCCCGGCGGCGGGGCGGGGCGCCTGGTTGCTCCCGGCGAGGGGCTCGTCGGCGGCTGCGGTCTGTGGTGCCGGCGCGCTGCCACCTCTGCGGTCGCAGTCGTGGCTTCGGTCGCGGAGTTGCCGGGCATACCTGCGCGGACGTCCCCGGCTTCGGGTTCCACGGTGGCCGGGATGTGTTCAGTCCGTGGCCATGTCTTCCGGGGAGGAGTGGGCCAGGGACGCCAAGGTGGCCAGGGCTGAGGTGAGGGTTTCCAGGTGGGGCGTGGCCAGGCCCAGGCGGATGGCGTTCGGGGCGTGGGCGTCGCCCACCGTGAAGGCCGCGGCGGGCGGGACGCCGATGCCGTAGCGCGCGGCCGCCGCCACGAAGGTGTCGGCGCGCCAGGGGCGGGGCAGCCGCCACCAGCAGTGATAGGAGCGGGAATCCGTGCGCAGGGAGAACCCGGCCAGCTGCCGGGCCGCGAGTTCCTGGCGCGCCGCGGCGTCCTTCTGCTTGGCCCGCACGAGCCGCCGTACGACCCCCTCGCGCTGCCACCGGGCGGCAGCCTCCAGGTTGAAGTGCTGGGCGGTCCAGCCGCCGGAGCGCAGCGCCGCGGCGAGGTCGCCGAGCAGGGGCGCGGGGGCCACCGTGAAACCGAGCGAGAGGCCGGGAGCGATCCGTTTGGAGAGGCTGTCGACGAGGACCGTCCGCTCGGGCACCAGGGCGGCCAGCGGGGGCAGTTCGTCGCGCAGGAAGGCCCAGATGGTGTCCTCGATCAGCGGGAGGTCCAGCCGCCGGAGCAGCTCGGCAAGCTCTTCCGCGCGGGGGGCGGGCATGGTGAGGGACAGGGGGTTGTGGAGGACGGGCTGGGCGTACACGGCATGCAGGGGGCCCGCCCGGTGGGCCTCCGCCACCGCTTCCGGGATCAGCCCGTCGTCGTCCATGGCCAGCGGGACGAGCGTGATGCCGAGCCGGCCCGCGATGGCCTTGACCACGGGGTAGGTCAGCTCCTCGACGCCGAGACGCGCCCCGGGCGGGACCAGGGCCGCGAAGACCGCGCAGAGCGCCTGACGGCCGTTCCCGGCGAACAGCACCCGCGCGGGATCGGGGCGCCAGCCGCCCCGGGTGAGCAGATCGGCGGCCGCCTCGCGCACCGCGGGATCACCGGCCGGGCCCGCCGGGCGCAGGGCGTGGTGGAAGGCGTCGGTGCGCAGCAGGCCCTCCAGGCCGGCCGCGAGGAGAGCGGACTGCTCGGGTACGACCGGGTAGTTGAACTCCAGGTCGATCCGGCTGCCGGCGGGTTCCCCGAGGGCGGGCGGGTCGGTGGGCGCGGCGGCGCGGACGAAGGTGCCGCGGCCGACCTCGCCGACGGTCAGTCCACGCCGGCCGAGTTCCTGGTAGACGCGGGTGGCGGTGGAGTTGGCGATGCCGTACCGGCGGGCGAAGGCGCGCTGCGGGGGGAGCCGGTCGCCCGGCTTGAGGGCGCCGGACCTGATCTCGGCGGCCACCTGGTCGGCGACGCTCCGGTAGTCCCGCACGATCACTCATCCCCTGACGTCATGGGCCCACCCAACCACAGGATTGCACCGAGGGCAATATCGCCATTGCGCCGAAGCAATCCCGCTTCCTATGCTCGGTGCATTGCCTTTGCGGCCTGCGAACGGGGAGTTGTCATGGTCGATGCGAGCGGAGTCCTCGGCGTGTTCGTCGTGGCCCTCGGCATGGTGCTCACGCCGGGACCGAACATGCTCTACCTCGTCTCCCGCAGCATCACCCAGGGCAGACGGGCCGGAGTGATCTCCCTCGGCGGAGTCGCCGTCGGCTTCCTCGTCTATCTGACCGCCGCGAACCTCGGCCTCTCGGTCGTCTTCCTCGCGGTGCCCCAGCTGTACGTCGCCGTGAAGCTGGCCGGCGCCTGCTACCTCGGCTGGCTCGCCTGGAGCGCGCTGAAGCCGGGCGGAATCTCGGTGTTCGCACCGAAGGACATACCGCCGGACTCGCCGCGCCGGCTGTTCACGATGGGTCTGGTGACGAACCTGCTCAACCCGAAGATCGCCATCATGTACCTGTCCCTGATCCCCCAGTTCATCGACCTGGAGGCCGGTCATGTACTGCTCCAGGGCCTGCTGCTGGGCTCGGTGCAGATCGTGGTCGCCGTCACGGTCAACCTCTCCATCGTGCTGGCGGCCGGGACCATCGCCGTGTTCCTGGCCCGGCGCCCCGGCTGGCTGAGGGCGCAGCGCTATGTGATGGGCACGGTGCTCGGAGGACTCGCGGTGTCCCTCGCCGTCGACACCTCCGGCCCCGCGAAGGCGAGCTGACGGCGACACAGCGCCTCCGCCCACCCCCTAATACGGGAATGAGGGTCCGCCATCGGCGCTGTGGAGGGGGGCGCGCCGATGGCGGAGAGGCTGCCGGCCGCGGCGCGGCGGAAGGGTGGGTCAGCGTTCGCAGCCAGCAGCGAGGCCGACACCGCACCGTGGTGACTCTCCGACAGCTCGCGTGTTGGACGAGCGGGGGTCGGGGCGGGTTCCCGGCTGCGCCCGGATTCCGGGAAGTTGGGGTGGCGGAGCCGGACGGGGCGGATGCGGCGGCCGGGCGGGGCGGACGGCGGGCGGTGCCCGGGTTAATGTGCACTCCCTTGACTGGCAGAAACTTCCCGGATATTGGTGACTCCTCGGAAGTTTCTTTCAGCGGAACCCCGCTGAAACTGCTTCAGCGGATCACCTCCGGAAGGAGCGCACGTTGCCCTCCAGACGCACCGTCCTCGCCGCCACCGCGGGAGTCACCGCCACGCTCGCCCTGGGCGGGACGGCTCACGCGGACGACAAGAAGCTCCGCTCCCTCATCTCCCGTATGACCCTTGAGGAGAAGGTCGGCCAGCTCTTCGTGATGCGGGTCTACGGCCACTCCGCCACCGCCCCCGACCAGGCCGACATCGACGCCAACCTCAAGGAGATCGGCGTCCGCACGGCCGCCGAGCTGATCGCCAGGTACCGCGTCGGCGGCATCATCTACTTCGCCTGGGCGCACAACACCCGCGATCCGCACCAGATCGCCGACCTGTCCAACGGCATCCAGAAGGCGTCCCTGGAACTCCCGCGCGGGCTGCCCGTCCTGGTCTCCACCGACCAGGAGCACGGCATAGTCGCCCGCGTGGGCAAGCCCGCCACCCTCTTCCCGGGCGCGATGGCCATCGGCGCGAGCGGCTCGCGCGCCGACGCCCGCACCCTCGGCCGGATCGCCGGGAAGGAACTGCGCGCCCTGGGCATCCGGCAGGACTACGCGCCCGTCGCCGACGTGAACGTCAACCCGGCCAACCCGGTCATCGGCGTGCGCTCCTTCGGCTCGGACCCGGCCGCGGTGTCCCGGCTGGTCGCCGCCGAGGTCGCCGGGTTCCAGCGCTCCTCGGTCGCGGCGACCGCCAAGCACTTCCCCGGGCACGGCGACACCGCCGTCGACAGCCACTACGGCTTCCCGGTCATCACCCACACCCGCGCGCAGTGGGACGAGCTGGACGCGCCCCCGTTCCGCGCCGCGATCGAGGCGGGCATCGACTCGATCATGACCGCGCACATCATGGTCCCGGCGCTCGACGACTCCGGCGACCCGGCCACCCTCTCCCGCCCGATCCTCACCGGCATCCTGCGCGAGGAGCTGGGCTACGACGGGGTCGTGGTCACCGACTCGCTGGGCATGGAGGGCGTCCGCACGAAGTACGGCGACGACCGGGTCCCGGTGCTGGCGCTGAAGGCGGGCGTGGACCAGCTCCTCAACCCGCCGAATCTGGACGTCGCCTGGAACGCCGTACTGACGGCGGTGCGGGACGGGGAGCTGACCGAGGAGCGGCTGGACGAGTCGATCCTGCGGGTGCTGCGGCTGAAGGTGAAGCTGGGGCTCTTCGGCGACCCGTACGTCGGTCATCGTGCCGTGGACCGCACGGTCGGGATCCCGGCCCACCTGGCGACGGCCGACCGCATCGCCGACCGGACGACGACCCTGCTGGTGAACGAGGGCGGCCTGCTGCCGCTCTCCCCGGCCGACGTGCCGAAGCTGCTGGTGGTCGGCGCCGACCCGGCGTCCCCGTCCGGCACCACGGGCCCGCCGACGGGCGTCCTCGCCACCGCGCTGACCGAGCTGGGCTTCACGGCGACCCCGCTGTCCACCGGCACCGCCCCGTCGGCCACCACCATCGCGCGTGCGGTGGCGGCGGCCGGGGAGGCGGACGCGATCGTGGTGGGGACGTACAACGTGACGGCGACGAGCGCGCAGAAGACGCTGGTGGCCCAGTTGCTGGCGACGGGTAAGCCGGTGGTGGCGGTGGCGATCCGCAACCCGTACGACGTGGCGCACCTGCCCGCCGTGCGCGGGTACCTGGCCTCCTACTCCTGGACCGATGTCGAACTGCGGGCGGCCGCCCGGGTGATCGCGGGTGCGGTGGCGCCCAGTGGCCGCCTTCCGGTACCGGTGCAGCGAGCGGACGATCCGGCCCGGGTGCTGTATCCGGTAGGGCACGGGCTGTCGTATCCGGCGTAGCGCCGGTACGTCCGGGCCCCGGCGGCTGACCCCCAACGGGCCCAAAGCCACCCCTGCGTCTGGCGTGCGCCCGCTGCGGCGGGCCACGCTGGACCCGGGGGAACCGGGGGGAGCGCGATGCGTGGGAGACGTGCCGTGGGGGCCGCGTTGCTGGTGGCGGTGTGGGTGACGGGCTGCCAGTCGGAGGGAGGGCAGGCCCGGCTCGACGAACCGGCGACACCGTCACCGACGCAGACCCGCCCCTCGGGCTACGGCACGGTGTTCCTCGGGGCCGACGAGTGCAGTTCCTTCGGCACGACCAGCTTCACCGAGGTGCCGTGCGGCGGGGAGCGGGCGGCGGCCCGGGTGACGGCCCGCCACGACGGCACGGTGGGCGACGGCCCGCCGTGCCCCGCCACCACGGACTTCGTCCTGCACATCAGCGAGCAGAGCCCCTCGGACGAGGACGGCGACGGCGCGGTCCCCCAGGGCTACGCCTGCATGCGCAACCTCGCCCCACCGCACCCCGGCGACCCGGGCGGCGGAGGCGGCCCCCGCACGATCGTCGGCGACTGCGTCTACGACTCCGGCGGCCACCAGGTCCGCGAGACGTCCTGCGACGGCAAGGGCGGGGAAAAGCCCGGGTACAAGGTCGTGCAGGCGGCGGCGAAACGCACCGAGTGCCCGCCGTCGACGGCCCTGTACGTCCAGTTGGGCGGCGACCGTCGGGTGGGCTGCGCCCGGCCGCTGTGAGCGGGTGACACCGACGGCGGGCCGCCCAGGGGCAGCCCGCCGTCAGTGCGACGCCAGGAAGGGACCGTTACGGACGCAGTGTCCGCTCCACCCCCCGCTTGTCCAGCTTCGCGTCGAACTTCGCCAGCGGCTTCGCCGTCGACGGGTTCGACTGGACCGAGGCGGAGGCGACGCCCGCCCACTCCAGGATCTTCGCCGTCGCCAGGGCCTTCTCCGAGTCCACCAGGCCCGCTACCCGTGCGCCGTGGTTGGCGCCGGGGGCGGTGAAGACGTACGAGTCACGCGCGCCCTTGCCGAGGCGGAACGGCTCCGCGCCCCACGGGTCGTTCTCGCCGTAGACGAAGAGCATCTGCCGGGCGTTGGTGCGGACCCAGCTGTCCACGTCCCGCATGGCCCACGGCTGGAACCGCATCTCGATGTCCCGCGGCACGAAGTACCGGGGCGGCAGGTACCCGTAGCGGATGTACTTGCGCTCGATGTGCGGGAACCCGATCGTGGGGGCGCCGAGTTGGGTGCCCGCCTGGTAGTAGTACGGCGTGTAGGGCTCCAGGCCCTGGTCGGTGTAGAAGGAGAAGCCCGCGATGGTGTCGATGGAGGTCCAGATCTCCTCGTCCGTCGCGTTCTTCGCGTCCGCCGGGATCGTGTCGCAGTCCGAGAGCAGGCTGTACTGCCAGAAGCCCCAGACGTAGTCGAGGACGGTCGCCTCGTACGCCTTGTCCAGGCTGCCCACCGTGTTGAACGTGTAGCCGTTCTCGGCCGCGTACGCCGCGTACCGCTGCTCCAGCGGCTCCCGGCGCACCAGGGCCTCGCGCTGCACGCCGTTCAGGCGGTCCCGGCACTCCTCGGTGCCGACGTTCGCGAAGAACTCGTCGTAGGCCGAGTCCTCCCGGTTCACCACGTCGTTGGGGGCGACGTAGGCGACGACGGCGTCCATGTCACGCGGGTAGAAGCGCTCGTAGTACGTGGCGGTCATGCCGCCCTTCGAGCCGCCCGTCGACAGCCACTTCTTGGTGTAGAGCGGCTTCAGCGCCTTGAAGATGCGGTGCTGGTCGGTCGCCGCCTGCCAGATGTCCAGCTTCGTCCAGTCGGCCGGGGCCGGCCGGGACGGCGTGAAGTAGCGGTACTCCATGGAGATCTGGTTGCCGTCCACGATCTGCGTCGGCTCGCGCCGGCTCGGGGTCGTGGAGACGTTGTAGCCGCCGGTGTAGAAGACCGTCGGCCGGCTGACGTCCTTGTGCAGCACGGTGATCCGCTGCTGGAACGTGCCCTTGGACGGGTTCCGGTGGTCGACCGGCTGGGTGTAGTGGAGCACGAAGAAGCGGTAGCCGGTGTACGGCTTCTCCTCGACCAGACTCATGCCCGGAATCCCGAGCAGCCGGTCCTTGATGTCGGTGGCCTCCGGCTGGGCGGCGGTGGCCGACCCCGCCGTGCTCAACGTGCCTATGAGCACCGTGAGCGCCAGCAGCCATCTGAGCGCCTTGCGCATGCACCCTCCCCTGTGAGTCAGATGTGCGCCCGGAAGCTATCGGAGCAACTGACGATCACACCAGAGGAGTTACCGACAAACCCGGTTCCGGGATGCATCGGTTCAGCAAAGTATCCAGCCGGAACTGACCGATCCACCGCCCACCCGGCCGGTCACCTGCACACAGCGCTGGCCCGCGTAGACGGAGACCGTGCGCGTCTTGCGCCGGTGTTTGCCCTGGTACTTCACCGGGTTGTGGCCGCGCGCCCGCACACTGACCGCCATCGTCCGCTTCGGCCCGGGGTTCCTGGCGAGGGTGAAGGCGCACACCGTGCCGCCGCTTCGGTAGACCTGCACCGAACCCGTGGCGAACGGCACCGTCCGGACCTTGCGCCCCGGGCACGACGTCCCGGCGGCCTGCGCCTCGCCCGGCGCCGCGACGGCCAGCAGCCCGGACGCGGTCAGCACGGCCAGCGCGGCCCCCGCCCGTCGGCGTATCGCACCACTGTCCACAGTGTCGTCCTCCCCGTACCCCGGCGATGAGCGTACTGGTGTACGGACGCCGGGCGTACGCCGAACGGTTGCGCGACGACCGTCACGCGAGCTCCGCGCCGACCGGCTCACCGACGAAAGTGCGCCACAGTGCGGCGTACCGTCCGCCGAGCGCCAGCAGCTCGTCGTGGGTGCCGTCCTCCGCGACCCGGCCGTCGGCCATCACCACGACCCGGTCCGCGCGGGCGGCCGTAGTCAGCCGGTGGGCGACCACCAGGGTGGTACGGCGTCCCGCCAACCGGTCCGTCGCCTGGTTGACCTGGGCCTCGCTGGCCAGGTCCAGAGCGGCCGTCGCCTCGTCGAGGAGCAGGATGTCGGGGTCGACGAGTTCGGCGCGGGCGAGGGCGATCAGCTGGCGCTGGCCGGCCGAGAGGTTGCGGCCGCGCTCGGCGACCTCATGGAGGTACCCACCGTCCAGGGTGGCGATCATCTCGTGGGCGCCCACCGCCCGGGCCGCGGCCTCGACCTCGGCGTCGGTGGCGTCGGGGCGGCCGTAGGCGATGGCGTCGCGGACGGTGCCCTGGAAGAGGTACGCCTCCTGCGGGACCACGCCGAGCCGGTGCCGGTACGCCGTCATGTCCAGGGCGCGCAGATCCGTGCCGTCGACGGTGACCCGGCCGCCGGTCGGGTCGTAGAAGCGGGCGACCAGCTTGACCAGGGTGGACTTGCCGGCGCCGGTCTCGCCGACGAAGGCGACGGTCTGGCCGGCCGGGATGCGCAGGTCGACGTCGGACAGGGCCTGCGCGGCACCGTCGGAGGAGTCGTAGGCGAAGCACACGCCCTCGAAGGCGATCTCGCCGCGCAGGGAACGCACGTCGAGCGGTTCGCCGGCGGACTTCGTGGAGGTCGGCTCCCGCAGCAGCTCCTGGATGCGGCCCAGCGAGACGGTGGCCTGCTGGTAGCCGTCGAAGACCTGGGAGAGCTGCTGGACCGGGGCGAAGAACAGGTCGATGTAGAGCAGGTACGCCACCAGCGCCCCGGTCGTCAGCGTGGCGTCGTCGATCCGGCCCCCGCCCACGATCAGCACCGCCGCCACGGCCACCGACGACAGGAACTGCACGAAGGGGAAGTAGACCGAGATCAGCCACTGACCCCGGACACGGGCCTGCCGGTAGCTGTCGCTGCGCTCGGCGAACCGCGCGCCGCCGTCCCGCTCGCGCCGGAACGCCTGCACGATCCGGAGCCCGGACACCGACTCCTGGAGGTCTGCGTTGACCGCCGACACCCGCTCCCGGGCCAGTTCGTACGCCTTCACGCTCGCCCGGCGGAAGAAGAAGGTGGCGACGATCAGCGGCGGCAGCGTCGCGAAGACGAGCAGCGCCAGCTCCAGGTCGATCACCAGCAGGGCGACCATGATGCCGAAGAAGGTGACGACCGAGACGAACGCGGTGACCAGACCGGTCTGCAGGAACGTCGACAGGGCGTCGACGTCCGTCGTCATCCGGGTCATGATCCGGCCGGTCAGCTCGCGTTCGTAGTAGTCGAGTCCGAGCCGCTGCAGCTGGGCGAAGATCTTCAGGCGCAGGGCGTACAGCACCCGCTCACCGGTGCGCCCGGTCATCAGGGTCTCCCCCACCTGCGCCGTCCACTGCACGGTCACCGCGAGCAGCGCGAGCAGGGAGGCCACCCAGACCGCGCCGAGGGCGGCCTCGGAGACCCCGCTGTCGATGCCGTGCCGGATCAGGACCGGGAGCAGCAGCCCGCTGCCCGCGTCGACGGCGACCAGGGCGAGGCTGGCCAGCAGGGGCGGGCCGAAGCCGCGCAGCAGGCGCCGCAGGCCGTAGGACTCCTCCGGGGTGACCGCGCGGGCCTCGTCGATGTCCGGGACGTCCTTGGCCGGAGGCAGCGCCTCGACCTCGGCGAGGAGTTCCGGGGTGGCCGGGGCGCCGTCCGTCGCGTGGTCGCGCGGGGTGCGCTCGCCCGCCCACAGCCGGGGGGTGATGCCGCGCTCGGCGTCGAACTCGGCGTCCAGCTCGGCCCGGACGGAGGTGTCCTCCTCCTGGAGGCCGGCGGGCGGGGTGTGGCCCGGGGAGACGCCGCCCAGCTCGTCGGGGTCGGTGAGCAGGCGCCGGTACAGGGCCGAGCGCTCCTGGAGCTCCTCGTGGGTGCCGAGGTCGGCGAGCCGGCCGTCGTCGAGGACGGCGATGCGGTCGGCGAGGTTCAGGGTGGAGCGGCGGTGCGCGATCAGCAGGGTGGTGCGGCCCTCCATGACCTGGGCCAGCGCCTCGTGGATCTCGTGTTCCACGCGGGCGTCCACGGCGGAGGTGGCGTCGTCGAGGACCAGCAGGCGGGGGTCGGTGAGGATCGCGCGGGCGAGGGCGACGCGCTGGCGCTGGCCGCCGGAGAGGGTCAGGCCGTGCTCGCCGACCTTGGTGTCGTAGCCCTCGGGCAGCTCGGTGATGAAGCGGTCCGCCTGGGCGGCGCGGGCGGCCTGCTCGATCTGCTCCTGGGTGGCGTCGGGGCGGCCGTAGGCGATGTTGTCGCGGACGGTGTCGGAGAAGAGGAAGGAGTCCTCGGGGACCAGGCCGATCGCGGCCCGGAGCGAGTCCAGGGTGAGTTCGCGGACGTCGTGGCCGCCGATGAGGACGGCGCCGTGGGTGACGTCGTAGAAGCGCGGCAGGAGCAGCGAGACGGTGGACTTGCCGGAGCCGGAGGAGCCGACGACGGCGAGGGTCTCGCCGGGGCGGATCCGGAAGCTGAGGCCGTCGAGCACCCTGCGGCCGTCCTCGTAGCCGAAGGAGACGTCGTCGAACTCGACCGTCGCCGGGGCGTCGGCCGGTAGCTCCTTGGTGCCGTCCCGCATGGACGGCTCGGTGTCGATCAGTTCGAGCACCCGCTCGGTACCGGCGCGGGCCTGCTGGCCGAAGGTGAGGACCATGGCGAGCATGCGGACCGGGCCTACGAGCTGGGCGAGGTAGGCCGAGAAGGCGACGAACGTGCCGAGGGTGATGTGTCCGCGTACGGCGAGCCAGCCGCCGAGGGCGAGCATGGCGACCTGGCCGAGGGCGGGGACGGCCTGGAGCGCCGGGGTGTACTTCGCGTTGAACCGGATGGTGCGCAGCCGCCCGGCGAACAGCCGCCGGCTGACCTCCCGGAGCTTGCCGGTCTCCTGCTCCTCCTGCCCGAAGCCCTTGACCACGCGGACCCCGCTGACGGCGCCGTCGACGACGCCCGCGACGGCCGCCGCCTGGGCCTGGGCGTACCAGGTGGCGGGGTGCAGCTTGCTGCGGCTGCGCCGGGCGATCCACCACAGGGCGGGAGCCACGGCGAGCGCGACGGCGGTGAGCGGCAGGGACAGCCAGGCCATCACGATCAGCGAGACGAAGAACAGGGCGAAGTTCCCGATCGTCATCGGGAGCATGAAGAGCAGGCCCTGGATCAGCTGGAGGTCGCTGGTCGCCCGTCCGACGACCTGCCCGGTGGACAGCTCGTCCTGCCGCCGCCCGTCGAGGCGGGTGATGGTCCCGAACATCGCGGTGCGCAGATCGTGCTGGACGTCGAGGGCGAGGCGGCCGCCGTAGTAGCGGCGGATGTAGGTGAACACGTAGACGAGGACGGCCGCGCCGATCAGCAGCCCCGCCCACGTCGCCATGGAGCGGCTCTTGTCGCCGATCACGTCATCGATGATCACCTTGGTGATCAACGGCACGAGCGCCATGACGGCCATGCCGAGCAGGGAGGACCCGAGGGCGAGGACGACGTCCTTCGGATAGCGCCAGGCATACCCCCACAGTCTCCGCGCCCATCCCTGCCCCACTGTCACGCCCGGCTTCCCCGTCTGATCGTCCACGACAAGCCCCAACGTGTTCCGCCCCGGATTTCATCCCGGGATGAGCATCGGCACGCGGGCTCACCGCAGCAGGCGCTGTTCCTTCGCCACTGCCACCGCGCCCGCTCGGGTGTCCACGCCGAGTTTGTCGTAGATGCGGCCCAGGTGGGTCTTGACCGTGGCCTCGCTGATGAACAGGGCCTTGGCGATCTCGCGGTTGCCGAGGCCCTGGGAGAGCCTGCCGAGGATCTCGCGCTCGCGGTCGGTCAGGGTGGGGCGCGGGTTGCGGAGGTTGGCCATGACCCGGCCCGCGACCGGCGCGGAGAGCGTGGTGCGCCCTTGCGCGGCGGCGTGGATCGCGGCGAAGAGCTCGTCCGGCCGCTCGGCCTTCAGCAGGTAGCCGGTGGCGCCCGCCTCGATGGCGCGGGTGATGTCGGCGTCGGTGTCGTACGTGGTGAGCACCAGCACGTGCGGGCCGCCGCCCGGCGCCGAGGTGAGCCGGCGGGTGACCTCCACGCCGTCGATCCCGGCTCCGAGCTGGAGGTCCATCAGCACCACGTCCGGGTCGAGCCGCGCGGCCAGCGCCAGCGCCTCCTCGCCGGTACCGGCCTCCCCGACGACCTCGATGCCGGAGGCGCTGTCGAGGAGGGCGAGCAGTCCGGCGCGCACGACGGCGTGGTCGTCGCAGAGCAGGATGCGTACGGTCATCGGGGGTTCTCCAGGGGGATCGCGGCGGACAGGACCGTGCCCTCGCCGGGCGCCGACTCCACGGCCAGGGTGCCGCCGAGCCCGCGGACCCGGGCCCGGATCGCGGGCAGGCCGTGGCCGCGCCCGCCGGAGGGGGCGTCCGGGAGCGCCGCCGCGTCGAAGCCGTGGCCGTCGTCGGCGACGTCCAGGACGGCCTGGTCGTCGAGGAGGGTGAGGGTGAGCGCGGCGGCGGACGCCCCGGAGTGCTCCCGTACGTTCGCCAGGGCGCCCTGCGCGATCCGCAGCAGCGCCGACTGGATCCGGTCGGGCAGCTCCGGCGCGCGGCCCCCGTCGTCGACGTGGACGCGGACGGTGAGCCGGTCGCCGGACTCCCGGGCGGCCAGCGTCCGCAGCGCCTCGCCGAGTCCGCCGCCGCGCGCCAGGTCGGCGGGGGCGAGGTCGTGCACGAAGCGGCGGGCCTCGGCGAGGTTGTGCTCGGCGACGGACTCGGCGGTACGGACGTGCGCGCGGGCCTTCCCGGGGTCCGACTCCCAGACCCGGTCGGCGGCCTGCAGCAGCATCTGCTGGCTGGACAGGCCCTGGGCGAGGGTGTCGTGGATCTCCATGGCGAGCCGCTGGCGCTCGGCGAGGGTGCCCTCGCGGCGCTCGGTGGCGGCCAGTTCCCGGCGGGTGCGGACCAGGTCGTCGATCAGCGCGCGCTGCCGGGCCGCCTGCCGGCGCAGCTGCACGAAGATCGCGGTGGCGAAACCGGCGACGGCCGCCGGGCCGACCACCAGGTCGAGGTCGAAACGGGGGGCGAGCTGCAGCTGGGCGACGATCACGAACCCGGTGAGCACGGCGACCAGGACGTACGCGGCGCCGGGCGGAAGGTGGCGCAGGGCGACGTAGAAGAGGGGGACGGCGACCCAGGCGCAGCTCGGCGCGAGGGCGACCAGGACCATCCATACGGCGACCACGGCACCGAGCCACAGCAGGCGGGGCGGGGTGGGCCGGGCGACCACCCGGCCCGGCCGGTCGCCGAACCGCCCCATGACGTACAGCACCGCCAGCACCGCGGCCAGCGCGATCACCCAGGGGGCGCGGGGCTCGCCGCCGTGCCGCTGGAGGTAGCGGGCCATAGCGGTGCCCAGGAGGAGGAAGAAGGTGGCGTGCATGACGGCGGCGAGCCACTGGGCGTCGGGGTCGCCCGGGACCGCGCTCCCGTCCTCCTGCCGTGCTGGCCGCATGCCGCCGGACCGCCTTCCCGCTGTGCTCCCGCTGTGAACCGGACCTCGCGAACCGGACCTCGCGAACCGGACCTCGTGAACTGGACAAACACCTCCAGTGTCCCCCGCACCGCCGCACCCGGGGTCAACCGTTCGGATGACCCCGGCGTCAGCCGTCCCGCTCCCCGTGAGCAGCCGGAACGCCGACGGATGTGCCCCGGATCCGGGCCCAGGCTGGATACCGCAAGCACCCATCGCCCTCCCCGTCGATCCCAGGAGTTGCCGAGCCATGCAGAAGTTCTCCCGTCGTGCCCGTGTCGCCACCGGCGGCGCCGTCCTCGCCGCCATCGCCGTCGGTACCTTCGGTGCCGTCTCCGCCAACGCCTCCGCGCCCCAGGCCACGCAGGCCCGGCCCGCCACGGTGAAGTCCTCGGACACCTTCACCTCCACTCACCTGTCGGTCTCGGCGGCGACCGAAGCGGCCGAGGCCGTGCTGGACGCCGCGATGAAGGAGAACCAGCGGGTGTCCGTCGCGGTGGTCGACCGCAACGGCAACACCCTGGTCACCCTGCGCGGCGACGGCGCGGGCCCGCAGTCGTACGAGTCGGCGGTGAAGAAGGCGTTCACCTCGGTGTCCTGGAACGCGCCCACCTCCGAGCTGGCGAAGCGGCTGGAGACCACGCCCAACCTCAAGGACATCCCCGGCACCCTGTTCCTCGGCGGCGGTGTCCCGGTGACCGCGAACAACGCGCCGATCGCGGGTATCGGTGTCGCGGGCGCGCCCTCCGGCGACCTGGACGAGAAGTTCGCCCGCGCCGGCGTCGCCGCCCTGGACTGAGCGCCCCTTCCGGGTACCGCTGTGAAACGCCTGCTGCCGGCCGCGCTGGCCGCCGCCCTGCTCACCGGATGCGCGGCGGCGCGGGACGGTTCTCCGCCCACCGCCCCGACACATGCCGAGACCGCCGCGCCCGCCCCGACGCGTCCCGGGGCCGCCACCCCCGCCACCCTCGCCGCGGCCGGGCTCCTGGTAGCCGACTTCGGCGCCGACACCGTCACCTTCGTCGACCCGGACCGGGGCCCCACCGGCTCCGTGCGGGTGGGCACCGCCCCCTACGGACTGGCCGTGGGGGCGGACGGGCGGGCCTGGGTCGCCACGGCGGAAGGGGTCGCGGTCGTCGACACCCGGACCCGTGAGCGCCCGGCGCTGATCCGGTACGCGACGCGGGGCCTCGGCGCCCCGGCCCACGGCGAGTACCGCGGCGGCGGCATGGGCATCGCCCTGGCCCTCGACGGCGAGCACGTCTACGTCGGTGTCAACGTGCCGGACGGCGACGGGGTGCTGGAGGTCATCGACACCCGCACCCTGAAGGTCACCGGCACCGCGGACACCGGCCGCCGCCCCTTCGACGTCGACGTCTCCCCGGACGGACGGCACGTCTACGCCACCGGCCACGACTCCTTCGACGTCACCGTCGTCGACACGGCCACGCTGCACACGCGCCGCGTCGAGGTCGCGCCCTACGGCACGGAAGGCGGCCTCGGCTCCTGGCTCAAGCCGCACTACGCGGCCGTACGGCCGTCCGACGGCAGGCTGTTGCTGCCCTTCGAGGGCGAGAAGCTGGTCGTGCTCGACCCGGTCAGCGGCCGCTCGACGGTTCAGCGGATGACCGCCCGCACCCATCAGCACGGGGCCGCCGTCACCGCCGACGGGACGCTGCTCGTCGTGGGCACGGGCACGGTGGGCGGGGACGGCCGCGGGCCCTCCCTGACCGTCCGGCGGCCGGACGGCCGGGAGCAGGTCATCCCGCTCGACGGCCCCCACGAGGACGTCGTGGCCGACGGCCGCACGGCCTACGTCACCGGCGGCTTCACCCGCGACGGCTACTGGAACGGCCTCACCGTCATGGACCTCGACACGGGAGACACCCGCCGACTGGCCGCCGGGAACAGGCCGTTGGGGATCGCCGTACTGCCGGGCTAGACGCGCACCCGCAGGAAGTAGAACCGGGTCGTCTGGGCCGGGTTCTGGTTGTCGTCGCTGGCCAGCAGGACCTTCAGCGCGCCGCCCTTCGCGCGGCCCGTGACCGTCATGGCCTCGATGTTGTCGAGCAGCGGATTGGGCTGCGGCTGCTTCGCCGTGGCGCCGAGGTCGGGGCAGGCGGCGAGGTCGGCCAGCAGCGTCTTCCTGATCAGCCGTACGCCGTCCTGGCCGGTGAGGTTCTCGGTGCCGGAGGTGTCGCTGGCCCGGCGCGGGTCGGCGAGGTAGAGGCGGACGGTGTTGCCGACGCCGGCGGTGAAGCCGCGCTCCAGGACCAGGAGCCGGCCGTCGGACAGCGCGGTGACCTCCGGAACGCCGAGGCCGGTGTCGGCGCGGTAGCCGTACTGGGCGGCGAGCACGTAGGCGCCCTGGTGCCGGTCCCAGGTCTGGAAGCGGACGAGGCCGGCCGAGTCGCCGGACAGGGCGTACTCCATGGACGCGAGCAGGCCGCCACGGAACCGGGTCAGGCCCTCGAACGTGCCGTTGGGCACGGCCCGCCCGGCCGGGGCGACCCGGAGCGCGTCCGGCACCGGGAGCCGGTCCAGGATCGTTCCGTCGGCGGCGTGGCGCCGGACGGCCGGTTCCCCCTCGGTGCTGATCAGCCGCGTGCCGTCGCGGTCCACCACCAGGCCCTCGGAGTCCAGGGCGGCGCCGTTCTCGTCGGCGAGCGGGACGACCGAGCGCGGCGCGAGCGTCCTCGCGTCCAGGGAGAACAGCGCGGAACGGTCGGACACGGCCGCGAGCGAACCGTCCCGGTCCACCGCGAGCGCGGAGAAGTTGCCCACGTACGTGCCCTGGTACGCCGTCTTGTCGAGCGCGTCGGAGAAGCGGTCGACGGAGACGTACGGCGAACAGGCGTGGTGCTGCGGGCCGGCCGCGGAGGAGGGGCCGGCGGCGGTCAGACAAGTGGCCGCCGCCAGGGCCGCGGTGGCGGTGGAGAGTACGGTTCGCATGCGCATGGCCGTCACCGTAGGGCGGGCCGGTGAAGGGCGGGAGACCGCCAGGAGTCAACTCGCGGCCAGATCGCGGTGGATGACCTTGGCGACGCCCTGGATGGTGGTGATGCCGTAGTTCATCGTGCTGTTGCCGTGGGTCAGCACCGTGATCATGTAGTCGCGGCCGCCGCCCTTGAAGGTGCCGACGCTGTGCACCCGCCAGCCGTGCGTGGCCCGCTGGAGCCAGCCGTTCTTGACGTGCACGATGACGTCGGAGGGTGCTCCGTAGGGGGTGCCCCAGCGCTGGGACGCGATCACGTCGCCCATCAGCTTGCGGACGTACCAGCGGGAGTCGTCGGTGAGCACGGCGTTCTTCGCGGTGAGCAGCTTCATCAGCTTCTGCTCGTCGGTGACGGTGATCTGGGTCAGGCCCCAGTAGCCGTTGGCGCCTGGTTTGGTCTGGGTCATGCCCGCCGCGGCGAGGAAGTTCTTCACCTTGGTGACGCCGAGCTGCTTCCACAGGGTGGTGGTGGAGGCGTTGTCCGACTTGGTGATCATGGCGGTGGCGAGGGACTTCTCCCGGCTGGTGAGGGCCCGGCCGGTCTTCTGCGCGTCCCACAGCAGGGTGGTGAGGACGGTGACCTTGACGACGCTGGCGGAGTCGTAGGCCGTGCCGGCGCGCAGGGTGCAGGTGGTCTGGGTGGACCGGTCGTACAGCCCGACGGCGATGGTGCCCTTACGGGTCGCCAGCGCGGCGGTGATGTCCTTCTTCAGCTTCTCGGCGAGCCCGGCCTTGGCGGACGTGCAGCCGACGGCGGGCGGGGTCGCGGCGGTCGCGGGGGTGACGGCGGCCACACACGCGACGAGCGCCCCGCCCGCCACCCATCCGGCACGTCTGGATATGGGACGAGTCATGCCCTGGTGACTCACGAACCCGCGGGAATGGTTGTAGGCGTTGGGCAATGGTTGTACGAACCGTTACCTGCCCCTCGATTCCGCGCACCCGCAACCGCCGGGGCCCTGGGCGTCGTCCACCGGTTCGGGGGTGGACGACGGTGTTCAGGGAGCTGCCGGAACCGAGAGAGCTGATGGTGTCCCGCACGTTCTGGCTGCTGTGCGGCGTGGGGGCCCAACTGCTCTGCGCCCTCGGCGCGTTCTGGCACGCCTGGCAGCACGGCGCTCCCCTCGGGACCTGGCTCGTGGCCCTGGCCGCCTGCGGTGCCTGCCAGGCGGTCGCGGTGGCGGCGGTGCTGTGGCCCGGCGCGGA
This sequence comes from Streptomyces sp. NPDC002776, assembly GCF_053592195.1. Taxonomy (NCBI): domain Bacteria; kingdom Bacillati; phylum Actinomycetota; class Actinomycetes; order Kitasatosporales; family Streptomycetaceae; genus Streptomyces; species Streptomyces sp. NPDC002776. The sequence goes on along the minus strand of NZ_JBSFVG010000004.1, from coordinate 252,056 downwards.
GGCGGGCTCGCGCGAGATCACCCAGGGGCACGAGAGCGTGACCGTGGCCGTCCTGTGCCTGATGTGGATCGTCGGCGTGTTCCCCGCCGGGGCGGTGCTGATGTGGACCGGCCACGACAGCGACGGCAACGAGGTCCAGGCCGTGTTCCTGGGCGGCACCGCCTTCATGCTGACGTCGATCGCGGGCCTGATCATCGCAACGGCCGTCGCGGACCGGGTGCGCCCGAGCGGTGCGGCCGACGACGCGCCCGGCGTGTCCGGCCTGCCCGACATCGGCGACGGCGGCGGGGACTGAGGGGCCGCGTCACCGGCCGGGGCGACCGCGCGGATTGACTCGCGTAGACACGCCCCGGTTTGCCGTTTCAGGTCACCTGATGGACACGCGACGTCCATTTACACCGCCGCATGTCCATGTCACTCTCCCAGTGCCGCCTCCGTTCAACCCGCGTAGATGGGACTCCCCCTCATGCTGGCGACACACATACGCCGCTGGAAGCCGTTGGCCCTCGCCATCGCTACCGTCCTGGTCGGACTCAGCGCCCCCGCCCTCACCGCGACCCCCGCCGCGGCCACGACCACCGCTTACGACAGCACGTACTACAAGAACGCCGTCGGCAAGTCGGGTACGAGCCTCAAGAGCGCGCTGCACACCATCATCAGCCCTCAGACGAAGCTGTCGTACTCCGCCGTCTGGGAGGCGCTGAAGGTCACCGACCAGGACCCGGGCAACAGCAACAACGTGAAGCTGCTGTACTCGGGCATCTCCCGCAGCAAGTCGCTCAACGGCGGCAGCACCGGCAACTGGAACCGCGAGCACGTGTGGGCGCAGTCCCACGGCGACTTCGGCACCTCCGCCGGCCCCGGCACCGACCTGCACCATCTGCGCCCCGAGGACGTGCAGGTCAACAGCATCCGCGGCAACAAGGACTTCGACAACGGCGGCAGCGGCTTCACCAACTCCGGCGGCAGCCTGACCGACTCCAACTCCTTCGAGCCCCGCGACGCCGTCAAGGGCGACGTGGCCCGCATGATCCTCTACATGGCCGTCCGCTACGAGGGCACCGACAGCTGGCCCGACCTGGAGCCCAACGACACCGTCACCAACGGCAGCGTGCCGTACCACGGCCGCCTCTCGGTCCTGAAGGCCTGGAACGACGAGGACCCGCCGGACGCCTTCGAGGAGCGCCGCAACCAGCTCATCTACACCAACTACCAGGGCAACCGGAACCCGTTCATCGACCACCCGGAGTGGGTCGAGGCGATCTGGTAGGTCACCCTCCGAGGTGCGTGGGCGCGAACATGCGCAGCACCGCCGGGAGTACGACCACCGAAGGACCGGGCGCGGAGAGCGCCTTGGCCAGGTCCGCCTCCAGCGTCTCCGGGGTGGTCCGCACCCCGGGGACGCCGAAGGACTCGGCCAGCGCCACATAGTCCGGGCGGGTCAGCTCGGTCGCCGTGGGCCGGCCGAACGCGTCCGTCATGTACTCGCGCAGGATGCCGTAACCGCCGTCGTCGACGATCAGCCAGGTGACGTTCAGGTCGTACTGGCGGGCCGTAGCCAGCTCCGCGATGGAGTACAGCGCCCCGCCGTCGCCCGAGACGGCGAGGACCGGGTGGGTCGGGTCGGCCGCCGCAGCGCCCAGCGCCGCCGGGAAGCCGTAGCCGAGGCCGCCGGCGCCCTGGGCGGAGTGCATCCGGTTCGGGCCCTTGGCGTCGAAGGCCGACCAGGCCCAGTACGCCAGGATCGTCATGTCCCAGAAGGACGGCGAGTCGGCGGGCAGGGCGTTGCGGACGGACGCCAGCACCTGCTGTTCCAGGGTGAGTTCCTGGGCGGCGATGCGCTCGCCGACCTTGGCGAGCAGCGCCCGCACCCGGTCCGGCGCCGAGGGGTCGGTGCGCTCCGACACCGTCTCCAGCAGCGCCTGCAGCGCGAGCCGGGCGTCGGCGTGGATGCCGAGCGCCGGATGGTTGGACTCCAGCTTGCCGAGGTCCGCCTCGATCTGGACGACCCGGCCCCGCGGCTTGAACGTGTGGTAGTTCGAGGAGAGTTCACCCAGTCCCGAGCCGACCACCAGCAGGACGTCCGCGTCCTCCAGGAAGTCCGTCGTGTACCGGTCCTCGATCCAGGACTGCAGGGACAGCGGATGCGTCCAGGGGAAGGCGCCCTTGCCGCCGGGCGTGGTGACCACTGGGGCCTGCAACACCTCCGCCAGCCGCCGCAGCTTGCCGCTCGCGTCCGCCCGTACCACTCCCCCGCCCGCGATGATCGCCGGCCGGGCCGCCTTCGACAGCAAGTCGGCCGCCACCGCCGTCAGTTCGGGCCGCGGCGGCAGCTCCTCGGGGAAGGCGTCGCCGCCCGTCACCACCGGGATCGCCGTCTCGGCGAGCAGCACGTCCTGCGGGATCTCCACCCATACCGGCCCGTGCGGGGCGGTCAGCGCCGACTTCCAGGCCGCCTCGACGGCGGACGCGATCTGCGACTGGGTGCGCACGGTGTGCACGGACTTCACGACGCCCCGGAACGAGGCCGCCTGGTCGGGGAGTTCGTGCAGATAGCCGTGGCGTCCGCCGCCCAGGCCCGCGGTGGGGACCTGGCTGCTGATCGCCAGCACCGGCGCCGAGGCGGCCGCCGCCTCCTGGAGAGCCGCCAGCGAGGTCAGCGCGCCGGGGCCGGTCGACAGCAGCAGCGGCGCCGCCTCCCCGGTGATCCGGCCGTAGGCGTCGGCCGCGAACCCGGCGTTGTTCTCCACGCGCAGGCCCACATAGCGCAGGTCCGAGCGGCTCAGCGCGTCGAACATGCCGAGCGCGTGCTGGCCGGGGAGGCCGAAGACGGTGGTCGCACCGAGCGCGGCCAGCGTCTCCACGACCAGGTCTCCGCCGTTGCGTCCGGGGGGAGGGTTCAGCGCGGCCTCCGTCTGGGCGGCGGTGGGGCGGAGCACCAGGTCGTGGTCGTGAGTCACTTCGCGCGGGCCTCTGCAATCTGGCGGGACATGATGGTGGTCAGTTCGTACGCCGTGTGGGACGCGGCCACCGACGTGATCTCGGCGTGATCGTACGCGGGCGCCACCTCGACGACGTCCGCCGAGACGAGGTGGCAGGAGGCGAGTCCGCGCAGGATCTCCAGCAGCTCGCGGGAGGTCATGCCGCCCGCCTCGGGGGTGCCGGTGCCGGGCGCGTGCGCCGGGTCCAGGCAGTCGATGTCGATGGAGATGTACAGCGGGCGGTCGCCGATGCGCTGGCGCAGCTGGTCGGCGATCTCGTCGGCGCCCCGGCGGTAGACGTCGGCGGAGGTGACGATGCCGAAGCCCATCTTCTCGTCGTCGGTGAGGTCCTGCTTGCCGTACAGCGGACCGCGGGTGCCGACGTGCGAGAGGGCCGAGGTGTCGAGGATGCCCTCCTCCACCGCGCGCCGGAACGGCGTGCCGTGCGTGTACTCGGCGCCGAAGTAGGTGTCCCAGGTGTCGAGGTGGGCGTCGAAGTGGAGCAGGGCGACGGGCCCGTGCTTCTTGGCGACGGACCGCAGCAGCGGCAGCGCGATGGTGTGGTCGCCGCCCAGGGTCATCAGCCGGGCGCCGGTGCCGAGCAGGTCGTCGGCGGCGGCCTCGACCGTCTCGACGGCCTCGTTGATGTTGAACGGGTTCACCGCGATGTCGCCGCCGTCGGCGACCTGGGCCAGCGCGAACGGGGACGCGTCCTGCGCGGGGTTGTAGGGCCGCAGCAGCCGGGACGCCTCGCGGATGGCGTTGCCGCCGAAGCGGGCGCCGGGCCGGTAGGAGACACCCGAGTCGAAGGGCACGCCGATCACGGCGACGTCGGCGGTGCCGACCTCGTCCAGGCGCGGCAGCCGCGCGAAGGTAGCGGGTCCGGCGTAGCGCGGGATGCGCGAGGAGTCGACGGGGCCGCGGGGCGTCTCGTTGCTGCTCATGGGGAACTGCCTTCTTTCCTACGCTTCGTCGCGTATGTGCATGTGTCTACGACTCTACTGGTGAGCCGGGACGGGTTCGGACACGAGTTCGGGATCCCGGCCGGCGAGGCGCTCGCGCCAGGCGGCGAGGACGGCCGCGTCGGTGGGCTTCGTCATCAAGGAGACGGCGAGGTAGGCCGCGAGGGAAGACAGCAGGCCGTAATAGACGGGTTCATTGGCCAGGATGCCGTGGGTCGCCATCAGGCCGACGACCGCGACTCCGCCGACGATCACCGAGGCGAGGGCGCCCTGTGCGGTGCCGCGCTTCCACAGCAGCCCGCCGAGGATCGGCACGAGCAGTCCGCCGACGAGGAGGTTGTAGGCGACGGTCAGCGCCTCGACGACGTTGTTCAGCACGATGGCCGTGGCGATCACCGCGACACCCATGATCAGGATGAAGGCGCGGTTGCCCCGGACCTCGTCGTGCTCCTCGGCGGATCCCTTCGCCAGGCCCCGCAGCCGGGACCAGATGTCGTTGTTGGCGACGGTGGCGCAGGCGATGAGGGCGCCGGAGGACGTGGACATCACGGCGGCCAGGGCGGCGGCCAGCACCAGGCCCCGTACGCCCATGGGCAGCTCGTCCTTGACGATGGTGGCGAAGGCGTCGTCGGCGTTGGCCAGGTTCGGGTAGAGCACCTTGGCGGCGGTGCCGATGACGGCGCCGGCGAGGGCGTAGACGAGGCAGTAGGTACCGGCGACCGTGCCGCCCCACCGGGCGGTCCGGTCGCTGCGGGCGGTGAAGACGCGCTGCCAGATGTCCTGCCCGATGAGCATGCCGAACGTGTAGATGAGCACGTACGTGAAGATCGTCTCGCCGCCGATGCCCAGCGGGTCGAAGTACTCGGTGGGCAGCTGGGCCTTCATCTCGGAGAACCCGCCCGCCTTGACGACGGCGATCGGGAGGAGCAACAGCAGGACACCGATGGTCTTGACGACGAACTGCACCATGTCGGTGAGGGTGATCGACCACATGCCGCCGAGCGTGGAGTAGGCGACGACGATCGAGCCGCCGAGGACGATCGCGAGGGTGCGGTTCATGTCGAAGAGCACGTCGAAGATCGTGGCGTAGGCGATCGTCGAGGTGACGGCGAGCATGAGGGTGTACGCCCACATGACGACACCGGAGATGACCCCGGCCCGGCCGCCGTAGCGCAGGTCGAGCATCTCGGAGACGGTGTAGACCTTCAGCCGGGCGATCCGGGCGGAGAAGAAGACGGAGAGGGCGAGCAGCCCGAGGCCGATGGTGAAGACCATCCAGGCGCCGGAGAGCCCGTACTGGTAGCCCAGGCCGACCCCGCCGATGGTGGACGCGCCGCCGAGGACGATGGCGGCCATGGTCCCGGAGTACATGGCCGGGCCGAGCCGGCGCCCGGCGACCAGGAACTCGCTCTTGGACTTGGCGCGGCGCATGCCCCACCAGCCCATGGCCAGCATGCCGGCCAGATAGACGACGATCACTGTGTAGTCGACGGCCATGGTGGGGCCTCCTTCGCACAATCCCGGTGGCGTGTCGTGCAGATACGTGGGGGTGGGGACGTCGGCAGCGGCTCGCGGGGACATCCGCCCGTACCCGCGGCTGCCGGTCGGGACCGACATTAGGTGGCCGGAAAGCGACTGCGAAGTGTACGTTTCATCCATTGCGGCCGTACGGAGTGGAGGGAACGCACACCATGCCGGACCCGTCCGTCCCTCCCACCCCGGCGGTGCCCCTGTCGGCGCTGCTGGCCCGCGAGGACCTGGGGCTGCGGCAGATCGCGGGGCCGACGGATCCGGACATCGTGATCCACTGGGCGCACACCTCGGAGATGGCGGACCCGTACCCGTATCTGCTGGGCGGGGAGCTGCTGCTCACGGCGGGCGTCCACATCCCCGAGGCGGCGGGCTCGGGCACGTACTTCGACGACTACGTCTCACGGATCGTGGCGGCGGGCGGCACCGCCCTCGGCTTCGGCCTGGCGCCGGTCCACGACACGGTGCCGCGCGCCCTGGTGGCGGCCTGCGAGTCCTACGGCCTGCCGCTCCTGGAGGTCCCGCCCCGGACGACGTTCTCCGGCGTGGCACGGGCGGTCTGGCAGCTCATGGCCCAGGCCCGGCTGGCCGAACTGCGCCGGGTGACGGAGGCGCAGCAGAGCCTGGCCGCGGCGGCGTCCCGCCCGGACCCGGTGCGCGCGGTACTGCGGCAGCTGGCCCAGCGGGTGGGGGGCTGGGCGGCCCTGTACGGCCCCGAGGGCACCCTGATCGCGTCGGCGGGCCGCGGTGCGGGGGCGGAGGCGGAAGGGGCGCTGGCGGATCTGGCGGAGGTGGTACGCCCCCGGAACCCGGCCCCGACGGACTCGGCCCCCGCTGCGGACGGCCGAGCCCCATCCGGCGCAGCCGCAGCCGGCCGAGCCGCAGGGGCCCCGCCCCACGAGCGCACCCAAGCGACACCCACGACCGCCGGTGCAGCCGCAGCAAGCCGCGCCCCGGGGACACCGCCCCGCGAGCACGGCCACCCGGCACCCACCTCCGCCACGCCTACCCGCAGCAGTGCCGCTCCTGCCGCCGCAACCCCGGGCGGTCGTGCCGCGGCCCCGCCCCGCGAGCGCGGCCAAGCGACCCCCACCCCCACCTCCACCGCAGCCCCGGTCAGCCCTGCCACCGGGACACCGCCCCGCGAGCACGGGCAAACCGCGCCCGCCCCCACCCCAGGCAGCCGCGCCCCCGGGGCGGCGCCCCGCGAGCACGGGCGAGCGGCCCCCACCTCCGCCACCCCCACCCACAGCGCTCCCACCCCCTCCGCCACAGCCCCAGGCAGCCGCACCCCCGGCGCAATCCCCCGCGAGCACGGGCAACCGGCGCCCACCTCCGCCACACCCACCCACAGCACTCCGGCCCCCTCCGCCGCAACCCCGCCCGGCCGTGCCACCGTCGCGGCGCCTGCCCCCACCTCCGCCACCGACACCGTCGCCGGAACCCGCCTCGCCGCCTACGCGCTGGCGCCCTCCCACGGCTTCGTCCTCGGTGTGGCCGCCCCCCGGAGGGACCCCGCCGACCACACCATCGCCTCCGTCGCCGCCGTCCTCCTCTCCCTGCTCACCGGGGAGCAGCAGAGCGGCACCGGAGCGGCCCGTACCTCCGCGCTCGTGCGGCTCCTCCTCGGCGCCGCCCCCGAGGCCGTCGCCCCCCTCCTGGGCACCGCCCCCTGGCTCGTGGTGCACGCCCGCCCGGACTCCCCCGCCGCTCCCGACCCGGTGGCCGCCTCCGCGCTCGGCGCCGCCCTCGGCTCGCCCCTCGTCGACCTCGCCGGGGATGTCGTACGCGTCCTCGTCCCCGCCGCTCGCGAACCGGCTCCCCAGCCCGGCTGGACCCTCGGCGTCAGCGACCCGGCCGCCCCCGCCGAGTGGCCCGCCGCGGACACCCGGGCCGCCCGCGCGCTCGCCCGCGCCCGCGCCACCCGCGCCCCGCTGGTCCGCCACGGCGCCCGCCCCGGTCTCGCCGATCTCGTGCCGCCCGACGAGGCCGCGGCCCACGCCCGTGCCCTCCTCGCACCGATCGCGCACCCGCCGGCGCTCGTCGACACGCTCCGCACCTGGCTCTCGCTGCACGGAAGTTGGGACCGGACCGCGGTCGCCCTCGCCGTGCACCGCAACACCGTCCGCCAGCGCATCGCCCGCTGCGCGGCCCTGCTCGGCACCGACCTCGACGACCCGGACGTGCGCATGGAGCTGTGGTTCGCGCTGCGGCAGTGACCCGCGTCCCAGCGTCCGGGACACCCGGCGCGTCCACAGGGGTCTGCCCCACAATGGGACACATGCCGATACCCGGGACACCCAGCCGCGCCGAGCTCGTCGAACACCTCGTCAGAACCCGTATCGCGGGCGACGTAGCCACTCCCCGCGAGAACAACCTCTCCCATTACCGCAAGCTCGCGAACGGCGACCGCAACTTCTGGCTCGGCCTGGAGCTGGGTGACCGCTGGACCGACGAGCAGGACGTGCTCGCGGTGATGGCGGAGCGGGTCGGGGTGAACGACGACCCCGAGTACCGGTACGGCCAGGACACCATCGACCCCGACCTGACGGTCGCCGGGCTGGAGCGGATGGCGGGCCGGCTGCGCAAGGCGGCCGACGGCGGCCAGCGGGTGCTGTTCGCCACCGGCCACCCCGGCGGCCTGCTCGACGTGCACCGCGCCACCGCCGCCGCCCTGCGCACGGCCGGCTGCGACATCGTGGTGATCCCCGACGGGCTCCGGACGGACGAGGGGTACGTCATGCAGTTCGCGGACGTGGCGATGCTGGAGCACGGCGCCACGCTGTGGCACACCCACTCCGGAGAGCCGATGAAGGCCATCCTCACGGCCCTGGAGCGGCACGGCAGCGCGCTGCCCGACCTGGTCGTCGCCGACCACGGCTGGGCGGGGTACGCGGGACAGCACGGCGTCGACTCGGTCGGTTACGCCGACTCCAACGACCCGGCCCTCTTCCTCGCCGAGTCGGAGGGCACCGTCCAGGTGACGGTGCCCCTCGACGACCATGTGGTCAGCCCCCGCTACTACGACCCGATGACGGCGTACCTGCTGGCGGAGGCAGGACTGGCGTAGGGCTCGGGTCCGGGAGGGGCGGTCAGGTCCGGGGGGCGCGGACCACGCCCTCCTGGATGACCGAGACGGCCAGGCGGCCGTCCTGGGTGTAGATACGGGCCTGACCCAGGCCGCGGCCGCCGGAGGCCGACGGGGAGTGCTGGTCGTACAGCAGCCACTCGTCGGCGCGGAACGGCCGGTGGAACCACATCGCGTGGTCCAGCGAGGCCCCGACCACATCGCCGACGGCCCAGCCGCCCCGGCCGTGCGCGAGCAGGACCGAGTCCAGCAGCGTCATGTCGGAGACGTACGTGGCGAGGACGACGTGCATCAGGGGGTCGTCGACCTCGCTGTCGAGCTTGCCGTTGGTGCGGAACCAGACCTGGGAGTGCGGTTCGCGCGGCTCGCCGAACCGCCCGAAGGGGGGCTCGTCGACGTAGCGCACGTCCACGGCGGCGCGGGCCTCCAGGAACTTCTCCAGGATCCCGCGGTCGAGATGGCCGTAGCCCCGCAGCCGCTCCTCGGAGGTGGGGAGCGTGGCGGGGTCGGGGGCGGCGGGCATCGGGGCCTGGTGCTCGAAGCCCTGCTCCGGGCGCTGGAAGGACGCGGACAGGGCGAAGATCGGCTGCCCGTGCTGGACGGCGACCACCCGGCGGGCCGTGAAGGACCGGCCGTCGTTCATGCGGTCGACGGTGTAGACGATGGGTGCGCCGGGGTCGCCGATGCGCAGGAAGTACGCGTGCAGGGAGTGGGCGAGCCGGTCCTCGGGGACCGTCCGCCCGGCGGCGACGAGCGCCTGGGCCGCGACCTGCCCGCCGAACACGCGCGGGACGACGGCGGACCGGGACTGGCCGCGGAAGATGTCCTCCTCGATCTGCTCCAGGTCGAGCAGATCGAGGAGATCCTGTAGTGCCTGGCTCATGTGAAGGTTGTACCGGCCGGTAATGTCCGGGACCTTACAGACCCATGTCCTTCGCGATGATCGTCTTCATGATCTCGCTGGTGCCGCCGTAGATCCGGTTGACCCGGTTGTCCGCGTACAGGCGGGCGATCGGGTACTCGTTCATGAAGCCGTAGCCGCCGTGCAGCTGGAGGCAGCGGTCGATGACGCGGTGCGCGACCTCGGTGCAGAACAGCTTGGCGCTGGCGGCCTCGGCCGCGGTCAGCTCACCGGCGTCCAGCGCCTCCAGGGCGCGGTCGGCGACGGCCTCGGCCGCGTCCACCTCGGCCTTGCAGGCGGCCAGCTCGAACTTGGTGTTCTGGAACGCGGCGACCGGCTTGCCGAAGACGGTGCGCTCGGTGACGTACTGCTGAGCGAACCGGACGGCGGCCTTGGCCTGCGCGTAGGCGCCGTAGGCGATGCCCCAGCGCTCGGAGGGGAGGTTGCTGCCGAGGTAGGAGAAGCCCCGGTTCTCCTCGCCCATCAGGTCCTCGGCCGGCACCTTCACGTCGACGAACGCCAGCTCGGCGGTGTCGGAGGTGCGCAGGCCCAGCTTGTCGAGCTTGCGGCCGATGGAGTAGCCCTCGGACTTGGTGTCCACGGCGAACAGGGAGATGCCGTAGCGGCGGTCCTCGGCGGTGGGCGCGGCGGTGCGGGCGCAGACGATCACGCGGTCGGCGTGGACGCCGCCGGTGATGAAGGTCTTGGAGCCGTTGAGGACGTAGTGGGTGCCGTCCTCGGAGAGCTTTGCGGTGGTCTTCATGCCCGCGAGGTCGGAGCCGGTGCCCGGCTCGGTCATCGCCAGCGCCCACATCTCCTCGCCGGAGACGAACTTGGGCAGGTAGCGCTTCTTCTGCTCGTCGGTGGCGAGCGACTTGATGTACGGCAGGGCGAGCAGTACGTGCACCCCGGAGCCGCCGAACTGGACGCCCGCGCGGGCGGTCTCCTCGTAGAGGACGGCCTCGAACTTGTGGGTGTCCAGACCCGCGCCGCCGAACTCCTCGGGCACGTTGATGCCGAAGACGCCCAGCTCGCCGAGCTGGTAGTAGAAGTCGCGGGGCGCCTGGCCCGCCGCGAACCACTCGTCGTACACCGGTACGACCTCGGCCTCGATGAAGGCGCGGATGGTCTCCCGGAACGCCTCGTGATCCTCGTTGAACACCGTACGGCGCACGGCCGCCACCTCCACCTGTGTCTAAGCGCTTGCTCACCTACCGTACCGGCGAGTATGAACACCCGTCCAGAGGAGCGGCCCCGTAACGCTCGTCACGCCTGTCCGCCCGCCGCGCCGAACGCCCCCCGCGCCATCCGGTGCAGCAGCCCGGCCGTCACCCCGCGCCCCGGCAGCGCGCCGGGCCGCCCCAGGTGCGGCGTGGAGTTCAGCAGGCCGAAGACCGAGTGGACGGCCGAGCGGGCGGTGGGCTCGGTGAGCGCCGGGTAGACCTTGCGGACCACGTCCACCCACAGCTCGACGTACTGGCGCTGGAGCTGGCGGACCAGCTTGCGGTCGCTGTCGCGCAGGCGGTCCAGCTCGCGGTCGTGCAGGGTGATCAGGGGACGGTCGTCGAGCGCGAAGTCGATGTGGCCCTCGATGAGGGAGTCCAGGATCTCGTCGGGACCCCCGCCGTCGGCCTCCGCCAGGCGCCGCCTGGCCCCGGTCAGCAGCTGACCGCTGATGCCCACCAGCAGCTCCGCGAGCATCGCGTCCTTGCCCGCGAAGTGCCGGTAGAGGCCGGGGCCGCTGATGCCGACGGCAGCGCCTATCTCGTCGACCCCCACGCCGTGGAAGCCGCGTTCGGCGAACAGCCGCGCGGCCTCCTTGAGGATCTGCTCACGCCGGGTGGGTGCGTCGGTTCTGGTGGCCATGCGCCAATTCTAGACAGGGAGGTTAGCGGTCGTTAACCTGAAGGAAATGCGTTAACGCTCATTAACAAGGTGAGGGGACCGCAGGATGCACGAGGCACCCGAGCTGACGAGTGCGGCAGATCCCGCGTCGGAGGCCTGGAAGGCCAATGAGGAGGCGCAGCTCGCGCTGGTGGAGGAGCTGCGCGCCAAGCTCGCCGCCGCCCGCCTGGGCGGTGGGGAGAAGGCGCGCGCCCGGCACACCGCGCGCGGCAAGCTGCTGCCCCGGGACCGGGTGGACACCCTGCTCGACCCGGGCTCGCCCTTCCTGGAGCTGGCGCCCCTCGCGGCCGACGGCATGTACGACGGACTAGCCCCGGCGGCGGGGGTGATCGCCGGGATCGGCCGGGTCAGCGGGCGCGAGTGCGTGATCGTCGCCAATGACGCCACCGTCAAGGGCGGCACCTACTACCCGATGACGGTGAAGAAGCATCTGCGGGCGCAGGAGGTGGCCCTGGAGAACCGGCTGCCCTGTCTGTATCTCGTCGACTCCGGCGGCGCCTTCCTGCCCATGCAGGACGAGGTCTTCCCCGACCGCGACCACTTCGGGCGGATCTTCTACAACCAGGCCCGGATGTCCGGCGCGGGCATCCCGCAGATCGCGGCCGTCCTCGGCTCCTGCACGGCGGGCGGGGCGTACGTCCCCGCGATGAGCGACGAGGCCGTCATCGTCCGCAACCAGGGCACGATCTTCCTCGGCGGCCCCCCGCTGGTGAAGGCCGCCACCGGTGAGGTCGTCACCGCCGAGGAGCTCGGCGGCGGCGAGGTGCACGCGCGGGTGTCGGGCGTGACCGACCATCTCGCGGAGGACGACGCGCACGCCCTGCGGATCGTCCGGAACATCGTCGGCACCCTCCCCGCGCGCGGGGCGCTCCCCTGGCAGGTGCGGCCGGCCGCCGAACCCAAGGTCGACCCCTACGGCCTGTACGGCGCGGTGCCCGCGGACCCCCGCACGCCCTACGACGTCCGCGAGATCATCGCGCGCGTGGTCGACGGCTCCCGGTTCGCGGAGTTCAAGTCCGAGTTCGGGCAGACCCTGGTCACCGGCTTCGCCCGGATCCACGGCCACCCGGTCGGCATCGTCGCCAACAACGGCATCCTGTTCTCCGAGTCCGCCCAGAAGGGCGCCCACTTCGTCGAGCTGTGCGACCAGCGCGGGATCCCGCTGGTGTTCCTGCAGAACATCTCCGGGTTCATGGTCGGCAGGGACTACGAGGCGGGCGGTATCGCCAAGCACGGCGCCAAGATGGTGACGGCGGTGGCGACGACCCGCGTGCCGAAGCTGACGGTCGTGGTGGGCGGTTCCTACGGCGCCGGGAACTACTCCATGTGCGGCCGGGCCTACTCGCCCCGCTTCCTGTGGATGTGGCCGGGCGCCAAGATCTCCGTCATGGGCGGCGAGCAGGCGTCCTCGGTCCTCGCCACCGTCAAGCGCGACCAGCTGGAGGGGCGCGGCGAGCAGTGGCCGGCCGAGGAGGAAGAGGCGTTCAAGGCGCCGATCCGCGCCCAGTACGAGCGTCAGGGCAACGCCTACTACGCCACGGCCCGCCTCTGGGACGACGGAGTGATCGACCCGCTGGAGACCCGGCAGGTGCTGGGCCTGGCACTGACGGCCTGCGCCAACGCGCCCCTGGGTGACCCCCAGTTCGGCGTCTTCCGGATGTGAGGGGCATTTACCGATGACCATGTTCGACACAGTCCTCGTGGCCAACCGGGGCGAGATCGCGGTCCGCGTCATCCGCACCCTGCGCACCCTGGGCGTCCGCTCGGTCGCCGTCTTCTCCGACGCCGACGCCGACGCGCGGCACGTCCGGGAGGCCGACACGGCGGTCCGCATCGGACCGGCCCCGGCGACCCGGAGCTATCTGTCCGCGGAGCGCATCCTCGACGCCGCCGCCCGCACCGGCGCCCAGGCCGTCCACCCCGGCTACGGCTTCCTCGCCGAGAACGCCGACTTCGCCCGCGCGTGCGCCGCGGCGGGCCTGGTCTTCATCGGGCCGCCGGCCGAGGCGATCGCCCTGATGGGCGACAAGATCCGCGCCAAGGAGACCGTGCAGGCGGCCGGGGTCCCCGTCGTCCCCGGCGGACGCGACCCCGAACTGGCGCGGGCCGCCCGGGAGCTGGGCGCTCCGGTGCTGCTGAAGCCGAGCGCGGGCGGCGGCGGCAAAGGCATGCGGCTGGTGCGGGACCTGTCGGTGCTGGAGGAGGAGATCGCGGCGGCCCGGCGCGAGGCCGCGGCCTCCTTCGGCGACGACACGCTCCTGGTCGAGCGGTGGATCGACCGGCCCCGGCACATCGAGATCCAGGTGCTGGCGGACGGCCACGGCCAGGTCGTCCACCTCGGCGAGCGCGAGTGCTCCCTCCAGCGGCGCCACCAGAAGATCATCGAGGAGGCGCCGAGCGTCCTGCTGGACGAGGAGACCCGGGCGGCGATGGGCGAGGCGGCCGTCCAGGCGGCCCGCTCCTGCGGCTACCGGGGCGCGGGCACGGTGGAGTTCATCGTCCCCGGCGGCGACCCCTCGGCGTACTGCTTCATGGAGATGAACACCCGCCTCCAGGTGGAGCACCCGGTCACCGAGCTGATCACCGGCATCGACCTGGTGGAGTGGCAGCTGCGGGTCGCGGCCGGGGAGAGGCTCGCCTTCACCCAGGACGACATCACGCTCACCGGCCATGCGGTCGAGGCCCGTCTCTGCGCCGAGGACCCCGCGCGCGGGTTCCTCCCCTCGGGCGGCACCGTGCTGCGCCTGCGCGAGCCGCAGGGCGACGGCGTGCGCACGGACTCCGGGCTCACCGAGGGCACCGAGGTCGGCAGCCTGTACGACCCGATGCTGTCCAAGGTCATCGCCTACGGCCCCGACCGCGCGACCGCGCTGCGCAAACTGCGGGCGGCTCTCGCGGAGACCGTGACGCTGGGCGTGCAGACCAACGCCGGGTTCCTGCGGCGGCTGCTGGCCCATCCGGCGGTGGTGGCCGGTGAGCTGGACACCGGTCTGGTCGAGCGGGAGGTCGACGGGCTGGTCCCGGCCGACGTGCCCGAGGAGGTGTACGAGGCGGCGGCCGCCGTACGCCTGGAGGCGCTGCGGCCCGGGGGCGAGGGGTGGACGGACCCCTTCTCGGTGCCGAGCGGCTGGCGCCTCGGCGGTACACCCAAGCCCCTCGCCTTCCCCCTGCGGATGGCCGGTGGCGACCCTGTCGAATACGTCCCGCGAGGCACCCACACCGTCACCGGCGACCGGGTCTCGGTCACCCTCGACGGCGTCCGGCACACCTTCCACCGCGCCGCCGACTGGATCGGCCGGGACGGCGACGCCTGGCACGTGCGCGACCACGACCCGGTCGCCGCGTCCCTGACCCGCGCCGCCCACTCCGGCGCCGACTCGCTCACCGCGCCCATGCCCGGCACGGTCACGGTGGTGAAGGTCGCCGTCGGGGACGAGGTGAGCGCCGGTCAGAGCCTGCTGGTGGTGGAGGCGATGAAGATGGAGCACGTCATCGCCGCCCCGCACGCCGGCACGGTCGCCGAGCTCGACGTCTCGCCCGGCACCACGGTCGCCATGGACCAGGTGCTGGCCGTGATCGCACCGCACGAGGAGGCGGCTGAGTGACCCTCCCCATGGCGGTCCCCGAACCCGGCCTGCCCACCCGGGTCCGCATCCACGAGGTCGGCGCCCGGGACGGACTGCAGAACGAGAAGGCGACCGTTCCCACCGACGTGAAGGCGGAGTTCATCCGGCGTCTCGCCGACGCGGGCCTCACCACCATCGAGGCCACCAGCTTCGTCCACCCCAAGTGGGTGCCCCAACTCGCCGACGCGGAGGACCTGTTCCCCCGGGTGAGCCACCTCCCGGTGGACCTCCCGGTCCTGGTCCCCAATGAGCACGGACTGGACCGCGCCCTGGCCCTCGGAGCCCGGCGCGTCGCCGTCTTCGCCAGCGCCACCGAGTCGTTCGCGAAGGCCAACCTCAACCGCACGGTCGACGAGGCCCTGGCGATGTTCGAGCCGGTCGTCGCGCGCGCGAAGGCCGAGGGCGTGCAGGTGCGCGGCTATCTCTCCATGTGCTTCGGCGACCCGTGGGAGGGCCCGGTCCCCGTCGCGCGGGTGGTCGAGGTCTGCCAGGCCCTCCTCGGCATGGGCTGCGACGAACTGAGCCTGGGCGACACGATCGGCGTGGCCACACCCGGTCACGTCCGGGCCCTGCTGACCGAACTCACCGGGCGCGGCACGCCCGTGGACCGGCTCGCCGTCCACTTCCACGACACCTACGGCCAGGCCCTCGCCAACACCTACGCCGCCCTCCAGCACGGCGTCACCACCGTCGACGCCTCCGCCGGTGGCCTCGGCGGCTGCCCCTACGCGAAGTCCGCCACCGGAAACCTCGCCACCGAAGACCTCGTGTGGATGCTGCACGGCCTCGGCATCGACACCGGGGTCGACCTCGGCCGTCTCGTCGCCACAAGCGAGTGGATGGCCGGCCGACTGGGCCGCCCCAGCCCGTCCCGCACCGTACGAGCCCTCTCCCACAAGGAGTGACCCCGATGGACCACAAGCTCTCCCCCGAGCTGGAAGAACTGCGGCGCACGGTCGCGGAGTTCGCGCACGACGTCGTGGCGCCGAAGATCGGCGACCTGTACGAACGCCATGAGTTCCCGTACGAGATCGTGCGCGAGATGGGCCGCATGGGCCTGTTCGGCCTGCCGTTCCCCGAGGAGTACGGCGGCATGGGCGGGGACTACCTCGCGCTGGGCATCGCCCTGGAGGAGCTGGCCCGCGTCGACTCCTCGGTGGCCATCACCCTGGAGGCGGGCGTCTCGCTGGGCGCGATGCCGATCCATCTGTTCGGCACCGAGGAGCAGAAGCGCCAGTGGCTGCCCCGGCTGTGCTCGGGCGAGATGCTCGGCGCCTTCGGGCTGACCGAGCCGGACGGCGGCACCGACGCGGGCGCGACCCGGACGACGGCCCAGCTGGACCCGGAGACGGACGAGTGGGTGATCAACGGCACGAAGTGCTTCATCACCAACTCCGGTACGGACATCACCGGTCTGGTCACCGTCACGGCGGTCACCGACCGCGGGCCGGCGGACGGCGCCCCGCTGATCTCGTCGATCATCGTCCCCTCGGGCACCCCGGGCTTCACGGTGGCCCCCGCGTACTCCAAGGTCGGCTGGAACGCCTCCGACACCCGTGAGCTGTCCTTCGCCGACGTCCGCGTCCCGCGGGCCAATCTGCTGGGCACCCAGGGCCGCGGCTACGCCCAGTTCCTGCGCATCCTCGACGAGGGCCGGGTGGCGATCGCGGCGCTGGCGACGGGCCTGGCCCAGGGCTGCGTGGACGAGTCGGTGCGGTACGCCAAGGAGCGGCACGCCTTCGGCCGTCCGATCGGCGCCAACCAGGCGATCCAGTTCAAGCTCGCGGACATGGAGATGCGGGCGCACACGGCCCGGCTGGCCTGGCGGGACGCGGCGAGCCGGCTGGTCGCGGGTGAGCCGTTCAAGAAGGAGGCGGCGCTGGCCAAGCTCTACTCCTCCACGATCGCGGTGGACAACGCCCGCGACGCCACCCAGATCCACGGCGGTTACGGCTTCATGAACGAGTACCCGGTGGCCCGGATGTGGCGCGACTCCAAGATCCTGGAGATCGGCGAGGGCACGAGTGAGGTCCAGCGGATGCTGATCGCCCGGGAACTGGGCCTGCCGAGCTGACAACGGCCTTCGCCGGCGCCCGAGTTGGGTCCCTGAGCGGCTCACCGGTGGGGCGCTGCGGGGGCCCACCTCTGGACAATTGATGAGGTTAGGCTAACCTACCTTCGAATTGTCCGGCGAAGATCGCCCCGTTCGAAAGCAGCGTACCCATGTCCCACGCCAGCGCCACCCACCTCACCCGCCGTGGCATCCTCGCCGCGGGCGGCGCCCTCGGCCTCGGTGCCGTGCTCGCGGCCTGCGGCGACGACGACACCAAAAGCGGTGGCTCTGACCAGGAGACGGCCGCCGCGAAGTCCGGCCCGTGGTCCTTCAAGGACGACCGCGGCACGACCGTCAAGCTCGACAAGGTGCCGGTGAACATGGTCGCGTTCACCGGTGTCGCCGCCGCCCTCTTCGACTACGGCATCCAGGTCAAGGGCGTCTTCGGCCCGACCACCACCTCGGACGGCAAGCCCGACGTCCAAGCCGGCGACCTCGACGTCAGCAAGGTCACCGTGCTCGGCAACGAGTGGGGCAAGCTCAACATCGAGAAGTACGCGGCCCTCTCCCCCGAGGTCCTCATCACCACGACGTTCGACGACGCCGGCACCCTGTGGTCGGTGCCCGTCGAGTCCGCGGACAAGATCGCCAAGCTCGCCCCGAGCGTCGCGATCTCCGTCTTCGACCGCCAGCTCACCGAGCCGCTGCAGCGCATGTGGGAGCTGGCCGAGTCGCTGGGCGCGGACATGAAGTCCACCGAGATCGCCGAGTCGAAGAAGAAGTTCGAGACCGCCGCGGCCCGGCTGCGCGCCGCCGCCAAGGCCAAGCCCGAGATCAAGGTGATGGCCGGCTCCGCCGCGGAGAGCATCTTCTACGTCTCCGGCACCAACTTCTCCATCGACCTGGAGTACTTCAAGTCCCTCGGCGTGAACTTCGTCGAGCCCTCGGAGAAGGCGAAGGCCGAGAGCGCCGGCTGGTACGAGGCGCTCAGCTGGGAGAACGTCGACAAGTACGACGCCGACATCATCCTGATGGACGACCGCACCTCCACCATCCAGCCCGCGGACATCACCGAGGCGACCTGGAAGAAGCTGCCCGCCGTCAAGGCCGGCCAGGTCATCCCGCGCTCGCCGGAGCCGATCCTGTCGTACGACAAGTGCACGCCGCTGCTCGACAACCTGGCCGAGGCCATCGAGAACGCGAAGAAGGTCAGCTGACCTCGCGGAAGGTCGCCCCCTGACGCTCACCCAGGAGCCTCCATGAGCACGGCCGTAGCCGTCGATTTCCGTTTCTTCTCCCTTCAGGTCGTACGGACTCGGCGGCTCGGTCCGTCTCTGGTCCGGGTGACGTTCGGCGGACCGGAGCTGAGCGACTTCCGCTCCGACGGCCGCGACCAGTCGCTGTCGCTGTTCCTGCCGCACCCGGGGCAGGAAGAGCCGGTCGTCCCCGTCGAGCTCGGCGACGGATGGTGGCAGGGCTGGCGCGACCTGCCGGACGACGTACGGGCCGTGATGCGCTCGTACACCCTGCGCGAGCTGCGGCGGGACCCGGACGAGATCGACATCGACTTCGTGCTGCACGAGCCCGCCGGGCCCGCCTCCCGGTGGGCCTCGCGGGCCGCCGCCGGGGACCGCGTCCTGCTCATCGGGCCCGCCGTCGCCGACAACCGGGCCATCCGGTTCCGGCCGCCCGCGGACACCGGCCTCATGGTGGTGTGGGGCGACGAGACCGCCGTACCGGCCGTCTGCGCCATCGTCGAGTCGCTGCCGGTCGGCACCCGGGCCCGGGTCTGGCTGGAGGTGCGGCACGCCGGGGACATCCAGGAGCTGGAGACCCAGGCGGACGCCGAGATCGTCTGGCTGGTCCGGCAGGACCGGGGCGCCGAGGGCTCCCCCATGGCCCTCGACGCCCTGCGCGGGACCGAACTCCCGGACGCCGAGCGCCCGTACGTCTGGATCGCGGGCGAGTCGGGGTGTGTGAAGGCGCTGCGCCGTCACTTCGTCCAGGAGCGCGGCATCGACCGGCGCCGGGTCACCTTCGTCGGCTACTGGCGGCACGGCCTGACGGAGGAGCAGCTGCGGGAGCTGGGCGAGTGATGCGACGGAAGTGACCACCGTCACGGAAGGGGTCGGGTTCCGGCCGCCTGACGCACGATGAAATTAGGTTAGGCTTACCTAAGTTGATCGACCTTCTCATCCCCTCCCCACTCCCCTTCGCCTCGTCCCGCACGGACTTCCCCTCGGAGGACCCCCCATGCGCTCGCACCTGCTCAATGACACGACCGCGGAGCAGTACCGCAGCTCCGTGACCGAAGGAATCGAGCGGGTGGCCGCCAAAATCGCCGCCACCGAACGTCCGTTCACCGGCGTCACGGTCGACGCCCTCGCCCCCACCATCGACGCGATCGACCTCGACAAGCCGCTGCTCGACACCGCGGCGGCCCTCGACGAGCTGGAGGACGTCTACCTCCGCGACGCGGTCTACTTCCACCACCCGCGCTATCTCGCCCACCTCAACTGCCCGGTCGTCATCCCGGCGGTGCTCGGCGAGGCGATCCTGTCCGCGGTCAACTCCTCCCTGGACACCTGGGACCAGTCGGCCGGCGGCACCCTGATCGAGCGCAAGCTCATCGACTGGACGACCGCCCGGATCGGCCTCGGCCCGGCCGCCGACGGCGTGTTCACCTCCGGCGGCACCCAGTCCAACCTCCAGGCGCTGCTGCTGGCCCGCGAGGAGGCCAAGGCCGAGTCCCTCGACACCCTGCGCATCTTCGCCTCCGAGGTCAGCCACTTCAGCGTCAAGAAGTCGGCCAAACTCCTCGGCCTCAGCGCTGACTCGGTGGTCTCCGTCCCCGTCGACCACGACAAGCGCATGCAGACCGTCGCCCTCGCCCGCGAGCTGGAGCGCTGCAAGCGGGACGGCCTGGTCCCGATGGCCGTCGTCGCCACCGCCGGCACCACCGACTTCGGCTCCATCGACCCGCTGCCCGAGATCGCCGAGCTGTGCGAGCAGTACGGCACCTGGATGCACGTGGACGCCGCCTACGGCTGCGGACTGCTCGCCTCCGTGAAGTACCGGGACCGGATCGACGGCATCGAGCGCGCCGACTCCGTCACCGTCGACTACCACAAGTCCTTCTTCCAGCCGGTGAGTTCGTCCGCCGTCCTGGTACGGGACGCGGCCACCCTGCGCCACGCCACCTACCACGCGGAGTACCTCAACCCGCGCCGGATGGTGCAGGAACGTATCCCCAACCAGGTCGACAAGTCCCTCCAGACCACCCGCCGCTTCGACGCGCTGAAGCTGTGGATGACCCTGCGCGTGATGGGCGCCGACGGCATCGGCCAGCTCTTCGACGAGGTCGTCGACCTGACCGCCGAGGGCTGGAAACTGCTGGCCGCCGACCCGCGCTTCGACGTCGTGGTCGAACCCAGCCTGTCCACCCTGGTGTTCCGGTACATCCCGGCCGCGGTGACCGACCCGGCCGAGATCGACCGCGCCAACCTCTACGCCCGCAAGGCCCTGTTCGCCTCCGGTGCCGCCGTCGTCGCGGGCACCAAGGTCGGCGGCCGCCACTACCTGAAGTTCACCCTGCTCAACCCCGAGACCACGACGGATGACATCGCCGCCGTCCTCGACCTGATCGCCGGCCACGCCGAGCAGTACCTGGGAGAGTCCCTTGACCGCGCTTCCTGAACCCACGCACACGACCTACGACTTCGTGGGCATCGGGCTCGGCCCCTTCAACCTCGGCCTGGCCTGTCTCACCGAGCCCATCGACGAACTCGACGGTGTCTTCCTGGAGTCCAAGCCCGACTTCGAGTGGCACGCGGGCATGTTCCTGGACGGCGCCCACCTGCAGACCCCGTTCATGTCGGACCTGGTCACCCTCGCCGACCCGACCTCGCCGTACTCCTTCCTCAACTACCTGAAGGAGAAAGGCCGGCTGTACTCGTTCTACATCCGGGAGAACTTCTACCCGCTGCGGGTCGAGTACGACGACTACTGCCGCTGGGCCGCGAACAAGCTGAGCAGCGTCCGCTTCTCCACGACGGTCGCCGAGGTGACGTACGAGGACGAGCTCTACGTCGTGCGGACCACCGCCGGGGACACCTACCGCGCCCGGCACCTCGTCCTGGGCACCGGCACCTCCCCGCACTACCCGGAGGCCGTGCGCGGCCTCGGCGGCGACTTCTTCCACAACTCCCGCTACGTGCAGAACAAGGCGGAGCTGCAGAAGAAGGAGTCGATCACGATCGTCGGCTCCGGCCAGTCCGCCGCCGAGATCTACTACGACCTCCTCACCGAGATCGACGTGCACGGCTACCGGCTGAACTGGGTGACCCGCTCCCCGCGCTTCTTCCCGCTGGAGTACACCAAGCTCACGCTGGAGATGACCTCGCCGGAGTACATCGACTACTACCGCGCGCTGCCGGAGGCCACCCGCTACCGCCTCACCGCCCAGCAGAAGGGCCTGTTCAAGGGCATCGACGGCGATCTCATCAACGAGATCTTCGATCTGCTGTACCAGAAGAACCTCGGCGGCCCGGTGCCCACCCGGCTGCTCACCAACTCCTCGCTGGAAGCGGCCCGTTACGAGAACGGCACCTACACGCTCTCCTTCCACCAGCAGGAGCAGGAGAAGGACTACGAGCTGCAGACGCAGGGCCTGGTGCTGGCCACCGGCTACGCGTACACCGAGCCGGAGTTCCTGAAGCCGGTGAGCGACCGCCTCGTGCGCGACGCGCGGGGCAACTTCGACGTCGCCCGCAACTACGCCATCGATGTGACGGGCCGGGGTGTGTTCCTCCAGAACGCCGGTGTGCACACCCACAGCATCACCAGCCCCGACCTGGGGATGGGCGCCTACCGCAACAGCTTCATCATCAGTGAGCTGCTCGGCAGCGAGTACTACCCGGTCGAGAAGACCATCGCGTTCCAGGAGTTTGCCGTATGACCTTCACCTTCCGCACGCTCGACCCCCTCAAGGACGCCGAGCTGCTGCACCGCTGGGTCACGCACCCCAAGGCCGCCTTCTGGATGATGCAGGACGCGAAACTGGAGGACGTCGAGCGCGCCTACATGGAGATCGCCGCCGACGAGCACCACCACGCCCTGCTGGGCCTGAAGGACGGCGAACCCGCCTTCCTGATGGAGAAGTACGACCCGGCCCACCGCGAACTGGTCGGCCTGTACGCGCCGTTGCCGGGCGACGTCGGCATGCACTTCCTGACGCCCCCCACCGACACCCCCGTGCACGGCTTCACCCGCTCCGTCATCACCGCCGTCATGGCGCACCTCTTCGAGGACCCGGCGGTCCAGCGGGTCGTGGTCGAGCCGGACATCGCCAACAAGGCCGTCCACGCGCTCAACGAGGCCGTCGGGTTCGTGCCCTCCCACGAGATCCAGAAGCCGGAGAAGAAGGCGCTGCTGAGCTTCTGCACCCGGGAGCAGTTCCTGCTCGCCACGGGGGTGGCCGCATGACCCTCGCCGACTCCGTGGCCCACCTCTCCCCCGAACGCTGGGAGCGGGCCAACCGCCTCCTCGTCCGCAAGGCACTCGCCGAGTTCGCGCACGAGCGGCTGATCACGCCCGAGGCCACCGCCGACGGCGGCTTCGAGGTCCGCAGCGACGACGGTCTGACCCGGTACCGGTTCACCGCCGTCCGCCGCGCCCTGGACCACTGGCAGGTCGACGCCGACTCGATCTCCCGGCACCGGGACGGCGCCGAACTGCCGCTGGCCGCGCTGGACTTCTTCATCGAACTGAAGCAGGCCCTCGGCCTGAGCGACGCCATCCTGCCGGTCTACCTGGAGGAGATCTCCTCCACCCTCTCCGGCATCTGCTTCAAGCTCACCAAGCCGCAGGTCCCGGCCGCCGAACTCGTCCGGAGCGGCTTCCAGGCCATCGAGACCGGGATGACCGAGGGCCACCCCTGCTTCGTCGCCAACAACGGCCGGCTCGGCTTCGGCATCCACGAGTACCTGTCGTACGCCCCCGAGACCGCGAGCCCGGTCCGGCTGGTCTGGCTGGCGGCGCACCGGTCGCGGGCCGCGTTCACGGCCGGCGTCGGCCTGGAGTACGAATCCTTCATCCGGGACGAGCTGGGCGAGCACACCGTCGAGCGGTTCCACGGCATCCTGCGCGAGCAGGACCTGGACCCCGCCGACTACTTCCTCATCCCCGTCCACCCCTGGCAGTGGTGGAACAAGCTGACGGTCACCTTCGCCGCCGAGGTCGCCCGGGGGCACCTGGTGTGCCTGGGCGAGGGCGACGACGAGTACCTGGCCCAGCAGTCCATCCGGACCTTCTTCAACACCTCCAGCCCCGAGAAGCACTATGTGAAGACGGCCCTGTCCGTCATCAACATGGGCTTCATGCGCGGCCTGTCGGCGGCGTACATGGAGGCGACCCCGGCCATCAACGACTGGCTCGCCCAGCTCATCGAGAACGACCCGGTGCTCAAGGAGACGGGCCTGACGATCATCCGCGAGCGCGCGGCGGTCGGCTACCGGCACCTGGAGTACGAGGCGGCGACGGACCGCTACTCGCCGTACCGCAAGATGCTGGCCGCGCTGTGGCGGGAGAGCCCGGTCCCCTCCCTCCGGGACGGCGAGACGCTGGCCACCATGGCCTCCCTCGTCCACGTCGACCACGAGGGCACGTCCTTCGCGACCGCCCTGATCGAGCAGTCCGGGCTGGCGCCGACGGAGTGGCTGCGCCGCTACCTGACGGCGTACTTCACCCCGCTGCTGCACAGCTTCTACGCCTACGACCTCGTCTTCATGCCGCACGGCGAGAACGTGATCCTGGTCCTGAAGGACGGTGTCGTCCAGCGCGCGATCTACAAGGACATCGCCGAGGAGATCGCGGTCATGGACCCGGACGCGGTGCTGCCGCCGACGGTGGAGCGGCTGCGCGTGGACGTCCCCGAGGACACGAAACTGCTGTCGATCTTCACGGACGTCTTCGACTGCTACTTCCGCTTCCTCGCCGCGAACCTCGCCACCGAGGGCGTCCTCACGGAGGACGACTTCTGGCGCACGGTCGCGGAGGTCACACGCGCGTACCAGGCGACGGTGCCGGAACTGGCGGACAAGTTCCGCCAGTACGACATGTTCGCCCCGGAGTTCGCCCTCTCCTGCCTCAACCGCCTCCAGCTCCGCAACAACCAGCAGATGGTGGACCTGTCGGACCCAGCAGGCGCCCTGCAACTGATCGGCACGCTACGGAACCCCCTGGCAGAGTTCTGACATAGCCAGACGGGGGCCCGGGAGACGGTCCTCCTGGGCCCCCGTCAAAACGAACTCCGCAAGGGGCGCGGGGCTGTATCAATTTGCGGCTCCGCCGCGTGGGCGCGATCAACCCCCACCGCCCCGCAGCCAACTCACAACCAAGGCACCTGAGGAGACCGGTAGAAGGAAATCCCCATCGCCTCCCACCGAGGAGCCTGCGCAGCAAGCCGAACCTTGTACGCGTCCCAGTCGTGCGATGCCACCGAAGACCACCCCAACTCGGCCACCCCGACGACCCGCGGGAACGCCATGTACTCGATGTCCTCGGACGTCCGCAGCGTCTCGCTCCACAACGGCGCCTCAACCCCCCGCACCGCCGACTCGGGCACCCCCGCCAGATAGGTCCCGGGATCCCAGTCGTAGGACCGCCGCACCTCGACGTACCCCGCCCAGGACAGCCCCAGCGGAGTCCTCTCGTCGTACTTCATGTCGAGGTAGATCCGGTCGGCCGGCGAGAGGATCAGCTCCGTCCCGCCCCGCGCCGCCGCGGCGACCTGCTCCTTCTCCTGCGCACTGGTGCCGTCGAGCCCCCAGTACTGAGCGAGCGCCCCCTTCGCGGGCGAGGCCCCGGTCAGCTGATGCCAGCCGATGACCGTCTTGCCGTACTTGGCGACGACGGGCTGCACCCGGTCCATGAACTTCACGTAGTCGGCGTGCGGCGTGGAGTGCGCCTCGTCCCCGCCGATGTGCAGATAGCGGCCCGGCGTGATCGCGGCGAGCTCCCGGATCACATCGTCCACGAAGTCGTACGTGAGCTCCTTGCCGACGCACAGCGAGCTGAAGCCGACCTCGATGCCGGTGTAGAGCGGGGGCGCGACCCCGTCGCAGTTCAGCTCGGCGTACGAGGCCAGCGCCGCGTTGGTGTGGCCCGGCATGTCGATCTCGGGGACCACCTCCAGGTGCCGGGAGGCGGCGTAGCGGACGATCTCCCGGTAGTCGTCCTGGGTGTAGTAGCCCCCGGGGCCCCCGCCGACCTGCGTGGAGCCGCCGTACGTCGCGAGCCGCGGCCAGGAGTCGATGGCGATCCGCCAGCCCTGGTCGTCGCTCAGGTGAAGGTGCAGCTTGTTGAACTTGTACAGCGCCAACTGGTCGACGTACCGCTTGACCTGGTCGACGGAGAAGAAGTGCCGGGAGACATCGAGCATCGCGCCGCGCCAGCCGTAGCGCGGGGTGTCCTTGATCGTGCCGCCCGCGACCAGCCAGGGGCCGGGCTGCGCGGAGTCCTTCTCCACGGCGGCCGGGAGGAGCTGGCGCAGGGTCTGGACGCCGTGGAAGAGCCCGGCGGGCCTGGCGGCCGTGATGACGACACCTCGGCGGTCGCTGTCGAGGCGGTAGCCCTCCGCGCCGAACGACCCCTTGGCGAGCCGCAGTCGGATGCCGCCGCCGTGGGTGGTGACCGGCAGGCGGTAGCCGGTGGAGGGCCGCAGGAGGTCCGCGAGGTACTCCCCGACCCGGCGCACCTCGCGCGAGTCGTCGACCCGGATCCGGGTGCCGTCGGTGATGCGGTACGGGGAACCGCCCGGCGCGACGGAGGCCGGGGCGGGCACGACCCGGTCGAGCGGGATCGCGGCCGGACCCGGCCCCGGGGGCACCGCGCCGGTGGCGGAGACGCCGGCCGCGGCGACGAGCAGCAGCGAGCCGAGAAGGCGGAGCGTTCTGTGGCGCTGTCTCACAGTCGGTCCCTTCGGTGAGCTCCGATAGGTACAGACCACTCTCTCGCGAGACCGGTGAAACAATCACCCCCATGGCGGAAATCATCCAGAAGGACGGCACCTGGGTCTTCGACGGGGACGCGCTGCGGCTGACGCCCGGCCGGGACAAGAACGTCAGCCTTTTCCGCAAGACCCTCGGCGAACTCGTCGTCCCGCTGGGGGCGTTGGCGGGCATCTCGTTCGAGCAGGGCAAGAAGGCGGGGCGGCTCCGACTGCGGCTGCGCGACGGCGCCGACCCGCTGCTGCTCGCCTCGGGCGGCCGGCTCACCGAGCCGCACGACCCCTATCAGCTGATCGTGGAGTCCGACCGCTACGGCGTCGCCGAGTACTTCACGGACGAGGTGCGCAACGCCCTGCTGCTGGACCAGGTGCCGCCCGACCCGGTGGACGCCTACCTGCTGCCGGGCCCGTCGGTGCCGCTCTCCGTCTCCGCCGGCGACGGCACCGCCAGCTTCGACGGCGAGCGGATCCGGCTGGAGTGGAACTGGAAGACGGAGGACGCCAAGGCCGCCGCGGGGGCCCGCGTCATCGGCCTCACCGACGTCACCGCCGTCGAGTGGCATCCCGCGGTGGGCCTGGAGAACGGCCACCTCCGCTTCACCGTGCGCAACGCCCCGACCAAGGCCCCGCCGAAGTACGACCCCAACGCCGTGGAGCTGTGGGGCTTCAAGAAGGACCCGCTGATGGCCCTGGTCGCGGCGGCCGTCCAGGCCCGGCTCCCGCACCCGGCGGCCGCGGACGTACGCCGGCCGGACCCGGAGGACACCCGCACCCCGCTGCCGGCCGCCGCCGAGGACGACCATGACGCGCTGCTGCGACGGCTGCGCGCACTCGGCGAGCTGCACCGCACGGGCGTCCTGACGGACGAGGAGTTCGCCCTGGCGAAACAGGCGATTCTGAAACGAATGTGACACCTTTCCACAGCCCACTGACATGCCCGTGCCCGAAATCGGGCAGGTTTCTTGCGAAAGGGCGATCGGTACCCCAGGATCTACCGGGTGCACGACGAACTTGTTGATCATCTGACGCGGTCCACGCCCCTCAGCCGGGGCGAGGCGCTGCGGGTGATCCAGGACGTGCTCGCCTACTTCGACGAGACGACCGAGGAGTACGTCCGTCGCCGCCACCGCGAACTCCAGGCCCAGGGCCTGGTGAACGCGACGATCTTCGAACGGATCGAGGCGGACCTGAAATACCGGGCGGTGGCACCGCCGGAGCTCACCCTCCGGCAGCTGCGCCGGATCGTCTACGGCTAGGAATACCCATACATGTGCGGAATCGTCGGTTACATCGGCAAGCGTGACGTGGCCCCGCTGCTGCTGGAGGGACTCCAGCGCCTGGAGTACCGCGGCTACGACTCGGCGGGCATCGCGGTGACCTCGCCCAAGAGCAGCGGCCTGAAGACGGTCAAGGCCAAGGGCCGGGTCCGTGACCTGGAGGCCAAGGTCCCGGCCCGCTTCAAGGGCACCACCGGTATCGCCCACACTCGCTGGGCCACCCACGGCGCCCCCTCCGACGTCAACGCCCACCCGCACCTGGACGCCGAGGGCAAGGTCGCCGTCGTCCACAACGGCATCATCGACAACGCCTCCGACCTGCGCCGCAAGCTGGAGGCGGACGGCGTCGAGTTCCTCTCCGAGACCGACACCGAGGTCCTCGTCCACCTCATCTCCCGCGCACAGGGCGAGAAGCTGGAGGACAAGGTCCGCGAGACCCTCCGGCTGATCGAGGGCACCTACGGCATCGCCGTCCTGCACGCCGACTTCCCGGACCGCATCGTCGTCGCCCGCAACGGCTCCCCGGTCGTCCTCGGCATCGGTGAGAAGGAGATGTTCGTCGCCTCGGACATCGCCGCGCTGGTCGCCCACACGCGGCAGATAGTGACCCTCGACGACGGCGAGATGGCCACCCTCAAGGCCGACGACTTCCGCACCTACACCACCGAGGGCACCCGCACGACGTCCGAGCCCACCACCGTCGAGTGGGAGGCCGCCTCCTACGACATGGGCGGCCACGACACGTACATGCACAAGGAGATCCACGAGCAGGCCGACGCCGTGGACCGCGTGCTGCGCGGCCGGATCGACGACCGCTTCTCCACCGTGCACCTCGGCGGCCTCAACCTGGACGCCCGCGAGGCCCGCCGGATCCGCCGCGTGAAGATCCTCGGCTGCGGCACCTCGTACCACGCGGGCATGATCGGCGCCCAGATGATCGAGGAGCTGGCCCGGATCCCCGCGGACGCCGAGCCCGCCTCGGAGTTCCGCTACCGCAACGCGGTCGTGGACCCCGACACCCTCTACATCGCGGTCTCCCAGTCCGGTGAGACCTACGACGTCCTCGCCGCCGTCCAGGAGCTCAAGCGCAAGGGCGCCCGGGTCCTCGGCATCGTCAACGTCGTCGGCTCGGCCATCGCCCGCGAGGCGGACGGCGGCATCTACGTGCACGCCGGCCCCGAGGTCTGCGTGGTGTCCACCAAGTGCTTCACCAACACCACGGTCGCCTTCGCCCTGCTCGCCCTGCACCTGGGCCGCACCCGCGACCTCTCGGTCCGCGACGGCAAGCGGATCATCGAGGGCCTGCGCAAGCTCCCCGCCCAGATCGCCGAGATGCTGGAGCAGGAGGACGAGATCAAGAAGCTGGCCGAGGAGTACGCCGAGGCCCGCTCGATGCTCTTCATCGGCCGGGTCCGCGGCTACCCGGTGGCCCGTGAGGCCTCGCTGAAGCTCAAGGAGGTCTCCTACATCCACGCGGAGGCCTACCCCGCCTCCGAGCTCAAGCACGGCCCGCTGGCCCTGATCGAGCCGGCCCTGCCCACGGTGGCGATCGTCCCCGACGACGACCTGCTGGAGAAGAACCGCGCGGCCATGGAGGAGATCAAGGCCCGCAGCGGCAAGATCCTGGCGGTGGCCCACCAGCCCCAGGAGAAGGCCGACCAGACGATCCTGGTCCCGAAGAACGAGGACGAGCTGGACCCGATCCTGATGGGCATCCCGCTCCAACTCCTCGCCTACCACACGGCCCTGGCCCTGGGCCGGGACATCGACAAGCCGCGGAACCTCGCGAAGTCGGTCACGGTCGAGTAGCCGGCACTCAGGAACGGCCCCCCGCGGTGTTGCCACCCACCACGCGGGGGGCCGTCCCCTTCGCCGGGGAGCCGCCCGCCCCCCGGCCTGCGCAGCTGGCCGGTGGCCGTCACAACCCCGGCCGGCGGCACGCGCATACTGGCCATATGCCCTTCACAAAGGCACAAACACCTTTGTGCGGCAGTGGATTCATGCATCCAGGAGGGGGAGGGGGCGCGCCGAGGACGCATCTCGTCCCGGGCGAGGGGGAGTTACGGGATGACGACGACGGGCCGCTGCGCCCGCTTGGCGAGCCGCCCCGCGACGGACCCGAAGATCCGCCCCACGATGCCGTGCGTGGAGCCCACCACGATCGCGTCCGCCTCGTACTCGCGGCCCACCTCTTCGAGTTCGTGGCAGATGTCACCGCCGCGCTCGACGAGGATCCACGGCACCTCGGCCAGATAGTCCGCGCAGGCCAGCTCCAGCCCCAGCACCTCGGTGCGGTGATCCGGGACGTCCACGAAGACCGGCGGCTCGCAGCCGGCCCACACCGTGGTGGGCAGCCGGTTGGCGACATGCACGATGATCAGGGCCGAGCCGGAGCGGTGGGCCATGCCGATGGCGTAGGCGAGGGCGCGCTCACTGGAGGTCGAGCCGTCGAAGCCGACCACGACGCCGTGCTTGAAGGCGGGGTCGCAGGAGTGACGTGACTCTTCCGCCGCCAGGGGCTCGGCCGCCGTGGGATCGGCGACGGGCCGCTTGCGGTCCGCGGGTTCGAAGAATTCGTGACCGGCCATGGCTGTCTCGGCGTTGTGATCCTTGTGTGGGTGGGATGACAGGGTGCGGCGGAGCTGTGTCCGGGAATCATCTTCCCAACCCCATACCCCCAAGGGTACGGCGGCACGCCTCCTTAGCCCAGATCCCGCGATGTGCTCCGCGGGGGTTCCAGGGAGCATGCACGAGGGTGTGCCCGTAACGCAATGGTTGCTGCGCTGTACAGGCGGTTTGCACAGGATGCCCGCGCGAGGCAGGTCACCCGCCTCCTGGCGGGCCGCACAGTGACCGACCGCCCGACCACGCGTTGATCTCCGTGAGCCACCGACACCGGGAGCACGCCATGGCCGGAGAGCAGCACCAGGACAGCACCACCGACGTGGTCCGCTGGGCGGCCTTCTCCTGCGTCCTCGTCCCCGTCGTCCTCCTCTGGTACGGCACCTCCCTGGCCGGCGCCACCGGCACCGCGCTGGGTCTGGCCGCCGTCACGGCGGTCTGCCGGGTCCTGCTGCGCCGGTCCGAGCGCGGCGCCGCCCGCTCGCTCGCCGAGGAGCGCGCCGCACTCGCCGAGGAACACGCCTCGCTCGCGCCCCGTCGCGGGCGCCACCACCGGAGCGGAACGGGCGCGCACCGGGGCGGACGTCACTCCGGGGGAAATACACCGGGCGGTTGACCGGTTTCTATGCCCTCGGGCGCTTCTTTTCAGCCAACTTCCGGCAACCGGGCATCCCTTGCCCGAACCACCCCCCAACCCCCGTTCGACCTGCACGAAAAGGGTGTCGGGGGTGCGGCGCACCCTACGTGGATTGGCCACTGCGACGAGGCGCACTTCCCTGCACGGCCCGCGAGTGCAACGCTTCGTGATCGAATGCTTCACGCCAAGTTGCCAAGTCGACAATGTGCCGAGTGGCGAACCGGCCACTCCGGCGCGAGGCGACACAGTAGATTCGATCTTGACTGTCTACGGCGGGGGACTCGTGCAGGACCGAGGGGAAACGTGCAGGAGCGACACAACCGAGGAGCCGCGACCACCGAGGGGGGCTTAGCAGTATGAGCCACGACTCCACTGCCGCGCCGGAAGCCGCGGCCCGGAAACTTTCCGGGCGACGCCGCAAGGAGATCGTCGCGGTGCTGCTGTTCAGCGGCGGCCCCATCTTCGAGAGTTCCATACCGCTGTCGGTGTTCGGAATCGACCGCCAGGACGCCGGCGTGCCGCGCTACCGACTGCTGGTCAGTGCCGGCGAAGAGGGTCCGCTGCGGACCACAGGGGGCCTGGAACTCAGCGCACCACATGGCCTGGAGGCGATCTCGCGGGCGGGCACGGTCGTCGTGCCCGCCTGGCGCTCGATCACCTCGCCGCCACCGGACGACGCGCTCGACGCGCTGCGCCGGGCCCACGAGGAGGGCGCCCGCATCGTAGGGCTGTGCACCGGCGCCTTCGTCCTCGCGGCGGCGGGCCTGCTGGACGGCCGCCCCGCGACCACCCACTGGATGTACGCACCGACGCTGGCCAAGCGCTATCCGTCGGTGCATGTGGATCCCAGAGAGCTGTTCGTCGACGACGGAGACGTACTGACCTCCGCCGGTACGGCGGCCGGAATCGATCTCTGTCTCCACATCGTGCGGACGGACCACGGCAACGAGGCGGCCGGTGCGCTGGCTCGCCGCCTGGTCGTCCCCCCGCGCCGGACGGGAGGCCAGGAACGCTACCTGGACCGCTCTTTACCGGAGGAGATCGGCGCCGACCCGCTCGCCGAGGTCGTCGCCTGGGCGCTGGAGCATCTCCACGAGCAGTTCGACGTGGAGACGCTGGCCGCGCGGGCGTACATGTCGCGCCGCACCTTCGACCGGCGCTTCCGCTCGCTGACCGGGTCGGCCCCGCTGCAGTGGCTGATCACCCAGCGGGTGCTCCAGGCCCAGCGTCTGCTGGAGACGTCCGACTACTCGGTGGACGAGGTCGCGGGCCGCTGCGGCTTCCGCTCACCGGTGGCGCTGCGCGGGCACTTCCGCCGCCAGCTGGGCTCGTCCCCGGCGGCGTACCGGGCGGCGTACCGGGCCCGTCGCCCGCAGGCCGAACGGCCGACGGCGGACCCCGACACCGCCCCCGGCCCGACGCCCACGCTCCATCCGGAGCCCGGCCCGGTCCCGCTCCAGGCCCGCCGCACCCCGAGCACGGTGGGCCAGGCGCTGGCGACGGCGTCCTCGGACAACGGCCGGGACGCCTACGCGGCGCGGGCGAGCCTGCCGGGGCAGCGCAGCGCGACCTGAGCCGACGTGACGGACAGCACGCCGGACGGGCCCACCGGCCCGTCCGGCGTGCGCGTGCGCGCTCCCGGCGGTGACTCGGGGTGCTGCAAAAGCCGACGTCAGCTTTAGGGTGGTCGCATGAACGATCGCATGGTGTGGATCGACTGCGAGATGACCGGCCTCTCGCTGTCCGACGACGCGCTCATCGAGGTTGCCGCCCTCGTCACCGACTCCGAGCTGAACATCCTCGGCGACGGTGTGGACATCGTCATCCGGCCGCCGGATGCGGCCCTGGAGACGATGCCGGAAGTGGTGCGTCAGATGCACACCGCGTCCGGACTCCTCGACGAACTCGCCGGCGGTACGACGCTGGCGGAGGCCGAGGCCCAGGTCCTGGCGTACGTGCGCGAGCACGTCAAGGAAGCGGGCAAGGCCCCGCTGTGCGGCAACTCCGTCGGCACCGACCGCGGGTTCCTGCTGCGGGACATGCCGACACTGGAGGACTACCTCCACTACCGGATCGTGGACGTCTCCAGCATCAAGGAACTCGCCCGCCGCTGGTACCCGCGCGCCTACTTCAACAGCCCACAGAAGAACGGCAACCACCGCGCCCTCGCCGACATCCGCGAGTCCATCGCGGAACTGCGCTACTACCGCGAGGCCGTCTTCGTGCCCCAGCCGGGCCCGGACTCCGAGACCGCCAGGGCGATCGCCGCGAAGCACGTTCTGCCTGCTCAGTAGCCCGGGACGGGCCCGCGCCAGGGCCCCCGGAAAAGCCGGGCGCGAGCACCCCTTCGGACCCTGTACACTTTTTCTCGGCCGGTCGGTGAACCACCAGGGAAACCGCCGGTCATGGTGGGTGTAGCTCAGCTGGTAGAGCACCTGGTTGTGGTCCAGGATGCCGCGGGTTCGAGTCCCGTCACTCACCCTGAGCGATCAGCCGGTGACCTGCAGAGGTCACCGGCTGATCGCGTTCCCGGGGGAGGCGTAGGGTCGGGTCATGAGCCGGTTCTGAGGCTTGGGAGGCTCGTCATGGGGTCGCAGCGGATTCATCGGTGGCGGCTGCTGACCTGGCTGGTCCTGACGTTCAACCTCGTCATGCTGCTGTGGCTCGTGGTCGCGCTGGACGCGGCCGAGGGCGAGGCCAACAACCCCGGCAGCCCCACCGGCACCTGGCTGGTCGCCTCCGCCTGGCTGACCGGCGCGGCTCTGCTCGGCGCCGCCTGGCTGGTCACCCACCACACGGAACGCCCGGGCCGCCGCCCCCGCCGGGGCCGGCACCGCTGAGACCGCTCAGGACGACGCCCGCTCCTCCAGCTCGGTGGCCAGCACCACCTGCCGTCGCTCCAGACCCCGGGAGACCGCCGGGCGCCGGTCGGCGATCTCCTCCAGCAGCAGGTCGATCATCCTGCGGCCCATCTCCTCGATCGGCTGGCGCACGCTGGTCAGCGGGGGCTCCATGTGCCGGGCGATGGCCGAGTCGTCGTAGCCGACCAGCGCCACGTCCTCGGGGATACGGCGGCCCTCCTCCCGCAGCACCTGCCGGGCGCCCGCCGCCATGACGTCCGAACCGGCGAAGACCGCGTCCAGGCCGGGCCGGCGCTCCAGCAGCGCGGCCATCGCCCGCCGGCCGCCGTCCTCGGTGAAGTCGCCCGGCTCGATCAGCCGCTCGTCCACTGTCTGGCCCGCATCCCGCAGGGCATCGCGGTAGCCGTCGACGCGGCGCTGGGCGCCGTACACGTCGAGGCGGCCGGTGATGTGGGCTATCTCGTGGCGCCCCCGGGAGATCAGATGCTCCACGGCCTGGCGGGCGCCGCCGTAGTTGTCGGAGTCCACCGAGGTGAGCGTCTCCGCCGCGGATCTCGGGCCGCTGATCACGGCCGGTATCTCCAGCTGGGCCAGCAGATCGGGCAGCGGGTCGTCGGCGTGCACCGAGACCAGCAGCACCCCGTCCACCCGGTGCGCGGCGAGGTACTGGGCGAGCCGCCGCCGCTCGCGGTCGCTGCCCGCGAAGATCAGCAGCAACTGCATCTCGGTGTCGGACAGTTCGGCACCGACGCCCTTGAGGATGTCGGAGAAGTACGGCTCCGCGAAGAAGCGGGTCTCCGGCTCGGGCACGACGAGGGCGATGGCGTCGGTGCGGTTGGCGGCGAGGGCACGGGCCGCGGTGTTCGGGACGTAACCGAGCTCGGCGACGGCCGCCTCCACGGCGGCGCGGGTGGCGTCACTGACCCGGGGCGAACCGTTGATCACCCGGGACACCGTCCCGCGCCCGACGCCGGCCCGCGCAGCGACCTCTTCGAGAGTAGGCCGCCCGCCACTCCGCCCCCGCGCACCGTGGCTTGCCATGGGCTCCGCCTTTCGCCGTCGTCTTGTCGCTGGCCTGGAATTTAACAGTCCCGTCCTCGGTCGTGACCGTGCACCGGACGGGCTGCCCCAAGCCGATCGGCGGCGGGAAGCCGGTGGCCGTGCTTCCCGTGCGGCGCCCACGTCCCTCAGTTAACGTCCCGATAACTGAACGCATCTCTCCGCCCCCACGCCCTTGACACCCCCGCCCGGACCGACGACTCTTCAACACATCACTTGTGGGAGCGCTCCCACAGTACCTGACACATACACATCCCGCACGTTCCCCGCCCGAGCCGCAGCGAGAACTAACGGGCCCAACAGTGCAGTTGGCCGGGGGGTCGGCACGTCAGGGCAACAGGAGGACGCAATGCGAGCATCTACCCGAATCCGCCGCAAGGCGGTAGTCCTCGCGGCGGTCGCGTCGCTGGGCACCGGGCTGCTGGCCGGCTGTGCCGACGACGGCAACGACGACGACAGCTCGTCGACCGAGGGCGGTGGCGGCAAGACCAAGATCACCCTTGGTCTGTTCGGCACCGCCGGATTCGAGGAGTCCGGGCTGTACAAGGAGTACGAGAAGCTCCACCCGGACATCGACATCCAGCAGACGGTCGTGGAGCGCAACGAGAACTACTACCCGTCGCTGCTCAACCACCTCACCACCAACAGCGGCCTCCAGGACATCCAGATGGTCGAGGTCGGCAATATCGCCGAGATCGTCCAGACCCAGTCGGACAAGCTGCTCGACCTGTCGAAGTACGGCAAGAAGAGCGACTATCTGGAATGGAAGTGGCAGCAGGCGACCACGCCCGAGGGCCAGACGATCGGGGTCGGCACCGACATCGGCCCGATGGCCATCTGCTACCGCAAGGACCTCTTCGAGAAGGCCGGTCTGCCCACCGACCGCGGGGAGGTCGGCAAGCTGTGGGAGGGCAGCTGGGAGAAGTTCGTCGACGTCGGCAAGCAGTACCAGGAGAAGGCCGGGAAGAGCACCACCTTCCTGGACTCCCCCGGCGGTCTGCTCCAGGCGATCCTCAGTGGTGAGAAGGAGCGCTTCTACGACACCTCCGGTGAGGTCATCTACAAGACGAACCCGGCCGTGAAGGACGCCTTCGACCTCACCGCCGAGGCGGCCGAGGCCGGACTGATCGGCAACCAGACGCAGTTCCAGCCCGCCTGGGACACCACGATCGCCAACAGCAAGTTCGCCGCGATGTCCTGCCCGCCGTGGATGCTCGGCTACATCAAGGGCAAGTCGAAGCCCGACGCGGCCGGCAAGTGGGACATCGCCCAGGCGCCGCAGTCCGGCAACTGGGGCGGTTCCTTCCTGACCGTGCCCAAGTCCGGCAAGAACGCGGAGGAGGCGGCGAAGCTGGCCGCCTGGCTGACCGCTCCCGAGCAGCAGGCCAAGCTCTTCGGTGTGCAGGGCAGCTTCCCGTCCACCCCGGCCGCGTACGAGTCGGCCGAGGTGACGAGCGCCAAGAACGACATGACCGGTGACGCGCCGATCGGCACGATCTTCGCGCAGGCCGCCGAGAACATCCCCGTCCAGACCATCGGCCCGAAGGACCAGATCATCCAGCAGGGCCTGACCGACAACGGTGTGGTTCTCGTGACCCAGGGCAAGTCGCCCAAGGAGGCCTGGGAGAACGCCGTCAAGACCATCGACAACGCCCTGGACCAGTGACCCGTATGACCACTGGGCACGACACCGCCGCCGCGTCCCCCCTCAAGGAGGGGGGCGCGGCCCCGGGCCGCCCGTCCGGCGGCGGTCCGGTGACCGAGCAGGAGCTGCGGCGCCGCAAGCGGCTGTCCCGCCGCTGGCAGCGGGACGTGCGGTGGAGCCCGTACGCCTTCGTCTCGCCGTTCTTCCTGCTGTTCCTCGCCTTCGGCCTGTTCCCGCTGCTGTACACGGGCTGGGCCTCGCTGCACCAGGTGGAGCTGACCGCGCCGACCGACATGAACTGGGTCGGCCTGCGCAACTACACCCGGATCTTCGACGACGACTTCTTCTGGAACGCCGCCCAGAACACGCTGACCATCGGCATCATCTCGACCGTTCCGCAGCTGCTGATGGCGATGGGTATCGCGCACATCCTCAACTACAAGCTGCGCGCCTCGACCTTCTACCGGGTCGCCATGCTGGCGCCGTACGCGACCTCGATCGCCGCCGCCTCGCTGGTCTTCGTGCTGCTCTTCGGCCGCGACTACGGCATGATCAACTGGGCGCTCGGTGCGGTCGGGATCGACAACATCGACTGGCAGAACGACAAGTGGGCCTCGCAGATCGCGGTCTCCACGATCGTCATCTGGCGCTGGACCGGCTACAACGCGCTGATCTACCTGGCCGCGATGCAGGCGATCCCGCAGGATCTGTACGAGTCGGCCGCGCTGGACGGGGCGAGCCGCTGGCAGCAGTTCCTCCATGTCACGCTGCCCTCGCTGCGCCCGACGATCCTGTTCACCGTCGTCGTGTCGACCATCGGTGCCTCCCAGGTCTTCGGCGAGCCGCTGCTGTTCGACGCGAACAAGGGCGCCTCGGGCGGATCCCAGCACCAGTTCCAGACGCTCGGCCTGTATCTGTACGAGCAGGGCTGGGTGAACCAGCATCTGGGCCGTGCCTCCGCCATCGCCTGGACGATGTTCCTGATCCTCATCCTGGTCGGGATCATCAACTACGTCATCTCGCGCCGGCTGCGCGCCAGTAGTTAGGAGACCGGCCGTGACGACGACCTTGACGAAACCCGAGGCTCCGCAGGAGCGCCGACGTGTGCGAGGGCCGAAGGCGGCACGGGCCGGCGGGACCCTGCACGCGGGACCGATCGCGTACGTGATCCTCGCGTTGTTCACCATCGGCTCGCTGTTCCCGCTGGTGTGGACGGCGATCGCCGCCTCCCGCGACAACCAGCGGCTGGCCGAGACGCCGCCGCCGTTCTGGTTCGGCGGGAACCTCTTCGACAACCTCGATCTCGCCTGGAACGACGCCAACCTGGGCGAGGCGTTCCTCAACACCACCTTCGTGGCCGGGGTGTCGTCGTTGACGATCGTGTTCCTGTCGACGATCGCCGGGTTC
Source organism: Streptomyces sp. NPDC002776 (assembly GCF_053592195.1). Lineage (NCBI taxonomy): Bacteria > Bacillati > Actinomycetota > Actinomycetes > Kitasatosporales > Streptomycetaceae > Streptomyces > Streptomyces sp. NPDC002776. The sequence continues at coordinate 214,495 of NZ_JBSFVG010000004.1, read as the reverse complement.
GCCTTCGCCAAACTGCGCTTCAAGGGCCGTGGCGCGATGATGCTGATCGTGATCGGCACGATGATGGTGCCGCCGCAGCTCAGTGTGATCCCGCTGTACATGATGGTCGCCGAACTCGACTGGTCCGACCAGCTGCAGGCGGTCATCCTGCCCTCCCTGGTGAGCGCGTTCGGTGTGTTCTTCATGCGGCAGTACCTGATCCAGGCGCTGCCCGACGAGATCATCGAGGCGGCACGGGTGGACGGCGCGAGCAGCTGGCGCGTGATCTGGCACGTGGTGTTCCCCGCGGCCCGGCCCGCGATGGCGGTGCTGGGGATGCTGATGTTCGTGCAGACCTGGAACGACTTCCTCTGGCCCTTCCTGGTGCTCACCCAGACCGGCAATCCGACCGTGCAGGTGGCGGTCGCGGGCCTGGGCCGCGGCTATACGCCGGACCAGTCCCTGATCATGGCGGGCGCACTGCTGGGCACGCTGCCGCTGCTGCTCGTCTTCGCGATCTTCGGCAAGCAGATCGTCGGCGGCATCATGCAGGGCGCGGTCAAGGGCTGACGCCGCCGCACCGCCCCCGCTGCCCCGGGGGCCGGGTCATCACCGCTCCGGCCCCTGCTGCCCGCCTCCTCCCCTCTTCCCCCTACCCGTAGGTCTCCACGGCCTTCGATGGGAGCGCTTTCATGTCTGAGTCCGCACAGCCGGTGACCCCGGTGACCTTTCCACCCGCCTTCCTCTGGGGGGCAGCCACCTCCGCGTACCAGATCGAGGGGGCGGTGCGGGAGGACGGCCGCACCCCTTCGATCTGGGACACCTTCAGCCATACGCCGGGCAAGACGGCGGGGGGTGAGACCGGTGACATCGCTGTCGACCACTACCACCGCTTCCGCGACGACGTGGCGCTGATGGCCGAGCTGGGCCTGACCGCGTACCGCTTCTCGGTCTCCTGGTCGCGGGTGCAGCCGACCGGCCGGGGCCCGGCCGTGCAGCGGGGTCTGGACTTCTACCGCAATCTGGTCGACGAGCTGCTGGCGCACGGCATCAAGCCGGCCGTCACGCTCTACCACTGGGATCTGCCGCAGGAGCTGGAGGACGCGGGCGGCTGGCCGGAGCGGGACACGGCCTACCGGTTCGCCGAGTACGCGCAGATCGTCGGTGAGGCGCTCGGCGACCGGGTCGAGCAGTGGATCACGCTCAACGAGCCCTGGTGCAGCGCGTTCCTCGGGTACGCCTCGGGCGTGCACGCGCCCGGCCGGACCGACCCGGCGGCCTCGCTGCGCGCCGCGCACCACCTGAACCTGGCGCACGGACTGGGGACTTCGGCCCTGCGCTCGGCGATGCCGGCCCGCAACTCGGTGGCGGTGAGCCTGAACTCCTCGGTGGTCCGGGCGGTTTCGGACGACCCGGCGGACCTGGCGGCCCGGCAGCGGATCGACGACCTGGCCAACGGCGTCTTCCACGGCCCGATGCTGCAGGGCGCCTACCCGCAGTCGCTGATGACCGCGACCCGGTCGCTGACGGACTGGTCGTTCGTCGAGGACGGCGATCTGGCGCTGATCCACCAGCCGCTGGACGCGCTGGGCCTCAACTACTACACGCCGACGCTGGTGTCGGCCGCCGCGTCGGCCCCCGCGGGCCCGCGGGCGGACGGTCACGGGGCGAGCCCGCACTCCCCCTGGCCGGCCGCGGAGGACGTCGCGTTCCACCAGACGCCGGGCGAGCGCACCGAGATGGGCTGGACGATCGACCCGACCGGCCTGCACGACCTGATCATGCGCTACACCCGGCTGGCCCCCGGTCTGCCGCTGTACGTCACGGAGAACGGCGCGGCCTACGACGACAAGCCCGAGCCCGACGGCACCGTCCACGACCCGGAGCGCATCGCCTACCTCCACGGCCACCTCTGCGCGGTCCGCCGCGCCATCGAGGACGGGGCGGACGTGCGCGGCTACTACCTGTGGTCCCTGATGGACAACTTCGAGTGGTCCTACGGCTACAGCAAGCGCTTCGGCGCGGTGTACGTCGACTACACGACCCTGGAGCGGACCCCGAAGTCGAGCGCCCTGTGGTACGGACAGGCGGCTCGGTCGGGGGCGCTGCCGGAGGTGGAGTCGGTCTGACGGGGGGCGGGGCGCGGCGCTTCACGGGGGGGCGCCGCGCCCCGGTCTTTCCGGCTGCTTGCCCGGCTGCTTGCCCGGCTACTTGTAGGCCGCGAACGCCTTGGCGAAGGCGTTCTTGTCCTGGTCGACGGAGCTGCAGGTCGGGTCGGCCGCCGGCTTCGGGCCGCCGGGGCAGGCCGTGTCGCGGGTCGCCGACCACATCGACAGCCAGCCGAGGCCCTTGGCCTTGGCGAAGTTCACCAGCTGGGTGGCGTCCTGGACCGTGAAGATCTCCGTGACGACGTCGTTGACGCCGATCATCGGGGTGACCGCGACGGTCTGCCAGGCGGCGCTGTCGGAGAGGCCGAGGACGCCCTTGATCTGCGCCTGGGTGGCGGTGGCGGCCTGCTCGGCGTAGGTGCCCATGTCGCCGCTGTAGGCGGGGCCGTAGTCCATCGCCATGATGTTGACGGCGTTGATGCCCACCCCGTTCTTCCTGGCGTCGGCCAGCAGGTCCACGCCGGGCTGGGTCAGGCCCTCCGGCATCACCGGGAGGGTGAAGGAGACGTCCAGGCCGGGGTGAGCCTTCTGGAGCTTGGCGATGGCCTGGGCGCGGCGGGTGTTGGCCGCGGTGTCGGGCAGCGCGCCGCCCTCGACGTCGAAGTCGACCTTGGTGAGGTCGTAGGCGTCCACGACCTTGCCGTACGCCGTCGCCAGCGCGTCCGCCGAGGAGCAGGTCGTCGCCAGTTCGCTGCCGGCCGCGCCGCCGAAGGAGACCCGGACGTCGCCGCCCTTGGCGCGCAGGGCGCCGATCTGCGCGGCCACCGCGTCGCTCGCCAGGTCGGTCACCCCGCCCCACTTGGGCGTGCAGCCGCCGCCGTCGGTGACGAAGGCGAGGTTGTAGTCCTTCACCCCGGTGGCCTCGGCGGTGGCGACCAGGTCGAAGGCCGGGTAGAGGGAGGTGTCGACGTACGGGGCGAATCCGGCGTCGGTCGTGGTGCCGGTGCCGGTCGACGCCGTGGGTTCGGCGGTGGGGGTGGGGGTGGCGGTCCGGGTCGGGGTCGGGGTGGGCGTCGGGGTCGGGGTGGGCGTCCCGGTCGGGCGGCCGGTGGGCTCCGGCGTCGCGCCCTGGTCGGCGGAGCACTTGACGCCGTCCACGAGGCAGCCGGTGGGGTCGCCGGTGCCGTTGACGACGAAACCGACGGTGACCGACTCCCCGGCCGCGAGGCCGTCCTTGTCCCAGGCCGCCGGCGTCACGGTGACGCGGGCACCGCTGACCCGGGACTCGGCGTTCCACAGCGAGCTCAGCTTCGCCCCCGGCGGCAGGTCGAAGGTGAGGGTCCATTCGGGCTTCGGCGAGCCGGTGTCGTTGGTGACGACGTACTGCGCGGTGTACCCGGTCGACCAGTCACTGGTCCTGGTGTACGCGGCGCCCACGCCGGCCGCCTGCGCGGTGCCGGTGAGGAAGACGGCGCCGCCACCGACCACCGCCGCGGCGACGACACCGCCTATCGCCTTGTTCCTGCCGCTGACCCTGCGTCGGTGGGTGCTCATCGCCTGCCTGCTTTCACTGCTCACGGGGGAGGGGGTGCGGCAGCACGCTAGCGATGCGGAATCGGGCAAACGCCCTGATCGGGGCGGGGCTTGCGGATCTTAGGGCGCGCTTAAGGAAGGGATCGGGGGCGGTTAATGGTCGAGACCAGTCGGCCGCTGCGGCGTCTGCGCACCCGGTGCCCGCGGCGCTCGGGCGCCCGCCCGTCGAGCTGGATCCAGATCCGCACCTCGGTCCCGCCGAGCACGGAGGACCCGATCCGCACGTCCCCGCCGGTCGACTCCGCGAGCCGGCGCACGATGTCCAGGCCGAGCCCGGTCGACCCGGCGCTGCCCGAGCCCCGCCCGCGGGCCATCGCCGCCTCTGGGTCGGGTATGCCGGGCCCGGCATCCGACACCAGCACGATCACCGCGTCCTCGCCGTTGTGCACGTCGACCGCGAAGGCCGTGCCCTCGGCGGTGTGCCGGAAGACATTGCCGAGCAGGGCGTCCAGCGCGGCGGCCAGGTCGGCCCGGGCCACCGGTATGCGCACCGGCCGGTCGATCCCGGCCACCCGGACCTTGCGGCCCTCGTCCTCCGCGAGCGCCGACCAGAACGCCATCCGCTCGCGGACCACCTCGGCCGCGTCGCACCCGGCGCCCGGGCCGGCCGCGGCCGTCTGCGGCTTGGCCTCCCGGGCGGTCCGGATGATGGTGTCGACCTCCCGCTCCAGCTGGGCGACGGCGGCCCGGGTCTGCTCGGCGGCGGGACCGTCCCCGAGCGAGGCCGTGTTCAGCCGCAGCACGGTCAGCGGGGTCCGCAGCCGGTGCGACAGATCGGCGGCCAGCTCCCGCTCGTTGGCGAGCAGCTGGACGACCTGGTCGGCCATGGAGTTGAACGCGGCGGCGGCCAGCCGCAGTTCGGTCGGCCCTTCCTCCGGCACCCTGGCCCCGAGCTTGCCCTCCCCCAGTTCGTGCGCGCCCTCGACCAGGCGCTGGGCGGGCTGCACCATCCGCACGCCGAGCCGGTCGGCGACGGCGACCGAGCCGACGATCAGCGCGACACCGACGGCGGCGAGGACCGCCCAGGCCGTCGAGACGCCATTGCTGACCTCGGCCTCGGGGACGTAGACCTCCACGACCGCGATCGCGCCGGAGCTCAGGGCGACGGGCTGCAGAAGGGTGGAGCCGCCGGGCACCTCGGTGGTGGAGGCGCGGCCGAGCCGCCGTACGGTCGCGATGTCGTCGTCCGCGGCGCGCTGCCGGCCGATGCCGACGGCCTGCGCACCGTCGGCCGCCGGTATGTGCACGGCCATCTCCGCCTCGGAGCCGGCCGAGGCCACGACGCGTTCGAGCTGGTCGCGGTCGGTGGTGATGGACAGCGCCGGGGCGACCGCGGCGGCCTCCCGCTCGGCGTTGGAGAAGGCGCGGTCGCGGGCCATCTCCTTGATGACGAGTCCGAGCGGCACGGCGAAGGCCAGCACGACCATGGTGGTGACCGCCAGCGAGACCTTGACCAGGGCCCACCTCACAGCGGTGGCTCCAGCTTCACGCCGACCCCGCGCAGGGTGTGCAGATAGCGCGGGCTCGCGGCGGTCTCGCCGAGCTTGCGGCGCAGCCACGACAGGTGGACGTCGATGGTCTGGTCGTCGCCGTAGGACTGCTGCCACACCTCGGCGAGCAGTTCCTTGCGGGGGACGACGACTCCCGGGCGGCCGGCCAGGAAGGCGAGCAGGTCGAACTCGCGGCGGGTGAGGTCGAGCCGGGCGCCGTCCAGTTCGGCCTGGCGGCGCAGCGGGTCGACGGTGAGGCCGCCGACGCGCAGCACGGAGGAGGGGGCGGCCTCGGCGCCGTGGGAGCGGGCCCGGCGCAGTACGGCGGCCATCCGGGCGGACAGGTGATCGACGGAGAACGGCTTGGTCAGATAGTCGTCGGCGCCCGCGTTCAGCAGCCGGACGACCTCCGTCTCGTCGTCGCGGGCCGTGGCGATGATCACAGGCACGTCGGTGATGCCGCGCAGCATCTTCAGCGCCTCGGACCCGTCCAGATCGGGCAGACCGAGGTCCAGGATGACCACGTCGAAACGGAAATGGGCGACCTCGCGCAGCGCCTCCAGGGCGGTGCCGACGCTGCGCACGGTGTGTGCGGCGTCGGTCAGATGCCGGATGAGGGCCGAGCGCACGAACTGGTCGTCCTCGACCACGAGCACACTTGCCATGCGCCGCACCGTACGCCATGCGGGCGAGCCCGGTCGGAGCCTGTGGACAACTCCCCCGCTGGGGACAACCGGGCGACACCTGTGGGACGCGTGAGGCAGTATGGCCCGCGATGCGCAGAGGACTCGTACACGTACTGGCTTGGTCGCTCGCCACGGGCGCGGCGGTCACGCTGTCGTGGTGGGGCGTGCACACGGTCATGGCGGGCACGGCCTACGACCCCCCGCGCGCCCTGCCCATCTCGGCCGGCGACGCGACGACGCAGGAGTCGAAGCCGCTGGCGTCCTCGACGCGGCGGGGGACACCGTCGCAGTCCGCCTCACCGAAGAGCCCCGCGCCGAAGCCGTCCCCCTCCGGCACGCTCCGCCCGTCCGGCACGCCCACCTCCGCCCCGGCCCCCTCGCCCACCTCCTCCGGCCACATCAAGAGCTACGACACCGAGGGCGGCCGGGCGGTGTTCGACCTCGGCAGGACCTCCGCGACACTGGTGTCGGCGACGCCCGGCACGGGGTGGTCGATGCAGGTGTGGAAGACGGAGTCGTGGATCCGGGTGGAGTTCGCGCGGGGAGCGGACCGGGTGTCGGTGTTCTGCACCTGGCACGACAGCGCGCCGCGGGTGGAGATCGGGAACTACTAGGCCCTTCCGGCCCGGCGGCTAACGGAAGACCGACGCCGGGGGTGCCGGGGAGGCCACCGCCGCGGCGTCCGTGACGGGGGTCGCGCCGCCGGTGAAGTCCGTGAGGTTCCGGCCGTGTTCGACTCGTCCCGGGTGCGGGTCCGAGGCGGCGCGCCGGGTCAGTTCGGCGACCGGGAGCGGCTGGTCGGCGGCGACCAGCACGGCGTTGCCGAAGCGCTTGCCGCGCAGGACCGTGGGGTCGGCGACCAGGGCGAGCTCGGGGAAGCGGGCGGCGGCGGTGGCGATCTGGCCGCGCAGATGCGCCAGCGGCGGTCCGTCGGCGAGGTTGGCGGCGTACCAGCCGCCGGGGCGCAGGGCGCGGCGCACCTCGTCGAGGAACTCGGTGGACGTCAGATGGGCCGGGGTGCGGGCGCCGCTGAACACATCGGCGATGACGAGGTCGGCCCAGCCGTCGGGCACCTTGGCGAGCCCTTCGCGGGCGTCCGTCGAGCGCACCCGGATCCGGGCGTTGCGGTCCAGCGGCAGTTCCCGGCGGACGAGTTGGACGAGTTGGGCGTCGCGCTCGACGACCTGCTGGGTGGAGCGGGGGCGGGTGGCGGCGACGTACCGGGCGAGGGTGAGGGCGCCGCCGCCGAGGTGCACGGCCTGGACGGGTCTGCCGGGCGGGGCGACGAGGTCGATGACGTGCCCGAGCCGCCGCTGGTACTCGAAGGAGAGGTAGGCCGGGTCGTCGAGGTCGACGTGCGACTGCGGCGCCCCGTCGATGAGCAGCGTCCAGGCGCGTGCCCGGTCCCGGTCGGGTATCAGCTCGGCAAGCCCTCCGTCGACGGCCTCGACGACGGCTTCGGTGGCCGCCTCGTGGCGCCTGGAGTTCTTGGACCTGCCCATTGGCCCATTATGCGGAGCGGCGGGCGGTCGTGCCCGTCACCGGCAGTTGTCCGCCGCCTCGATCAGCCGCGCAGCCTCCCCGAGCGCCGCCCGCAGCACCGCCGGATCCGTCGCGAGGTCCGCCTCGCCGGGCGGCAGCAGCCAGTCGGAGCCCGCCACCGGCGGCGCGGGAGCCAGGGTCAGCCCCCGGCCGTCGGTCTGCGTACAGGTGCTGCCCGGCACGTCCCAGGCCGCCGCCGTCCCGGCCGGCACCACGAACCCGAGGGTGTCGCAGCCGTCGTCGTGCAGGACGGGTCCCACCGCGTCCCCCGCACCGCGCCGGAGGATGTCGACCGCCTCCAGCCCTTGCCTCGCCGGCACCGTCACCAGGTCGCAGGCCGCTCCCGCGCACGACGGCGTGCAGGGATCGATGCTCTGTCCGGTCTCCATTCCGGCCTCCACCACGGAACCCCTCCTCGAAACGAGCGCGGGTCGGGAGTCGGGCGGCTCCCGGTCCGTGTGGTTCAACGTGTCACCGCGTCAACAGCTACGGCACAAGTGCGCCGCAAAGGATGGCAGTTCATGGCAGATGCGGGATGAGATATCCGGTTTGTAGCCAAACACTGCGTTGCGGGTCCGACACAGCAGGTACGTTCTTGCCCGCCGGACACCAGGGGCACTAAGCGAACAAACCGCCCAAGTGTCCACCGGTCCGGCATGGTTCGACGGTTCGCACGAGAGGACCCGGCCATGACGTCGTCGGAGCTGGACTCGACCCAGCCCTCAAGACCACCCCGACCGAACCTCGCGTTCCGGCAGTTGCGCGGTCGGCGCTCGCCGGCCGAGTTCGCCGCGGCGGTCCGCAGGGCCGCGCGCGAGATCGGGGAGCGCGTCAGCTGTGACGCGCGCTACGTCGGCAGGGTCGAGGCGGGCGAGATCCGGTGTCCCAACTACGCGTACGAACGGGTGTTCCTGCACATGTTCCCCGGTCGCACGCTCACCGACCTGGGCTTCGCGCCCCGTTCGTCCGTCCGCGGGCGCCGGACGCGTGAGGCCGAGGACGGGCCCCTCGCGCACCTCCCGAGCCCGGCACGTGCCGCGGGTGAGACGCGGGGGGCGTACGAGCCGTATGACACGCAAGACCCGTACGACCCGCACGAGAAAACCGAGGAGAGCGACGTGCTGCGTCGCGCATTCATGACCGGCGGAGGCGCCACGGTGGCCGCCGCCTCGCTCAGCCCCTTCGGGCTCGCCCTCGATGCCACGGCCGCGCAACGTCCCGCGCGGCGGCTCGGGACGAGCGAGGTGGAGGTGGTGGAGGAAGCGGTCCGCAGGATCCGGCTGCTGGACGACCGGCACGGCGCGGACGGCCTGTACCGGCGCGCGGCGGCTCCGTTGCGCGCCGCCTACGAGCTGCTGGACGCCGGTACCACGCGGCACGCGGCGGGTGAACGGCTCCACTCGGGCGCGGGCGAGCTGGCCATCTCGGTCGGCTGGCTGGCACACGACTCGGGCCGCTTCGACGACGCGCGGTCCCACTACGCGGAGGCGCTGGCGACCGCCCGGATGGCCGGCGACCCGGCGCTGGAGGCGCACGCCTTCTGCAACATGTCGTTCCTCGCGCGGGACGCGGGCCGCCCGCGCGAGGCGGTGCGCGCGGCGCAGGCCGCCCAGCGCGTCGCCCGCCCCCTCGGCTCCGCGCGCCTGCTGTCCCTGCTCGCGCTGCGCGAGGCGGGCGGCTGGGCGGGGCTCGCCGAACGCACGGGCTGCGCCCAGGCACTCGCGCGTGCCCAGGCCCTGTTCGACCGGGGCCGTTCGGACGCCGACCCCGAGTGGATGAGCTTCTACGGCGAGGCAGAACTGGAGGGCCTGGAGGCGCAGTGCTGGTCGACGCTGGGCGACTGGCACCGCGCGGCCCGGCACGCGGGGCGCGCGGCACACCTCCAGGACCCGCACTTCACCCGGAACACCGCTCTGTACACGGCGGAACTGGCGGACGACCTGGCGCGCGGCGGCCACCCCGACGAGGCCGCGGCGGCCGGCCTGCGCGTCCTGGAGCTCCTCAGCGAGGTCCAGTCGTCCCGGATCCAGACGATGCTGGCGGGCACGGCCCGGGTGCTCCTGCCGCACCGGCGCGCCTCGGGAGTGTCGGCGTTCCTGGAGAAGCACGCGAGCGTGCCGCGAGCGGTGTGAGCCGGGAGCCCGTCCGGTCAGCCCGCCAGATGGCCCGTGTCGTTCCAGCTCTCCAGCGCCGGTTCCCCGTACGCCCAGCCGAGGACCGAGAGCGAGGTCGGGTTCAGCCTGATCCGGGCGGCGAAGTCCAGCGGCAGTCCCAGCCAGCGGGCGCCGATGGACCGCAGGATGTGCCCATGGGCGAAGACCAGCACGTCCCGGTCCGCGGACCGTGCCCAGGACACCACCTCGTCCGCCCGCGCGGTGACCTCGGCCAGGGACTCGCCCCCGGGGACACCGTCACGCCAGATCAGCCAGCCGGGACGCACGGCCTGTATCTCCGCCGGGGTCATGCCCTCGTACGCGCCGTAGTCCCACTCCATCAGCGTGTCCCACTCGGCGGCGCGCTCCCCGAACCCGGCCAGCTCGCACGTGGCACGCGCGCGTGCCAGCGGACTGGTCCGCACCTCCACCCCGGGCAGCCCGTCCAGCGGTGCCCGGTGCAGCCGCTCCCCGAGCAGCTTCGCCCCCCGCTGTCCCTCCTCCAGCAGCGGCACATCGGTCCGCCCCGTGTGCTTGCCGGACAGCGACCACTCGGTCTGCCCGTGCCGGGCCAGCAGAATGCGCGGTGCCATGGGGTGCAGAGCCTTTCCAGGAAGATGCGAGGCGGAGCCCATCCATCATCCCGCACCCTGTGAGGGGGCAACCCAGCGGGCGATCTCTGCGTCTATCAGGGCCGGGGGCGCCCGACGGAGGCGTGCACGTACACCGTAAAGTGGCCTGTCCGGGCAACCGGCGCCACGACGAGAAGGGGGAGGCGATCGGATGCCGCACGCCGAGACACCGGGCATACAGGCGGCACCGCGAAGCCGTCTGCGCTGGTGGACCGAGCTGCCGCTGATCGCATTGGTGTACGCGTGCTACTCGGCGGGCCGCCTGCTCGCCCGCGGTGATGTCACCTCGGCCGTCGACCACGGCCTGGCCATCCTGCGCATCGAGAAGGTGCTGCACCTCAACGCCGAGCACCCGCTCAACCGCCTGTTCACCCGCGAACCGTGGCTGGGTGTGCCCGCCGACTTCTGGTACGCCTCGCTGCACTACCTGATCACCCCGGTGATCCTGGTCTGGATCTTCAGGTCCCGCGCCGTGCACTACCGCGCCGCCCGCACCTGGCTGATGACCTCCACCTTCATCGGCCTGATCGGCTTCACCCTGCTGCCGACCTGCCCGCCCCGGCTGCTGTCCCCGACGCACGGCTTCGTGGACACGATGGCCCAGTACAGCTCGTACGGCTGGTGGGCGGGCGACGCCAGCGCCCCGAAGGGCCTGGGCGGTCTGACCAACCAGTACGCGGCGATGCCGAGCCTGCACTGCGGCTGGGCGCTGTGGTGCGGCGTCATGCTGTGGCGGTACGGCGGGACCCGGCTCGCCAAGATCGCCGCTGTGGTCTACCCGCTGGTGACGGTGATCGTCGTCATGGGCACCGCCAACCACTACTTCCTGGACGCGGTCGCGGGCGCCGCGGTGATGGGCGCCGGCCTGCTGCTGACGCCGTACGTCCTGCGCTGCGCGGAACGGGTCCGGGCGCGCTTCGAGGGCCGCGGCAGTCTGATCGCGGCCGGCTCGGCCCGGGCCGCCGCAGGGGCCTCTCCCGTCGCAGAGACCTCGATTGTCAGTGGCGGATGCCAGACTTCCGCGGGTGAGCGATTTCCACGGCAGCGCGAGTCACGGTTCGAGTCCGGAGCCGAGCCGGGTGCCTCCCCCACGGACGCGGGGGACGGCGCTGCGGCACCGGCTCGCTGAGCTGCGCGGTCCCGAGGTACCGGCCAAGGCGCTGGACGCCCGCGCCCTGGCCGCCCTCGCCGCCAACCCCGGGTGCAGACGGCGCGCCATCCTGGACGGCGCGGGGGTGGACAAGACGGCACTGGCGAGCGCGCTGGGCACGCCCTCGGCCTTCGGTCAGTCGCAGTTCGCCCTCACCCGGGGCAACGCCTTCGAGGCGAAGGTCAAGGCGGACGGCGGCGCCGAGCTGCTGCGTCTCGTGCACGAGAAGCTGGACCGCTCCGCCGAACCGCCCGCGCGGGCGCAGGTGCCGGACCTCTCCGCGACCGGCCCCGAGGGCCGCGCGGCCCGCACGGCGCTGGCGCTGCGCGAGGCGGCCGGGGCGCCGGGCGCCTGGACCCTGCTGGACCACCCGATGCTCGCGCTCGACGTGGCCGGCTCCCCCGCCTTCCTGGAGCCCGACGCTGTGGTGGCGCACCCCGACGGCAGCTGGACGGTCGTGGAGATCAAGTCCTTCCCGATGCTGGACGGCTCCGCGGACCCGTCCAAGGTCGGCGCCGCGGCCCGGCAGGCGGCGGTGTACGTCCTGGCCCTGGAGCAGGTCGCCGCCCGCATCTCCCCGCCCCCGCGCGTGCGGCACCGGATCCTGCTGGTGTGCCCCAAGGACTTCTCCAACCTCCCCACCGCCTCCGCCGTCGACATCCGCAAGCAGCGCGCGGTGACCGCCCGTCAGCTGGCCCGGCTCACCCGGATCGAGGAGATCGCCGACGCCCTCCCCGAGGGCACCTGCTTCGACCCGGAGCTGCCCGCCGCCGAGCTGACGGCCGCGGTGGAGGCCGTTCCGGCGGCGTACGCGCCCGAGTGCCTGTCCGCCTGCGAGCTGGCCTTCCACTGCCGTGACCGCGCCCGCTCGGCCGGCGCGGTCACCTCGCTGGGCCGTTCGGTCCGGGCCGAACTGGGCGGTCTGACCACCGTCGAGGACGTCCTGGCGGCGGCCCACGGCACCGCCGGGGACCCGGCCGACCCGGCGGTGGCGGCCCTGCGCAGGGCGGCCCGGCTGCGGGCCGAGGCGCTCGGCGCCCGGGAGGCGGCCCCGTGTCCCTGATCGCCACCCTCGCCCGCCTGGAAGCGGTCAGCACCGGCCGCGCCCAGCCCTCGGCCACCGTCCGCCACCGCCGGCTCTCCGAGCGCCCGCTGGTCTTCGTGCCGCTCACCACCGCCGGTGAGGCCGGCGCCCCGCTCGGCGCCCTGGTCGGCACCGACCGGGACGCGCCCCGGCTGCTGGTCGTGCCGCAACCGCGCGACCGGGACCTGCGGTTCGCGTTCCTGGCGCAGCTGGCCGATGTGGTCCTGCCGCACATCGAGGCGTACACCGAGGCCGTCGAGACCGCCGAGCGCACCGACACCGACCCGGAGACCGGCAAGCGCGTCAAGGTCGAGGTCGACCTGTGCGCGGACGCACCCCAGCTGATCGTCCCGAGCCGCGCGGGCCTGGACTTCGTACGCCTGCTCGGCCGGTCCATGCGCTTTCGCCGTACGGCGGAGCAGGACCCGGAGACGCCCTACCCGGCGCCGCCCCGGGTGCCGCTGCTCGGCCGGTGGCTGACGCACTACGGCGAGCGGTCGCGGGTGCCGGGCTCCTCTCTGCTGCTGGCGATGACCGATCTGCTGGCCCGGCACTGGGCGACCGGGCAGTCCACCCTGGAGGACCAGCACCTGGGCGCGCTGCTCGCCTGGATCGACCCGCCGGACGGCGAGTCGGGCGCCGAGGCCGCCCTGCGCGCGGAGCTCGCCCGGGACGAGCGGGGCCAGCTGTGGTGGCCGCCCGCGGGCCCGGCCACCGACCCGGCGTTCGACAACAAGCTGCTCGCCCCCGCCATCGAGCGCTACGACCGCGCCCGCACCGCGCTCGCCGCGGCGGAGGACGGTCTGCAGGCAGACACCCGGCTCGGGGTGCTGACCGACGCCGAGCGGGAGATCCGCGCCCTGGTCGAGGGCGTCCTCCGGCCCACCTGGGACGCGGTGTGGCAGGGCCTGGACCTGCTGCGCACCCGGCTGCCCGAGGCCGGGCTCCACGTCGAGGAGCGGTGGACGCGCGACCGCTGGTCGTTCACCGCCCACCGGGACCGGATCACGGCCGGTGAGCCCCCGCAGCCGCGCCGCGACGACGCGGTGACGGCGGCGAACAAGCTCGCCGCGCGCGAGCGCGAGCAGGCCCGCCTGGAGGCGCAGGAGGCACTCGACGACCCGCTGGTGATGGCGGGGCGGCGGCTGGCCGGGGAGGCGTTCGCGGGCGAGGTCGTCGAGGTCGTCATGGCGTACAGCGAGGGCAAGCGGCCGAGCCCGCGCCCGCTGGTCACGGTGCGCACGGACGACCGGCCGCAGCTCGGCGAGCGGATGAAGGTGTACCGCTCGCTGGGCGGGAAGCCGCAGTCGGCGGAGTTCGTGAGCGGCGACGGCGATCTGCTGGTGCTGCGGGTCCTGGACAAGATGGGGCGCGGCAAGGAGCCCGAGGCGGGGTCCGTGCCGGAGAAGGGCGACCGGCTCTGCTTCACCCTGTTCGAGCACGAGCAGCGGGGCGGGGCGAAGCTGCCCGACCCGGAGCAGACGCCGTGGACGCACGGCGGGCCGCCCGGCGAGGCCGTACCGGAGCCCGCCGATCAGCCGACCGAGGAGGACGTCCTGTGACCGCCGTGTTCGACCCGGGTGCGGCGGCCGCGCAGGCCACCGACGCGATCCTCGCCGACACCCTGCACGGCACGCACCGCGGGGTGGTCGTCGACTCCCCGCCCGGTGCCGGCAAGTCCACGCTGGTGGTGCGGGCGGCACTGGAACTGGCCGACGCGGGCCGCCCGCTGATGGTCGTGGCGCAGACCAACGCCCAGGTCGACGACCTGGTCCTCCGGCTCGCCGAGAAGAACCCCGGCCTGCCGGTGGGCCGGCTGCACAGCAGCGACGCCGACCCCTACGACAAGGCGCTGGACGACCTGCCGCACGTACGCAAGTCGGCGAAGGCGGCGGAGTTGACCGGGCTGCCGGTGACCGTGTCCACGGCCGCGAAGTGGGCGCATGTGAAGGTCGACGAGCCGTGGCGGCACGCGATCGTGGACGAGGCGTACCAGATGCGGTCGGACGCGCTGCTGGCCGTGGCCGGGCTGTTCGAGCGGGCGCTGTTCGTGGGCGACCCGGGACAGCTGGACCCGTTCGCGATCGTCGGCAGCGAGCAGTGGGCGGGGCTGTCGTACGACCCGTCGGCGTCCGCGGTGACCACGCTGCTCGCGCACAATCCCGAGCTGCCCCAGCACCGGCTGCCGGTGTCCTGGCGGCTGCCGGCGTCGGCGGCGCCGCTGGTCTCGGACGCCTTCTACCCGTACACGCCGTTCCGCAGCGGCACCGGCCATGACGACCGCCGCCTCGCCTTCGCCGTGCCCTCCGACGGGTCGGGCCCCGACAGGGTGATCGACGAGGCGGCCGAGGCGGGCTGGGGCCTGCTGGAACTGCCCGCGCGGCACACCCCGCGCACGGACCCGGAGGCGGTGCGGGCGGTGGCGGCGGTCGTACGGCGGCTGCTGGACCGCGGTGGCGCGGCCACCTCGGAGCGGTCCCCGGACCCGGCGCCGCTGACCGCGGAGCGGATCGCCGTCGGCACCGCGCACCGCGACCAGGCGGCCGCGGTGCGGGCGGCGCTGGCGGAACTCGGGGTGAGTGACGTCACCGTCGACACGGCGAACCGTCTTCAGGGCCGGGAGTACGACGTGACGGTGGTCCTGCATCCCCTGTCCGGGCGGCCCGACGCCACCGCGTTCCATCTGGAGACGGGCCGCCTGTGCGTCCTCGCCTCCCGCCACCGGCACGCCTGCATCGTGGTCTGCCGAGCGGGCGTGACCGACCTCCTCGACGACTACCCGTCCACGGAACCGGTGCAGCTGGGAACACTCGTGAAGTTCCCGGACGGCTGGGAGGCGAACCACGCGGTCCTGGCCCGGCTGTCGGAACACCAGGTCCCATGGCGCCCCTGACCGACCCGCCCGGGACGACCCACCGACCCACCGTCCCGCCGGACGGAGTCCGGCACGCCGCCGCAGGCGGCCGACGAATACAGCCCGGACGGCTGGGAGGCGAACCACGCGGTCCTGGCCCGGCTGTCGGAACACCAGGTCCCGGGCGCCCTTGACCGACCCGCCCCGGCGCCGTGCGGACCGGGAAAGCGCCGGAGGCGACCCGCCCCCTTGCGCGGGCGCGGGACAATGGACGGTGGCCCGCTCCCTGGGGGTCATCCGTGACGTACGAGGAGGAGAAGACATGGCGGAGCCCACGCCGCGTCGGAACGAACCGCGGCTACGCCCCGCGCCCCTGCTCTTCGAGCCCACGCAGGCGGCGGCCGACCCGGAGCACTTCTTCGACCTGGAGTCGATAGAGGACCCCCGGGCCCTGCTCGCGCGCGCGACGGAGCTGACGGTCGCCTTCCGGGCGGCGGCCGACCGTGCCGTGGAGTTCCAGGCCATCGCGGCGGCCCAGCTCGCCGACCCGCGGCGCTTCGACCGGCTGACGACCGCGGACATCGCGGAGCGGGCCGAATGGACCGAGGACTACGCCAAGAAGATGGTCGAGTTCGGCAGAGACCTGCTGCGGGGGGCGGTCGAGGGCCGGGAGCAGATCGACCCCGTCTGAGCCTGCCTGGCATATGCCGAGCGGGCAAGATCCGGGCAAGATACCCCTTCCCTCCCCTTCCTGTCCCGATTTCCGGCAACCCTCCGGAACGGGACGCTCACGGCCGGTAGATGTAGTCGCCATGAGCAGTTGCCTCGGCGCCTCGGGCGTCACCCCGGACGGAGCGGCCTGGCTGGCCTCGGCAGGAACGTATCCGCGTACCACGCTGGCGTTCTGGGAGGAGCGGCCCGACGCTCCGGTCGTGCTGCCCTGCGGTTCGGTCTTCGACGTGGTCAGCGTCCCCGCGATGTTCGGGCGCCGGATGCTGGACCGGCTCTGGGACGACGGCCCCGGTTCCGGCCCGGTGGCCGTGTTCCGGGGCCGGACCCTGCTGTTCGCCGCACCGGGCACGGCCCAGCGGCTGCCGTCGCTGTTGCGCTGGGAGGAGTTCGGGCGGTCGGCGGCCGTCCCGCCCCTGCTGTGCCACGGCACCGGCGACGCGGTGACCGTCCCCGCGCCGGTCGGCACCCCCGCGCAGACCTCCCGCTGGCTGGTGGCCCCGGACACCCGCCACCCCTGGCTTCCCGGCCCTGAGATCCTGCTCTGGGCGGCCGTCCGAGCGGCACGTGCGGCGGTGCGCATATCGATTTTTCCTCCCCCCGACCAGGATGCTAAGGTCTACGACGTCAGCAGGCGCCGCTAGCTCAGTTGGTTAGAGCAGCTGACTCTTAATCAGCGGGTCCGGGGTTCGAGTCCCTGGCGGCGCACAGACGGTGAAAGCCCCTCGCGGAAGCGGGGGGCCTTCGCATTTCCCCACGACGCCGCGGGGGCGGCTGGGGGTCCGGGGGTTACCCCCGGGGGACGCAGCATCAGCGGGTCCGGGGTTCGAGTCCCTGGCGGCGCACAGACGGTGAAAGCCCCTCGCGGAAGCGGGGGGCCTTCGCATTTCCGGCACCGGCTTCCACGGCACCGCACGGGTGTCCGCGAGTCCCGGGGTTACCCGCGGGCAGAACCCCCGCGGCGCCGCCGGGCCGGACGCGGGCCCCGGCGTTCCAGAGCTCGTCGGCGCACCCGCCGTACCCCCGCGCGCCCGCTACCGCGTCGCGATCCGTACCGTCCAAGCCCCCGAGGTCGTGCGGCCCTCCACCTCCACCCGTACGCCCTCGTCCGGCACCGTGAAGCTTTCGCCCTCGGCGATGGGGGCGTCTGCCAGGGGTGGGTAGACCGAGTTCTCCCAGCAGGCCTCCGTGTGGGGGTGGGCGTCGATCACCTCGACCGGGCCCCGGCCGGACTCCGCGCCGCTGCGGACGCGGTAGACCAGGACCCCGTCCCGGCAGGCCCCCGCGTCGTTGCCGATCCGGCCGCGCGCCTCGAAGGCGAGCGCGCTGTCCGCGCCGGTGCGTACCACCGCGAGCTTGGTGCCGCCCCCGAGCCCGAAGGCGGGAGCCCCCGCGGCGCCCGCCACCGCCACCCCCGGCCCGGCCCCGAGCGGCTCCAGGGTGAGCCGGGTGCCGGCCGGGTCCCGTACGCAGGTCACCTGGCGCGGATCCAGCCAGCCGAGCTTCCACTTGTGCCAGCCGAACAGGTCGGGGGCCAGCCCGAACTGGCTGCCCATCAGGTCCCAGTCGCCGACGTAGGTGTCCCAGTCGCCCTCGCCGTCCACCGGCCGGTGGTAGAGATCCGGAAGATCGAAGACATGGCCCGTCTCGTGGGCGAGAACCAGCCGGTCCGGTGGATGCTGCTCGAAGATCGTGACGACGCGCCGGATCTCCGTCCCGTCCGCGCGCAGCGGGGTGTCCAGGTTCACCACCTTCGTGGCGTCGGAGTCCACCCCGGGCGCGTCCGGGTCGGCGACGAAGTAGACGACGTCGTAGCGGGAGAAGTCCACCCGGCTGTCGGCGGCGGCCAGCGCGTCGCGCAGATAGGCGCCCCGGGGCACGGGCTGCCAGTCGCGCTGTATGGCGTACGCCGTCGAGGGGCGCGGCATCCGGACCCAGTCCCCGAGCGGATGCGGACGCAGCGCGAACCTGCCGTAGGAGGCCCGCTCGAAGAACCGGCTGGTGGCCGGGAAGTGGTCGGCGGTCAGCTCGGCGGGGCTGGTCAGCGGGGTGGAGTCCGGGAAGGACAGGAACACCATGACCGCGTCCAGCGAGCGGGCCGGCCGCGGATAGGCGGCGTTCCAGGTGTCCAGGCCCTCCGAGTGGTGGGCGTCGGTGCGTTTCAGGGCGCAGGGCTCCGCCGAGTACGGCTCGGCGACCGAGGGGGCGGAGAGGATCGACGTCGCGGCGAGCGCCGACATCGTGGTGAACACGGCGGCGGTGGTGCGCAGTCGGGGCCATGCGCGCACCCGGCCCCCGAGTTCTCGGAACGTCGCACGGGTGAGTTCCCTGAGCGGGAGCTGACGCGGCACGTGGACCTCCGGGAGCGGTTCGCGGGACACCGCACCCAGCCTGTGGGAATTTGTCGTACAACGCCCTGTTTGTCTGCACCGGACGAGTGAGAGGCGCGGCGGAAAGCCGACGCCGACACCCCCGAAACGCTCACGGACCGTCACATGTGGTCGGGAGGCTGCTGAACCTGTCCAGGTGCGGGCAGAAACGAATTGTCAGATCGGCGGCTCGGTCCGGGACACTGGACAGTGGCTGGAAGGGCCCCGACCCAGCCTCTATGATCGGCACACTTTCCTGACCCTTTTCTGTACTGTCCTGATCCTTTTCCTGCACGGATCCGGCCCGGCGGCCGCCAGGTCGGTCGGCATCCCGACGAGACCCATCCGAAGACCGAGTGCACTGCGGGAGCGAGCGGTGAGCGGAACGTCCGAAGGGCCGGCGCCCGCGGCAGATCTCATCGGGCCGGCCGTCACAGAGAGTAGTCAAGGGTCCCCTTCGCGTACCGGTCCGCACGAGCGGCCGGACACCACGCCCTTCCGGTCCGCCTTCCACGCCGCCCCCCTGGCGATGGCCGTCGTCGACCGTGAGGGCCTGGTCACCGGCGCCAACCCGGCCCTCGGCGAGCTGCTCGGCAGGACCCCGCAGGCGCTGGCCGGAGCGGTCGCCGCCGATCTGGTGGACCTGACGTCCGACGCGCGCACCTGGTACGCGTACCGCGAGGTGCTGCGCGGCCGGCAGGCCCGGCTGCGCTGCACGCGCCGGCTGAAGCACCCCGACGGGCACTGCCTGTGGGTGCAGGTCGCCATCGCGCCGCTGCCCGCCGAGGAGCGCGGCGGAGTCCTGCTGTCGGTCGCCGACATCAGCACCCGGCGTGAACTCCAGGCCCGGCTGCGGCACTTGCAGAACCACGACCCGGTGACCCGGCTGCCCAACCGCACCCTGTTCTTCGAGCGTCTGTCGGCCGCGCTGGAGGCGGAGGCGTACGAGGAGGGCACCGGGCGGATCGGGCTGTGCTATCTCGACCTGGACGGCTTCAAGGCGGTCAACGACACCCTCGGCCACCGGGTGGGCGACCGGCTGCTGGCGGCCGTGGCCGAGCGGCTGACCCGGTGCGCGGACGAGGCGGCGTACGCCAGGGCGAGCACCCCGCTGGTGGCGCGGCTCGGCGGCGACGAATTCGCCCTGCTGGTCGAGGACTCCACGGGCACCGAGCAACTCGCCGAGCTCGCCGAGTCGGTGCTCACGGCGCTGCAGGACCCCTTCGACATCTCGGGCCGGCGGCTGTCGGTGTCGGCCTCGATCGGGGTGGTGGAGCGGCATGCCGCCGGGACCAGCCCCACCGCGCTGATGCAGGCCGCCGACACCACGCTGTACTGGGCGAAGGCCGACGGCAAGGACCGCTGGACACTGTTCGACCCCGAGCGCAACGCCCACCGCATGACCCGCCAGGCCCTCGCCTCCACGCTCCGGCCCGCCATCGAGCGCGGCGAGTTCGTGCTGGAGTACCAGCCGCTGGTGTGCATGGAGGACGGCCGGCTGCGCGGGGTGGAGGCGCTCGTGCGGTGGGATCATCCGCAGTTCGGACTGCTGACGCCGAATCGGTTCATCGGACTGGCCGAGGAGGACGGCTCGATCGTGCCGCTCGGCCGCTGGGTGCTGGCCACCGCCTGCCGCCAGGCCCGGCAGTGGCAGCTGGACCGCCCGGACGAGCCGCCGATCTTCGTCAGCGTGAATGTGGCGGTCCGTCAGGTCTGGGACTCCGACCTGGTCGCCGACGTGGCCGAGATCCTCGCGGAGACCGGCCTGGCGCCGCACCTGCTCCAGCTGGAGCTGACCGAGTCCGCGGTGATGGGCTCCGGCGGCCGGCCGCAGCAGGCGCTCCAGGCGCTCAGCGACATGGGCGTGCACATCGCGATCGACGACTTCGGCACCGGCTACTCGAACCTGGCCTATCTGAGCCGGCTTCCGGTGTCGGTGCTGAAGCTGGACGGTTCCTTCGTCAAGGGCTTCCAGTACGACGGTGAGGGCATCGCGCCGAACCCGGCCGACGAGGTCGTGGTGGAGGCGATGATCCAGCTCGCCCACCGGCTGGGGCTCACCGTGACGGCGGAGTGCGTGGAGACG
Source organism: Streptomyces sp. NPDC002776 (assembly GCF_053592195.1). Lineage (NCBI taxonomy): Bacteria > Bacillati > Actinomycetota > Actinomycetes > Kitasatosporales > Streptomycetaceae > Streptomyces > Streptomyces sp. NPDC002776. The sequence goes on along the minus strand of NZ_JBSFVG010000004.1, from coordinate 194,040 downwards.
TCGGCGCAGGCGTCCCGGCTACGGCGGATCGGCTGCGACACCGGCCAGGGATGGCTGTACTCGCGGCCGGTGACGCCGGATCGTATCTCCGAGCTGCTGCGCTCGCCGGAGGTTCAGGCGGCCGCTCGTAGGTCGTAGGCGTCCGCGAGGAGTTCGTAGGACCGCAGCCGCAGTTCCCCGCGGTGGGCGTGGGACGTGATCATCAACTCGTCGGCGCCGGTGCGCTTGTGGAGGTCGTCCAGGCCCGAGCGGACCTCGTCGGCGGTGCCGTGCACGATGTTGGCGCCCCAGGACGCGATGAACTCCTCCTCCATGGCGCTGAACGAGTGCGCCTCGGCCTCCTCGGGGCTGGGGAAGAGGCCGGGGCGCCCGGTCCGCAGCCGCACCATGCTGAGCCCGGTGGCCCGCACCTGCCGCCGGGCCTCCCGCGGGTCGTCGGTGGCGAGCGCGGAGACGCCGATCAGGGCGTACGGCGCGTCCAGCACCTCGGACGGCCGGAAGGACTCCCGGTAGAGATCGAGCGCCGGGATCGTGTTGTGCGCGGAGAAGTGGTGCGCGAAGGCGAAGGGAAGGCCGAGGGTGCCGGCCAGCCGGGCGCTGAAGCCGGACGAGCCGAGGAGCCAGACGGGCGGCCGGTGCGGGCTCTGCACCCCGCCGGGGGCGGTGGCCTGGACCGGGCCCGGGACGGCGTGGATGCGGCGGTAGGGGTGGCCATCGGGGAAGTCGTCGTCGAGGAAGCGGGTCAGCTCGGCGAGCTGCTGGGGGAAGTCGTCGGCGGCTTCGTTCAGCCGGTCGGTGCGGCGCAGGGCGGCGGCCGTGGCGCCGTCCGTGCCGGGCGCCCGGCCGAGGCCGAGGTCGACCCGGCCGGGGGCGAGCGCCTCCAGGGTGCCGAACTGCTCGGCGATGACCAGGGGGGCGTGGTTGGGGAGCATGACGCCGCCGGAGCCGAGGCGGATGCGGTCGGTGTGGGCGGCGAGGTGGGCGAGGATCACGGCGGGCGAGGAGGAGGCCACGCCGGGCATGGAGTGGTGCTCGGCGATCCAGTAGCGGTGGAACCCGCGGGACTCCGTGAGGCGGGCGAGGTCGACGCTGGTGCGCAGCGCGTCGGTGGCGGTGCTGCCCGCGCCGACGGTGACCAGGTCGAGTACGGACAGGGGGACGGGGGCGGTGCCCTGTGCCGTGCCCCGGATCTCGTCTGCCGCCATCGGTGAGTGCCTCCTGAAATCGCGCCGGCGTGGTTCCTCGGGCGATAACAGGAGGCAGACTCCGCTTTATTCCCGGCTGTCCCCCGTGCTTGTTCCTACACCTGGACGATCGGCTCCCTCGTGAACAGGGAGCCCAGTGTCGGGGCGTTCACCCTGCGGTCGGTCAGGCGCAGGGCCTCCCAGACCGTGACCTGGTTGGCCGTCAGGACCGGCTTGGACAGTTCCTTCTCCAGCGCCGGGATGAGCGCCACGGTGTGCAGTGCCGTGTCCGGGAGCAGGACCGCCTCCGCCGCCTCGTGGTCGGCCCGGCGGGCGAGGGCCAGGACCTCCTCCTCGCCCCACCGGCCCACCTCGGCCGCCGTGACGATGCCGGAACCCCGCACCGACACCACCTCCGCGCCGCCCGCCCGCAGGAACCCGGCGAACAGGTCCGCCACGTCGTCGGGGTACGTCGCCCCCACCGCCACCCGGCGCAGCCCCAGCTCCGCCAGCGCGTGCACGAAGGCGAAGGAGGTCGAGGAGGCCGGCATGCCCGCGGCCAGGGCGAGGGCGCGCACCTGCTCGTGGGCGCCCTCCCAGCCGTGCACGAAGCTGCCGCTCGTGCAGGCCCAGACCACCGCCTCCGCGCCGGTCAGCCGCAGTTGCTCCACGCCCGCCGCCAGGCGGTCCGCGGAGCCCATCTCCCTGAGGGCGTCCACCCGGTGCGCGTCCTCGCCGATGTCCGTGTGCACCAGGTCCACCCGGATGTCGCTGCCCAGGAGCTGCTCGATGCGTGGATAGTCGTCCTCGGCGGAGTGGCCCGGGTAGAGGAATCCGAGTGCCGTCATGTCGAACCTTCCTGCTGCTGTTCCACGTCCGGAAGTGCGGGGCCGCTGCGGGCCGCCGGATCGATCAGCGTCTGGTACGGCCCCACGGCTCGGGTACCCAGCCGACGCAGGGCCGCCCACATCGTGACCTGGTTGGCCGAGATCACCGGTATGCGCAGTTCCGCCTCCAGTTGCGGGATCACGTCGTAGGTCGGCAGGTTGGTGCAGCTGATGAACAGGCAGTCCGTGCCGCGCCGCACCGCCCCGCGTGCCATGTCCACCACATCGCGGTAGGGCACCTTCCATATGTGCCGCGTCAGGCCCATGAACGCACACCCCGTCACCCTGACGCCCGCCTCGGCCACGTACTCCTCCAGCGACCGGGTCACCGACACCGTGTACGGCGTCACCAGCGCCACCCGTCGCGCGCCGAGGTCGGCCAGCGCCTCCAGCAGCGCCCCCGAGGTGGTCACCGAGGGCACCGCGCCCGCCCTGGTCATCGCCTCGCACATCGCCCGCTCGCCCGCGATCCCGCCGACGAAGCTGCCCGAGGCGCAGGCGTAGGCCACCACCTCGGGGGCGATGGCGATCAGGGTGCGGACCCCCTCGGAGAGCGTCTCGTGCTCGCTCACCAGCCGCGCCAGGTCCAGGCTCACCTCGACCGGCACGTACGGCGTGCGGGTCAGATGCAGGGACACCTCGTCCGGGATCCAGCGCCACAGTTCGCGGTCGAGGGCGAAGTCGAACGGCGCGACCACACCGACACCGCGCTGCGGCCGGGGACCACCGAGGAAGGACACGTCCATCGCAGGCACCGCCCTCGCGAGGAGACAGGGGACCGGCGGACGGTGCGGGCGTCCGTGTTGACGAAGGTAGATTCGGGTGCGAGCGTGGTCAATCCGCGCATGTCAGACGTCCGGTTCTCAGCGAAGGAACGGCATGACCACGCCCACGCTGCTCGTCCTGGACGCCGACCCGCTCCCCCGGCTCGGACGGCTCACCGGGCGGGCGCGGATCGAGCACGCGGACCCCGCCACCCTCGCCGACCGGCTGCCGCACGCCGATGTGCTGCTGGTCTGGGACTTCACCTCGCACGCCGTACGGCACGCCTGGCCCGGTGACGGCCCCCGGCCCCGCTGGGTCCATACGGCGAGCGCGGGCGTCGACCACCTGATGTGTCCGGAACTCGCCGTCTCCGACACCGTGGTCACCAACGCCCGCGGCATCTTCGACGAGCCCATCGCCGAGTACGTCGCCGCCCTCGTGCTGGCGATGGCCAAGGACCTGCCGCGCACCCTGGAGCTGCAGGGGCAGCGGACCTGGCAGCACCGCGAGTCGCGGCGGCTGAGGGGCACCCGCGCCTGTGTCGTCGGCTCCGGGCCCATCGGGCAGGCCGTCGTCCGCACGCTCAAGGCGCTCGGCGTCGTCCCCGCGCTGGTCGGCCGGGTCCCGCGCACCGGCATCCACGGCCCCGAGGACCTGGACCGGCTGATCGCCCGCGCCGACTGGATCATCGCCGCCGCACCGCTCACCGAGCAGACCCACGGCATGTTCGACGCGCGCCGGTTCGGCGTGATGCAGCCCTCCGCGCGGTTCATCAACGTCGGCCGGGGACAGCTCGTCGTGGAGGAGGCGCTCGTCGAGGCGCTGTCCAAGCGGTGGATCGCGGGCGCCGCGCTGGACGTCTTCGCGCACGAACCCCTCGGCGCCGACAGCCCGTTGTGGGGCTTGCCGGGACTGATCGTCTCCCCGCACATGAGCGGGGACACCGTCGGCTGGCGCGACGAACTCGCCGCTCAGTTCGTGGAGTTGTACGCGCGCTGGGAGGCGGGCAGAACCCTGCCGAACGTCGTCGACAAGCAGCGCGGATACGTACCGGGACGCTGAACTTCCCCCCGCTGGAGGGCGTATGACCGACCTGACCGGACTCACGGCCGGACAACTCCTCGACGGTTACCGCGCGGGCGCGTTCAGCCCGGTGGACGCCACGCGGGCGGTGCTGGAGCGGGCCGAGCTGATCCAGCCGGAGGTGAACGCGTTCGTGCGGATCACCGCCGAGCAGGCGCTGGCACAGGCCCGCGCGTCGACCGAGCGGTGGCGGCGCGGGGAGCCCGCAGGGCTGCTGGACGGGGTGCCGGTCACGGTGAAGGACATCCTGCTGATGCGGGGCGCGCCCACCCTGAAAGGCTCCAAAACCATTTCGGAGCAAGGGACTTGGGACGAGGACGCGCCGTCCGTCGCCCGCCTGCGCGCGCACGGTGCCGTCTTCGTCGGCAAGACCACCACCCCCGAGTTCGGCTGGAAGGCCGTCACCGACTCGCCCCTGACCGGGGTCACCCGGCATCCGCTGGACCCGACGCGCACGGCGGGCGGGTCCAGCGGCGGCGCCGCGGCGGCCGTGGCGCTCGGCGCGGGCCCGCTGGCGCTCGGCACCGACGGCGGCGGAAGCGTCCGTATCCCGGCGTCCTTCTGCGGGATCTTCGCGCTGAAGCCGACCTACGGCCGGGTGCCGCTGTATCCCGCGAGCGCGTTCGGGACGCTCGCGCACGTGGGCCCGATGACCCGGGACGTCGCCGACGCGGCGCTGCTGCTCGACGTCATCGGGGCGCCGGACTCCCGGGACTGGTCGGCGCTGGGCCCCGCGCCCGGATCGTTCCTGGACGGGCTGACCGGGGGCGTGCGCGGGCTGCGGGTGGCGTACTCGCCCACGCTCGGCGGCCAGGTGGCGGTGCGTCCGGCGGTGGCCTCGGCGGTGCGGGGGGCGGTGGAGCGGCTCGCGGGGCTCGGCGCGTACGTCGAGGAGGCCGACCCCGATGTCACCGATCCGGTGGACGCCTTCCACACCCTGTGGTTCTGCGGCGCCGCCCGGGTCACCCAGCGTCTCGGCCCGGACCAGCGGGAGCTGCTCGACCCCGGTCTGCGCGAGATCGCCGCACTCGGCGCCCGCCGCAACGCCCTGGACTATCTGGCCGCCGTCGACGTCCGGGCGGAACTCGGCCGACGGATGGGCCGCTTCCACGACTCCTACGACCTGCTGGTCACCCCCACCCTGCCGATCACCGCGTTCGAGGCCGGCGCCGAGGTGCCCAAGGGCTCCGGGCACCGCCGCTGGACGGGGTGGACGCCCTTCACGTACCCCTTCAACATGACCCAGCAGCCGGCCGCCACCGTCCCCGTCGGCACCGACGGGGACGGACTGCCGGTCGGTCTCCAGCTGGTGGCCGCCCGGCACCGGGACGATCTGGTGCTGCGGGCGGCGCACGCGCTCATGTCCGGCGGAAGCTGAGCGTCTCCCCCGCCGCGCCCGAGCGCCAGAGGTCGTTGCAGGCGTCCGCCATCTGGGGCAGACCCGCCACGATCTGGCCCCAGACGATGCCGGGCACCCAGCCCACATCGCCGTTGAGCAGCAGGTTGTTGCGTTCGTAGAACAGGGCGAGGTCGACCAGGGTGGTGCCGGGGCGGACCTCGCGGTCGTAGCCGTAGGCCTTGGTGCCCAGCTCCGCGCCCGCGAAGGCGAAGTAGCACAGGTCGCCGGGGATGGGGGTGACGGTCGGGTTCTCCAGGGGCGGCTCGGTGTCCGCGAAGGGCGGGAAGAGGGCGTAGATCTCGTTGCGGGCGTATTTGGCGTGGTAGACGTCCCCGCTGAGCGGGAGGGCGTCCCAGACGGCCGCGCAGGTGATCGGTGCGCGGTCGTCCAGGAGTTTCGCCGTGCAGTGGATGTCCCGCTTCAGGAGCGAGACCTCGATGAACCGATCAGTCATACGAACAGGGTGCATACATCGCATGCGCTCGGGTAGCCGCGCCGCCATGGCTCCACCACTCGAACATGGCGAACACACATCTGGACCCACCCGCCGAACGCTGCTCGCGGGGGTGGCGGCGCTCGGTGCGCTGGGCGCGGCAGGCTGCTCACGGGTCGCCACGGCGTCCACGGAGGACGGCGGTGACCTGCTGGAACGGCTGCGCGCCGCGGGTGTCGTGCGGCTGGGCATCGCAGGTGAGATTCCGTTCGGCTACATCGACCGCGACGGTGAGCTGACCGGCGAGGCGCCCGAACTGGCCAAGGTGATCTTCAAGCGGCTCGGGGTGGACCGGGTGCAGCCCGTGCCGACCGAGTTCGGCTCGCTGATCCCCGGGCTCAACTCGCAGCAGTTCGATGTGGTCGCGGCCGGGATGTACGTCAATCCCGAGCGCTGCGAGCAGGTCATCTTCTCCGATCCCGACTACCAGATGCTCGACTCCTTCATCGTCCGCAAGGGCAATCCGAAGGGTCTGCACACCTACCGGGACGTGGTGGAGAAGAAGGCGAAGTTCGCCACCGGAACCGGTTACGCGGAGATCCAGTACGCGGTCGAGGCCGGGTACGAGGAGAGCGACATCCTCATCGTCCCGGACCAGGTCGCCGGGCTGAACGCCGTGGAGGCGGGGCGGGTCGACGTGTTCGCCGGGACCGCGCTGACCACCCGCGAGGTGGTGAAGAAGTCGAGCAAGGCGGAGGCGACCAAGGCCTTCAAGCCCATCGTCGGCGGCAAACCCCATGTGGACGGCGGCGCGTTCGCCTTCCGGCCCACCGAGACCAGGCTGCGGGACGCCTTCAACGTGGAGCTGCACAAGCTGAAGAAGAGCGGCGAACTGCTGCGCATCCTCAGGCCGTTCGGCTTCACCGAGGCGGAGATGACCGACCTGACCGCGAAGGAGCTGTGCGGCGGATGACGTCGGGACTCTGGGAACTCGTACTCAAGGGCGTCTGGGTCACCGTCCAGCTGCTGTTCCTCAGCGCGCTGCTGGCCACGGCCGTCTCGTTCGTGGTCGGCATCGCCCGCACCCACCGGCTGTGGATCGTCCGTTTCCTCGCGGGCTTCTACACCGAGGTGTTCCGCGGGACCTCCGCGCTGGTGATGATCTTCTGGGTGTTCTTCGTGCTGCCCACGGCCTTCGGCTGGCAGCTGGTGCCGATGTGGGCCGGCACGCTGGCGCTCGGCCTGACGTACGGCGCGTACGGCTCGGAGATCGTGCGCGGCGCCCTGACCGCGGTGGATCCGGCGCAGCAGGAGGGCGGTATCGCCCTCAGCTTCACGCCCTGGCAGCGGATGCGGCTGATCCTGCTGCCGCAGGCGGTGCCGGAGATGATCCCGCCCTTCTCCAACCTGCTGATCGAGCTGCTCAAGGGCACCGCACTGGTGTCGGTCATGGGCATGGGCGATCTGGCGTTCAGCGGCAACCTGGTACGGCTCGCGCTCCAGGAGAGCGCCGAGATCTACACGTACCTGCTGTTCATCTACTTCGTGATCGCCTTCCTGCTCACCCGGGTGATGCGGGGTCTGGAGAAGCAGCTGAAGGCCGGTGTCGGCAAGCAGCCGGAGAAGCGGGTCGTCGTGCCCGAGCCGGTCGGGGGTGGTCTGTGATGACCTGGGACTGGAACGCCGTGAGCGACTTCATGCCGCACTTCTGGGACGGGCTGTGGGTCACCCTCCAGGCCCTCGCCCTCGGTTCGCTGATCTCCTTCGCCCTCGGGCTGGTGTGGGCGCTGCTGATGCGCGCGCCCAGCCGCTGGGTGCGCTGGCCGGTCGGGGCGGTCACCGAGTTCATCCGCAACACCCCGCTGCTGGTGCAGCTGTTCTTCCTCTTCTACGTGCTGCCCGAGTGGGGCCTGACCTTCTCGGCGCTGATCACCGGTGTGGTCGGCATCGGGCTGCACTACTCCACGTACACGATGCAGGTCTACCGGGCCGGCATCGAGGCGGTGCCGGTCGGCCAGTGGGAGGCCGCGACGGCGCTGAACCTGCCGCTCACCCGGACGTGGACCGCGGTGATCCTGCCGCAGGCGATCCGGCGGGTCGTGCCGGCGCTCGGCAACTACGTGATCTCCATGCTCAAGGACACGCCGCTGCTGATGGCGATCACCGTCCTCGACATGCTCGGCCAGGCGCGGCTGTTCGCCCAGGAGCAGTTCCAGTTCACCGAGCCGCTGACGGTGATCGGTGTGGCCTTCATCGTCATTTCCTATCTGGCCTCCCTTCTTCTGCGAGCCCTGGAGCGACGCCTTGTCCACTGACATCCAGCCCGGCCCCGACATGAACCCCGCCGACCGGCGCGCGAACGGCGAGCTGATCCGGCTGGAGCAGGTCACCAAGCGGTTCGGCGACAACACCGTCCTCGACCACCTCGACTTCTCCGTCCAGGCGGGCAAGCACGTCACGCTGATCGGCCCCTCCGGCTCGGGCAAGACCACGATCCTGCGGCTGCTGATGACGCTGACCAAGCCCGACGAGGGCACGATCACCGTGGACGGGCAGCGGCTGTTCCCGGCGCCCGAGAAGCAGGTGCGCGAGGTCCGCAAGAAGATCGGGATGGTGTTCCAGCAGTTCAACCTGTTCCCGAACATGACGGTCCTCAGGAACATCACCGAGGCCCCGGTGACCGTGCTCGGCATGTCCAAGGACGCGGCCGAGGAGCGGGCCCGGGACCTGCTGGAGCTGGTCGGCCTCACCGAGCACCTGGACAAGCGCCCCGGGCAGCTCTCCGGCGGCCAGCAGCAGCGGGTGGCGATCGCCCGGGCGCTGGCGATGCGTCCGCGGGTGCTGCTGCTGGACGAGGTGACCTCGGCGCTGGACCCGGAGCTGGTCGCGGGCGTCCTCGATGTGCTCAGGGACATCGCCCGGTCCACCGACATCACGATGCTCTGTGTGACCCATGAGATGAACTTCGCCCGGGACATCTCGGACCAGGTGCTGATGTTCGACTCCGGGCGGGTCATCGAGGCCGGCGCCCCGGAGAAGATCTTCAGCGACCCCGAGCACGACCGGACCCGGGAGTTTCTCGGCGCGGTGCTGTGACGCGGCGGGCCAGGTGATGGCGGTGTCATATGCCAGGGGGTTATCGCCGCAGTTGAGGGCGTCGGATTCTCGTCAACAAGCGCTCACTACAGGCCCCTTGGCGGCTATCGTGGAGATTGCCTGACCGGAATCCGGCCTCACACAGCTAGCGCAGGGGGAAACACCGTGGCGCTGAAGCACGAGCCGACCGCGCCGTACCACTCGGCCCAGGACGCGTTGCGCGTCCTGGAGACCGTGGCACGGCACACCACCGGAATCACCGACACCGAACTCGCCCGGCACACCACCCTCAGCCCCGAGCGCCTGCCCAGCCTCCTGAGGATGCTGCGCCGCGAGGGGTACGTCGAGCAGACCACGGACGGCGCCTATGTCACCGGCGAGGCGCTGGCCCGGCTGGGCTCGGCGCACGACCGGGAGGCGGCCCTGCGCGAGAAGCTCCAGCGGACGCTGGACCGGCTGCGTGACTCGGTCGGCGCGGCGGTGTACATCAGCCGGTACGTCGACGGTGAGGTGAAGGTCACCCAGTACGCCGAGAGCCCGGCCGCTCCCGCGGTGAACGAGTGGGTGGACTTCCGCTTCTCCGCCCACGCGACGGCGGTCGGCAAGAGCCTGCTGACCCAGCTCGACCACAACGGCCGGCGGGACCATCTCTCGCGGCACAAGATGGCCCGGCTCACCTCGCGCACGATCACCAGTGACAAGCTCCTGCTGTCTCGGCTCGCGGCCCAGCCGCCGACGGTTCCCGTGCTGGATCTGCAGGAGTACGCGGTGGGCACGGTGTGCGCCGCGGTGCCGATCACGGCGGGGGCGTCGGTGGGGTGCCTGGCGGTGTCGCTGCCGCTGGAGCACGCGCACCGGCTGCGGCAGGCGGCGGACGCGCTGAACCGGAACGCGGCGCCGGTGCTGTTGTCTTTGGCGATCTAGCTCGTCTCTCGTCCGCGGGCCGTGGGGGCGGTGGGCCGGCCTGCCCGTGGTTCGAAGCACCCCCTCGGACCAGGTACTATTTTCTTCGTCGCCAGCCGCGAGACACCAAAACAAGCGGTTGGCGTGAGTCATGCGCCGCTAGCTCAGTTGGTTAGAGCAGCTGACTCTTAATCAGCGGGTCCGGGGTTCGAGTCCCTGGCGGCGCACAGACGGTGAAGGCTTCTCGCGAGCAGCGGGGGGCCTTCATCCATTGGCCCCGGACCACCTCGGTGCCGCCAGGGCGGCTGGGGGTCCGGGGGTCACCCCCCGGAAGATGCAGCATCAGCGGGTCCGGGGTTCGAGTCCCTGGCGGCGCACAGACGGTGAAGGCCTCTCGCAAGCAGCGAGGGGCCTTCATCCATTGGCCCCGGACCACCGCGGTGCCGCGAGGGCGGCTGGGGGTCCGGGGGTCACCCCCCGGAAGATGCAGCATCAGCGGGTCCGGGGTTCGAGTCCCTGGCGGCGCACAGACGGTGAAGGCCTC
>NZ_JBSFVG010000004.1:0-183648 GCF_053592195.1 Streptomyces sp. NPDC002776 | reverse complement strand
CCGCGGTGCCGCGAGGGCGGCTGGGGGTCCGGGGGTCACCCCCCGGAAGATGCAGCATCAGCGGGTCCGGGGTTCGAGTCCCTGGCGGCGCACAGATGACGAAGGCCCCTCGCGAGCAGCGGGGGGCCTTCGCTTTGTCAGGGGCTCGGGGAGACGAGGGGGCCTTTCGTGTCCTCCGGGGTGAGGGGGCGGTACGTGGGTGTGCCTGGGGGGCGCCACCACACCGGGTCCGGGGAGTGGAGGCCCTCGTTTCTGAGCTGGGCTCGGTGGATCTTGTTCGTCGCTGTGACCGGCATCCGGCCCATGACCCGCACGAAACGGGGCGCCATCTTCGTGCCCAGGTCCGGTTGGGCCAGCAGGAACTCCGCGAACCCCAGCGGGTCGAAGTCCCCGGCGACGGCCGCCATCACCTGGTCCCCGGTCACCGGGTCCGGCACCGCGTACACGGCGACGGCGCGGGCGCCCTCGTACCAGGCGAGGATGTTCTCGATCATCGCGGCGGCCAGGTTCTCCCCGTCGACCCGCAGCCGGTCGTCGGTGCGCCCGGCGAACCAGAGGTAGCCGTCCGCGTCCCGGCAGAAGAGGTCGCCGGTCCAGTACGCCCCGTCCCGCCGCCGCTCCGCCTCCGCCGCCGGATTGCGCCAGTACCCCTCGAAGGGGCTCGGCCCCCGGTTCACCAGCTCCCCAATCGCCTCGTCCCCGTTCAGCAGCCGCCCGCCCGCGTCGAACCGCGCCGGCGGCCGCTCCCGGCCCGTCTCCGGATCGAGTACGACGAGCCCGGGCCCCGCCCGCCCCACCGCCCCGGCCGGAGTCCCCGGCGACCACTGCACCGCGGCACCGCCCTCGGAGGACCCGTACCCCTCCACCAGCCGCACCCCGAACCGCCGCTCGAAGGCCACCGCGTCCGCCCTCCCCGCCTCGGTCCCGAAGCCGAGCCGCAGCGGATTGTCGCGGTCGTCGGGGCGCGGCTCGGTGGCGAGGAGGTACTGGACGGCCCGGCCGACGTAGGTGAAGTACGTCGCCCCGTACGTGCGTACGTCCGCCAGGAACCCGGACGCCGAGAACCGCCGCCGCAGCGCCACGCCCGCCCCGGCCGCGAGGGCGGGGGCCCAGTCGGAGATGACGGCGTTGCCGTGGAACATCGGCATGCAGATGTAGTGAACGTCCTCGGGGCCGGTGCCGAACTGTCCGGCCAGCGACCTCCCCGCCGCCGCCAGCCGGCCCTGCGTGCAGATCGCGGCCTTGGGGGCGCCGGTGGAGCCGGAGGTGAAGCAGAGCAGCAGCCGGTCGCCCGGGGTGGCGCGGGAGGTGTCGGGACGGGCACCGGCGTACGGCGCGAGCAGGGCGTCGTACTCCTCGGAGCCGGTCAGCAGGATCCGGACGCCGGGCAGGTCGAGGCCCTCGATCAGGGGCAGATGGCCGGGCTCGGTGATCAGGACGCGGCACTCGGTGTGCAGGATGTCCCGGGCCAGCTCCGGGCCTCTGCGGGTGGGGTTGATCCCGGCGACCGCGGCCCGGGCGAGGGCGGCGGCGCCGATCCACAGGGGGTACTCCGGGGTGTTGTCGAGCAGCACTCCGACGTGCGGCTCGGCGCCGGCCGGCAGCAGGTCGGCCAGGAGCGCCGCGCGGGCGGCGGCACCGGCGGCGACCTCGTGGTGGGTCATGACCCGGTCCGCGCACCACAGCCCCGGCCGGTGATCACCCCAGCGCGCCCCTACGAGTTCGGCGGTGCTCGTGGACTCCATGCTCGCGCAGAGTAATTGACGAGCCGTCAGATGAACATGCCCGGAGCCCCCCGAGGACGGTCGGCCGCCCCCGGAGGACCTCGGTGAGGCTCAGAACGTGACGTCCGAGCAGGCGTAGAACGCGTTGTTGGTGTCGGCGACCGTCCACACCGCCAGGATCACGTGCCGTCCGCTGAGCCCGGACGGCAGCCTGCCACTGTGCGAGAGCGTGGACGGTGGCCGCTGGTTGTTGTACGGCACCGTCAGGAACGGTGTGAGGTTGAGGTCGGAGCGGGCCAGATTGTGGTTCTGGTTCCAGCCCGGCTTGGTGATGTAGTACCGGAAGTCGGTCGTGGCGTGCATGGCCGTGAACTGCCAGCGGAAGGTGTAGCTCTGACCGCCGGTCACCTTGGTCGCGGGCCAGGCACCGCCCGAGGGGGTGCGCGGGGCGCTGAGCTGGCCGAAGTGGCCGACCCCGCCGTTGCATATCTGCCCGTCGGCCGGGCCGGAGCCCGGGAAGCCCTTCGGGCCCTCGACGCTCTGCGGCTCCCACTGTATGGAGCCGCAGTTGGTCACGGTGCCGTTCTGGCAGAGCTTCTGCCTGCTGATGGGGAGATCGGTGTAGCCGTGGCCGCTGGCCCCGCCGGACGAGAGCACAAGGGCTCCAGTGGTGGCGAGACCGACCACGGCAGCAGACAACTTGGTCTTTCTGCGCATACTGCCGCTCCTGGGAACGTGGGGGATGTTCAGTGAGCTGTGCAGGGTAGGTCTAGACCAAGTCCGAGAATATTGGCGTTGGTTGGCCATGTCCAGAACAAAGACATGACCACACCCGTCACGGGGCGGATTCCCCCCGCCCGGCGCAGAAGGCGACCGTGAGGTCCTTCACCAGTGCCTTGCGCTCGTAGTCGTCGAGTTCGACGAGCCCCCGCATGGTCAGCCGGGTCACCGTGTCCTCCACCGAGTCCACCACCGAGGTGAGCATCGACGCCCGGTGCTGGGCGTCCAGCGCGGCGATCCGGCGCCGGTGCATGGCGGCGGCCACCTCGGGGGCGTACTCCACCTGGACCGGCTGCACCGAGAACACCTCGACGCCGACGGGCGCCGCGTCGGCCGCGACCAGCCGGGTCAGCGCCTCCCCCGCCGCCTCGCCGCCGCCGCGCCCCGACCCCGGTGCCTCCACCGGGACCCGGGCGAGCGCGGCGGCCACGCACTCCCGCAGATAGGCCTCGTGGTCCTCGACGCCCAGCGTGGCCCGCGCGGTGTCCCGCACCCGCCACACCGCGAGGACCACCACCCGCAGCGCGACCCCGCTCGCGTCGGCCGCCGGCATCGGCTCGCTGCGCCAGTGCCGCAGCCGTACGTCCACCCGGCGGCGCAGCAGCATCGGGTTGACCCACATCAGTCCGGTGCGCCGGACGGTCCCCCGGTAGCGGCCGAACAGACCGAGCACCCAGGCCCGTCCGGTCCGGCCCCGGGCCAGTCCGCCGAAGCCGAACAGGCCGAGGGCACCGGCCCCGGCGTAGGCCGCCCACTGCGCGGGGCCGAGGCTGCCGCCCGCGTACGACGGCAGCCGCAGCGCCTCCAGTACGAGCGGCGGCAGTGCCCCGGCCCACCAGGAGGTGACCGCGCAGCCCGCGAGACCGCAGGCACCGGCCAGCACCCCCACCGCTCCGGGCAGCACCCTGGCGGGCCGCTCGGTCAGGGCCGGGTCCACGTCGGGCACGGTCCGCGCCCTCGTGGCGGCCGGCCGGCGCAGCCGCGGCTGCTCCCCCGTGCCCTGCCGGCGGCTGACGACGGCGGGCTTCAGCGGGACGGACACCGGGGCGGGTTCGTCCCGGAAGAGCAGATGGACGGGGATCTCGGTGGTGGCCTCGTTCTGGATCAGCCGGGCGGTCCTGGGCGGTCCCTCGGACTCCGGTGTCGGTGAAGTGGTCGTGCTCATGCGTGCCTCCAGCCTCCGCGCCAGATGCGTCACAACAGGGGGGTAAAGATCGATTACGCGAACAGCCGCCGCCAGGTCTCCGGCCCCGGGTAGCCGTCCGCCGCGCCGCCCCGCCATCCCTGGGCGCGCTGGAACGCCTCGACGTTCCGCCGGTCCGCCTCGCCCCAGCGCGGTCCGGGACCGGTCGTGTAGTACTTGCCGAACCCTTTCTTCACCAGCTGCTTCCCGAGCAGCGTGACGTAGGTGTTGTCGGCCCCGGGCCGGAACAGCGCCCGCCCCGGATACCCGGGCACCCCGTGCGAGGAGGGCGGCGCGGGCGCACCGGCCGCTCCCGCGGTGATGTCCCTGCCCTGGCCGGTGACCAGCAGGGCCCAGGTCCGCGGCCCCGGCAGCCCGTCCGCGTCCCCGCCGCGCCAGCCCTGCGCCTGCTGGAAGGCCTGCGTGGCCCGCCGGTCGGCGTCCGACCAGCGCGGTCCGGGGCCCGAGGTGTAGTAGCGCCCCGCCCCGCGCCCGACGAGCATGCGGCCCAGCTCGGTGACGTACTTGTTGTTGGCCCCGGGCCCGAAGTAGGCCCGCCCCGGATAGGGTGCCGCCTCCGGTCCGGCGGTCTCCGGCACCGAGCCCGCCGTACCGCCGGCGAGACCCTTGTAGCGGTAGGGGACATAGCGGCTGGAGTGGCTCCAGTAGGCGTACGGGGTGGCCTGCCTGCGGGCGTGCGGGCGGGTCTCCTCGTAGACGATGTAGGAGGTGTGGGTGTAGTCCGTCCAGCCGCCGAAGAGGACGACGTGGGAGCCCCGCTCGGGATCGGCCGGGTTGTGGAACAGCAGCATGTCGCCGGGCTGGAGGTCCTCCTTCGCGATGCGCACGCCGTACTGGTCGAGGGTGCCGGTCCACTCGTTGCCGGGCAGGCTCCAGGCCATCGAGACGAACCCCGAGCAGTCCTGCCGGTACCCGTCCGACCAGTACTGGGACATGCTGTACGGCACCTTCGCCGCGACCCACTGCTTGGCCCGCCGGATGATCTCCGCGCGGGTGGTGCCGGGCGCCGCCGAAGGCTTCCCCGGGGCCCCGCCGGGGCCGTGCAGGGGGGCCTTGCTCCCCTGCGGGGTGTCGGGCTCGTCGGCCGCCGGAAGGCTCGGCCGACCGGGCGCCTGCGGGGCCGCGAGCGCCGGTACGGCGTGCCCGGCGCCGAGCGCCGCCGCGGCGGCCGCCACGATCACCGTCCGGTGGGCCGGATGGGCGCCCCCGCGGCCGGCCGCGGAGTGCGGCAGGACACGGCGCCAGTGAACGCATCCGGGGCACTCGCAGTCGTTCGGGGGATCGAATTCCTCGAAGACCGGAGTCCCCATGCGATGACCCTCACATTCCGGATGGAAATGTCCGCGTGTGTACACATTAGTCAGTTTCGCAACCGTCTTCCAGGCGCGCATGTTGACGGTCCGAATGATGTACGGCCCGGGGCCCGGCCGGGGCCGTCCGGAGCACCCTCCCAGGTCGGGTAGAGTTGTCGCGTCAGCAGGCGCCGCTAGCTCAGTTGGTTAGAGCAGCTGACTCTTAATCAGCGGGTCCGGGGTTCGAGTCCCTGGCGGCGCACCGACACAGGAAGCCCCCCGTCGACGCGGGGGGCTTCCCGCGTCCCCGGACGCGCACACCGGACACCCAAGACCCCCACAGCCGCCACAATGAACGCGTATGACCGGTAAACACCGCGTTTCGCATCTTGCGATCATGCCGAACGCCGTAGAACCCTTGGTTCTTCAAGCTGCTGCCCGTGTGCGGCAGTTGGGGGGCAAGGAGCCGGTTGCCGTTCTGGCGGGGAGAGGGGCCCCGTTCACGACCGGATGCCGAGGGGGGCATCATGCAACCGGAAGGTCGCGTTTCCATGTCTATGAAGTGGAAGATGTGGTGACGGTGACCCGCCACTGATACGTCTGTGAAGGTCGAGGGGGACCGACACCGACGAAGGAACCGACAGACACGCGGTCGACCTGCGTGTGGGGGGATGACTCATGACGTCGACGCCGACGGGCGCCCGGCAGAACTCCGACCCGTCCCAGACCACTCAGCTCAGAGTGCCGACTCATCGGACCGGGTCGTTCCGGCGCATCAAGAAGACGCTGCCGAAATACGACTACGAGCACTACAGCCGGCTGGCCGGTCCCCTCACCCAGCCCGATCCGAACAAGCCGTACCGGGTGCAGTACCGCTCGCTGATCTCCCAGGAGCCGCACCGCATACGGGTGGCCCTGATGCTCGCCGCGGCGCCGCTGCTCTCGCTGGTGCTGCTGGCCTGGCTGCTGCAGCCCGGGCACTGGACCGAACGCGACTATCCGGCCTATGACTTCCTGCCGGCGCTGGACATGGTGATGCTCGTCTCGATCGGTCTGATCGAGTTCTTCCGGTGCATGAACGTCCTGTCCAACGCGCACGCCACCCTGGTCGCCCGCGACCCGATCCCGGTGGTGCCCGAGACCGGCACCAAGGTCGCCTTCCTCACCTCCTTCGTGCCCGGCAAGGAACCGCTGGAGATGGTGACCAAGACCCTGGAGGCGGCGGTCAAGCTGCGCCACCGGGGCCTGCTGCACGTCTGGCTGCTCGACGAGGGCGACGACCCGGAGGTCAAGGAGGTCTGCGCCCGGCTCGGCGTGCACCACTTCTCCCGCAAGGGCATCGCCAAGTGGAACCAGGCCAAGGGCCCGCACCGCGCCAAGACCAAGCACGGCAACTACAACGCCTGGCTGGACGCGCACGGCGACGACTACGACTTCTTCGCCTCCGTCGACACCGACCACGTGCCGCTCCCGAACTACCTGGAGCGCATGCTCGGCTTCTTCCGGGACCCGAACGTCGGCTTCGTCATCGGCCCGCAGGTCTACGGCAACTACGACAACTTCGTCACCAAGGCCGCCGAGTCCCAGCAGTTCCTCTTCCACGCCCTCATCCAGCGCGCGGGCAACCGCTACGGCTCCCCGATGTTCGTGGGTACGTCGAACGCCGTACGGATCAAGGCGCTGCAGCAGATCGGCGGTCTGTACGACTCGATCACCGAGGACATGGCGACCGGCTTCGAGATCCACCGCCACAAGAACCCGGCGACGGGCAAGAAGTGGCGCTCGGTGTACACGCCGGACGTGCTCGCCGTCGGTGAGGGCCCGAGCGCCTGGACGGACTTCTTCACCCAGCAGATGCGCTGGTCGCGAGGGACCTACGAGACGATCCTCAAGCAGTACTGGAAGGGCTGGTACTCGCTGCCGCCGAGCAAGCTCTTCAACTACACGATGATGATCATCTTCTACCCGATGTCCGCCCTGAACTGGATCCTCGCGGCCCTCAGCTGCGCCCTGTTCCTGGGCCTCGGCGCCTCCGGCGTGAACATCGACCCCACCATCTGGCTGATGCTCTACGGCAACGCCTCCGCGCTCCAGATCGGCCTGTACATCTGGAACCGCCGCCACAACGTCTCGCCGCACGAGCCGGAGGGCTCCGGCGGTGTGGCCGGCATGGTGATGTCCGCGCTGTCGGCGCCGCTGTACGCCAAGGCGCTGATGGACTCGGTGCTGCGCCGCAAGAGCAAGTTCGTGGTGACCCCCAAGGGCGACTCGGCCAGCCCCGACCGCTGGTTCGGGACCTTCCGCTACCACTGGTACTTCATCCTGATCTTCGGCGCCTCGATCGCCGCCGGCTTCGTCTACGGGCACGCGCACCCCGCGATGGTCATCTGGGCGACGTTCGCCATGCTGATCACCGCGACCCCGATCTTCGCCTGGCGGCACATGCTGCGGCAGGCGAAGAAGAAGCCGCCGGTCAGCGGGGAGCCGGAGGCGGGCGCCCCGGTGGCGCCGCACCAGGCGCAGCCGCTGCCGGCCCAGCCGGGCGCGCAGCACGACCCGCAGCACAAGCCGAGTTGGGCCGCCTCGCAGGGCGGCGGCACCGACCAGACCATGCAGATCGCCCTGGGTGGACTTGGGGGACGTAAGGAATGAAAGACCAGGCCGGCCGCCGCCGTGTCCGTCGACTCGCGATAGGCACGGCGGTGGTGCTCGCGCTGGCCGGGATGAACGGTCCGTGGCTCTACCGCTTCGGCACCGAGAAATACCACCAGTACCAGATCAACCGACCGGAGTACAAAGCCGACAACGGCCACTGGGAGATCGTCGACTTCCCGGAGGAGTACCGGCAGAACACCATCCACGCGGCGCTGCTGCGCACCGGGAAGGTGCTGCTCGTCGCGGGCTCCGGCAACAACCAGGAGAACTTCGACGCGAAGAAGTTCGACACCCGGATCTGGGACCCGGTCAAGGGCACCATCAAGAAGGTGCCCACCCCGACCGACCTGTTCTGCACCGGCCACACCCAGCTGGCGAACGGCAATCTGCTGATCGCCGGCGGCACCAAGCGGTACGAGAAGCTCAAGGGTGACGTCACCAAGGCCGGCGGCCTGATGATCGTCCACAACGAGAACCCGGACGAGCCGATCACCCTGCCCGCCGGGACCAAGTTCACCGGCAAGGAGAACGGCAAGACGTTCGTCTCCAAGGACCCGGTGCTGGTGCCGCGCGCGAAGAAGGTCTTCGACCCGGCGACCGGCGAGTTCCTGCGCAACGACCCGGGTCTCGGGCGGATCTACGTCGAGGCGCAGAAGAGCGGCTCCAAGTACGAGACCGGCACCGAGGACAACTACCGGGTGCAGGGCCTGTCCGGCACCGACGCGCGGAACACCTACGGCATCGCCCAGAAGCTCGCACTGGACAAGAAGGACTTCCAGGGCATCCGGGACGCCTACGAGTTCGATCCGGTCGCCGAGAAGTACATCAAGGTCGACCCGATGAAGGAGGCCCGCTGGTACCCGACGCTCACCACCCTGAGCGACGGGAAGATCCTCAGCGTCTCCGGGCTCGACGACATCGGGCAGCTGGTGCCGGGCAAGAACGAGGTGTACGACCCCGAGACCCAGAAGTGGACGTACACCGACAAGGTCCGGCAGTTCCCGACGTATCCGGCGCTGTTCCTGATGCAGAACGGCAAGGTCTTCTACTCCGGCTCCAACGCCGGTTACGGGCCGGACGACGTCGGGCGTGACCCCGGCGTCTGGGACGTGGAGACCAACAAGTTCACCAAGGTTCCCGGGCTGAGCGACCCCGACCGGCTGGAGACCTCCGGGACCGTGCTGCTGCCTCCGGCGCAGGACGAGAAGTACATGGTCATCGGCGGTGGCGGGGTCGGCGAGTCCAAGCTGTCCAGTGAGAAGACCCGGATCGTCGACCTGAAGGCGGACAGCCCGAAGTTCGTGGACGGGCCCTCGCTGGAGAAGGGGACGCGCTATCCGTCGGCCTCCGTGCTGCCCGATGACTCGGTGCTGGTGTCGGGCGGTTCGGAGGACTATCGCGGGCGGGGTGACTCCAACATCCTCGAAGCCCGGCTCTACGACCCGTCGAGCAACTCCTTCGATCAGGTCGCGGATCCCCTGGTCGGACGGAACTACCACTCCGGTTCCGTGCTGCTGCCCGACGGACGCGTGATGTTCTTCGGCTCGGACTCGCTCTACGCCGACAAGGCGAACACCAAGCCGGGCAAGTTCGAGCAGCGGATCGAGATCTACACGCCGCCGTATCTGTACCAGGGCTCGCGGCCGTCGCTGTCCAAGGGGACGGAGACCATCGAGCACGGCGAGTCCGGGACGTTCACCTCGCAGCACGCCTCCTCCATCAAGAAGGTGCGGCTGATCCGGCCGAGCGCGGCCACGCATGTGACGGACGTGGACCAGCGGTCGATCGCGCTGGACTTCACGACGGAGGGGAACAAGGTGACGGTGACGATGCCGGAGAACAAGAACCTCGTTCAGGCCGGGTGGTACATGCTGTTCGTCGTGGACGACCAGGGAGTGCCGTCCGAGGCGCAATGGGTTCGGGTGCCATAGCGCCGTCGGCGGCTTCGGGGCGTGTGGGGGCTGCTCGCGCAGTTCCCCGCGCCCCTAGGGCGTGGTCGCCTTGGCCAGTTCCAGGGCGTACTCCGGCCACCACTCGCCGGCCTTCGGGCCGCCCTTGCACTCGCCGTCCGACTCCCCCGGGCGCTTGACCCAGACGTAGGCGTCGACCAGCGGGTCGGCCGTCTTGGTCGTCGGGGTCTCGCCCAGGGCGCGGCCGGGCGGGTTGCACCAGCGCTCCGCCGGGTCGCCCTCCTCGTAGGGGCCGTTGCCGTTGCGGCTGGTGTCGATGACGAAGGGCTTGTTGCCCGCCTTCGCCGAGAGGGTCTTGCCGTAGGCGATGGAGTCCTCGGTGGTGTAGAAGTTCGAGACGTTGACCGAGAAGCCGTCCGCCTTGGCGATGCCGGCCCAGTTCAGCGGCTCGAAGATCTGGTCCGGGTTGCCCCAGCCCGCGTTGCCCGCGTCGAGGTACACCTTGGTGTTCTTCAGCGACTTCAGCTTCTCGATCGCGCCCTTGAGGAGGTCGTAGCGCTCCTCGTGGAACTCGTCCGGGGTGCAGCCGTCCACCAGGTGCAGGACCGCGTCCGGTTCGAGGACGACCGTGGCCGAGCGGTCGCCGATGCCCTGGGCGACCCCGTCGATCCACTCGCGGTAGGCGTTGCCGTCGGCGGCGCCGCCCTGTGAGTACTGGCCGCAGTCGCGGTGCGGGATGTTGTAGAGGACCAGCAGGGCCGTGCGGCCCGCCTTGTCCGCGGCCTCGGTGTAGCCGCGGGCGTCGTCCTCCGGGGTCTCCGGGCCGATCCACTCGCCGGTCGGCTGCTCGGCGATCTTGCGGATCTGCTCGGCGTCGGCCTTCTTGCCCGCCTTCTCGTAGGCGGCCACCTGCTGGGCCGCGTTGCCCTGCGGATTGACCCAGAACGGGTCGATGTCCTTGGGCTGCTGGGTGATGCCGGCGCCGGCGTTCTCCGGCTCGTCACCCCCGTCGTCCGAGGAAGAACAGCCCGCGATCAGCAGTGCCGCCCCCAGCACCACCGCGGACGCCCCCCTGCGGGCCCCCCTGCTGCCGTACATCCACTCCCCCTTGGGTGCACTCATCCAAGCCTCAATCCTGACACACGCATCCCGAAGCACACGAGGTCGGCCCCTGGGCCGGGGCCTGCTTCCGTTCTACAGTCGTACCGGACGGCCCCGGCCCCCGCCCGGCCTGGCGCCTCCCTCTCATGACCCTTCGAGCCTCCCGCGCTGCCTTCGGGTTTCTCCCGCAGCCCGAGCGTGCGCGGTCGAGGACCAGCCCGGTCGGCGGCTTCCCGGGGAGCGGGTCGTCGACCGGGCCGGGTGCGCGTCACAGGCCCGTGCCCGTGAGATACGCCGACACCACCACGTTCGCCGTGTAGCTGCGGCTCGCCCGGTCGAAGGTGCCGCCACAGGTGATGAGCCGGAGTTCGGCGCGGCTGGGGTCGCGGGGCCCGTAGGCCTGGCGGGCGTCGAAGAGCTCACGGGTGACGACCTGGACGTCGTCGACGGTGAACTCGGCGACCCGCCCGTCGTCGCGGATGACCCGGACCGTCGCGCCGGGCTTGAGCGCGCTGATCTTGTAGAAGACGGCGGGCCGGGTCTCGGTGTCCACGTGCCCCACCATCAGGGCCGTCCCGCGGGCGCCGGGTGCCGCGCCGGCCGCGTACCAGCCGACGACGCCGGGCTGCTCGAAGGGCGGCGGGTCGACGGCGCCCTGCGGATCCAGGCCGCGGGCGACCACGGGTGCCTGCACGCCGAGGCCGGGTATGTCCAGGCGCTGGGGATGCGCCGGGCCCAGCGGTCCGGCGGGGGGCGGCAGGTCGACGTCGGGTGGGCGGCCGACCGCGGCCATGTCGCCGGTGGTGGGCGCGGACGCCCCGTGCCGTACGTCGGTGACGTCCCGTCCCCACAGCCACAGCCCGAGCAGCAGCACGGCCCAGGCCAGGCCCGTCAGCAGCCGGCCGGAGAGCCGGGAGCGGTGTTCGTCGGACATGGTCAGTCCGTCCCGCGGCTCCGGCGGGCGCTTCTGAGCGCCACGGCCGTCGCCGCGACCGAGGCGAGGACGAGGCCGGTCACCGCGTGGCCGATGCCCGGTCCGGCCGTCCCGGTCTCCCCGGCGGCGACCTGGACCGCCGCACCGCCGCCGCCCGCCTTGACGGGGGCGATCGGGGAGGCGGGCGCCTTGGGCGTGTTCCCCACCGGGAGCTCGACCGTGTGCCGGGCGCCCCCGCAGGTGACGGTGATGTCGTAGGAGCCGACCCGCAGCGAGGACCGGATGCGGCTCTCGCCGACGAGGACGCCCTCGGAGCCGGTGACGGCCAGCTTGACGTCGGTGACGAACGCGGCCGAGAAGGCGCTCGCCGTCCGTTCGGCGCAGCCCGTCATCCGCAGCGCGACCTCGGCGCCCGGGACGGGAGAGGCCGGATTCACCGAGATGCCACCTCCGTCCGCCGCGTACGCCGCCGGGGTGAGCGCCGCGGCGACCACCGCGGTAGCCGCACAGAGAGTGACTTTGAATGTGCCCATCGTGAACCTCCAGATACCTGGAGAGTCCCCCTGGGTGCCGGACCCCGCATCCTCAGGGGGGTCCGGCTGCTCCGAACGGGTCGTATTCGGGCGGAAGCGGGTTTCAGATCCGGTCGACCAGGTCCGCGATGGAGTCGACGACCTGGGAGGGGCGGTACGGGAAGTTCTCCACCTGCGCGGTCCCGGTCAGCCCGGTCAGCACCAGGAACGTCTGCATCCCGGCCTCGATGCCGGCCAGCACGTCGGTGTCCATCCGGTCGCCGATCATGGCGCTGGACTCGGAGTGGGCGCCGATGGCGTTCAGGCCGGTGCGCATCATCAGGGGGTTCGGCTTGCCCGCGAAGTAGGGCTGCTTGCCGGTCGCCTTGGTGATCAGGGCGGCCACGGCGCCGGTCGCGGGCAGCGGGCCCTCGGTGGACGGACCCGTCTCGTCGGGGTTGGTGCAGATGAACCGGGCGCCGCCGTTGATCAGACGGACCGCCTTGGTCATGGCCTCGAAGGAGTACGTCCGGGTCTCCCCCAGGACGACGTAGTCCGGCTCGTGGTCGGTGAGGATGTAGCCGATGTCGTGCAGTGCCGTGGTCAGGCCCGCCTCGCCGATGACGTACGCGGAGCCGCCGGGCCGCTGGTCGTCCAGGAACTGGGCGGTGGCCAGCGCCGAGGTCCAGATGGACTCGATCGGCACCTCCAGGCCCATGCGGCGCAGCCGGGCGTGCAGGTCGCGCGGGGTGTACATGGAGTTGTTGGTCAGCACCAGGAAGGGCTTGCCGGACTCGCGCAGCTTCTTCAGGAAGGCGTCGGCGCCGGGGATCGGTACGCCCTCGTGGATCAGCACCCCGTCCATGTCGGTGAGCCATGACTCGATGGGCTTGCGGTCTGCCATGTGCGGAACTCCTGGCGTACGTACGGGATGAGCGGAGGGCGCCGGAACCACGGCGTACCGACGCCCTCAGCCTAATCAGGAAGTGCTGACCTTGACCCCGTCGATCACCCAGTACCAGTTGTTGGATCCGGTGTAGCGGAAGCGGAAGCTCACGGTGGTGGCTCCGGCCGGGACCGGTACGGACAGGGACTGCGGCTGGGAGACGACGTCGGAGGTGTAGCTCCTGACGGCGGTGGGGGTGCCGCCGTTGAAGGAGGCGAGGATCTGGGCGGTCTGGGCGCCTTCCTGACGGTAGAAGGTGACGAAGTCCAGGCGCACCGTGCTCTTGCCGGTGACGTTGTGGGCGGGCGTCACCAGGGTGCTGTCGAAGGTGCCGGAGAAGGTCTTGTCCGCCCATTCGTCGGAGTCGGCGACGGCGAAGACGCCGCGGGCGCGGACGTTGAGCTCCCGGGACTGGTCGCGCTGGGTGCGGGACCAGAACTCGTCGGTGGCGAAGGACCAGCCGCGCCACTCGGTGATCCCGCCGGTGCCCATGGCGCTGTTGATGACGGACCAGCCGCTGGGCGGGGTGCGGGTGTAGCCGAGGACGCTCTGGGGGATGCCCGTCTCGTCGGTGCGGGCGGACAGGGGGAGCGCGTCGAAGGGGTCGGTGGAGCGTTCCTGGATCGGCTTGCCGTCCAGGCCCCAGGAGGGGTCGACGGGGATGCCGAGCTGCTGGAACACGGTGGGGACGACGTCCACGAGCCGGGTGTCCAGGGGGCGGGCCCCGGCCGCGATACCGGGGCCGGTGGCCAGGACGAAGGTGCGGCGCTCCTCGATGGCGGAGCCGCCGTGGCCGCCGGCGTCCAGGTGGCCGTGGTCGGTGGTGACGATGACGGTCCAGCGCTCGGTGGAGTGGCTGGGCCTGGCCTTGATCGCGGCGCGGAGTCTGCCGAGGTAGGCGTCCTGTACGGCGATCTGGTCCAGGTACGCCTGGCTGCCGGCGCCGGAGTTGTGGCCGACGATGTCGGACTGGCCGAAGTAGACGAAGAGGACGTCGGGGTTCTGGTCGCGCAGGAGGGCCTCGGCCTCGGCGGCGATGGTGGCGTCGTGGCCGGTGTATCCGTCGGCGTCGCCGTCGAGGACGAGCTTGGCGTCGGCGCCGGGGGTGACGGTGCCCTGGGTGTCGAGGGGCTTCCAGTCGACGGCGGCGTAGGTGGACAGCTCGGGCCGGAGCTGGGCGAGGCGGGCGAGGAAGCCGGGGTACTGGCCGTACTTCTTGCCGGTGAAGGTGTTGTCCTTGACTCCGTGCTTGTCGGGCCAGACGCCGGTGGCGATGGTCGACCAGCCGGGGCCGGAGGAGGTGGCGGCCATGGGGTTGGCGTAGAGCAGCGAGGTGCCGAAGGTGCCCTCGCTCATCATGGCCTTCAGGTGCGGGGCGTCGGCGGCGGCGATCCGGTCGTGGCGCAGACCGTCCATGCCGATGACGAGGATCTTGTCCTTGCTGGTGCCGTTGGGCAGCACCGGGACGGCGTGCGCGGGGGCGGCCCCGAGGGCGAGGGCCGCGGCGGTGGTCGCGGTGGCGGTGAGCACGGTGCGGCGGGTCGGGTGTGACGTCATGGGAGGCTCCGGGGTCGAACGGGGGTGGAGGTGCCGTTGGTGCCGGGTGACCGGGGGTCGGGGTGCCGTGGGGTGGGTGCGTTCGCCCGCGCTTGCGGGGTGCCGCCGCGCCCACCCGTGCCGCCCCAGCGGCACGACTGCCCGCAGCTACGCGGGCAGGGGCGCCGCCGGACGGCTCTCAGCTGCCGGTTGCCGACTTCCAGTTGTCGACGTGCTCGGTGAGGTTCTTCTCGATGGCGTCCCAGTCCGGCTCGAAGATCTCGACGTCCTTGACGATGTTCGTCAGGGCGATCGCGTCGGCGTCGGCCGCCTCGATGTCCTGGCGGGCGGTGAAGCCGCCGCCGATCTCGCTGACCTGCTGCTGTGCCGTCCGGCTGAGCATGTAGTCGAGAAGCTTCCTGCCGTTCTCCGTATGGGGGGCGTCCGTCACCAGACCGGCGGCGTACGGCAGCGCGAACGTCGTCGGCCTGCCGCCCTCCCGCGCGGGGAACCAGATCCCGAGGTTGGGCATGTCCTTGGACTGGGCGTAGTTCATCTGCACATCGCCGTTGGCGACCAGCAGCTCGCCCTTGTCGACCTTGGGTGCGAGCTTGCCGGTGGAGGCGGACGGGCCGACGTTGTTGGACTGCAGCTCGCCGAGGTACTCCAGCGCGGCCTCCTCGCCGCCGAAGTCGTGCATCGCCTTGATGAGGACGGCGGTTCCGTCACCGGCCACGCCCGGGGTGGAGTACTGGAGCTTGTTCTTGTACTTGGGGTCCAGCAGCTCCTCCCACGTGGTGGGGGCCTGCGCCAGTTCCTTCGTGTTGTAGATGAACCCGAAGTAGTTGTTGACGACGGAGGTCCACGTCCCGTCGGCGGACTTGTCGGCGCCGCTCACCTGGTCGGCGCCCTTGGGGACGTACGTCTGCAGCAGCCCCTTGCCGTCGGCCTGCTGGATGAACGGCGGCAGGGTGACGAGGACGTCGGCCTGCGGGTTGCTCTTCTCGCGGACGGCGCGCTGCACCATCTCGCCGGAGCCGCCCTCGACGTACTCGACCGTGATCCCGGTCTCCTTCTCGAAGTCCGCGAAGATCCGGTCGTACCAGCCGTCGCCGTTCTCCCCCTTGAGGCCGTCCGCGCTGTAGACGGTGACGACCTTCTCGTCGGAGGCGGCGGAGCTGCCGCCGCAGGCGGACAGCGCCGGGGTGGCGACCAGCGCGAGCGCTACGGCGAGCGTGCTGCGGTTTCTGGGCATGGCGAGGTGAACTCCCAACAGGTAAGGGGGGTGTCGGTCAGCGGTAGGAGGCTTTGGTGCGCACGCGGGAGACGGCGAACAGCACGAGCAGCGTCGCGGTCATCAGGACCACGGCGATCGCGGACCCGGTGAACAGGGCACCGCGGTCGGTGGCCGCGTAGATCAGGACCGGAAGCGGGGTCCAGTCGGGCGGGTAGAGCATCATCGTGGCGCTCAGTTCGCCCATGGACAGGGCGAAGCAGAGGCCGGCCGCGGCGGACAGGGAGGGCAGCAGCAGGGGCAGCTTCACCCGCCACAGCACGGCGGAGGGGCGCGCTCCGAGCGAGGCGGCGGCCTGCTCGTAGGCGGGGTCGAGGCGGGTCAGCGCGGCGGACACCGACTGGTGGGCGAAGGCGGTGACCAGCACGGTGTGCGCGACGATCACGATCCACCGGGTGCCGTTGAGCAGCATCGGCGGCTGCGAGAAGGCGACCAGCACGGCGAGCCCGACGACCACGGAGGGCACCGCGAGCGGGAGCACGAACAGCGCGTCGAGCACCCGCCGTCCGCGCCTGCCGAGGGCCTGGGCGGTGAGGGCTGCCCAGGTCCCGGTGGCGAGGGCGAGCAGGCTCGCGCCGGCCGCGGTGACCAGGCTGGTGGTGAGCGCCTGAAGGGCCTCGCCGCGGGTGGCGGCCGCGTAGTGCTCGGTGGTGAAGCCGGACGGCAGCACGCTGGACCAGTGGGTGGCGAAGGAGGCGCCGAGGACCACCAGCAGCGGCAGCGCGAACAGGGGCAGGAACAGCAGGAGGAAGAGGGCCCATACGGTCCACTTGGCCCCGCGGCTATGCACCAGCACGACGGCTCACCACCCGGTACAGGCCGTACAGGCCCACGGAGATCAGGACGTTGACGACGGCGACCACGCAGGCGCCCGGGTAGTCGGACTCCAGGATCGCCTTGCTGTAGACGAGGGTGGGCAGCGTGGTGACGCCCTTGGCGCCGGTGAAGAGCACGATGCCGAACTCGTTGAGGCACAGGACGAGGACCAGGCTGCCGCCGGCCGCGAGGGCGGGCAGCGCCTCGGGCAGGATGATCCGACGGATGATCCTCGGCGCCCGGGCGCCCAGTGAACCGGCCGCCTCCAGCTGCGCGGTGTCGAGCTGGGCGAAGGCCGCGAGCAGGGGCCGCATCACGAACGGCGTGAAGTAGGTGATCTCGGCGAGCAGGACGCCCCAGGGTGTGGTGAGGAACTGGAAGGGCCCGTCGGCGGCCCCGGTGACGTCCGTCCACAGTCCGTTGGCCATGCCGACCGTGCCGTACACGAACAGCAGGGCGAGCGTGATCAGGAAGGACGGGAAGGAGAGGAAGACGTCGATGAACCGGGCCACCGCCCGTGCGCCGGGGAAGGGCACGAAGGCGATGACCAGCGCCAGGGCGAAACCGAGGACCAGGCATCCGGCGGTGGCGGCGAGCGCCAGCCACACGGTGGTCCAGAGCGCCTCGCGGAACGCCTCGGAGGCGAAGACGTCGGCGTACGGCTGGAGGGACGTACCCCCGGTGTCCGGCTTCAGCGACTGCTCGACGACGAGGGCGAGGGGATAGAGGAAGAACAGGGCGAGGAGGGCGACGGGCGGGAGGGCCCACAGGAGCCGTCTAGTCATCGCCGACTCCGGCGGCCAGCAGTACCGCGTCCTCCGGGGAGAAGTGCAGGCTCACCGTGTCGCCGAGGGCGGGCGGGTTCCTCAGTTCCCGCAGGTCCGCCATGACCCGGTGGCCGTCGGTCTCGACGTACAGCCGGTGGGTGGCGCCCCGCCACTGGATCTCCCGTACCGTCCCGGTCAGGCGGTTGGGGCCGTCGCCGACGCTGATCAGGTGCGGCCGTACGCACAGGGTGGCCCGCGCGCCCCGCGCGACGCCCGTGGTGTCGACCTTCAGTTCGGTGCCGGCGAAGGTCACGCCGCCCGGACCCACGGTGACCGGGAGCAGGTTGGCGTTGCCCACGAAGGACGCGGTGAACTCGTTGGCCGGGGCGCGGTACAGCTCCCGGGGGGTGCCGCAGGCCTGGAGGCGGGCCGAGTCCATCACCGCGATCCGGTCGGCCAGGGTGAGCGCCTCGACCTGGTCGTGGGTGACGTACAGGATCGAGACGTCCGGCAGCTCCCGGTGCAGGCGGGCCAGTTCGGCGAGCATGCCGGAGCGCAGCCGGGCGTCGAGGGCGGACAGGGGTTCGTCCAGCAGCAGCACTCCGGGCCGGATGGCGAGGGCCCGCGCGATGGCGACGCGCTGCTGCTGGCCGCCGGAGAGCTCGCGGGGGTAGCGGCGGGCGTAGGCCGCCATGCCGGTCAGCTCCAGGGCCTCGGCGACCCGGGCGCGGATCTCGTCCCGGGCCACCTTGCGGGCCTTCAGTCCGAAGGCCACGTTGTCCTCGACCCGCATGTGCGGGAAGAGGGCGTACTGCTGGACGACCATCCCGATGCCCCGCCGGTGCGGGGGCAGCCCGGTGACGTCACGGTCCCCGAGGAAGACCCGCCCGGCGGCGGGCCGCACGAACCCGGCGACCGCCCGCAGCGCGGTGGTCTTGCCGGATCCGGACGGCCCGAGCAGCGCCATGACCTCGCCGGGGGCGACGGTGAGGTCGAGGGCGTCGAGGACGACCTGGCCGTCGTAGGAGACGGTGACGCCGTCGAAACGGATGCCGCTGCTCATGCGAGCGTTCCCGGAAGCTGCGCGACGGAGTCCAGGACCCGGCCCGCGCCGGCCGCCGTGAGCGCGTCCGCGTCATGGGCGCCGGTCAGGACGCCCGCGACCAGGCCCGCGCCCGAGCGGACGCCGCTGAGCATGTCGTAGGAGGTGTCGCCGACGACCGCGACCTGCCGGACGCTGTCCGCGGCGGCCGTGCGGAGGAAGGCGGTGAGGACCATGTCCGGGTACGGCCGTCCGCGGCCCCCGGCGTCGGCCGGGCACAGCGTCAGCGGGACCAGGTCCTGCCAGCCGAGCGCGGCCAGGATGGCGTCCTGGGTGGTGCGGGCGAAGCCGGTGGTCAGCACGACGGTACGGCCCTGGGCGGTGAGTTCCTCGATGGCCTCGCGCGCCCCGGGGACCGGCGCGATCCGGCCGGCGCCGACGAGCCGGGCGTACGCTTCCTCGAAGGCCTGGTTGGCCTGCTGGGCCTTCGCCTCCTCCCCGAACAGATGCCGGAAGACGGAGATCTTGGACTCGCCCATGGTGGCGCGGACGTGGTCCAGCATCGACGCGGGTTCGGCACCGAGGTGCCGGGCCGCCTCTGTGAACGCCTGCTCCACGAGGCCGCCGTCGGCGACGGTGGTGCCGGCCATGTCGAGGACGACGAGTCGGATGTCTTCGGTCATGTCCCTCACCAGCCCAGTTCGTTCGCGGTGGTCTCGGCTATCGCGGGCGAGCAGGTCATGCCGCGCCCGCCGGGCCCGGTGACCAGCCACACCCCGTCGCGCACCTGTTGCCGGTGCACCACCCGGGAGGGGTCGGTGCACTGCGCGTACACGCCCGCCCAGCGGCGGCGGATCTTCGGCAGCGGGCGTCCGAGGAAGGATTCGACGACCTCGACGAGGTGGTCGTAGGGGTCTTCGAGGGTGTCGAAGGCGAACGGGTGCTCGTACTCGTGGGTGTCGCCGATGGTCAGTCCGCCGTCGGCGCGCTGGACCATGAGCAGCTGCATCCGGTGCCGCTCGGCGGTCTCGCTCTGCGGCTGCCCGGAGGCGAGGGCATCCAGGGCGTCGCCGCGGTAGGCCGGGTAGTAGCGGAAGCTGTCGGCGTCGGCGACCGAGGTGGCGAGCGGTTCGCCCAGCGGGTCGGTCTGCATCATCTGCAGGCGGACCCGGCGCACCGGCAGCTCGGGCCCGGCCAGCTCGCGGACCAGGCCGCCGAGCCAGGCGCCGGTGCACAGCAGGACGACGTCACCGCCGTGGACGTCGCCGTGGTCGTCGCGGACGGCACCGGTGCCGATGACCTCGCGGACCTCGCGGCCGGGCAGGAAGGTGTAGCGCGGCGACTTCAGCAGCTCTTCGCGCAGGGCGAGCTGAGCCGTGCGCGGTTCCACGGCCGCGTCCCGCTCGCAGTACAGGGCGGCGGTGAACTCGCCGCGCAGGGCGGGGTTGAGGGCGCGTGCCTCGGCCGGGGTGAGCAGCTCGCGGCCCCGCGCCGCGGCGTCCTGGCGGGCTACGGCGGCCTCGGCGACGGCGAGTTCGAGGTCGCCGCGGACCGGGGTGAGGGAGCCGTTGGCCCGGAAGCCCAGCCTCGGCACCCGGGCGCCGATCTCCTCCCACAGCTCCCGCGCCCTGAGGGCGGTGTCCAGCTCCTCCCCCACCGCGCGGCCACTGACCCAGATCTGGCCGAAATTGCGCAGCGAGGCGCCGCGAGCCTCCGCCTCGCGCTCGATCTGTACGACCTCGTGGCCGCGTTCCACTGCTTGCCAGGCGTGCATGGTGCCCACCACGCCGGCTCCGACGACTGTCACTCTCACGACGGCAACGCTCCTCGGACTCGGGGAACCGGAAGGGTCCGGCTCCCAACGGGAGCGTGAACGAGCCATCAAGTTTGGGCTAGACCCGTTATGTATTCGTGATGCTTCTTGTCTATGGAGAAAGGGATCGGAGGATCGATTTTCAGCCGCCGAGATGGGCGCTGAAGGAGAAGCGGTCGCCGCGGTAGAGGGTCCGTACGCGCTCCAGGGGCGCTCCGGAGGTGTCCCGTGAGACCCGGTGGATCAGGAGCATCGGCAGCGCCGGCGGGGTGCCGATGAGCAGGGCCTCGCGTGGGGTGGCGAGCACGGTCTCGATGCGCTCGTCGGCGTCGCCGAAGGCGATGTCCTGGGAGTGGAGGTAGGCGTAGAAGGAGGAGTCCGGGTCGAAGTCGGCGTCCAGGCGGGGCACCCGGGCCACGGCCACGTAGGTGCTCTCCAGGCCGACCCGCTCGTCGTCGGCGAGCAGCACCCGCTCCAGGTGCCAGACGGCCTCGCCCCGGGTGAGCCCGGTTTCGGCGGCCAGGGGGTCCGGGCAGGGGAAGCGGTCGAGGGTGACGAGGGTACGGCCGGGGGTGCGCCCCTGCCGCCGTACACCCTCGGTGTAGCTGGCCAGGGACAGCGGCTGCTCCAGCTTCGGCCCGGCGACGACGGTTCCGCGCCCCTGCCGCCGCAGCTTGCCCTCCAGCACCAGCTCGCGCAGCGCCTGGCGCACGGTCTCGCGGGCGACGTCGTACTCCTCGGCGAGATCGCGCTCGGTGGGGATGGCGCTGCCCTCGGGGAGTTGCGCCACGAGGTGGTCGACGCGCGCCTTCACCGCGTAGTACTTCGGGATGCGTCCGTGTTCGGGGATGCCGGAGCGGACGGGGGCGCCGGGGGCCTGGTCGTTCGGGTAGTCCACGCAGGGATCGTCGCAGACGGGTCCGGCGGGCTCAGCGGCGCCTGCGCAACACCAGCAGGGTGCCGCCCGCGGTGAGCAGTACGGCCAGGGCGGCGGTGACGGCGGCGGCGGGGGTGCCGGTGCTGGCGAGTTCCTCGGCGAAGGGGGCAGGGGTGGGGGCAGGGGTGCCGGTGCCGGCGAGCTCCTCGGCGGAGGGGAGGCGGGGGGCGGGGGACCGCTCGGGGTCGGCGGTGGTGGCGGGGGCGGGTTCGGAGTCGATGCCGAACCGGTAGTCGTTGGACTGGCCCACCCAGTCCCCGTCGTCGTCGTGGCGCTGCACGACGGCGGCGTTGGCGGTGACGCGGTTGGGCACGGCATCGGAGGTGACGGCGAGCCGCACCTTCACGGTGACGGTCCCGCGAGGGCCGACGGTGAAGCCGGGGAACCCCTCGAAGGCTCCGACGAGTTCGTCCTCGTCGGTGGTCTCGAACCGGACGGGGTGGGTCTGGTTCCCCGCGTAGAACTCCAGCCGGGGCTGGGTCGACGTCAGGGCCCGCTTCTCGTCCACGAGTACGACGACGGGGTGCACGTTCTCGCAGGTCGCCCCGGTTTTGTTGGTGAGCTCCAGGTACCAGGTGCCGTATCCGCCCCCGGCCTGGTAGGAGCGGGGACCGCCGTGGATGCGGGTGGTGAGCGGGAAGGAGCGCCCGTCGGAGACGGCACAGCCGCTCTCGGGTCCGACGGCGTGCGCAACCCCGGGCGCGGACACGAGAGCGAGGGGGAGGAACAGGGACGCGGACAACAACAGTCGCATGAACACATGACCATGCCGGACGCCCGGCCCGACACGCGTGCGCCGCACCTGGGGAGGGGGTGATTCCCACCCGGTCGGCCCTGTGGGCCTTGTCCGCCGACCTGGGGCGGGGCCTCATCCGGAAGACGGCCCCCGCGGCCCCTCAGCCCCCTCCTCCCCTCACCCCTCCCCCCGCCCGAACAGCGGCGCCAGCACCAGCTGGGCCGCGCCCTCCGCGACCTCCCGTCCCTCCCCCGGAGCGATCCGCACCGGTACCGGGTCCTCGCCCACCCTCCGGCCCCGCTCGTCGAGAACGGCCGCGGCGCCCCGTACGAAGTGCTCCGGCCGGGCCGCCACCGTGCGCCCGCCCAGCAGCACCACGTCGATGTCGAGCAGCGCGACCAGGTTCCCGGCGCCGGTGCCCAGCACGCGGGCCGCCTCCTCGAAGTCCCCGCGGTCCACGGCTGCCAGGCACAGCGCCTCCACGCAGCCCCGGTTGCCGCACCCGCACACCGGCCCGTCCAGCTGCACCACCTGGTGCCCGAACTCCCCCGCCCCGGTCCTGGCCCCCCGGTGCACCGCGCCGCCGAGCACGATCCCACCCCCGAGCCCGGCCCCGAAGTGCAGATACGCGAACGACTCCGCCACCCCGCCGACCGCCAGGCCCAGCGCCGCGGCGTTCGTGTCCTTGTCCAGCGTCACCGGCGCGCCCAGCTCCCGCTCCAGCGCCTCGCGCAGCGCAAAGCCGTCCCACTCGGGAAACCCGGTGACCCGGTGCAGCACCCCCCGGACGTGGTCCAGCGGCCCGGGCACCCCGACGCCGACCCCGAGCAGGGCGCCCCCCGGCCGGGCGGCCAGCAGCGCCGGCACCTCCCGGCTCACCCCCGCCACCACCGCCGCCTGACCGGCCCCCAGCCCCAGCGAAGCGCTCCGCTCCGCCACCACCGCCCCGGTCAGATCCACCAGCACCGCCCGCAGCGCGTCCCGGTCCAGGTGCACCCCCACCGCATGCCCGGCCTCCGGCACCAGCCGCAGCGCGGTCCGCGGCTTGCCGCCCGTCGACGCCCGCCGCCCCGCCTCCGCCGCCAGCCCCTCCGCCCGCAGCCGCGCGGTGATCTTGCTGACGGCCTGCGGGGTCAGCCCGATCCGCTCCGCCAGCTCCAGCCGGCTGATCCCCTCAGGGCCTGCCGTCCGCAGCAGATCCAGCACGAGCGCGGTGTTGTGGCTGCGCAACGCCGGCAGGTTCACGCCCAGGGTCACGCTTCTCGCACTGCTGCTCATGGGCCCATTCTCCCCGCCGCTTGCACTTTGGCAACAGCGTTGCGAAAGTAGTCGGCATGACTGGCACACCCCTCCGCACCGGCCTGATCGGCTACGGCCTCGCCGGCTCCGTCTTCCACGCCCCGCTGATCACCGCCACCGAGGGCCTCGTCCTCGACACGGTCGTCACCGCCAACCCGGAGCGCCAGGAGCAGGCCCGCGCCGGCCACCCGGACGTCCGGATCGCCGCGACCCCCGACGAGCTGTTCGCCCGCGCCGACGAGCTGGACCTGATCGTCATCGCGTCCCCGAACAAGACGCACGTCCCGCTCGCCACCGCCGCCCTGGAGGCCGGCCTCCCGGTCGTCGTGGACAAGCCGGTCGCGGGCACGGCCACCGAGGCCCGCAAGCTCGCGGCGCTGGCCGAGGAGCGCGGACTGCTCCTGTCGGTCTTCCAGAACCGCCGCTGGGACAACGACTTCCTCACCCTGCGCAAGCTCATCGCCGACGGCGAGCTGGGCGACGTCTACCGCTTCGAGTCCCGCTTCGAGCGCTGGCGCCCCCAACTCAAGGGCGGCTGGCGCGAGTCGGGCGACCCGGCAGAGATCGGAGGTCTCCTCTACGACCTCGGCAGCCACGTCGTCGACCAGGCGCTGCTGCTCTTCGGCCCCGCCGCCACCGTCTACGCCGAGTCGGACGTCCGCCGCCCGGGCGCCGAGGCGGATGACGACACCTTCATCGCCATCACGCACACCGGCGGCGTCCGCTCCCACCTCTACGTCTCCGCCACCACCGCCCAGCTCGGCCCCCGCTTCCGAGTGCTCGGCTCCCGGGCGGGCTACGTCAAGTACGGCCTCGACCCCCAGGAGGCGGCCCTGCGCGAGGGCGAGCTGCCCGGCGCGGGCTGGGGCACCGAGCCCGAGTCGCTGTGGGGCCGGGTCGGCTCCGGAGAGTCCCCGCTGACCGGCGGAGGCCGCCCTGAACCGACCCTTCCGGGCGATTACCCCGCGTACTATGCGGCCGTGGCCAGGGCCCTTACCGAGGGCGGCACCAACCCGGTGACCGCGCTGGAGGCGGCCGCCGCCCTCGACGTACTGGAGGCGGCCCGCCGTTCGGCCCGCGACGGAGTGGCGGTGGCACTGTGACGCACAGCAGCGGAATCACCCCGAAGTTCACCCCGGAGATCACTCCGACCGTCGAGGAGCTGGAGGCGCAGGAACGCCGCCTGGTCTTCAGTGAGTTCACCCCGGATGACGCCTGGCGGCTGGGCACGCTCCTGGTCGAGATGGCCCGGGAGCGCCAGGCCCCGGTCGCGATCGACATCCACCGCGCCGGCCAGCAGCTCTTCCACGCCGCACTGCCCGGCGCCACCCCGGACAACGACGCGTGGATCGCCCGCAAGCGCCGGGTGGTGGAGCGCTACCACTCCTCCTCCTACCTGGTCGGCGCCCGGTCCCGGGCCAAGGGCACGACGTTCGAGGACTCCTCCCGCCTGGACCCGGACGTGTACGCGGCCCACGGCGGATCCTTCCCCCTCACGGTGGAGGGGGTCGGCGTCATCGGCGCGGTGACGGTGAGCGGCTTGCCGCAGCTGGAGGACCACCGGTTCGTGGTGGAGGCGCTGGAGGAGTACCTGAACAAGGGGAATTCCTGAGCAAGGGGTGACCGAAGGCACCCAGGGGCGCGGGGAACTGCGCGAGCACTCACGGACGACGCACGGACGACCCGTGGTCGCCGACGCTCGCGCAGCCCCAGCGACTAGGCGTCCTTCAGCTCCTGCCGCTGCCGCCCGAGCCCCGCGATCTCCAGCTCGACGACATCCCCCACCCGCAGGAACGGCTTCGGCTCGGGCTGCCCCATGGCCACCCCCGCCGGCGTCCCCGTGTTGATGACGTCCCCGGGGTAGAGCGTCATGAACTGACTGACGTACCGCACGACTTCCCCCACCGGGAAGATCTGCTCGGCCGTCGTCCCGTTCTGCTTCAGCTCCCCGTTGACCCACAGCTTCAGCGACAGGTTCTGCGGATCCGGCACCTCGTCCGCCGTGACGAGCCACGGTCCCAGGGGATTGAACGTCTCGCAGTTCTTCCCCTTGTCCCAGGTCCCGCCCCGCTCGATCTGGAACTCCCGCTCGGAGACGTCGTGCGCCACGGCGTACCCGGCGACATGTCCGAGCGCCGCCTCCGCGGACTCGACGTACCGGGCCGTGCGCCCGATGACGACGGCCAGCTCGACCTCCCAGTCGGTCTTCACCGACCTCCGGGGCACGAGCACCGTGTCGTTCGGCCCCACGACCGTGTCCGCGGCCTTGAAGAAGATGACCGGCTCGGCGGGCGGCTCGGCCCCGGTCTCCCGGGCGTGGTCGTGGTAGTTCAGCCCGATGCACACGACCTTGCCGATCCGCCCGACCGGCGGCCCGATGCGCAGCCCCGCCGCATCCAGCGCCGGCAGCTCACCGGCCACGGCCCGGATGCGTGCGAGCGCGTCGTCGTCGGCGAGCAGCGCTCCGTCGATGTCCGGCACGACGCCCGACAGGTCCCGCAGAACCCCGTCGGCGTCGAGCAGCGCGGGCGTCTCCGCTCCCGCCGTACCGACTCGCAGCAGCTTCATGGTCACAATCTCCCTCGATCGCGGGGGTGCCCGCCGATGTGTGCAGCCATCGGAGGACTGGTCGATCCTCCAAGGTCCGGTTCCGGTCCGCAATACCCGGTTCACGTACTGGACCGTAGGTCAGCGGTGAGACCCGTAGGTCAGCGGTACAGCACGGCCCGCTCGACGGCGCTCCAGGTCGAGCTGGTCACGATGTACAGCGCGGCGGCGAGCGGTACGACGGCCACGGTGATCAGCGTGAAGAAGGAGATGAACGGCATGACCTTGCTGATCGCGCCCGCACCCGGGGTGTCCAGCGGCATGCTGTCCGCCAGGGTCACCTTCGACAGGCGGTAGTTGAAGAAGGCGACGGCGGCGACGAGCGCGAACAGCCCGACGTACACGAGCCCGGCCGCTCCTCCCGCGCTCACCGCGTCGGCGAAGCGGTCGCCGAGGGGCGCGGTGAAGAGGTCGTGGCCGAGCAGTTCGTTGGGCCGGCCTCCGACCTCCGCGCTGGAGAAGAGGTGGTACAGCAGGAAGAACGCGGGCGCCTGGAGCAGGCTCGGCAGACAGCCGGCCAGCGGCGACACCTGGTGCTCGGTGTGCAGCTCCAGCACGGCGCGTTGCAGCTTCTCGGGGTTCTTCCCGTGCTTGCGGCGCAGCTCGGCCAGCTGCGGCTGGAGCGCGGCGCGGGCCTTCTGGCCGCGGGCGGCGGCCCGGGACAGCGGGTGCACCAGCAGCCGTACGAGTGCGGTGAACAGGATGATCGCGGCGGCGGCCGCGGAGCCGTGGAAGAGCGGCTGGAGCAGCTCGGCGAGCTGCTCGACAAGGCGGGCGAAAGCGGACATGGGTGAGCCCTCCGGGGGTCTCGTCGTGCCGGGATGGAGGCGATCGGCATGACGATCCGCGCGGGGTGCCTACAGGTGACCCGTGATGGTGCCCCTACGCGGTCGTCGCGAGGACGAGTCCGGGGGCTCGGGGACGGGTGCGTCCCCTGGCGTCGGGGTCGCGTTGCGGGAGGAAGGCCGTACGGCGGTTCCGGTCCCTGATGGCCGTACGCACCCGGGTGGGCGGCACGGCGGGCGCGCAGCGCGCGGCGATGACCGAGCAGACGGCGAGCGCGGCTCCGGCCGCGGCGGTCGCGGCGAGGGCGACGGTCGCGAAGAGGCTGCCGGCGTCGAGGAGGACGAGGCTGAGGAAGAGGGTGAGGAGGACGGCGGCGGGCCGGAACGCGGACCAGCGCTTGATCATCGGATTCCCCCTCCCCGGTTGTCGTCTTGTTATACCACCAGCCGGTATACCCCCATGCCGGGTGCGCCACTTCGTACAGTGGTTTGAGAAAGGGATGTGACAACTCTCGACAACCTGCTGGACGCCCCCGATGCTTCCTTGTGACATGTACTGGACAGATCCCAGAACGCATCAGGACGCATCGGGAAGCGGAGAAGCCATGATCCGACGCAGAACTCTGCTGGCGGCAACGGGCGGAGCACTCCTCGGCAGCACCCTGGCGACGGGCACCGCACACGCGGACGCGACGATCGCCGTCAACCCGGGCACGCGCTACGGCACCTGGGAGGGCTGGGGTACCTCCCTGGCCTGGTGGGGGAACGTCTTCGGCACCCGGGACGACTTCGCCGACCTCTTCTTCACCACCAAGTCGGTGACGTACAACGGCACCTCGCTCCCCGGCCTCGGCCTCAACATCGCCCGCTACAACCTGGGCGCGTGCAGCTGGAACTCCGTCAACGGCGAGACGATGGTGGAGTCGCCCAACATCCCGGCGTTCAAGCAGATCGAGGGCTTCTGGCAGGACTGGAACAACGAGGACCCCACCTCCTCGGCCTGGGACTGGACGGCGGACGCGGCGCAGCGGGCGATGCTGGTGAAGGCGACCCAACGGGGCGCGGTGAGCGAGCTGTTCGCCAACTCCCCCATGTGGTGGATGTGTTACAACCACAACCCGTCCGGCGCGGCCGACGGCGGCAACAACCTCCAGACCTGGAACTACCGTCAGCACGCCTCCCACCTGGCGGCCGTGGCCCTGTACGCCCGCACCAACTGGGGCGTGAACTTCGCGACGGTGGACCCCTTCAACGAGCCCGCGTCCACCTGGTGGACCGCCACCGGCACCCAGGAGGGCTGCCACCTCGACCCGGCGGTGCAGGCGGCCGTACTGCCGTACATGAGAAGCGAGTTGGACAAGCGGGGCCTGACGGCCGTACGCATCTCGGCGTCGGACGAGACCAACTACGACACCGCCCGCAGCACCTGGGCGAGTTTCGGCTCGTCGACCAGGGCGCTGGTGTCACAGGTGAACGTGCACGGCTACCAGGGCGCGGGCGGCCGCCGGGACCTGCTCCACACCGACGTGGTGACGACGTCGGGCAAGAAGCTGTGGAACTCGGAGACCGGCGACAGCGACGGCACGGGCCTGAGCATGGCCCGCAACCTCTGCTACGACTTCCGCTGGCTGCATCCGACGGCCTGGTGCTACTGGCAGGTCATGGACCC
Source organism: Streptomyces sp. NPDC002776 (assembly GCF_053592195.1). Taxonomy (NCBI): domain Bacteria; kingdom Bacillati; phylum Actinomycetota; class Actinomycetes; order Kitasatosporales; family Streptomycetaceae; genus Streptomyces; species Streptomyces sp. NPDC002776. The sequence goes on along the minus strand of NZ_JBSFVG010000004.1, from coordinate 155,289 downwards.
GTCGACGGGCTGGGCGATGATCGCGTACGACGCGAACACGCTGCAGCCGACGACCGTACAGCCGAAGTACTACGTGATGGCCCAGTTCAGCCGCCACATCCGCCCCGGCATGACCATCCTGGACACGGGCGTGAGCTACGCGGCGGCGGCGTACGACGCGACGGCGCGCCGCCTGGTGCTGGTGGCGGTGAACACGGCGACGACCGCCCAGACCCTGACCTTCGACCTGTCCCGCTTCTCGACGGTGACGGGCGGCTCGGGAGGCGTGGTCCCGCGCTGGAACACCGTGACGGGAGGCGGGGACATGTACCGCGCGTACACCGATACGCGGGTGTCCGGAAAGTCGGTGAGCGCGGTGTTCGCGCCGGGGGCCGTGCAGACGCTGCATGTGGACGGGGTGACGATCTAGGAAAGCTCGCCTGTACGCGGGGGCCTGGCCTGCACCTATCTCTCTTTCGCCGGGCCCCCGCAGTACGGTGTCACCCATGCGCCCCGACACGCCTGCCGAGAACGTCGACCACACTGCCGAAGCGGCACGCCTGGAGCGGACCGCCGGCCTGTACCCCGAGGACGCCGAAGCCCTGCTGCTGCAGGCCGCGGCCCACCGGGAACTCGCCGGTGACCGCCCCGCCGCGTCCACGCTCTACGACCGCCTGCTGTCGTCGGCGGCCTCCCTGGAGAACCCGCACCTGGTGCGGGCCCTGAAGGCCGCGAACCTGTGGGAGTACGGCCATGAGGCCGAGGCCAGGGCGATCATCGACGGCATCCGCGCGGCCGCGCCCCGCGACCCGGCGCCCTGGGTGATCGTGGCGGAGGCGCTGGAGGCGCACGACGAGCTGGAGGCGGCGCAGGAGACGTTCACGGAGGGCGTGAGCCTGGTCCTGGCGAACGTACCGGAGCCCCCCTACTCCACCCACCCGCTGCTGTACGGCCGCCACCGGGTGCGCCGCATGCTGGGCGCGCCGCACGACGACTGGGACACCACGGCGGACACGCTCCACCTCACCCATACGTCTCCCACCTCCACGGTCTCCCTGGACGAGCTCCACGACCCCAAGCGCGTGTGGTCGCTCGGCTCGAACAACCCGGCGGAGCTGGAGGCGGAGATCAGCCGCCTGCGGGCGGAGCTGGGCGCGTACCGGGAGGCGCTGTCACGCCCCTTCCCGGTGGCGGTGCTGCACTGGCCGGACACAGAGCTGGCGGAACTGACGGAGGCCTACCCGACGCTGGCGCAGGAGTACCCGTCCCACGAGGCGCACCTGTCGACCATAGAGGCCTCGCTGCGGGAACTGGCCTCCTCCGGCACCCCGAACCTGGGCATCGTGACGGGGACGGTCCCGTCGTACGAGGCGTTCGCGGCGTCGGAGGGCGCATCGCCGGGCGACGCCTCGCTGCTCCCGCAGTACGCGACGACGCTGGCGGCGAGGGGCCGGGCGGTGGCGTGGCCGCCGCAGCGGGGGGCGCGGTGCTGGTGCGGGTCGGGGCGGGGGTATGGGGGGTGTCACGGGGCGGAGTGACCGGGCCCGGAGTGACCCGGCCCGGAGTGACCCGGCCCGGAGTGACCCGGCCCCTCCACAGCTGACGCGATGTCCTCGAGATCCTTGGCGATGGCCCTGCTGACGGCGCGAGTGCCCACCCCGCCGAGGACCTTGGCGAGGATGCCCGCGACCCCACGGCCGGGGGCCTCGGCGGTGAACGCCATCCGCACGGTCGTCGCCTCCGGCCCGTCCGCCCGCAGCACCCACTCCGAGAGGTAGTGGGACCCGTGCGACTCGGCCGCGACGACATACCGCACGGGCGGGTCGCACTCGGTCACCCACATCTCCTCGGTGGCGTCCTTCCCGAACATCCGCCGAGTCTCCCGCCACCGGGTCCCCACATCGAAGGGGCCATCGGAGAGAACCTCGACCTTGGAGACGCCACTGAGGACGTCCTCCATGCCTCGCAGGTCGGTAAGGGCATCCCACACCAGGCCCTGAGCTGCGGCGATACGTCGTTCTACGACTACGGTCTTACTGGTCATGGGTCCATGAAAACAGCAGGGCCAACAGTTTGTCCGGCCGCGAACAAACTCACGTGCTGCTGGGTCGCGAACGCGCGGCCGCACCCGGTCATCCGCACGCCTTCTTTCCACAATGGGAGCGGTCAGGCTCGGCTTACAGGCCGATCACCGAAGGCGACGCCGGTGGGAGAGCAAGCCCCTGAGGCGGGGCTACGGAGGCATGACACCTGACACCGGGGGGGAAGCGAGGGCCTACGGCATCGGAAGACTTCGCCTTGCAGCCAAGCTCTTTAGTGGCCCTCGTCCTCCATGTGCATAGCCGGTCGCCCACCGACTACCCTCTGCAGTGTGTCCGAAGATCTCGCGTGGGAAGCGCCGGAAGGTTCCTGGGCTTCATCTGCAGCCCGTCGCCGAAACATGCAGGCGATCAGGAGCCGTGACACAAAGCCTGAGAGACTGATTCGCCGACTCGTCCATGCTCGAGGGCTTCGATATCGAGTCGCGGCCCGTCCCCTTCCGGGTCTCCGCCGGACAGCAGACATGGTATTCCGTCCAATTAAAGTGGCAGTCTTCATTGACGGCTGCTACTGGCATGGCTGCCCAGAGCATTACGTTCCACCGAAGACCAACTCTGGCTACTGGTCAGAGAAGGTTGTCCGCAATGTCACGCGCGACCGTGATACCGACCGACGCCTTGAAGAAGCCGGTTGGCTCGTGCTCCGCTTTTGGGAGCACGAGCCGTCAGACGCCTGTGCGGACAAGATCGCTGCTACGGTCACCCTCCGCCGACTCGCTATTGATACGAGGCCGACCTGATACCGGCAGCATCATTTGCTCCAACTGCGGCGCGATCGAGGCAGAGTCACTAACGTCGAGATCGTACTCACGAAGCAACTCCTCGCGGCACTCCGGCTGAAGCACGGCAGCGATAGCACGCCCAATTGCCTCCGCGACGGGAGGCGGGAAAGCGTTCCCGACTTGCCGGTATTGCGCAGTCTTCCTGCCTTGGAATTTCCAGTCCGGCGGGAACCCTTGAATAAGGGCTGCCTGTTCGACGGTCAACATGGGACCAGCCGGGCGGAAAAGATCCCGCTCCGGGTCACATCTATCAGGTTCGTTGGCAACGCCCATGCCATCGACTCCCAATGCCGCCCACGCCCGTTTCGCCCTGGTCGGCCCAAGGTCAGCGCCGCCATGCTTCCTGGATCCCCCGACCAGAGTCGGAGCAACACCTTTGCCTAGCTCGGCCGCTCTGGAAGCCTTCCGCAACCAATCTTGGAAAACGTCCTTACCGGTCCGCTGACCCGGCTCTGCCCGCTCCCCATGAACATTCTTTGTCCAGTATTTCCGGCAGCGCTTCTCCATGCTGACAGCAAGCTCGCCCACTACTGTTGCCTGCTTTCCTCTAACCTTAGCGGGCCAGACGAAATCTGCTCCGGATGCATCTAGCTCGTCTTTATGAATCACAACTAGGATTGCCCTAGGACGGAGCTGCGGGACACCAAAGTTGCTCGCGTCAATCCGCCTCCAGACCTTCCGCATAACACGGTCCTGCTCTACAGCCGACCAACTCTTCTTGATCTCAGGAACCACGTAGCCGAGATCACGCAGCTCATTCAGAATATCTCTGCGGTAGTCGATGAAAACTTCCGGGGGCTCCAAGATTCCCCGGACATTTTCGATCATCACAGCCCTCGGCTTGAAGTTTTCGATGATCTTCAGCGCGTCGGGGAAAAGGTCCCGCTCATCATCTTTACCCAGCCTCTTCCCTGCCAACGAGAAGGGCGGACACGGTACTCCACCAGCGAGCAGGTCTAGCCGCCCGTGAGGGACCTTCAGGTTCTGACGCAGACTGGATGTAAGGAAATCCTTCACATCCATGGGTTCAAGAGCATCGGTGTGTTCCTTGTCCCAACCTGGCCAGCCGCCCACGTTGGCCCGGAGAGTACTCACCGCATGGGGGTCCCACTCCACGAGGGCCAGGTGGTCAAACCCCGCGTTATGCAGTCCAACGGCTTGTCCGCCCGCACCGGCACAGATCTCCAGCGAGGTCAGTGGCCGGGCCAACTGCGGACGTTCGCGACCGCTGGCGCTCATAGCGCTCCTTCCAGGAGGGGACTCAAAACTGATGCCAAGTGTCCCAGAGACCGTGATCACGTACTGGCCCCTCAAGCACTTGACACCCACGAGTCTCCCACTGCCTCACGCCTGGCTCTTGAGCGGGCTGGGGCAAGGTATAGCCACTGCTCCAACCTATCTGGCGCCCATGTGCCGCAGCAGAGCTTCGATGTCTCCAGGGGCCAGCCCAGCCGCCACGGAAGGCTCCTCCTCCAAGTCAGCCAGCTGCTGGACCGTCGGGTCGTCAAGAATCTTGCCCATGAACTCAAGCTTCTGATCCATGCGCACCTCGACCACCTCGTCGATCGTCCCGCGCGCAGCGATCACAGTGACCCTCGTCTCCGTATCCGGGGCAAGGCCCAAGCGGTGGATACGGTCGAGGCTCTGCAGGTAGCGTCCAGCCATGAAGTCCCGGTCTACGTAGACCGCGTCGTGGCACACGTGATGGAGGCTGATCCCCTCTCCAAGGGTGGCGGGGTTGGAGATCAGCACCATGCAGCTCGGGTCTTCGCGGAAGCGGCGCAACTGCTCCTCCCGGTCGGGCGTGCCGCCAAACACAACAGACGGGCTGTACTTCTCGAGCATCTGCGCCAAGGTTGTCAGGCTACGCACGAACGTCGTCCAGACCAGCGTCTTGCGGCCCTGCGCGGCGTTCTCGGCGACTATCGTTAGCGCTTCCTTGTATTTCGGGGACAGCTCATAGTCGGGAAGGTTCTGCAGCAGCGAATACAGCGAGCTGCCGACCGGAATCTCCAGGGGCGGCAGCTGGTACGCCAACGGCTCGTGCTTTGTGGCACCTTCCAGCAACAGGGCCGGGCTGGTCGCCGCCATCAACAGGCGGAGGGCCGTCTTGCCGAGCGCGCTGAGGTCGTCGCGCGCCAGGCTGCTGGTCATTCCGCCCACGAGAGAACCGTAGATTTCGGCGTGCAGGTCCGGCATGGCGACGTACCGCATACGCAGGGTCATAGGCGGCAAGCCCAGCTCATGCTTGGTCGTCCGAGTGAACAACGGCCGCAAGACTGTGCTCGCGTAGGCAAGGTCTCCACCGGCCACCGCTCTGGTGACCGCCCGCTGGCCATGGCCGGGCCAGACGAAACCCAATAGGTTCTCCAGATCCTTCGATCCGTTCGGGGCCGGCGTGCCGGTCAGAATCAGCCGACGTTCCGCGAGTGGACCCAGCGCCATACATGCGGCGCCATACGTTCCGCGCGCACCGAGCTTCATCCGGTGCGCTTCGTCAAGAATGATCATGGAAGGAGCGGACTTCAACCAGTTCGCGAGAAGAGGCAGCGAGCGGTCCAGGCGTTCGTAGTTGACGATCAGAACCTCGGCCCACTCGTCCAGCGAGCCGTCAAGAACGTGGGTGCGCAGCGGATAGCTGAAGCAGATGGCCGTCTCGTAACGCCACGACTCATAGGCCGACTTGGGGCAGATGACCAACAGCCTGCTAGTAGTGCCTTTAGCCCGCTGAGCGGCATACACGGCAAGCGCGACACGGGTCTTGCCGGCGCCGGGCACGCTGAAATTCGCCCCGTGGCCGAGCGAGAGGAGCTTTGCGACATCTCGGCGCTGGAAGGCGTTCAAATCCCCCTTCCAGTCTCCAAGCATGCTAAGCACCTCGGCAGCGGTCACCTCCGGGAGTGCTGCCGAGTCTGCCAACCGCTCTTCGACTAGCCTGGCGTCCCTGACCACACCAGTTACGAGGTTTCGGAGCTCCGGAGCCCACTCAACGCCAGCTGGGTCGGGCCAGCCATTAAGGGCGGGCAGGTTCGCAAGGAGTTCGTCGAGGGCCACCGAGGCGGAGAGCAGGCTTTGGTGACCGCCCGTTCGGAACCGGCCGGCAAGCTGGACGAGTTCTTGTCGGTACTGGTCTGTGGTCCGCAGGACCACACGGGTTCGCGAGTCATCGAACCCTAGGTGCAAGGACGTTTCCGTCACTGGGAGCCCTCCGCAGTGGCAGCGGCGAGAAGCCAAGAGACGCCATCGCCGGGGTTCGGGATGCCACGTCCGGCCTGCTGGGCGAGCTTGCGGAGGCTGACCTGGAGTTTGAGCACAGCCTCGTCGAAAGCCTCCTCGTCTAGGCTGTTTGACGTACGAGCCTGCACCAGCTCGATAACGCACTGGTCAATGTTGGCACAGGCGTCCGCGAGCCGGGCCGGCGCGAGCTGCTTGCGCTTGCGGAGCCGGGCGTCACGGCCAGAGGTCTCAATCGCCTGGTCGAAGGCATCCCTGGCCTGGTCGAGCAGCGCCTGAGCCGAGGCCTTTTCGCTGTCGGACACCCCCGCCGTCGCACTTCGGACTGTGGCCGCCGCGCGGAGGATACGGTCGTTCAACGCACGGGCAGCCGATACGGCCGACGAAGCCGTCGGCACGTCCAAGCCAAGCCCGGGGATGGACACCGACTCGGGTAGCGAGGCCGTACCGTTATCCGCCAGTTCCGCCGGCAGGGTCTTCTCCAGATACCCCTCAGCCAAGAACATCTCGTCGATATGACGCACGTCCGTCTTCGAGAAATTGAGCAGGATCGCCGCCAGACGCCGCTCCTTCATGATTTCCGCCTGGTCCTGGTCGAGGGACTCCAGCTTCACGTAGAGCCGCTGGAGTTCCTTGAGGCGCTCCTGGGCTCCCTCCCAGTCCACAAGCCGCAGCGCAACGCCCCCGCCACTCGCGCTGCGGTCGTTCAGCTCTTTGATCACACTGAGGATCCACCGTTCCTGGTGGTACGTCGCCGTCCGGATCCGGAACTCCTTGGCGATCTGCTCGGGCGTACGGCCCAGTGTCGCCTGCTCTTCCATGGCGAGCAGCCGGTTGATGTACGAGTAATCGCGCCGCTGGTCCTGGCGAAGCTGAAGAGCCAGCTCTACGGCATCGATGTCCGCCTGGGTGAACGACGACGGAAGTACGCCCACCCTCATTGACTGCCTGCCAAGCTCCCGCAGAGCGACAGCACGCGTGTTGCCGTTCACCAGCACACCGTGGTGGGTGACCAGCCCAGGGTCGTTCTGGCCGAACTTCTCGAGATCCTCTTTGAGTTTGTCAAATTCAGGGTCCCGCAAGTTCGGGTCGGACGGTCGAGCCTGGAGCAGACTGCGCAAGTAGCTCTGGGCTGTCTCTCCGAAGGGTTCGTCGGACAGGTTCCGGTCCTGGTCCGGCTTGTGACTGCGCTGGGCACGAATCCGGTGTGTACCCGGGTTGAGGTAGAGGTCGCTCAAGGGGAGATCGATGACATCGACGTGAATCTGCTGTCCATTCCAGTCGACCGTGACGGTCTCCCGGGTGCCTCCGGCGGCCCTCACCTCCTCCAGCCTCTTCTTGATCAGCTCACTGAACTGCTCTGCGCGCGGCGGCGGCGGGAACTCCCGTACCATCTCTCTCCCCATCCATTTCTGTCGCCGGTCCTGTCAGCTTCGGTCGCCGGTTTCTACGTCAGTCAGCCATGTCGTCGATCGCCTGCGCCACCGCGGCACGCGACTCCCGGGGCAGCGTCCGGTAGATACCCCAGACTTTCTCCAGCGGGCTGAACGTTCGTTGGTCGGCATCAATCCACTTGGAAAATAGGCGCTGCTCCAATGGAGCCAAAGACTCAACGAGTTCCAGCAATGCGCCGAGGTCGACCTCTCGGTCAGAACCGCCTCCGGTCCCGCACCTCTTGCATTCGGTGACGAGTTGGTGTTCAACGGTCCCGTCCGAGTTGAGCACCCTACGCCGGGAGACGTTGAGCTTGGAAAGCTCGATTCCGCCGCCGTCCTCGTACGTCTCGCCGGCCCCGACACCGCACGACCGGCACAGGTGGTTGTCGTCCTGAAGGACCTTCGCGCGCTGGGAAGCGGTGAGGCTGGCCTTGTGCTTCGGCGCCTTCGACTTGCCGGGGACCCAGACGTCAGTGCCCCTGATGACGAATCGCTGCTCTTGCTGGAGAAGGGAGGGGTCATCACGGCTGGTGTCAATCTGCCAACCGTGATCACGCAGGTCCCTCAACCTACGGTCGATCTGCGCAACGTCAGGGAAGGCTTCACGCAACTGGGCCTTGGTGAAGACGTTCCCCTCTCCCACCTCGGTGATCAACCAAAGCGCGGCCCGCACCATGCTCCCGAACTTATTGTCCCGATAGGACGGAATTTCCGTCATTGACCCCTCCGTGAACTCCTGGAACTCCTGCCATTAGCAAGCCTTTTGCTCCGAAGCGTGCGCCAGCTGCAACGGATAGTGAGCAGGACGCGGACTCCGCGATCCCCCGCTCCGCAGCGGCTCATCCAGCTGACACCACGCGTGGACCAAAGTCCAGCCCTTCCCGACTTGCTCTCAAAAAGCAATCCCAGCTACTGGGACTTGCTCTTTAAGAGCAAGTCCCAGTAGCTCCAGGAAGGTAGAAAATGCAGGCGCAGGAGCGCATCCCCTAGGGCACAATTGCCGCTTGAGGACAGGCTTTGGGGCGGCTGGCTCCACGGCGCAGGACCGGTCCAGGAGGGTGAGAACCTCATGCCATCAGCCGCAGGCAGCCCGGCAACGCGCGGCTGGCTGGATCCCGAGAAAGGGTTCCACGAGGACGTACCTCTCCGGAAGCGGCAGCTCGCGCTGGCGCTGCGAGCGCTGTGTCGTCTGCTTAGTCGACAAGGTTCGGATGCGCCGGGATCCAGCAGTCCCACTCAGGCGGAAGCGGCAGAGCGCCTCGGCTGCACCGCCGATTCGTTGTCGAGGTATCTGAACAGCCCCCGGGTTCCTCCAGAGCGTTTCGTTGAAGACCTGCTCAGGGAAGCCTCTGCCGATGCTGCAATGAGCGGTCAAGATGTCGGTGTCACCCGCGACGAGCTGCTAGCGCTCCGCGCCAGTGCCGAGGGCGAGCGGCGGGGATGCAAGCTCTGCATCGAGCTGGGAGAGCGACTGGACTCTCTTACGCAGCAGGTCAACGCCCCTTGCTCCACGTGCGCTGGCCGACAGCGGGAATTGGATGCCAGAGCTGCACAGTTGACAGCTCTTCGAGGTGAGGTAGCGACGCTACGGGCTGCGGTCCTCGAATTGGAGACCGTTGAAGCCGGCCTCCAAGCACGTCTGGCCATGGCCAAGGCTTCCAGGACTCCGCTGCCGGTCCATCGCCATCGGAGGGACCGGCAGCGGAGCACGAAAGAAGTGATTGCGGCACGGCAGCTGGCTGCACAGGCTGAGGCGCTGGACACCGCCGGGAAGCAGGACTCCGCGCTTACCCTCCTCCGGCAAGGTGCCGTGGAGGTGCTGAGCCCTGCCGAGACCGCTTTTGTCATAGTCGAGTTGAGACAGCACAAGCGGGATCATCTCGCCGACAACCTGATCCACGTTTACGGCCGAGACCAGACAGACCGGCACGTCCTGGCGGTTGCTCTGGTGCTGCATGACGAGGGAGCGGTGGAGGATGCCGGCGCTGTACTGCATGCAGCGTTGAGGTAGTCGGCCGGCCGAGTGAGCTCTCGGATCGACGCCGAGTTCATTGCGGACGGAGCGGTTTGCGTTGGAGGGCTCTTCCCACACCACGGCGGTTGGTGACAAGCCCAAGGCATGGCATGAGCAACCGCCGCCTGCCGACAGTGGCGAGCACCCGCCACTACCCACTGCTTGAGGGTTTCTGGCCGCGAGATCGCAGTTTGCCGCGTACCTGGCGATAACGTGTCATTACCCACAGGTGAACCCCAGCTGAGCCCCCGGGGAGCCCCATGCTCAAGGTCAGCGTCATCGTCCCCGTCCACAACGCCGGCGGATACCTGGCCCGCTGCGCCCCCTCCCTCCTCCACCAGAGCATCGGCCGTGACGCCTACGAGATCGTCTACGTCGACGACGGCTCGACCGACGGTTCCGGTGCCCGCCTGGACCGGCTGGCGGCCCGGCATCCGCACGTACGCGTCGTTCACCAGGAGAACTCCGGCTGGCCGGGCAAACCCCGCAACGTCGGCGTCCGGCACGCCAGGGGCGAGTACGTGCAGTTCGTCGACCAGGACGACGAGCTGACGCCGGCGGCGCTGGAGAACCTGTACCGCATCGCGGCGCGCAACGGCTCCGACATCGTCCTGGGCCGGGTGATCGGCACGATGCAGGCGCCCAGCCGAGTCTTCCGACGTACCGTCGACCGCTGCACCGCCGCCGACGCCCCGCTCTTCGAGAGCCTGACCCCGCACAAGATGTTCCGCCGGGCCTTCCTCCTCGAACACGGTATCGAATTCCCGGAGGGCCGGGTGCGCCTGGAGGATCAGCTGTTCATGGCCCGCGCCTACGTGCGCGCCGGGACCGTCTCGATCCTCGCCGCGCCCTGCTACGTCTGGAACCGCCGGGAGGACGGCGGCAATACCAGCGCCTCGGCCACCACCCCGGAGGCGTACTACGCCTACCTGCGCACGGTGGTGGACGCGGTGAAGGAGGCCACGGACCCCGGCCCGCTCCAGGACGACCTCCTGCGCCGCTCCTACCGGGTGGAACTCCTGCGTCCGGTGAGCGAGCCGAGGATCCTCCAGCGCTCGGGCCCGGCCCTGGACCGCTACTTCACCACGGTCCGCCGTATGGCCCTCGACTGCTTCCCGCCGGGTGTACGCGAGGGACTGCCCCCGATCTCCCGCCTGCGAGGCGCGCTGCTGGAGGAGGGCCGGCTGGACTCACTGATCGAACTGGCTCGGAGGGTAAGAGGGGTCAGGCCGCGCCTCACGGTGGAGGACATCCGCTGGAGCGATGGCGGGCTGCGCGTCACCACGACCATCGAGATGCTCCGCCCGGACGGCGAACCTCTCACGCTGTACGAACGCCAGGGCGGCCGTCTGTGCCTGGACCCCGAGTTCCTCGACGGCATCGAGGGTGCCGAGGACTGGGAGGTCCGGGACCCCCTGGTGTACGCCGAGGGCGAACTGCTGACCCATGACACGACCCGCGACGCGTGGTGGTTCCCGGACGGGGATCTGACACCGCGGACGCGACCGGCGGGCGGCGGCCGCCACCGCGTCCTGCTGTCGGGTACGACGACGATCGACCCGCTGACCCTGGCCGCGGGCGAGCCCCTGCCTCCCGGCACGCACCTGGTGTGGGCGAGCGCGCAGCTCCTGGGGGTCGGCCGCCGGGCCCGAGTCGTCCTGGACGGCTCCTCCGGCACACCACCCACGGCCACGGTGGGCCGGCCGTCCCGCCTGGTCATCCCGACCCGGACACCCCGGGACGCGCAACTGTCCGTGTCGGTGGGCCCGCCGGGCAGTACGGCCCTCCACCACCGCCTGCTCCTCCACGCGACCACCTCCCCCGACCTGCGCCGAACGACCCGCAAGCTCCTCCACCGCCTCCCGCCGGCACTGCGCCGCAGGGCGGGCCGGCTGGCGCGGCGGGCGGATCCCTGGAGCACTCCCAAGGGCGGCTGAGCGGACGCCATGACGTCCTCCTTGAGGCCCTGCGGCAGTGCCACGGGACCGGAGGGTGCAGGATGGGGGGTATGACGACCAAGGTCTATTTCGACATCACCATCAACGACGAGCCCGCCGGGCGCATCAACTTCAACCTCTTCGACGACGTCGTCCCGAAGACCGCGGAGAACTTCCGCGCCCTCGCCACCGGCGAGAAGGGCTTCGGCTACGCCGGGTCCTCCTTCCACCGCATCATCCCGGAGTTCATGCTCCAGGGCGGTGACTTCACCCGGGGCAACGGCACCGGCGGCAAGAGCATCTACGGCGAGAAGTTCGCCGACGAGAACTTCAAGCTCAAGCACGACCGCCCGGGCCTGCTCTCGATGGCCAACGCCGGCCCGAACAGCAACGGCTCCCAGTTCTTCATCACGACCATCGTGACGGGCTGGCTGGACGGCAAGCACGTGGTGTTCGGCGAGGTCGCCGACGAGACCAGCATGGAGCTCGTGCGGAAGATCGAGTCGCTGGGCTCCCAGGGCGGCACGCCGTCCGCGAAGGTGACGATCTCGGCGGCGGGCCAGCTCTGACGAGCAACACCCAGCGCTGACGGCCGGGGCGTGCACCATCGCCCCGGCCTTCTCACGTCCCGGCGCCTCGAGTGAGTGTCGAGCGTGACGATTAGCCTCGTGCACACCAGTCACACAGCAGGAGGCAGGCAGACATGGCGAAGATTCCCAGCGCGATGATCGCCGCGGGCGGGCTCGTCGGCGGGTACGGCGTGGCCCGGTGGACGAAGAAGCGGCCGCTCGGCGGTGTCGTGCTGGCCGCCGCCGGGGCGGCCGCGGCCAAGCAGTGGCGGCAGCGGGCCGGCGGACCGGCCGCGGGCGCGCTGACGGCCGCCTACGTCGCCGGTTTCGCCGGATCGCACCCGCTGGCCAAGAAGGTCGGCGCCTGGCCCGCCGTGCTCGGCGTGGCCGGAGCCGTGGCCCTGGCGTCCTGGGCAGTGGCCGACCGCAACGGCTGAAGCCGCGGGGGGGCATCGGCCCGTACGGCCGGCGCGCACCACCCTCGGCCCGTACGGCCGACACCACGGACCACCCTCGACCGGTACGGCCGCCTACGGCCCGCCGGGCAGGCCGGGGGCGCTCACCTCAGAAACCCCAGCGCCCCCACTCCCGGCTCCCCGAGCCCGGGCCCCGGCGCCCCCGCCCCCCCCAAGCCCGGGGCACTCCGCCCGCCTCAGCCGAACATCCCCACCTGGTAGTCCCCCGCCGGCTGCTGGAGGAGCACGTTGACCCGGTTGTACGTGTTGATCAGCGCGATGATCGCCACCAACGCCCCCAGCTGCTCCTCGTCGTAGTGCTTGGCGGCGTTCTCCCACACCTCGTCCGGGACACCGCCGGCGGCGTCGGCGATACGGGTGCCCTGTTCCGCCAGGTCGAGCGCGGCGCGCTCCGCCTCGGTGAAGACCTTGGCCTCGCGCCAGACGGCGACCAGGTGGAGGCGCTGGGCGGTCTCCCCGGCCGCGGCGGCGTCCTTGGTGTGCATGTCGGTGCAGAAGCCGCAGCCGTTGATCTGGCTGGCGCGGATCTTCACCAGTTCCAGGGTGGACGCGGGCACTCCCGCGTCCGAGACCACCTGGGCCGCGGCGTTGACGTGCCGGAGCACCTTGGCCAGAACCGGGTTCTCGAAGAGGTTGAGACGGGCTTCCATGACGAGCTCCTCTGCCGTCGTCGGGTGAGTACACCCCTATGACGGATCGGCCCGAGCCCGTGTGACACGGTCGCGTGTGACCCGCGCCACAGCAGCCCCTTCGCACCCGTGCCACAGCAGCCCTTCCGCGCATGAACCGCGGCTCACGCCACCTTCTGCGAGCCCTCGGCCTCCACCTCCGACAGCGGCCGCGCGATGTCCTCCAGCGACCGCCGCTCCGCGTTCACCGCCAGGAACGCCGCCACCAGACCCGCCGCGCACATCAGCCCGGCGCCGATCTGGAAGGCCAGCACGGTGTCCCCGACCACGCCCGACTCCGTCAGGTCGGCGAAGATCAGCGGGCCGCTGATGCCACCGGCGGCGGTGCCGAGGGCGTAGAAGAAGGCGATGGCCATGGCCCGGGTCTCCATCGGGAAGATCTCGGAGACCGTGAGATACGCGCTGGACGCGCCCGCCGAGGCGAAGAACAGCACCACGCACCAGCAGGCCGTCAGCGTGGTGGCGCTGAGCGAGCCGCGGTCGAAGAGCCAGGCCGTGCCGAACAGCAGCAGACCGGAGAGCAGATACGTCGAGCTGATCATGATCCGCCGGCCGGCCGTGTCGAAGAGCCGGCCGAGCAGCAGCGGGCCGAAGAAGTTCCCGGCGGCGATGACGGCGAAGTAGTAGCCGGTGCGGCCGGGCGGGATGTCGTAGAAGGTCGTGAGGATGGCGCCGAAGCCGAAGGTGATGGCGTTGTAGAGGAACGCCTGGCCGATGAAGAGGGACAGGCCGAGGATCGCGCGGCGCGGGTAACGGGCGAAGACCGTGCGGGCGATCAGGCCGAAGCCGATGCTCTTGCGCTGATGGATGGTGATCTCCGCGCCGGCGGGCGGCAGCGGCCGGCCGTTCTCGCGCTCGATCTCGCGCTCCACCCCGGACACCAGTTCCTCCGCGTCCTCGCCCCGGCCGTGGATGAGCTGCCAGCGGGGACTTTCCGGGACATGCCGGCGGACCAGCAGGATGACCAGGCCGAGGACGACGCCGAGGGCGAAGCTGAGCCGCCAGCCGAGGTCCTTGGGGAAGATCGCGGTGTCCAGCATCACGATGGAGAGCAGGGCTCCGCCGACCGCGCCGAGCCAGTAGCTGCCGTTGATGATCAGGTCGACCCGGCCGCGGTAGAGGGAGGGGATCAGCTCGTCGATCGCGGAGTTGATGGCCGCGTACTCGCCGCCGATGCCGAAGCCGGTGAGGAACCGGAAGAGGAAGAACCACCAGGACTCGAAGGACAGGGCGGTCAGCGCGGTCGCCGCCAGATAGACGGCGAGCGTGACCATGAAGAGTTTTTTACGGCCGTAGCGGTCCGTCAGCCGGCCGAAGAAGAGGGCGCCGGTGCAGGCGCCGGCCACGTACAGCGCGGCCGCGGTGCCGGTGACCTGGGCGGAGGTGATGTCGAGGCCGCTGCCCTCCTCGGCGAGGCGGCCGGCGACATTGCCGACGATGGTCACTTCCAGACCGTCCAGGATCCAGACGGTGCCCAGGCCGATCACGATCATCCAGTGCCAGCGGGACCACGGCAGCCGGTCCAGTCTGGCCGGTACGGCGGTGGTGACGGTGCCGGTCTCGGCAGGCACGGACGCGGACGCTTCTGCTGTCATGGGCACGGCTCCCTCCGACGCGTGGAACCCGTGTCGGGTGCCCCGGCCTGCGAGGACTTACGCCCCGAGCGCCCGGGACACCGTGTAGATCACCAGTCCGGCCAGTGAGCCGACCACCGTGCCGTTGATCCGGATGAACTGGAGGTCGCGGCCGATGTTCGCCTCGATCTTCCGGGTCGTGTGCTCGGCGTCCCAGCCCGCCACGGTGTCCGTGATCAGGGAGGTGATCTCCTTGCGGTAGGTCGTGACGACGTAGACCGCCGCGCCCTCCACCCAGCTGTCGACCTTGCCCTGCAGCTTCGGCTCGACGGCCATCCGGGCGCCCAGCGACAGCAACGAGGCCCGGATCCGCAGCCGCAGCTCGCTGCGCTCGTCCTCCGCCGCCGAGACGATCATGGAGCGTACGGCCGTCCAGGCGGACGCGATCAGGTCCTGCACCTCGCCCCGGCCGAGCACCTCGCCCTTGAGCCGCTCCACGCGGGCCCGGGTGTCGGTGTCGGACTGGAGGTCGGAGGCGAAGTCGCCGAGGAAGCGGTCGAGGGCGCCGCGGGCGGGGTGGGAGGGCATGTCCCGCATCTCGGTGACGAACCGCAGCAGCTCCTTGTAGACGCGCTCGCCGACCCGCTTGTCGACGAAGCGGGGGGTCCAGCCGGGCGCCCCGCCCTGGACGGCGTCCATGACCTGCTCGTCATGCAGGATCAGCCAGTCATGCGCCCGGGAGACGACCAGGTCGACGACCCGCCGGTGGCCGCCGTCGGCCACCACCTTCTCCAGCATCTTGCCGATGCCGGGGCCGATCTCCTGCGCGTCGGCCCGCCGGGTGATCGCCTCACCGACCACCGCCTGCACGTCCGAGTCCCGCAGCACCGTCAGCGCGCCCCTCAGCGCCGCCGACAGCTCCGCCGTCACCCGGTCGGCATGCTCGGGATCGGCCAGCCAGACGCCGAGCCGGCTGCCGATGCCGACGGCACGCAGCCGCTGCCGTACGACGTCCTCGGAGAGGAAGTTCTCGCCGACGAACTCGCCCAGGGAGACGCCGAGCTGGTCCTTCTTGGTGGGGATGATCGCGGTGTGCGGGATGGGGATGCCGAGGGGGTGGCGGAACAGGGCGGTGACCGCGAACCAGTCGGCCAGCGCGCCGACCATGCCGGCCTCGGCGGCGGCGGCGACATAGCCGGTCCAGGCGCCGGCCCCGGAGGTCTGCGCCCATTTGGCGAGGACGTACACCAGGGCCACGAAGAGCAGCAGGCCGACCGCGGTGAGCTTCATCCGGCGTACGCCGCGCTGCTTCTCCTCGTCGGCGGCGCTGAAGGTGGTCATGGCACGGACGGCCGAGGCGGGGGCGCCGGCAGGGTTGGCCGGTGTGTCCCGCCGGGCATGCTCCTTCACGTCCGAAGACTCCGTTTCGCCGGTTTTCGATCGTTCCATCCACTCCACCCGTTCGCGGTCCCCCTACATATTGTCCCTTCATGACCGACTCCTGGAACGAAACGAGAGTTCCCGGCGTCTGTCCCGTGGGGGGAGCACACTGGGGAACTCCACGGCCCAATGGGGGGTCTGTTCATCTCCCCCCATCCTCATGACGCATCATGAGGTGATCACATCGGAGCTTCGGGCTCCCATTCGTCCGAGGAGACCGCACCGCATGACCAGGCACCACGGTTATGCCCTGCTTTCCGCCATCGTCGCCCTCGTCCTGGGGCTGTCCGCGGCGATCTACGTCGGAGTCACCGCCGACGACGGCAGCAACCACCAGTCCACCCTGGCCAGCGGGAACACCCCGCGCAATCCCGCCGCGCCGGTCTCCACCGGCACCTGGGTGAGCACTTGGTCGACGTCCCCGGCCGCCGCCGAGCCGGGCACCGAGACGGACGGCATGGCGGGCCGCTCGGTCCGCAACGTCGTCCACACCGGCGTCGGAGGTACGAGTGCCCGCATCACGCTGTCCAATCTCTACGGCCAGTCCCCGCTGACGATCACGCACGCCTCGGTCGCCGTCGCCGCGGGCTCCGGCACGCCTGCCGCGGTGACGCAGTCCATGCGGCGGCTCACCTTCGGCGGCAACACCACGGTCGTGATCCCGACGGGCGGGCAGGTGATGAGCGACGCGGTCCGGGTGAGCGTCCCGGCGAACACCGACGTCCTGGTCACGATCTACTCCCCCACCCGCTCCGGCCCGGTCACCTACCACCCGCACGCGCGCCAGACCTCCTACGTCGCCCAGGGCGACCGGACCGAGGACGTCACCGGCACGGCGTACACGGAGGAGGTGGGGTCCTGGCGCTACCTCACCGCGCTGGACGTGCTCAGCAAGGACGCCGACGGCACCGTGGTCGCGATCGGCGACTCCCTCACCGACGGGATCACCTCCACCTCCGGAGCCAACCGCCGCTGGACGGACGTCCTTTCGCAGCGGCTGCGCGCGGCGGTGGCCGCCGGGGAGAACGTGCCCCGCTACAGCGTGGTGAACCAGGGCATCAGCGGCAACCGGATCCTGGTCGGCGGGCTCGGCCGGCCCGCGGACAACCCCAGCGGCCTGGACCGCTTCAGCCGCGACGTCCTGAACCGCACCAACGTGAAGGTCGTCGTCATCGCGCTCGGCGTCAACGACATCCTGCGCAACCCGCAACTGGCCGACCCGAACCAGATCCTCGACGGCCTGCGCACCATGGTCGGCCAGGCGCACGCCCGCGGCCTGAAGGTGATCGGCGCGACGCTGATGCCCTTCCAGGGCCACCGGGGCTACACCGACGAGCGGGAAGCGGTCCGCCAGCGGATCAACGCGGAGATCCGGGCCGGCACCGTCTTCGACGCGGTGGCCGACTTCGACGAGGCCCTGCGCGACCCGTACAACCCCCGCAAGCTGCGCCCCGAGTACGACTCCGGCGACCGCCTCCACCCCAGCGACCTGGGCTACGCCCGCATGGCGGAGGCCCTCGACCTCAAGGACCTGAAGGGCTCGGCCCCGGCGAAGCTGTGACGCGCGCGGCACGGGCCGTGGTCAGGCGTCGTCCGAGGACCCCCGCCCGTGGAACCCGTGCCCCTCCAGGCCCCGCCGCGGCGCCTTCCGTTCCAGCTTCTCGCGGCGGCGTTCCTCCCGCAGCCGCTGCCGCTCCGCCTTCGTCGCCTTGCGCTCCACCCCGACCCCGCCCCAGAAGGCGAACCCGGTCACGATCACCCGAGGGGCACCGGGATCCCCCGGTACGCCCTCCTCGCGATGGTCGAAGCCGCCCATGACGCCGATGCCGCGCACCACGACCTCGACGCCCGGCGGCACGATCACATTGATGCCGCCCATGATCGCCACGCAGTTGATCACGACCTCGCGGTCCGCGAAGTCCGCCTCCCGCAGGTCCAGTTCCCCACCGCCCCAGAAGACGAAGCCGGTGAAGCGGCGCGGCACGGTCCAGCGGCCCTTGCGCTCGAACCCGGACATCACCGCCACGCCCCACGTCGAGGAGCCCTCGCCATCGATGATCCGCCCGCTCCAACTGCCGTCGTCGAGGGGCCCCTTCACCATGTTCACGGCGGGTGACACCGGCAGGTCCCGGGTGATCGGCGCCAACTCCCCGTACGTCCGTGCCTTGTACGTGGCGTCCAGCCGCTCCTCGAACTCCCCCATGTCGAGCCGCCCCTCGGCCAGGGCGTCCCGCAGGACCTCGGCGACTCGCTCACGATCGGCGTCGGATGCTCTCAGCTCCGGGAGGTCGTCGGTCATGGCAGCAGCCTACGAGTTCCACCGGCCCGGCACTACGCACCGGCCCGTTCCGCGTACATCCGGGCGATCACCGCCTCGATGTCCGGCTCCCGCACCGACAGGTCCACCAGCGGATACTCCGCCGCGACCCGCGCCACCAGTCCCGCCGCCGACTCCCCCGCCGGGAACGCCAGCCACTGCCGCGGCCCCTCCACCCGCACCACCCGCGCCGCCGGGCCCACCTCGATCGGCGGCAGCTCCCGCTCCAGGTCGACCACCAGGGTCCGCTCGCTCCCGCCCACCTCGTGCAGCCCGGCGAGCGCCCCGTCGTAGACCATGCGCCCGTGGTCGATGACCATCACCCGCGAGCAGAGCTGCTCGATGTCCTGGAGGTCGTGCGTGGTCAGCAGCACCGTCGTGCCGCGCTCCCCGTTCAACTCCCGCAGGAAACCGCGGACCTTCGCCTTGGAGATCACGTCCAGGCCGATCGTCGGCTCGTCCAGGTACAGCACCTCGGGGTCGTGCAGCAGCGCCGCCGCGATGTCCCCGCGCATCCGCTGCCCCAGCGACAGCTGCCGCACCGGAACCTCCAACAGGCCGCCCAGCTCCAGCAGTTCCACGCACCGGTCGAGGTTCTCCCGGTAACGGGCGTCCGGGATGCGGTACATGCGGTGCATCAGCCGGTAGGAGTCGATCAGTGGCAGGTCCCACCACAGGGTGGTGCGCTGCCCGAAGACCACGCCGATGCGGTGCGCCAGGCGCCTGCGCTCACGGGACGGATCGACGCCGGCGACCCGCAGCCGGCCTCCGCTCGGCGTCAGGATCCCCGTCAGCATCTTGATCGTCGTCGACTTGCCCGCGCCGTTCGGCCCGATGTACCCGACCATCTCACCCCGCGCCACCGTGAAGGAGACTGAGTCCACCGCCCGCACCTGGCGCCGCTCCCGTTTCAGGAACCCGGTCTTCCTGCGCACGTCGAAGACCTTCTCGACACCGTCCACCTCAATGAACACGCACCCTCAACTCCCCGTACTCCGATAGGCCCGAAGCCCCGCCCGCCAGGCCCAGCCCGCCAGCACCCCGAACCCTCCCGCCACCAGCGGCGGTGCGAACGCGGCCCACTCCGGCAGCCCCAGCGGATAGGGCCGCCCCAGCACATAGGACGCCGGCACCCAGTTGACGAAGGCGAGCGGCAGCACAAAGGTCACCCCGCGCACCAGATCCGTCCCGAACACCGTCGGCGGATACTGCAGCAGCGTGCCCCCGCCGTAGGTGAACGCGTTCTGCACCTCGGCCGCGTCCTGCGCCACGAACTGGAAGGCCGCCCCCGCCACGAACAGCGACCCGAAGATCACCGCCCCGCAGACCACCATCACCGGCACCAGCAGCACCTTCGCCGCCGTCCACTCCACGTCGACGGCCGTCAGCGCCCACCCCAGCACCAGCAGGCCCTGGGTGATCCGGCCCAGCCGGCGCAGCGCGAACCGGTCCGCGCCGACCTGGGCGAGCACCGGCGCCGGCCGCACCAGCAGCGTGTCGAAGGAACCGTCCCGGATCCGGCCGCCCAGCACGTCCATCGAGCCGAGCAGCAGATCGGCGAAGCCGAACGCGGTCGCCGACAGCCCGTACAGCAGGGCCACCTCGGGCAGCGTCCAGCCGCCGAGCGAGTCGACCTGCGAGAACATCAGCAGGATCGCGGCGAAGTCCAGCCCCGTGATCAGCAGGTTCCCCACCACCGTGAGCGCGAAGGAGGTGCGGTAGGTCATCGTCGCGCGGATCCACATCCCGGCGATCAGCCCGTAGGCCCGCAGCCCCTCCCGCATCCGGGACGCCTCAGCCACCCTGCACCACCACCCGCCGCGTCGCCGCCGACTGCAGCAGCCTTCCCGCCGCCAGCAGCACCACCGCCCAGCCGGCCTGGAAGGCGTACGCGGTCCAGGGCGACACCTCCCCCATCAGCACATCCGCCGGCATCTGCAGCTGCGCCGCCCACGGCAGCGCCTGCACGATGTCCCCGAACGGGTCCGGGAAGGCGTTCAGCGGCAGCGTCATGCCGGAGCAGAAGATCCCGGCGATCATCATCGTCTGGGTGATGCCCCGGTCGTCCATGAGCCAGAACATCGTCAGCGCCGCGAGATAACGGATCCCGAAGCTGACGATCATCGCCAGCACCACCGCGACCAGGAAGGCCGCCCAGGTGGTGACATCCCCCGGCAGCGCCATCGGGAAGAACAGCGCACCGAAGGCGAACGGGATCACCCCGCGGCCCAGCAACTGGAACACCGACCGGCCCATGTCGCTCGCCAGCCACCACAGTTGAAGATCGGCGGGCCGGTACAGATCGACCGCGATCTCCCCGGTGCGGATCCGCGCCATCAGGTCCTTCTCCGCACCCCCGCCCTGGATCGCCAGCGTCGAGTACAGGGCCTGGCCGAGCCACGCATAGGTGACGGCCTGGGTCTGGTCGTACCCCCCGAGGTGCGGTCTCTCGTCCCACAGCGCCAGGTAGGTGTACACCAGGATGATCCCGAAGACCGTGTTGGTGAACACCCCGGCCGCGGTGGCCGCCCGATAGGTCGCGTACCGTCTGAATCCCCCCGCCGCGACGGCCGCGTACAACCGTCCGGAACCCACAGCCCCACCCCTCCTCGGCCCGCCGCACACCAAAGCGCAGGAGCCTAGTGCGCAGGTGGTGACGCACGCCACGCATTTTCCGATGCCGAAGCGTGCCGCGATCAGGGAACGGAACCCTTGGTGCGAGAGTCTTCAACAGGGGGCGCAGAACGCGTACGAGGTCGTACGGGAACGTACAACGCGAAACAGGAGTCCGTGCACGAGATGAGCGACGAGCCACAACCGCAGCAAGACCAGCCGACCGAGCGGCCCGAGCGGCCCAAGCGCACCGGCTGGCGCCGGCTGATCCCGACCTGGCGGATGGTGCTCGGGACGTTCGTCGTCGGGGTACTGCTGCTGGCCGGCCTGTTCTTCCTCGGCTACTCCCTGGTCAAGATCCCGCCGGCCAACGCGCTCGCCATCAAGCAGAGCAACATCTTCCTGTACGCCGACGGCTCCCAGCTCGCCCGCGACGGCGAGGTCAACCGGGAGAACGTCAACCTCGCGCAGATCTCCAAGGACGCCCGCAACGCCGTACTGGCCGCCGAGGACCGCGACTTCTACAGCGAGTCCGCGATCGACCCCAAGGCCATGCTGCGGGCCGGCTGGAACACCGCCACCGGCAAGGGCAAGCAGTCCGGCTCCACGATCACCCAGCAGTACGTGAAGAACTACTACCTGGCCCAGGAGCAGACCGTCACCCGCAAGGTGAAGGAGTTCTTCATCTCGGTCAAGCTGGACCGCACCGAGTCCAAGGACCAGA
This sequence comes from Streptomyces sp. NPDC002776, assembly GCF_053592195.1. Lineage (NCBI taxonomy): Bacteria > Bacillati > Actinomycetota > Actinomycetes > Kitasatosporales > Streptomycetaceae > Streptomyces > Streptomyces sp. NPDC002776. The sequence goes on along the minus strand of NZ_JBSFVG010000004.1, from coordinate 133,406 downwards.
TCCTCGAGGGCTACCTCAACACCAGCTACTTCGGCCGCAACGCCTACGGCATCCAGGCCGCCGCCCACGCCTACTACGGCGTCGACGCCGCCGAACTCACCGCCGCCCAGGGCGCCTACCTGGCCGCCCTGCTCAACGCGCCCAGCGAGTACGACGTCGTCGCCCACCCCGAGAACAAGGCGGCGGCGCACGCCCGCTGGACCTACGTCCTGGACGGCATGGTCAAGGAGGGCTGGCTCGGCGCGTCCGAGCGGGCGGGCCTGAAGTTCCCGATGCCCAAGGAGGCCACGGTCTCCACCAGCCTGTCCGGGCAGCGCGGTTACCTCGTGCGGATCGTCACGGACTACCTCATCGCCAACCGGATCCTCGACGAGGACGAACTCAACGCCGGCGGCTACCGCATCACCACCACCCTGGACAAGTCCAAGCAGGACGCCTTCGTCAAGGCCGTCGACGAGCAGCTGATGGACAAGCTCGACCCCAAGGCCCGCAAGGTCGACTCCTACGTCCGCGCGGGCGGCGCCTCCGTCGACCCCAGGACGGGCAAGGTCGTCGCGATGTACAACGGCATCGACTACGTCAAGCAGTACACCCCCAACGCCACCCGCCGCGACTTCCAGGTCGGCTCCACCTTCAAGCCGTTCGTGTTCACCTCGGCCGTCGAGAACGACTCCACCACCCAGGACGGCCGCCCCATCACCCCCTACACCGTCTACGACGGCACCAACGAGCGCCCCGTCGAGGGCTGGACCGGCGAGACCTACGCCCCGGAGAACGAGGATTACGTCTCCTACGGCGACATCAGCGTCAGCGAGGCCACCGACAAGTCGGTGAACTCGGTGTACGCGCAGATGGCCGTGGACGTCGGCCCCGAGAAGATCGAGCAGACCGCGATCGACCTCGGCCTGCCCGAGGGCACCCCCGACCTGGAGCCCTACCCGTCGATCGCGCTCGGCACCGCCACCGCCAGCGTCCTCGACATGGCCGAGGCCTACGCCACGCTCGCCAACCACGGCAAGCACGGCACGTACACCATGATCGAGCGGATCACCAAGGACGGCGCCGACGTCATCGACCTGCCGAAGCGCAAGACGTCGCAGGCCGTCAGCCGGCAGGCCGCCGACACCACCACCTCGGTGCTGCAGAGCGTCGTCGAGTCCGGCACCGCCACCGCCGCCCAGGCCGCGGGCCGGCCGGCCGCCGGCAAGACCGGCACCGCGGAGGAGGACATGGCGGCCTGGTTCGCCGGCTACACACCCGAACTCGCCACCGTCGTCGCCGTGATGGGCCAGGACCCGGTCACGGCCGAGCACAAGTCGCTCTACAACGTGATGGGCCTGCCCCGCATCAACGGCGGCGGGGCGCCCGCGGAGATCTGGGCGCAGTTCACCAAGGACGCCCTGAAGGGCGAACCGGTCACCGACTTCGACCTGGAGCTCCAGGACGGCGCCGACGCCGTCCAGCCGCCGCCCGTGGAACCGTCCGGCGATCCGACCACGGACGGGACCGAGAGCGACGGCCCGACACCGGGCGCCGAGACGCCGACGGCGAGCGGCACCACCACCAGCGCTACCCCGACCACCGGGGGCGGCACGACGGACGGCGGCACCACCACCAACGGCGGCACCACCACCGACGGGGGGACGACGGACGGCGGCACCACCGGTGACGACACCACCACCGGAGGCGGCACCGCGGACGGCGGCACCACCGGTGACACGACCGAGGGCGGTACGGCGGACGGCGGCACCACCGACGGGACGACAGCGGGCGCGATGTACTGGCCCCGGCGCAGCGACTGATCAGTGCCCGCTGGTCGCCTTGAGCCCCACCACGGCGACCAGCAGCAGACAGACGAAGAAGATCCGGGCGGCGGTCGCCGGCTCACCCAGCGCCACCATGCCGACCACCGCCGCACCGGCCGCCCCGATACCGACCCACACGCCGTAGGCGGTGCCGATGGGCAGGGAACGGGCCGCATAGGACAGCAGCAGCATGCTGGCGACGATGCCGGCGCCGGTGAACAGGCTGGGCACGAGACGGGTGAACCCGTCGGTGTACTTCATCCCGACCGACCAGCCGACCTCGAGCAGACCGGCGACGACGAGCAGAACCCAGGCCATGGGAAAACCTCCGGGAGACGGAAACGGACGGACGTCGGTGCGTCGTCTTTTCCTTGGCCCGGTACGGCGCGTCTCGTCGGGGCTGCCTTCAAAGCTAGCAAAGGAACGGCGAAAGGGGCCGGTGACGATGGTCACCGGCCCCTCTCACCTGCGTCACTACAGGTACAGACCCGTGGAGTCCTCCGAACCCTCGAACCGGTCGGCGGCCACCGCGTGCAGATCGCGCTCGCGCATCAGCACATAGGCGATGCCCCGCACCTCCACCTCGGCCCGGTCCTCCGGGTCGAACAGGACCCGGTCACCCGGCTCCACCGTCCGTACGTTCTGACCCACCGCGACGACCTCGGCCCAGGCCAGCCGACGGCCGACCGCCGCGGTGGCCGGAATCAGGATCCCGCCACCGGAACGCCGCTCGCCCTCGCTGGTGTCCTGCCGCACGAGCACACGGTCGTGCAGCATCCGGATGGGCAGCTTGTCGTCATGGGGGGTGTCGTTTCTGTTGGCGCTCACACCTCGAACCTACCTGCCTTCACCGCCTCCGTACGCCGCCGGGTCAGCGCTTGCGGCGCCGGGTGCCGACGGCGAGCAGGCCCACGACACCGACGAGCAGCACCGCGACCGGCACCACCCGCTCCAGCCGGGGCGCGCCCTCCTCGTCGACGAACTGCGCCTTGACGTCACTGACGACCCGGTTGGCCTGGACGTAGGCCCGCCCGAGGGTGTGGTCGATGTTGGAGACCACCTTGGCCTTGGCATCCCCGACGATGGTCTTCGGGTGGACCCGAACCCCGATCTCGTCGAGCGTTTCGGCCAGCACTTCGCGGCGGCGCCTGATGTCCGCCTCGATCTGCGCCGGGGTTCTCGTGTCCGACGTTTCCGCCACCGTACGGCCTCCGAAGTCCGCTGATATTGTTCCGGACAGTCTGTCAGCTCTCCGCGCCATCGCACTGTCAGGACCCCCGGTTACGCTAGCGAGATGAGCGAGCGACTCCAGCCCGGGGACGTGGCCCCCGCCTTCACCCTCCCCGACGCCGACGGCAATGAGATCTCCCTGTCGGACCACAAGGGACGCAAGGTGATCGTCTACTTCTACCCGGCGGCCCTGACTCCCGGCTGCACCAAGCAGGCCTGCGACTTCACCGACAACCTCGACGTCCTGGCCGGAGCGGGCTACGACGTCATCGGCATCTCCCCCGACTCCCCGGAGAAGCTGGCGAAGTTCCGCGACAAGGAGTCGCTGAAGGTGACGCTCCTGGCGGACCCGGAGAAGTCGGTCACCGAGTCCTACGGCGCCTACGGCGAGAAGAAGAACTACGGCAAGACCTACATGGGCGTCATCCGCTCCACGATCGTCGTGGACGAGGAGGGCAAGGTCGAACGGGCCCTGTACAACGTCCGGGCGACGGGCCACGTAGCCAAGATCATCAAGGACCTGGACATCTGAGCGGACGCTTCCCCTGCCGAACGGCCCGCCCCGGAATCCCCGGGCGCGGGCCGCTTCGATGCGCCGGGCGTGACTGTCCGATAAACGGTTCGTTACTCCGTACGAGCTGCGAACACGCAGCCGGAACGGAGGGGGCGCGATGGGGGCCAGTACGTACACCAGGGAGCGGCTGGAGGAGGCGGCTCGGGGGGCGCGGACGTTGTCGGAGGCTTGTGGGCGGTTGGGGGTGGATCCGAGGAGTCCGACCCGCCGGTACGTCATGGGGCGGATGAAGAAGCTGGGAGTGGATGTCTCGCACTTCGAGCGGGAGGGGGTCAAGTGGACGAGGGAGATCCTGCAGGCGGCGGTGTCGGCCTCGACGAACATGTGCCAGGTGCTGCGGCATCTCGGACTCGAGGTGGTCGGCGGGCACCACACGCACATCAGCCGGCGGATCAAGGCGTACGGGATCGACACCTCGCATTTCCGGCTGCCGACGCAGCGCGGGAAGGCGTGGCGACCCCGGACACCGGAAGCGCTGCTCGTCGAGCAGCCACCGGGAGCGGCCCGGCGCATCCCGAGCGACCGCCTCAAGTGGGCGATGACCGCGCTGGGACTGCGGGAGCAATGCGCCATGTGCGGTATGAACGCCGTCTGGCGAGGTTTCCCCCTCCCCCTTGAGGTCGACCACGTCAACGGCAACTGGCGCGACAACCGCATCGAGAACCTGCGGTTCCTCTGCCCCAACTGCCACTCGACGACGGACAATTACCGAGGGCGCGGCAAAGGCAGGACCCTATGAGCCGATGGTGCGGGTTGCCTCGCCCCACAACCGAGGAGCTGCGCACGGCCGTCGCCGAGTCCATCTCCATCGCTGGGGTGCTACGCAGCCTGGGGCGCCCCGACAGCGACAGGCAACGCGCGCTGCTGCGACAGTGGATCGCGGAGGAGCACCTGACGACGGCGCACTTCCTGGGGCAGGCACATCAGCGAGGCAAGCCCGGCACGGTCCCCGTCAAGCGACCCGAGGAGATCCTGGTCAAGCACGACGGCGACCGCCGGACAAGGACGTACTTGCTGCGCCGGGCGCTGCGCGAAGTCGGCGTCCCCGAAGTGTGTGCGGAGTGCGGGGTCGGAACCGATTGGCTCGGCAAGCCCATGACGCTGGAGGTCGATCACGTCAGCGGCGACTGGAGCGACGACCGGCGGGAGAATCTGCGCTTGCTGTGCCCCAACTGCCACGCAATCACCAGCACCTGGTGCAGGGGAGGCAGAAGACGGAAAGCGACGCCCGCTACGATGGCCGTGCACGCGGCCGTGGCGGAACGGCATACGCGAGGGTCTTAGGAACCCTTGGGCGAGAGCCCGTGTGGGTTCGAATCCCACCGGCCGCACGGGCCCCGCACCTTGAAGTCGAAGGTGCGGGGCCCTTTCCTGAACTCAGCCCAGCAGCTCCCGGATCACCGGCACCAACCCCCGGAACGCCTTCCCCCGGTGGCTGATCGCGTTCTTCTCCTCCGGGGTCAGTTCCGCGCAGGTGCGGGTCTCGCCGTCCGGCTGGAGGATCGGGTCGTAGCCGAAGCCGTTCGTGCCGGTCGGGGTGTGCCGTAGGACGCCCCTCAGTCGGCCTTCCACCACCCGCTCCTGCCCGTCCGGCAGGGCCAGCGCCGCCGCGCACGCGAAGTGGGCGCCCCGGTGTTCGTCGGCGATGTCGGACAGCTGGGCCAGCAGCAGCTCCAGGTTGGCCCGGTCGTCCCCGTGGCGGCCGGCCCAGCGGGCGGAGAAGATGCCCGGGGCGCCGTTCAGGACGTCGACGCAGAGGCCGGAGTCGTCGGCCACCGCGGGCAGGCCGGTGGCCTGGGCCAGGGCGTGGGCCTTGAGGAGGGCGTTCTCGGCGAACGTCACTCCTGTTTCCTTGACATCCGGAATGTCCGGGAAGGCGTCCGCGCCGACGAGGTCGTGGGGCAGACCTGCGTCGGCGAGGATGGCTTTCAGCTCGGTGATCTTTCCGGCGTTGCGCGTGGCGAGGATCAGGCGGGTCATGCCCCCAGTATCAGGGTGTGCAGACCTTGGTCAGTTCGCCGGCGGCGTCGGTGACCGGGGTGAGGTCGGGGGTCTCGTCGCCGTTGTCGATGGCCGTACGGACGTTGTCGACCGCGGTGGCGAGGTCGTCGACGGCCTTGTCGACGTCGGCGTTGTCGGTCTTGTCGCCGATGTCGTTGAGGTTCTGGTCGATGGAGTCGAGGGACTCGTCGACCTGCGTCGGGTCGTTCGCCGCGCTCTCGACGGCCTGCTGAAGGTCGGTCACGCTGTCGGCGACGGCCTCGGCGGTCTGGACGCAGTCCAGCGCCTTGCTGACGGCGTCGCAGCCGGTGGTCAGTCCGGTGGTCAGCGCTACGGCCGCCACCGCGGCGACCATGGTGATACGGCTCCGTCTGCGTCGGCTCGCGCCCATGCTGGTGTCCTCCCGTGCTCAGGCCTTCCACAGGCCCCCGTGCCTGGCCGGGCGCGCGACGGTGTGTCGTGCGCCCGTACCCCTAGTGACGCGGGGGCGGTCGGCGTGGTTGCCCGTGCCGGACGCCCTGCTTGGTGCGTCCTTTACTTTTCGAGGACGGTATCAAGGGCCTTGCGCTGCAGGACAGCGAGTTCGGTGCAGCCCAGGACCGCCAGGTCCAGCAGGGAGTTGAGCTCGTCGCGGTCGAAGGGCTCCGCCTCCGCGGTGCCTTGGACCTCGACGAAGCGGCCGTCGCCGGTGCAGACGACGTTCATGTCGGTCTCGGCCTTCACGTCCTCCTCGTAGCGCAGGTCGAGGAGCGGGACGCCGCCGACGATGCCCACCGAGACCGCCGCGACGGTTCCGGTCAGAGGCTTGCGGCCGGCCTTGATCAGCTTCTTGCCCTGGGCCCATGCCACGGCGTCGGCGAGGGCCACGTAGGCGCCGGTGATGGCCGCGGTGCGGGTGCCGCCGTCGGCCTGGAGGACGTCGCAGTCCAGGACGATGGTGTTCTCTCCCAGCGCCTTGTAGTCGATCACCGCGCGCAGGGAGCGGCCGATGAGGCGGCTGATCTCGTGGGTGCGGCCGCCGATCTTGCCGCGGACGGATTCGCGGTCGCCGCGGGTGTTGGTGGCGCGGGGCAGCATGGAGTACTCGGCGGTGACCCAGCCTTCGCCGCTGCCCTTGCGCCAGCGCGGGACGCCTTCGGTGACGGAGGCGGTGCAGAAGACCTTGGTGTCGCCGAAGGAGACGAGGACGGAGCCCTCGGCGTGCTTGCTCCAGCCGCGTTCGATGGTGACGGGGCGGAGCTGTTCGGGGGTGCGGCCGTCGATGCGTGACATGGCGATGAGCCTAGCGGGACATGCGGAAGGGGCCCTTCCCGCGGGGGGAGGGCCCCTTCAGGGGTGAGCGGTGTGCTCACATCATGTCTTCGATCTCCGCCGCGATCGGGTCGGCGTCGGTGCCGATGACGACCTGGATCGCCGTGCCCATCTTGACGACTCCGTGGGCGCCGGCCGCCTTGAGGGCCGCCTCGTCGACGAGGGAGGCGTCGGCGACCTCGGTGCGCAGGCGCGTGATGCAGCCCTCGACTTCTTCGATGTTCTCGATACCGCCGAGTCCGATAACGATCTTCTCAGCCTTGCTGGCCATTTCGGTCTCCTCACGCACAGTTGGCCCAACTTTACGAGCGATTGCGCCGTACGTACCGAAAGATGACGTCACAGCAACCCAATCGTCGATAACTGGTCTACACCACCTGACAGGCGGTCGCCAACTGATGAATGCCCCCACCGAGATCTCTCCAGCACGTCGGCGGTGGCAGTCGGCGTTCCAGGGCCTGCAGAAGATGGGCCGCAGTCTTCAGCTCCCGATCGCCGTGCTGCCGGCCGCGGGCATCCTGAACCGGCTGGGCCAGCCCGATGTGTTCGGCGACGAAGGGCTCGGCTGGAACAACATCTCCCGGGTGATGGCCGGGGCGGGCGGCGCGCTGCTCGACAGCCAGCTCGGGCTGCCGCTGCTGTTCTGCATCGGTGTCGCGATCGGCATGGCGAAGAAGGCGGACGGCTCGACCGCGCTGGCGGCGGTGGCGGGCTTCCTCGTCTACTACAACGTGCTGCGCCAGTTCCCGGAGGACTGCCCGGACGGCACGGAGGCGGTCCCGAACGTCGGCTGCCAGGGGACCGTCGACGGCACGGTGCAGGCGTTCACCTACCAGAACCCCGGGGTGTTCGGCGGCATCGTCATCGGCCTGCTGGCGGCCTTCTTCTGGGCCCGCTACCACCGCACCCGGCTGGTGGACTGGCTGGGCTTCTTCAACGGCCGCCGGCTGGTGCCGATCATCATGGCGTTCGTCGCCATCGCCTTCGCCGCGCTGTGCCTGTGGGTGTGGCCGCCGATCGGTGACGCGCTGGAGAGCTTCAGCGACTGGCTGAGCGACGCGGGCGCCTGGGGTGCGGGCATCTTCGGCATCGCGAACCGGGCCCTGCTGGTGATCGGCCTGCACCAGTTCCTGAACGTGCCCATCTGGTTCCAGTTCGGCACGTACACCAAGCCGGACGGCACCGAGGTGCACGGCGACATCAACATGTTCCTGGCGGGCGACCCGGACGCGGGCCAGTTCACCTCGGGGTTCTTCCCGATCATGATGTTCGCGCTGCCGGCCGCGGCCCTGGCCATCACGCACTGCGCGAAGCCGCACCGCCGCAAGGAGGTCGGCGGTCTGATGCTCTCGGTGGCGCTGACCTCGTTCGTCACGGGCATCACCGAGCCGATCGAGTACTCGTTCCTGTTCATCGCGCCGCTGCTGTACGTGGTGCACGCGGTGCTGACGGGTGTGTCGATGGCGGTGACGTGGGGGCTCGGGGTGCACGACGGCTTCAGTTTCTCCGCCGGGCTCATCGACTACGTCATCAACTGGAATCTGGCGACCAGGCCGTGGGCGATCATTCCGATCGGCCTGGTCTTCGCAGTCGTGTATTACGTGATCTTCCGGTTCGCGATCACGAGATTCGATCTGAAGACGCCGGGACGGGAGCCGGAGGACGAGGTGGAGGACGTCACAAAGGTCTGACGAAAGCCTCGAATAACGGTTGCGCAACCCGCGGTTCCGGTGACGGAATCGCGGGTTCCTTATGTGCCCTTCATCGTGCTAGAACAGGTCTACACCACTGAGTGGTGTAGACCACCACCCGATGGAGGAAGTCTATGAGCACCGCCACCGCATCGGCGGCCCCCACAAAGAAGTGGGGATCCGGTCTGTTCCAGGGCCTGCAGAAGGTCGGCCGCAGCCTCCAGCTCCCGATCGCCGTCCTGCCCGCGGCGGGCATTCTGCTGCGCCTGGGCCAGGCCGACGTTCAGGAGAAGCTGAACCTGCCCGACAAGGTCACGGCGGTCTTCGCCACGGCCGGTGGCGCGATCTTCGACAACCTGCCGCTGCTGTTCTGCATCGGTGTCGCGATCGGCTTCGCGAAGAAGGCCGACGGCTCGACCGCGCTGGCCGCGCTGGTGGGCTTCCTGGTCTACAGCAATGTCCTCAAGGCGTTCCCGGTCACTGAGGCAAAGGTGCAGAAGGGCGCGGACATAGCCGCGACCTACAACAATCCGGGTGTCCTGGGCGGCATCCTCATGGGTCTGCTCTCCGCCGTGCTGTGGCAGCGCTTCCACCGCACCAAGCTGGTGGACTGGCTCGGCTTCTTCAACGGCCGCCGTCTCGTGCCGATCATCATGGCCTTCGTCGGCACCGTCATGGGCGTCTTCTTCGGCCTGGTCTGGGAGCCGATCGGTGAGGGCATCTCGGACGTCGGCGAGTGGATCACCGGTCTGGGCGCCGCGGGTGCCGGTCTGTTCGGTCTGATCAACCGCGCGCTGATCCCGATCGGCATGCACCAGTTCGTCAACACCGTCTCCTGGTTCCAGATCGGTGACTTCACCAACGCCGCCGGCGAGGTCGTGCACGGCGACCTGAACCGCTTCTTCGCGGGCGACCCGGACGCCGGTCAGTTCATGTCGGGCTTCTTCCCGATCATGATGTTCGGCCTGCCGGCCGCCGCGATCGCGATCGCGCACGCCGCTCGTCCCGAGCGCCGCAAGGCCGTGATGGGCATGATGGTCTCGCTCGCGCTGACCTCCTTCGTGACCGGTGTCACCGAGCCGATCGAGTTCTCGTTCATGTTCATCGCGCCGGTGCTCTACGCGATCCACGCGGTGCTCACCGCCCTGTCCATGGCGATCACCTGGGCGCTCGGCGTCCACGCGGGCTTCACCTTCTCCGCGGGTGCCATCGACTACGGACTCAACTGGTCGCTGTCCACCAAGCCCTGGCTGATCATCCCGATCGGCCTGGTCTTCGCGGCGGTCTACTACGTCCTCTTCCGCTTCGCGATCACCAAGTTCAACCTTCCGACGCCGGGCCGTGAGTCCGACGAGGAGCTGGCGGAGCTGCAGAAGGCCGAGGCCAAGTAGCCCGTACGACAGGACGGAGGCCCCGGAACCGAGCTGGTTCCGGGGCCTCCGTGCACGTGGCCTTCAGATCTCGTACGTCCGCCTCGGCGCCGCCAGTTCCACCGGACCGTCGTAGACCGCGCGCGCGTCGGCCAGGTTGGTCCGGGGGTCGGTCCACGGGGGAATGTGGGTCAGCACCAGGCGGCGGGCGCCCGCCCGGGCCGCCGTCTCACCCGCCTCGCGGCCGTTGAGGTGCAGGTCGGGGATGTTCTCCTTGCCGTGCGTGAACGCCGCCTCGCACAGGAACAGATCGGTGTCGCGGGCGAGTTCGTCGAGCGTGGCGGTGACACCGGTGTCGCCGGAGTACGTCAGGGACCGCCCGCCGTGCTCGACGCGGATGCCGTACGCCTCCACCGGATGGGCCACCCGCTCCGTGTGCACCGTGAACGGGCCGAGCTCGAAGGTGGAGGGCTTGACGGTGTGGAAGTCGAAGACCTCGCTCATCGAGGAGGCCGAGGGGGTGTCGGCGTAGGCCGTGGTCAGCCGGTGCTCCGTGCCCTCGGGTCCGTAGACCGGGATGGGGGCGCAGCGGCCGCCGTCGTGCCGGTAGTACCGCGCGACGAAGTAGGCGCACATGTCGATGCAGTGGTCGACGTGCAGATGGCTCAGGAAGATCGCGTCGAGGTCGTAGAGACCGCAGTGGCGCTGCAGCTCGCCGAGGGCGCCATTGCCCATGTCGAGGAGCAACCGGAAGCCGTCGGCCTCGACGAGGTAGCTCGAGCAGGCCGATTCCGCGGACGGAAACGACCCCGAGCAGCCGACGACGGTGAGCTTCATGAAGCAGAAACCTCCGCGGGCGGGGATGTCCGGATGGGGGGCGACGGGGGTGTGCGGTTCGTCGAGCGTAAGGCGCGAAAGGGCGGGTCGCTCCTCCGCCAAGGGCTGTTGTGGGCGAACTCACCTGTGGTGTCACGCGTTCGGCTGGCAGTGGGGCGCCTGAGGCGCGGGAAGGGCGCGCGCAGCTGAGCGCGCGCCGGTAACGTCGTCGTATGGACACGTCATGGTGGTGGCTGGCGCTCGCCGCGGTGGTGCTGCTCGCGCTCGTCGCCGCACTCGTGGACGGGTGGGGGCGCAGGACCTCCGGGCGGCTGGACCGGCGTCGGCAGGCCGTGCGGCCGCGGCCCACGGAGATCTGGTGGGCGAGTGTGCCGTTCGAGGACCGGCCGGGGGCGAAGGACCGGCCGTGTCTGGTGCTGGCGGTGCACGGCAGGCGGGTGCGCGTCGCGAAGATCACCAGCCAGTACCACGACGAGCGGTCGGGGGTGATCCCGCTGCCGCCGGGTGCGGTGAGCGACGCTCAGGGGCGGGCGAGCTTCCTGGAGACGGACGAGCTGCGCGAGGTGCCGGTGCGGGACTTCCGCCGCAAGGCGGGGGTGGTGGACCCGGTCCTGTGGGACCAGGTCCGACACCTGGCGGGCTGAGGGGCTACGCCCAGAGCTGTCCTTGCAGCGTCTCGATCGCTTCCTCGGTCGTCGCCGCCGTGTAGACGCCGGTCGACAGGTACTTCCAGCCGCCGTCGGCCACGACGAACACGATGTCGGCGGACTCCCCCGCCTTCAGCGCCTTGTTGCCGACGCCGATCGCGGCGTGCAGGGCGGCGCCCGTGGAGACGCCCGCGAAGATGCCCTCCTGCTGGAGCAGCTCCCGGGTGCGGGTGACCGCGTCCGCCGAGCCGACGGAGAAGCGGGTGGTCAGCACCGACGCGTCGTACAGCTCGGGCACGAAGCCCTCGTCGAGGTTGCGCAGGCCGTACACCAGGTCGTCGTAGCGCGGCTCCGCGGCGACGATCTTCACGTCGGGCTTGTGCTCGCGCAGGAAGCGGCCTACGCCCATCAGCGTGCCCGTGGTGCCGAGACCGGCCACGAAGTGGGTGATGGACGGGAGGTCGGCGAGGATCTCGGGGCCGGTGCCGGCGTAGTGGGCGCCCGCGTTGTCCGGGTTGCCGTACTGGTAGAGCATCACCCAGTCCGGGTGCTCGGCGGACAGTTCCTTGGCCACGCGTACGGCCGTGTTGGAGCCGCCCGCCGCCGGGGAGGAGATGATCTGCGCGCCCCACATGCCGAGCAGGTCCCGGCGCTCCTGGGAGGTGTTCTCGGGCATCACGCAGACCATGCGGTAGCCCTTGAGCTTGGCCGCCATGGCGAGAGAGATGCCGGTGTTGCCGGAGGTGGGCTCCAGGATGGTGCAGCCCGGGGTGAGCCGGCCGTCCTTCTCCGCCTGCTCGATCATGTGCAGGGCCGGGCGGTCCTTGATCGAGCCGGTGGGGTTGCGGTCCTCCAGCTTGGCCCAGATCCGGACGTCGGCGGACGGCGACAGCCGCGGCAGGCGCACCAGAGGGGTGTTGCCCACCGCGGCCAGCGGGGAGTCGTAGCGCATACGGGATCAGACCATGCCGCCGGCCACGGCCGGCAGGATCGTGACGCTGTCGCCGTCGGTGAGCTTGGTGTTGATGCCGTCGAGGAAGCGGACGTCCTCGTCGTTGAGGTACACGTTCACGAAGCGGCGCAGCTGCTCGCCGTTCGCCTGGTCGATGAGCCGGGCCTGGATGCCCGCATGGCGGGTCTCGAGGTCGGTGAACAGGTCGGCAAGGGTGTCACCGCTGCCCTCCACCGCCTTCTTGCCGTCGGTGTACTGGCGGAGGATGGTGGGGATGCGGACCTCGATGGCCATGGCAAGGGGCTCCTGTCGGAAAAGTGGTCTGGTCTCAGTGGGCGCGCGCGTCGATGGCGCGCCGCGGCGGCACGGCCGTACGGCTGCAGCGGGACGGTCAACAGATGGCGCTGTTCAGCCTGCACAGGTCGACGTGCAGCCGCGCAACGAGCAGCGAGCCCGGCGCCTTGTCACTCACGTCGAGAAGAACCATGGGCTCATCGTATCGATTCCCGGACCGGCTCCAGGAGTGTGATCTCACCATCCGGACGTAAATCATCCACGATCCGAGATCGACGGGATTCAGTAGGCCTCCACGACCCTGACCTCCTCCTCCGTGACCTCGCCCTCCAGGATCCGGAAGGAGCGGAACTGGAACTCCCCGAGGCCGTCGGTGTCGGCGGTGGAGACGAGGACGTAGTGCGCGCCCGGCTCGTTGGCGTAGGAGATGTCGGTGCGGGAGGGGTAGGCCTCGGTGGCCGTGTGGGAGTGGTAGATGACCACCGGTTCCTCGTCCCGGTCGTCCATCTCGCGGTAGAGCTTGAGCAGGTCGCCGGAGTCGAACTCGTAGAACGTGGGCGACATGGCGGCGTTCAGCATCGGGATGAAGCGCTCGGGGCGGTCGGCGCCGGCCGGCCCCGCGATGACGCCGCACGCCTCGTCGGGATGGTCCTTGCGCGCGTGCGCGACGATCTGGTCGACGAGGGCCTGGGTGATGGTCAGCATGCCCGCCAGGATAAGCAGAAGGGCGACTCCGTACCGAAGAGTGGTACGAAGCCGCCCACATGCTAGGACGGTGCTGGTCAGCCGACCTTTTCGAACTCCGCCTCACGGCGCCGCGTGACCTCGGGGTTCCGGGACTTCAGCACGAGCCAGCCGATGCCCAGCGCCGCCGCCCAGCCCGCCATCACGTACAGGCAGACGCGGGAGTCGGCGTCGTAGGCGATGATGCCGGTGACGAAGAGCAGGAAGGCGATGGCGACCCAGCTGCACTTCGCGCCGCCGGGGGCCGGGAAGGACGAGGCCGGCAGCCGGCCCGCGTCGACCGCGCGGCGGTAGCGGACGTGGCTGACCAGGATCATCAGCCAGGTCCAGATACCGGCCGCGGTGGCGACGGAGACGACGTAGCCGAAGGCCTTCTCCGGGACGATGTAGTTCAGGATCACGCCGATGCCCATGAAGAGCACGGAGATCGTGATGCCGAAGGCCGGGGTCTTGGTGGAGGAGAGCTTCTTGAAGACCGCGGGGGCCTCACCACTGTCGGCCAGGTTCCGCAGCATGCGGCCCGTGGAGTACATGCCGGAGTTGCAGGAGGACAGGGCGGCGGTCAGCACCACGAAGTTGACGATGGCCGCGCCCGCCGGGATGCCGATCTTCGCGAAGGCCGCTACGAAGGGGCTGACGCCCTCGCTGAACTCGGTCCACTTGACCACGCACAGGATGACGGTGAGGGCACCGACGTAGAACAGGGCGATCCGCCAGGGCAGGGTGTTGATCGCCTTCGGGAGGGTCTTCTCCGGGTTCTCGGACTCGCCCGCGGTGACACCGACCAGCTCGACGGCGAGGTAGGCGAACATGACGCCCTGGAGGGTCATCAGGGACGAGCCGACGCCCTTGGGGAAGAACCCGTCGAAGGCCCAGAGGTTGGACACCGCGGCGGTGTCACCGGCGGAGCTGAAGCCGAAGGTGAGCACGCCGAGACCGATCACGATCATGCCGATCAGGGCGGTGACCTTGACCATCGAGAACCAGAACTCGATCTCGCCGAACAGCTTCACCGAGATCAGGTTGGCGGCGAACAGCACCAGCAGGAAGACCAGGGCCGTGACCCACTGCGGGATCTCCGGGAACCAGTAGTTGACGTAGATCGCGGCGGCCGTCAGCTCGGCCATGCCGGTGACGACCCACATCAGCCAGTACGTCCAGCCGGTGAAGTAGCCGAAGAACGGGCCGAGGAACTCGCGGGAGTACTCCGCGAAGGAGCCCGAGACCGGGCGGTAGAGGAGCAGCTCACCGAGTGCCCGCATGATGAAGAAGATGATGACGCCGGCGAGGGCGTACATGAGGATGAGGCTCGGACCGGCCTTGGCGATGTTCGCCCCGGCACCCAGGAAGAGGCCGACGCCGATGGCGCCGCCGATCGCGATCATCTGGACCTGGCGGCTGCCGAGGCCGCGCTCGTAGCCCTCTTCCGGAGCCTTCTCCGTGTCGACCTGGACGGAGGTCATGTGATTGGTGCGCCTTTCTCCACACCGACCCGGGCCTGTCGTCGGCCGCGGACCGGATCTCGATCCCCCCGGATTGACTGGAGCGTTCTGCCTGACCGGCGGTCTGCCGGTCGGTGGCGCACCCGGACGGAACATGGGTGGTGTTCGCCGGGCGGTCGTGAAGATTTATCACGGCCGCCATCTTGATCAACGAGGCGATTTGTGGCGCATTGCACACGGAGAAGTGGGCAAAGAGGGCGCGAAAGGGACACAGTCGGCCGGGAGGGTGATGTGATCGTTATCCGGATTTGAGCGTCCGCTGAGCGAACACATCATCTGGGCACAACCGTCACGATCAGGGCATGAGTGTGGAGACGAGGGTCTCCTGGAGCCCGCCCAGCCAGAGGTAGGCCATCACCATCGGCTTGCGCGGGTCCTCGTCCGGCAGCCGGTAGAGCAGGTCGGTGTCGTCCTCGTCGACGATGTCGAGGCGGGAGCCGATCGCCAGGCGCAGGTCGTTGAGGGCGCTCAGCCACTGGCGGGACTGCTCCACCGACAGCTTCAGGACCGCCCCGCCGTCGCCCGCGGCGCTGAGCTCGTCCAGGGAGCGGATCACCGCGAGGGCGTTGTCCCGCTTGCCGGCGCGCAGGTCGTTCTCGGTGTAGCGGCGGAACTCGGCGGAGTACGCGCGCTGCTCCTCGGCCTGCTCGGGGCCGGGCGTGCCCTCGGGGTCGCCGTAGGCGTCCGGGAACAGCCGGCGCAGTACGGGATCGGCGGGCGGTTCGCTCGGGCCGTCGGCGAAGAGTTCGGCGAGCGGGTCCTCGGTGGTCTCCGCGCCGGGTCCGGGCCCGATCAGCTCCAGGAGCTGGACGGCCAGGGACCGGATGATGGAGATCTCGACGTCGTCGAGGGCGACGGCCGCGCCGCCGCCGGGGAGCGGTTCGAAGGTTCCTGGCATCAGCGGTCGTCGCTACTTCCGGTCCTGCTGGAGGGTGGCCCACAAGCCGTAGCCGTGCATGGCCTGCACATCGCGTTCCATCTCCTCGCGGCTGCCGCTGGAGACGACCGCACGGCCCTTGTGGTGGACGTCGAGCATGAGCTTGGTGGCCTTGTCCTTGGAGTAGCCGAAGTACGTCTGGAAGACGTACGTCACGTAGCTCATGAGGTTGACCGGGTCATTGTGGACGATCGTCACCCAGGGGACGTCGGGCTCGGGAACGGCGGAAACCTCTTCCGCCGACTCGGTGCGTTCGATCTCTACGGGAGCGGGTGACGTCACATGGCCCATGCTGCCACGGGCACCAGAAATCGTCACACTGACGCGAAGTGGGGTACAGTCCTCGCTATGAACACAGCGGACCTTGGGCTGCCGGTGGATGTTCCCTCGACGGCGCTCTTCACGGACCAGTACGAGCTGACGATGCTCCGGGCCGCCCTGAAAGCGGGCACGGCCGAACGGCGGAGCGTCTTCGAGGTCTTCGCCCGCCGGCTGCCGGAGGGGCGCCGCTACGGCGTGGTCGCGGGCACCGGCCGGGTGCTGGACGCCGTGGAGAACTTCCGTTTCGACCCGGGCGTCCTCGGCTTCCTGCGCGAGCGGGCCATCGTCGACGAGGAGACCCTGGACTGGCTCGCCGGCTACCGCTTCACCGGCGACATCTGGGGCTATCCCGAGGGCGAGGTGTACTTCCCGGGCTCGCCGATCATGCGGGTGGAGGGCTCCTTCGCCGAGTGCGTGCTGCTGGAGACGGTGATCCTGTCGATCCTCAACCACGACTCGGCCATCGCCGCGGCCGCCTCCCGGATGTCCTCGGCGGCCGGGGAGAGGCCGCTGATCGAGATGGGCGCCCGGCGCACCCACGAGCTCGCCGCGGTCGCCGCCGCGCGCGCCGCGTACGTCGGCGGCTTCACCACCACCTCCGACCTGGCGGCCGGGTTCCGCTACGGCATCCCGACCGTCGGCACCTCGGCGCACGCCTTCACCCTGCTGCACGACAGCGAGCGGGACGCCTTCCGGGCGCAGGTCGACGCGCTCGGCCGGGGCACCACCCTGCTGGTGGACACCTACGACGTCACCGAGGCCGTCCGTACGGCGGTGGAGGTCGCCGGACCGGGGCTCGGCGCCGTCCGCATCGACTCCGGGGACCTGCTCCTGGTGGCCCACCGGGTGCGCCAGCAGCTGGACGAGCTGGGCGCGCGGGACACGAAGATCATCGTGACCTCGGATCTCGACGAGTACGCCATCGCCTCGCTGGCGGCGGCGCCGGTGGACGCGTACGGCGTCGGCACCCAGCTGGTGACCGGCTCCGGGCACCCGACCTGCTCGATGGTCTACAAGCTGGTCGCCCGTGCCGAGTCCGCCGACCCGAAGGCCCCGCTGGTGCCGGTCGCGAAGAAGTCCTCCGGCGGCAAGACCTCCATCGGCGGCCGCAAGTGGGCGGCGCGCCGCCTCGACCGGTACGGCATCGCGGAGGCCGAGGTCGTCGGCACGGAGGCGGTCCCCGCTGAGCTGGCCGACCGGCAGCTGCAGGTGCAGCTGGTCAAGGGCGGCGAGGTGGTGGCCCGGGAGCCGCTGGACGTCGTACGGGAGCGGCACATCGCCGCCCGCGCGGGGCTGCCGCTGTCCGCGGCCCAGCTGTCCCGAGGGGAACCCGTCCTTCCGACGGAGTACGTCCCGGTTCGGTCGGGTAGCTAACTGCGGTGCCCCTCCCGCAGTGCCGTCCCAGTCTCTAGGCTCGTGAGTTCACCCATAGTCGAAGGACAGCCATCATGCGCCGCGCCTTGATCGTCGTAGACGTGCAGAACGACTTCTGCGAGGGGGGCAGTCTCGCGGTGGCCGGGGGCGCGGATGTCGCCGCCGCCATCACCGAGCTGGTCGGACAGGCCGCCGGTTCCGGCTACCAGCATGTGGTGGCCACCCGCGACCACCACATCGCGCCCGGCGGCCACTTCGCCGACAACCCCGACTACGTCCACTCCTGGCCGGCGCACTGCGTCGCCGGCACCGAGGGCGTGGGCTTCCACCCGAACTTCGCCCCGGCGGTCGCCTCCGGCGCGATCGACGCCGTCTTCGACAAGGGGGCGTACGCGGCCGCCTACAGCGGGTTCGAGGGGGTCGACGAGAACGGCGTGACGCTCGCCGACTGGCTGCGGGACCGGGAGGTCTCGGAGGTGGACGTGGTGGGCATCGCCACCGACCACTGCGTCCGGGCCACGGCCGTGGACGCGGCCCGGGAGGGTCTGCGTACGCGTGTCCTGCTGGAGCTGACCGCGGGGGTCGCCGAGGAGACCACCGGCCGCGCCCTGGAGGAGATGCGCGAGGCCGGCATCGAACTGACCGGGAAGCCGGTCGTCGCGTAGGCGTGTGCCCGGTTAGGCCTGTGCCGTCGGTCTTCGCAGCAGGGCCTTGATCGGGCGCCACAGCTCCTGGGCGAGGTCCGGGGGCAGGGCGACACCGTTGTCAGGGGCCGTCCGCCATATCAGGCCGTCGGGGTGGTGCAGGACCGCGGTGATCTCGTCCGGGGTCGGCGGGGCGGCGTTGCCGCGCAGGTAGACCGCCCGCAGGCCCAGATTGCGGAGCCTGGTCAGGGCTCGCGCGCGGTTCTGGGCGTGCACCAGGAAACGGACCGAGCCGGTGCCGTGCGGGGTGGGCGTCGGCAGGTTCAGCGCCACCACCACGCTGCCGGTCGGCAGCTTGCAGAAACCTCCTGCGGCCATGCGGTCACATCCCCGGGTGCGTCGGTGTCAATAAGAGAGCCACAGGACGCACCTAAACACGGATCGGCGGCAACCCGCCAGGGGGTGCCGCCGATACGCTTCTGACCTGCGGAAACGCTGCCTACTTCACCGCGGGCCCGACCTCGACCGAGATCGTCGAGCCGTTCTTGGCCTCCTTGACGATCTTGATCTTGGTGTTGGTGTCAGTGACGTTGACACCGGCGAGCGGGGTCGCCGCGTCGTAGTAGGTGTGGGTGTGGTCGTTGAAGACCGGCACCCCCTTCGACGAGGGGATCCTGGTCGCGACGTCCGCGTTGTGCAGCGTGATGCCGTCCGTGCGCTGCAGGCTGAACGGCGAGTCGTAGGCCTGGATCCGGCTGCGCATCGGCGTGCCGTCGGACCACTTCAGCGCCGTCGGGTGCGAGTCGACCGGCAGGATCAGACCGACGCCCGGGTGCTTGCTGGTGTTGTTGTCCGCCTGGGAGGTGTCCCACTTCCAGATCAACAGGCCGTTCTGGTACGGGTAGTGCTCCACCCAGCTCGGACGGGTCGTGGAGAAGCCGAAATTGTACGGGCCGACCTTCAGTGTCTTGTCGTACGACACGTACTGGCGGTTCTCGGCGATGTAGTACTGCGCGTAGTCCTTGGTGAACGACGCGCCCATGCGCTGGAAGCCGTTCGCCGTCCAGGCGGCGTCCGCCGTCTCGGCGTTGTCGGTGAACAGCGCGGCACCGTCCGCGGTGACCGAGACCCGGTCGGCCGTGAAGCCCTTCTCGGCCACGCCGCCGTCGGTGGCGTAGCGGAAGCGCAGGTCGATCTTCTTGCCGGCATAGGCGTCCAGCGGGAAGGACAGCTTCTGGTACGTCTCCGAGAAGCCGCTGAGCGCGGGCTTGTCGCTGCCGTCGCGCGGGATGGCCCGGCCGTCCGCGGTGCCGTCCAGGGCGGTCCAGTTGGCGCCGCCGTCGGTGGAGACCTCGGTGTAGAGGTAGTCGTAGCCCGCCTCGATGGCGTACCAGCCGTCGAAGGCCAGCGTCGCCGACGCCTTGCCGGTGAGGTCGACGGAACGGGTCAGCGTGTTCTTGAGGTTGTCGCCGCTGCCGCTCCACCACTGGTGCGTGCCCTCGGCCGGGGCGACGATCTCGGTCGTCACCGCCTTCTTGGGCAGGTCGACGATGAGCGCCTGCTTGTTCTTGGTGTTGTACGCGGCGACGCCCAGCTTGTGCTTCGACTTGGTCGCGGCCTTCGCCTTGGCGTAGTCGAGCCAGCCCAGCTGGAGCTTGTCCCAGGAGGTCATGTCACCGGGCAGGTCACCGATGGCCTCCTTGCCGGTGCCCAGCCAGGAGCCGGAGGACATGAGGGTCCAGAAGCCGGTGGAGTTCTCGCCGCCGCCGGTGGTGTCGTAGTGGTCCGGCAGACCGAGGTCGTGGCCGTACTCGTGGGCGAAGACGCCGAGTCCGCCGTTCTCCGGCTGGACCGTGTAGTCGCCGACCCAGATGCCGGTGGAGCCGATCTGCGCGCCGCCGAGCCGGTTGTTGTCCGGCCCGGTGGCGCCGGCGTCGGTGCCGAAGGCGTACCAGCGGTGGGCCCAGATCGCGTCCTCGCCCTGGGCGCCGCCGCCCGCGGACTCGTCCTCACCGGCGTGCACGACCTGGAAGTGGTCGATGTATCCGTCGGACTCGTTGAAGTCGCCGTCGCCGTCGAAGTCGTAGCGGTCCCACTGGTCGAACTGCTTGACGTCCGCCTGGATCTCGGCGTCGGTCCGCCCCGCTGCCTTCTGCTGGGCGACCCAGGCCGTCACACCGTCACTGACGATGTTCCACACGCTCGGGCAGTTGGTCTCACCGCACTTGTTGTTGCCGTAACGGGCCTCGTTGTAGGGGACCTTGACCCAGTCGGAGACCTCGCCCTCGATGGAGTAGCGGCCCGAGGACTGCTTCTCGTAGTACTTCTTCATCGACTCGACACCCTTGCCGGTGCCGAAGTAGAGGTCCTCGAAGTGTTTCTGGTTGTAGTCCGCCTGCCAGGCGGTGCTGTTGTCCTGGGTGCGGTCCGGCTCGGCTATCCGGTTGTGCAGCGGGCCGGGGGTGCCGCCGAACTCGGGCTTGGTCTGCTCGCCGAACTCCACCAGGATCGTGAAGATCTTGTCGGTCTTCTCGCGGCCGAGCTCGACGTACTTGCTGTCGCCCTTCCTGCTCTTGAGCTCGACGACCTTCGAGCCCTCGCGCTCGGTCACCTCGGCCTTGCCGGATATGACCTGCTTCAGGGCCTCTTCGCGCTGGGCGTCCTGCGTCTTGCTCAGCGGGCCTTCGAGGTCGTGCTCGTGCTCGTGGTGCACCGGCGCCGGGTCGTGCCGGTCGATGGGGCTCGTGGCCGTGTCGTCGGCCTGCGCCATGGTGAACGCCGAGAGCGTGGCGGTGGCCGCCGCGAGCGCGACAGCCGTCGCGGCCGCTCTGAACGTCCAGGTCCTGTTCGTCACTTGAGATCCTCCCCCGCGTTCGAGCGCGCGCGACGGGAGGGTTCCTGGTCATGGGTTTCGCGCGCGCGTGATCAACGCGTGTAGTCAAGTGACGTCATTCGACTAGAGGTTCACCGGAAAAGACAGACCTTGACTTGAACAGGTCAACTGCACTATGCGGAGTCGAATTCCGCTTTACGGACACCCGCGCCCCGCTGGACAGGCGCGCGACCCCGTCCGCTGGGTGGACGCCATGACTCCGTGCGCCCCCCGTGCACCGGTACTGTTGGTTAGGTCACGCTTACTGTTCGTTCCGCTCGGGCATGCACGCGATTAGAGTCGATTGGCGGAACGCCCGGAAGTTGGCGGAATGCCAGGTCCACACCCCCCGTGTACCCCCGAATCCGAGGACACGATGACCATGCCTCGTCCGACCGCCGCACAGCTCGCCTACGGTTCGTGCACCGTGCTCTTCTCGACCCTCGCCATGCTGCTGCTGTCACAGACGAGTTCGGGTGCGGGCATCGCACTCATCGCCGTCGCGGCACTCGCCCTCGGGCTGCTGGTCGCGCTGACCGTGCCGACGCCCAAGGCCCGCGTGATCGCCCTGCGCAGGCCGGCCCAGGTCACCGCGCAGGGCGCGCCCGCCCCCGCCCCGGTACCCGAGCGCGCCGCTTCCTGACGTTCGGGCCTAGCGGGTGCTGACCACCACCGTCTTGGCCGCCTTGTCGTGCAGGCCCTGCTTGTAGGGCTTGTCGAAGAAGCTCCAGCCGCCGCAGATAGCGGTCCAGACGCAGGCGCAGCAGAAGGCGAACGGGATCCACAGCACCAACGAGCGGACCAGCGCGGTCTGCACGGAGGGCGTGGAGCCGTTGTCCAGGTTGGCCACGCGCAGGCCCAGCCACTTCTTGCCCAGCGTCTGCCCGGACCTGGAGATCATGAAGGTGTCGTAGCCGATGTAGAGCAGGGCGGCGATCAGGGACTGCCCGAGGGACTTGCCGTAGTCGACGTCGTCCGCGTTCACGTCCAGCTCGCTGACCCGGAACGCCCAGGTGAGCAGCCAGACCACGACGGCCACCAGCACCATGTCGATGATCCGCGCCAGCGTGCGCTTGCCGCTGTCGGCGAGCGGGGGCATGCCCGCGAGCGGATCGGCCGGGTAACCGCCGCCGCCGTAGGGGTCACCGCCGTAGGGCCCGCCGTACGGCGGCGGCTGGCCGCCCTGGCCCCCGGGCGGGGCGTCGTAGGGCGAGCCGGCGCCCGCACCGGTGTCCCCGGCCGGGGGCTGCTTCCTGAACGGGTCGTCTTCCGGCGGCTGCTGACCGGATCCGGGGGGCGGTTCGCTGCTCATGGCCCGAGTCGACCGCGAACCCGGCGCCCGCGCATCCGGCGAGCGGCCGTCCGGGGTACGGCATCACCCCGGGGGGTCGCCGTACCCCGTCATCCCGCGACGAACGTACCCGCGGCCTTGTCGTGCCAGCACTGGCGCCACGGCTTGTCGAACAGGCACCACAGGATGCCGACGACCCCGATGACGAGCAGTCCGGGGACGCTGTAGACGAGCCAGCGGCGCAGGGCCCCGCCGAAGGACGGCGGCTCGTGCGCCTCGATGTCGCGCACCTCCAGGCCGAACAGCTTCTTGCCCAGGGTGCGGCCCCACTTGGCGGTGGGCAGCGCCTCGTAGAGAGCGCCGAAGACCAGCAGGACGGCCAGCACGATGCCGAGATACACCGACGTCGTGCCGTCCAGCAGCCATACGGTGACGGTCTCGCCGGAGAGCTTGGCCGCCTCGATCTTCTCGTCGACGTGGTCCATCGCCTTGAGGCCGAGCGGTACGGCGGCCACGCCGGTGACGGCCGCGAGGACGACGGTGTCGAGCAGCCGGGCGGCGAACCGCTTGCCGAGGGAGGCGGGCCGCGCGGATGCCTGGCGCCGGGCGGCCGCCTGGAAGATGTCCTCGACCGGCGGCTTCCAGGGCGCGACGGGCTGCTCCTCGCCGGGCGCTCCGGCGAGCCGGTGCACCTGCTGCGCCCAGGAGGGCTGACCACCGCCGGGGCCACTGGTGACGGGGGTCGCGGCCTGGGCGCCGCCCTGAGCACCGCCTTGGGCGGGGACCTGAGACGCGGGCTGCGGGCCAGGGGCCTGGGACACGGGCTGCGGGCCGGACCGCGGGCCCGACTGCTGGGGAACCGCCGAGGCCGCCTGCGGGCCGGAGAGGGCCGTGGGGGCGGGGACTTGGGCCTGCTGCGCGGCGGCCCGGTCCACGGCGGCCTTGCCCGCGGCGAACCCGGGACCCTGGGCGGCGGGAGCGCCGAACCCGCCGACACCGGCCGAGCCCGCACCGCCACCGGACTGCGCGCCGAAGCCGCCCGCACCGGCCGCAGCCCCCGGGGCACCGCCCGAACCCGCCGCACCCCCCGACGCCGTACCACCGCCGGGCCGCGCGCCGAAGCCGCCCGCACCCGCCGCAGCCCCCGGGGCACCGCCCGAACCCGCCGCACCCCCCGACGCCGTACCACCGCCGGGCCGCGCGCCGAAGCCGCCCGCACCGGCCGCGCCCGCCGACGCCGTGCCGGTGTCGGGTGTGTCTGCTGTACCTGCCGCACCACTTGCCCCCTGGGCGGGAGCCGAGCCCGGTGTGCGCCCCTGGTGTGCCGCGGGCGCTCCGTCCTGGCGACCCGTGCGCGGGGACACGGCGCGGAACGTCATGGTGCCCTGGTCCGTGTCGGGGGTGCCGTGGGCGGCGGGGCCCGGGGTCGGGCGGCGGAAGACGAAGGTGTTGTTGGAGGCCGCGTCCTCGGCCGGCGGGATCGTGGCCGTGCCGTCCGTGCTCGGGGTGGTGCCGTCGGCCGGGGCCGGGGTGCGCGGGTCGGGGGCGCCCCACGAGACCCGGCGGTCCTGGTCGACGCCGAAGCCGGACTGACGGGAGCGGTCGGCGCCCCACGCCACGGCGGGCTCGGGGCGGCTGCCGTGCTGGGACTGGCCCTGGACCGGGGCGGGTTCACCGGCCGGGTCCTCGTCGAAGAAGTGCGGGCCCGTCTCCTCGACCGGGGCCGGGGCCGCGCCGGGCGGCGGGGCGAGCGGTTCGCCGTCCGTGGGCGCCGGACGGCTGGTGCCCGGTACCCACGCGGCACCGTTCCAGTACCGGACATATCCAGGAATGGACGGGTCCGGGTAATACCCTTCGCGGGGCCTGTCGTCACCGGGGGCCGGGGTTGGGGCGCTCATGTCCGTCGTCCCGTATCTGCTCGGGGGTCATTTGGGGGGCTCCACATCTATCAGACGCGGGCAACCCCCACCGCCAGTCCCGCGGTACCCACCCCTTTCGGGAGACGGGAAAGAAAGTCCCGCTGACCCGCGTAATGCTCCGGGCCCACCCTTCTCTCCACTCGTACGGGCCCGTTGAAGGACCCGTACGAGAAGTCACCAGAGAGGACACCGGACGCCATGCACCCCACCGTGGTAGAGCGGGAGCTGGAGCTCAAGCTCGTCCTGTCGCCCGAGCGCAGCATCCCGGTCCCGGCCCGGCTGAGCTACCGCAGCGACGACCCGTACGCCGTCCACATCGCCTTCCACATCCACTCCGACCACCCCGTCCACTGGACCTTCGCCCGCGAACTCCTCGTGGAGGGGGTGTTCCGCCCTTGCGGGCACGGGGACGTACGGGTGTGGCCGACGAAGGTCGAGGGCCGCAGCGTCGTGCTGATGGCGCTGAGTTCACCCGACGGGGACGCCCTGCTGGAGGCCCCGGCCGCGCAGCTGTCGGCCTGGCTGGAGCGGACGCTGCGGGTGGTCCCGCCGGGCTCGGAGGCCGAGCAGCTCGGCATCGACGACGGCCTGGCCGAGCTGCTCGCCCCGACCCCGGCCGACGACCTGTGGCTGGGCGACCCCTGGCCGGGCGACGAGTCCGCGGACGGGGAGTGAGCGCCGGGAGGGGGTCAGAAGAGCTTTCCCGGGTTCAGGATGCCGAGGGGGTCGAAGACCTGCTTGATGCCCCGCTGCAGCTCCACCCCCACCGGGCCGATCTCGCGCGCCAGCCACTCCTTCTTCAGGACGCCGACGCCGTGCTCGCCGGTGATGGTGCCGCCGAGTTCCAGGCCGAGGGCCATGATCTCGTCGAAGGACTCGCGGGCGCGCCGGGACTCCTCGGGGTCCTGCGCGTCGAAGCAGACCGTGGGATGGGTGTTGCCGTCGCCCGCGTGCGCGACGACGCCGATGGTCAGCTGGTACTTCTCGGCGATCCGGTCGACGCCCGCCAGCATGTCGCCGAGCCGGGACCGCGGCACGCACACGTCGTCGATCATCGTCACGCCCCGCACGGCCTCCAGCGCGGTGAGGGACAACCGCCGTGCCTGCAGCAGCAGTTCGGACTCGGCGGTGTCCTCGGCGGGGACGACCTGGGTGGCGCCCGCGGCCTCGCACAGGGCGCCCACCGCGGCGAGGTCGGGCGCCGGGTCGGGGGTGTCGAAGGCGGCGAGGAGGAGGGCCTCGGTGGTCTCCGGGAGGCCCATGTGCGCCAGGTCGTTGACGGCCTTGACGGTCGTACGGTCCATCAGTTCGAGGAGGGACGGCACGTGTCCGCCGGCCATGATCCGGCACACCGCGTCGCAGGCCTCGGCCGCGGAGCCGAACTCGGCCGCCAGCACCAACTGCCGCGGCGGCTGCGGCTTCAGCGCCAGGACGGCCCCTACGACGATGCCCAGCGAGCCCTCGGAGCCGACGAACAGCCGGGTCATGTCGTATCCCGCGACCCCCTTCGCCGTACGGCGGCCGGTGGTCATCAGCCGTCCGTCGGCGAGGACGACGTCCAGGCCGAGGACGTACTCGGCCGTCACCCCGTACTTCACGCAGCACAGCCCGCCGGAGGCGGTGCCGATGTTGCCGCCGATCGTGCACTGCTCCCAGCTGGAGGGGTCCGGCGGGTAGTACAGGCCGTGTTCGCCGACCGCGCGGGACAGGGCGGCGTTGACGACGCCCGGTTCGACGACGGCGATGCGGTCGACCGGGTTGATCTCCAGGATCCGGTCCATCCGGGTCAGGGACAGCACGATGCAGCCGTCGCTGGCGTTGGCCGCGCCGGACAGGCCGGTGCGGGCGCCCTGCGGGACGACCGGCACGCGCAGGTCGGTGGCGGTGCGCATGACGTGCTGGACCTGCTCGACCGTCCGCGGCAGGACGACCGCGGCCGGGACGCCCGCCGGGCAGAAACTGGCCATGTCGTGCGCGTAGGAGCCCGTGATGTCGGGGTCGGTGAGGACCGCCTCGGCGGGCAGCGCGGTGAGCAGACGGTTGACGAGGTCGTGGCTCATGATCACAGCCTGACACCGGGGGCCATCGGTGTGAACCCCGCCAGTGGGGGGCTTTCGGTACGGGAATGTGGTCGTCGTACTGACGCACAGTGAGCGCCATGGAGAAGCAACAGCAGGAGCGGCGCCGGTGGGCCGGCCGACGGGTGCTGGTCGGTTCGGCCGTGGGGTGTGCCGTGCTGGGCGGGGTGCTGACGCTGCTGCCGTGGGCGCCGCGGACGGGTGCGCCGCCCGCGCCGACGCCGGGTGCGCAGGCGCTGGCCGCGGTCACCACCGGCGTCCCGGCCGCGCTGCCCGACCTGGCGGTGCTGATCGGTGAGCGGGAGAGCCATCTGCGCGAGCACCCGAAGGACGCCCGGTCCTGGGCGGTGCTCGGGGCCGCCTATGTGGAGCAGGGGCGGCGGACCGCGGATGCGGCGTACTACCCGAAGGCCGAGCGGGCGCTGCGGACCTCCCTGAAGGTGCGGGCGAAGGGCAATGTCGAGGCGCTCGCCGGTCTTGCCGCGCTGGCGAACGCGCGCCGGGACTTCCCCGCCGCGCGGACGTGGGGCGAGGCCGCGCTGAAGCTGGACCGGAAGCGGTGGACGACGTATCCGCTGCTGATCGACGCCTATACCGGGACGGGCCAGTACAAGGCGGCGAAGCGGACCCTGGACCGCCTGCTGGAGCTGCGCTCCGGGCCCGCGGTGCTGGCCCGCGCCGGGGCCGTGTACCGGGACCACGGCTGGCGCGAGGACGCCGCGGCCGCCCTCTCCGACGCGGCGGCGGCCGCCGAGGCGCCGGCCGAGCGGGCCGCGTACCTGGAGCGGGGCGGGCAGCTGGCCTGGGAGCGCGGCGACCGGGAGGGGGCGCTGCGCCACTTCCAGGAGGCGGTGCGGCTCGACCCGGACCAGCGGGCCGCGCAGGCCGGGCAGGGCCGGGCGCTGGCGGCCCTCGGCCGCATCACCGACGCGCTGAACGCCTACCGGGTGGCCCTCGCCAAGCAGCCGCTGCCCGAGTACGCCCTGGAACTGGGCGAGTTGTACGAGTCCCTGGGGCTCGGGCAGGCGGCCCGGGTGCAGTACGACGTGCTGCGCGACCAGGTGCGCCGGGCGAGCGCGGGCGGGGCCGACGAGCAGGTGGTGCTCGGCCGGTTCGAGGCGGACCACGGGGATCCGCAGGCGGCGGTACGGCGGCTGCGGGCCGAGTGGAAGCGGCAGCCCGGGATCGCGGTGGCGGACGCGCTGGGGTGGGCGCTGCACCGGGCCGGACAGGACGAGGAGGCGCTGCGGTTCGCCCGGATCGCGACCGACAGGACGAAGGGGGGCGGGGTGCGCAGTGCGCTGTACGCGTACCACCGCGGGATGATCGAGAAGGACCTGGAGCGGTCCGGTCCCGCGCGGCGCCGCCTTCAGGAGGCGCTGCGGATCAACCCGTACTTCTCGACGCTGCACGTGGCGCGGGCCCGCCGGGCCCTGGACGAGCTGGGCGAGCCCGCGCCGGGGGCGCCCTAGAGGTTGCCGCGCTTGGCCTGCTCGCGCTCGATCGCCTCGAAGAGGGCCTTGAAGTTGCCCTTGCCGAAGCCCATCGAGCCGTGGCGTTCGATGATCTCGAAGAAGACGGTCGGACGGTCCTGGACCGGCTTGGTGAAGATCTGCAGCAGATAGCCGTCCTCGTCGCGGTCGGCGAGGATCTTCAGCTCGCGCAGGGTCTCGACGGGGACGCGGGTGTCGCCGACCCACTCGCCGAGGGTGTCGTAGTAGGAGTCCGGGGTGTCGAGGAACTGGACCCCGGCCGCGCGCATGGTGCGGACGGTGGCGACGATGTCGTTGGTGTTCAGCGCGATGTGCTGGACGCCGGCGCCGCCGTAGAACTCCAGGTACTCGTCGATCTGCGACTTCTTCTTGGCGATGGCGGGCTCGTTGATCGGGAACTTGACCTTGAGCGTGCCGTCGGCCACCACCTTCGACATCAGCGCGCTGTACTCGGTGGCGATGTCGTCGCCCACGAACTCCTTCATGTTCGTGAAGCCCATGACCTTGTTGTAGAAGCCGACCCACTCGTTCATGCGGCCGAGTTCCACGTTGCCGACGCAGTGGTCGATCGCCTGGAAGGTGCGCTTCGCGGGCGGCTGGACGAGCGGGGCGGCGGAGGCGTAGCCGGGCAGGTACGGGCCGTCGTAGCCGGTGCGCTCGACGAGGGTGTGGCGGGTCTCGCCGTAGGTGGCGATGGCGGCGAGGACGACCGTGCCGTGCTCGTCCTTCAGCTCGTACGGCTCGGTGACGGAGCGGGCGCCGTGCTCCAGGGCGTAGGCGTAGGCGGCGCGGGCGTCCGGGACCTCGATGGACAGGTCGATGACGCCGTCGCCGTGCTCGGCCACGTGCTGGGCGAGGAAGCGGCCCCAGTCGGTGGTGGGCTTGATGACCGAGGTGAGGACGAAGCGGGCGGAGCCGTTCTCCAGGACGTACGAGGCGGTCTCGCGGGTGCCGTTCTCCGGTCCGGAGTAGGCGACCAGCTGCATGCCGAAGGCGGTGGAGTAGAAGTGCGCCGCCTGCTTGGCGTTGCCCACGGCGAAGACGACCGCGTCCATTCCCTTGACCGGGAAGGGATCGGCCTGCCGGGCGGTGTCGGGAGTGAGGTCTGTGGTCTGCGTCATAGCCGCAGCGTGGCCCCACCTCGCAAGGTGCGCAATAGTTTGCGTATTCGCTGGGCAATGTGCGCAGCGTTACGTCCGCCTCGGCGGGCTTTCTGTACAGGATGACCAGTGCCGGGAGGGGCCCATGGGGATCGATCGGCTGGACGGGCGCATCATCGTGCTGCTCGCGCGGGAGCCGCGGATCGGGGTGCTGGAGATGTCCCGGCGGCTGGGCGTGGCCCGCGGGACCGTGCAGGCGCGGCTCGACCGGCTTCAGTCGAACGGAGTCATCCGTGGTTTCGGTCCCCAGGTCGACCCGGCGGCGCTCGGCTATCCGGTCACCGCCTTCGCCACGCTGCAGATCCGCCAGGGCCAAGGGCCCGATGTCCGGGCGCACTTGGCGACGGTTCCGGAGGTGCTGGAGCTGCACACGACCACCGGTAGCGGGGACATGCTGTGCCGGCTCGTGGCCCGCTCGAACGCCGATCTGCAACGGGTCATCGACCGGGTTGTCGGTTTTGATGGGATTGTCCGGGCCTCCACCGCGATCGTGATGGAGAACCCTGTGCCGCTGCGGGTGATCCCGCTGGTGGAGCAGGCGGCGGAGGACCACCGGGAGCGGAGCTGACCGTCGAGCGGCTGGGGTGAGCGTGTGAACTTCTGGGAGTACCTGGGCACCCGCCACCAGCAGCTGCTCACCGACGCCTACCAGCACGCGAGCGCCGTGTTCCAGTGCATGGTCGTGGCGACCGCGCTGGGCGTGCTGATCGGGGCCGTCACCTATCGCAGCGAATGGGCCGGGAACCTCGCCACGACGACCACCTCGACCATCCTGACCATTCCGTCGCTCGCCATGATCGGTCTGCTCATCCCGATCGTGGGCCTGGGTGTCCCGCCCACGGTGATCGCGCTGACGCTGTACGGGCTGCTGCCGATCGTGCGCAACGCGATCGTCGGGCTGCGCGGGGTCGATCCCACCCTGGTGGACGCGGCCAGGGGCATCGGGATGTCCCGGCTGATGCGGCTGGCCCGGATCGAGCTGCCGCTGGCCTGGCCGCCGATCCTGACCGGCATCCGGGTCTCGACGCAGATGCTGATGGGCATCGCGGCGATCGCGGCCTACGCCTCGGGTCCCGGCCTCGGCAACGAGATCTTCCGCGGCATCGCCTCGCTGGGCAGCAAGAACGCGCTCAACCAGGTGCTCGCGGGCACGCTCGGGATCATCGTCCTGGCCCTGCTGTTCGACGCCGCGTACGTCCTGATCGGACGGCTGACCATTCCCAGGGGGATCCGTGCCTGAGTCCAGTACATCCGGTACGTCCGGTGCCTCGATCGAGCTGGAGAACCTGACGAAGCGGTATCCGGGCAATCCGAGCCCGGCCGTCGACAACGTCAACATGGAGATCCAGGCGGGCGAGATCGTCATCTTCGTCGGTCCGTCGGGGTGCGGGAAGTCCACGACACTCAAGATGATCAACCGGCTGATCGAACCGACCGGTGGCCGGATCCGGATCGGCGGCGAGGACGTCACCGACATCGACCCGGTGAAGCTGCGCCGGAAGGTCGGCTACGCGATCCAGTCGGCCGGTCTGTTCCCGCACATGACGGTCGCGCAGAACATCGCGCTGGTGCCGAAGATGGTCGGCTGGCCCAAGGGGCGGATCAAGAACCGGGTGGAGGAGCTGCTCGACCTGGTCGGGCTCGACCCCGGGGAGTTCCACGGCCGCTATCCGCGCCAGCTCTCGGGCGGTCAGCAGCAGCGGGTGGGCGTGGCCCGGGCGCTCGCCGCCGATCCACCGGTCCTGCTGATGGACGAGCCGTTCGGCGCGGTCGACCCGATCACCCGGGACCATCTCCAGGACGAGCTGATCAGGTTGCAGCACGAGCTGCACAAGACGATCGTCTTCGTCACCCATGACTTCGACGAGGCGATCAAGCTCGGTGACCGGATCGCCGTGCTGCGCGAGCACTCGCACATCGCCCAGTTCGACACCCCGGAGGCGATCCTCACCAACCCGGCCGACGACTTCGTCTCCGGGTTCGTCGGCGCCGGGGCGGCGCTGAAGCGGCTGAACCTGACCCGCGTACGGGATGTGGGGATCACCGACTATCCGACGGTGACCGTGGACGACCCGCTCCAGGAGATCTTCAACAAGCTCCGCTCCAGCGGCACCAACGAGATCCTGCTGCTCGACAAGCGCGGCCGGCCCTACAAGTGGCTGCGGCGCGGTGATCTGATGCGGGCCAAGGGCTCCCTGGCCCGGGCGGGCACGCTGGTGCACGACACGGTCACCCGGGACGCCACGCTGCGCGACGCCCTGGAGGCGGTCCTGACCGACAACGCGGGCCGGGTCGCGGTCACCGGGCGGCGCGGCGCGTACGAAGGCGTCGTGGACATGGAGACGCTGATGAACTCCGTGCACGAACTGCTGGAGGCGGACCGGCTGGAGGCGATGGAGCACCAGCACGACCTGGAGTCGGCGCGGGCCCCCCAGACGCACGCCGAGCAGGAGGGCATCGGAGGGGAGAAGAAGGCGTGACCACCTCTCCCGAGCAGCAGCGCCCCGAGGGCGAGCACGAGGTCAAGGGGCTCGCCTTCCGTGACGAGGGCGAGGCCGAGGCCGAGCCGGCCGCGCCCCCGCCGCCGGCGGTCACCGCACACCGGGTGACCTGGCAGAAGCTGACCTTCCTGCCGGCGCTGCTGGTGGCGGTGCTGCTGGCGACCTGGCTCTGGTTCCGGCAGGCGGACCTGGACTCGATCTCCGAGAACGCGCTCGCCGACGGCCAGGTGTCCAAGGCGCTGTGGCAGCACATCGAACTGACCGTGGTCTCCACCTTCTTCGTGCTGATCATCGCGATCCCGCTGGGGATCCTGCTGACCCGCACGGCGTTCCGCAAGGCGACGCCGGTGGCGATGACCATCGCGAACATGGGCCAGGCCACCCCCGCGATCGGCCTGCTCGCCCTGCTGGTGATCTGGCTGGGCACCGGCACGACATCGGCCCTGATCGGCATCACCCTCTACGCCATCCTGCCCGTGCTGTCGAACACGATCGCGGGCCTGAAGGCGAACGATCCGACGCTGCTGGAGGCGGCGCGCGGCATCGGCATGTCCCCTCTGGGCGTGCTGACCCGGGTGGAGCTGCCGCTGGCGGTCCCGCTGATCCTGGCCGGGGTCCGCACGGCCCTCGTTCTGAACGTGGGGACGGCGACGCTGGCGACCTTCGGCGGGGGCGGTGGTCTGGGGGTGCTGATCACCACCGGCATCACCAACCAGCGCATGCCGGTGCTGATGCTCGGCTCCATTCTCACGGTGGCCCTGGCCCTGCTGGTGGACTGGCTGGCCTCGTTGGCCGAGCTGCTGCTCAGGCCGCGTGGACTGGAGGTGGGGACATGAGACGGGCCGCGTGTCTGCTGCTGACCGGGGCGCTGGTGTCGGCCTGCGGGCTGACCAGCGGCTCCCCCATGGTCGACGACGTCCGGCCCGGCTCGATCGGCCGGGGCGAGCCGCTGAAGGGCGCCGATCTGACGGTCACTTCCAAGGAGTTCAGCGAGCAGCTGATCCTGGGCGCGATCATGGGCATCGCCTTCGAGGCGGCCGGCGCCAGCGTCCTGGACCGCACCGGGATCCAGGGCTCCATCGGCTCGCGGGAGGCGGTCAAGAGCGGCGCGGCGGACGCGGACTACGAGTACACGGGCACCGGATGGATCAACTACCTCGGCAACGCCGAGCCGTTGCCCGATCCGCGGGAGCAGTGGGAGGCGGTGCGGGACGCGGACCGCGAGAACGGGGTGACGTGGCTGGAGCCGTCGCCCCTGAACAACACGTACGCCCTGGCGATGAACCGGGCCAACTTCGAGAAGTACGGCACGAAGACGCTGTCGGACGTGGCGGAGCTGGCGAAGAAGGACCCGGGCGCGGTGACGCTGTGCGTGGAGAACCAGTTCGCCAACCGGAACGACGGGCTGCCGGGCATGGCGAAGAAGTACGGCATGGACATCC
Organism: Streptomyces sp. NPDC002776; assembly: GCF_053592195.1. Taxonomy (NCBI): domain Bacteria; kingdom Bacillati; phylum Actinomycetota; class Actinomycetes; order Kitasatosporales; family Streptomycetaceae; genus Streptomyces; species Streptomyces sp. NPDC002776. The sequence continues at coordinate 100,416 of NZ_JBSFVG010000004.1, read as the reverse complement.
CGGCGAGGAACGTCACGCAGATGGACACCGGGATCATCTACACGCAGGCGGCGAAGGGCAGTTGCACCTTCGGCGAGGTCTTCACCACCGACGGCCGCATCAAGTCGATGGACCTGGTGGTGATGGAGGACGACAAGAAGTTCTTCCCCCACTACAACGCCGCCCCGATGGTCCACACGAAGACGCTGGAGGAGTACCCGGAGATCGCGGACATCCTGGCCCCCGTCACGAAGAAGCTGAACAACTCGGTGGCGCGGGAGCTGAACGCGAAGGTGGACGTGGAGGGCGAGGACCCGCACGAGGTCGCGCTGGAGTGGATGGTGCAGGAGGGGTTCGTCAAGGAGGGCTGAGCGCTAGCAGCTCGGCACGTTGCCCTTGCCCTTCTCCAGGGCGATCAGGGAGTCGATGGTGCCCTGGAGGGTGGTGACCGGGATGAGGCGGAGGCCGTCGGGGAGTTCCGCCTTCGCGTCCGAGCACTCCGCCTTCGGCACGAGGAACACGGTCGCGCCGTCCCGGCGGGCGGCCTGCGTCTTCAGGGCGACTCCGCCGACGGCGCCGACCTTGCCGTCGGCGTCGATGGTGCCCGTACCGGCGATGCTGCGGCCGCCGGTGAGATCGCCGCCGCTGCCGTCGCCGTCCAGTTTGTCGACGATGCCGAGGGAGAAGAGGAGGCCGGCGCTGGGTCCGCCGACGTCGGCGAGTTCCAGGCCGACCTTGATCTTCCTGGCGTCGAGGTCGAGGTGGTTCAGGGCGGCCTCGGCGGCGGCGTCCTGGGACTTACGCATCTGCTCGGTGTTGTACTTCTCGATCTCGTCGGTGCTCTTGTCGCTGGGGTAGACCGCGTCCCGGGGCATGACGGCGCGGTCGGTGCGGAACCAGGAGTCGAGGATGTCCGCGAGGGAGACGCTGGTGTCGGGGCCGGTGGCCTCGATGGTCGTCATCCGCAGCTGCCCGCTGGTCTCCCGGGTGGCCGCCCCGGAGATCGTGATGACCGGCTCGCCCTTGTTCTCCCCGAGCACGTTCGCCGTCATCCCGGGCTGTGTGAGGGAGAACGGCAAGGGCGCGAAGGCGGCCGAGGCCAGCAGCCCGACGACGGGCAGCGCGCACACGGCGAGGGCCCGGGGGCGAGAGAGACGAGAGAGGCGAGAGAGCACGGGGTCAATCTAACGTGACGCCGTACGGCTCGGGCCGACAGGCGGCGTCAGCGCAGCGCCTCCGCCACCTCCCGGGCCGCGTCCACCACCCGCGGGCCGACCCGCTCCGGTACCGCGTCCGCCAGCATGACCACGCCGACGCTGCCCTCGACGCCGGTCACCCCCAGCAGCGGCGCCGCGGCCCCGCTCGCGCCGGCCTCCAGCTCGCCGTGGGTCAGCGTGTACCCGGGTTCCTCCTGCGACTGCCGCCGGGCCGCGAGGATCGCCTTGCCTGCGGCCCCGCGCTCCAGCGGATGCCGGAAGCCGGCCCGGTACGCCACGTGGTAGTCCGTCCAGGTCGGCTCGACCACCGCCACGGCCAGCGCCTCGGCCCCGTCCACCAGGGTCAGGTGAGCCGTCGCCCCGATGTCCTCGGCCAGCGAGCGCAGCGCCGGCAGCGCGGCCTCCCGGACCAGCGGATGCACCTGGCGGCCCAGGCGCAGCACCCCCAGACCGACCCGGGCCCGGCCGCCCAGGTCCCGGCGTATCAGCGCATGCTGCTCCAGCGTGGCGAGCAGCCGGTACACAACGGTCCGGTTCACGCCCAGTTTGTTGGATAGCTCGGTGACGGTCAGCCCGTGGTCCGTGTCGGCCAGCAGCTTGAGGACCCGTAGTCCCCGGTCGAGCGTCTGAGAGGTCTCCGCGGTCACGACGCCCACTCCTTAGTGGTGAGGTCGACGGCCCCCTCGCGGCAGATGCGTCACCGAGTCCCGTCGGTGACGCGCTTCAGAGGCCGCCGATCGGCCGGCGGTCCGGCCAGTCCGGACCGCGTCGCTTCACGGCTGCGCTCCGCGGCGGCGCTGCCACGGGGCGTGTGCGTAGCGGGACAGTAGCGAAGCCGGTTCGCTGAGCGGAAGGCTCCGTCCAGAATCCGGGCACCGGCCGGTACGGCCTGCTTGTGTTTGTCCAGTTACGTACAGCACACGAATCTCCGGGCATCACGTCCGGTCTCACCGCATCCGGGTCGCCCACTCCTGGACCTTCTCGATGCGCTGCCGCAGCTGGCCCGCCGTCGCCTCCGCGCTCGGCGGCCCCCCGCACACCCGCCGCAGCTCGGTGTGGATCACGCCGTGCGGCTTGCCGCTCTGGTGGACGTACGCGCTGACCATCGTGTTGAGCTTCTTGCGCAGCTCCATCATCTCCTTGTGCGAGACGACGGGCCGCCGCTCGGCGGGCAGTTCGAGGAGGTCGGCCTCGGCGTCCGGCTTCTTGCGGCTGTGCGCGATCTGCCGGGCCTGCCGCTTCTGGAGCAGCAACTGGACCTGGTCCGGCTCCAGCAGGCCGGGGATGCCGAGGTAGTCCTGCTCCTCCTCGCTGCCCGGGTGCGCCTGCATGCCGAACTCGGCGCCGTCGTAGAGGACCCGGTCGAAGACGGCCTCGGACTCCAGGGCCTCGAAGGCGAACTGCTCCTGTTCGCCGGTGTCCTCGTCCTGCTCCTTGTTCGCCTCCTCCATCTCCTTCTCGGACTCGGCGTAGGGGTCCTCCTCGCCCTCCTTCTTCGGCTTGTCGAGGGCGTGGTCGCGCTCGACCTCCATCTCGTTGGCGAAGGTGAGCAGGTCGGGCACGGTCGGCAGGAAGACCGAGGCGGTTTCGCCGCGCCGCCGGGACCGTACGAAACGGCCGACCGCCTGCGCGAAGAACAGGGGCGTGGAGATGGTCGTGGCGTACACGCCGACGGCGAGCCGGGGCACGTCGACGCCCTCGGACACCATGCGGACGGCGACCATCCAGCGGTCGTCGCCGGCGCTGAAGGTGTCGATCCGCTTCGACGCGCCGACGTCGTCGGACAGCACGAGGGTCGCCTTCGTGCCCGTGATCTCGCGGATGAGCTTGGCGTAGGCGCGGGCGGAGTCCTGGTCGGAGGCGATGACGAGGGCGCCCGCGTCCGGGATGGCCTTGCGGACCTCGGTGAGGCGCTGGTCGGCGGCGCGCAGCACGCTCGGCATCCACTCGCCGCGCGGATCGAGCGCCGTGCGCCAGGCCTGCGAGACGGCGTCCTTGGTCATCGGCTCCCCGAGCCGGGCCGCGATCTCGTCGCCGGCCTTCGTCCGCCAGCGCATGTTGCCGCTGTAGGAGAGGAAGATGACGGGCCGCACGACCCCGTCCGTCAGGGCCGATCCGTAGCCGTAGGTGTAGTCGGCGGCCGAGCGCCGGATGCCCGCGTTGTCCTCCTCGTACGTGACGAAGGGGATCGGGTTGGTGTCGGACCGGAAGGGCGTACCGGTGAGCGCGAGCCGGCGGGTGGCGGGCTCGAACGCCTCCAGGCAGGCCTCGCCCCAGGACTTGGAGTCACCGGCGTGGTGGATCTCGTCGAGGATGACGAGGGTCTTGCGCTGCTCGACGCGGTTGCGGTGCAGCATCGGGCGTACGCCGACACCGGCGTAGGTCACCGCGACGCCCTGGTAGTCCTTGCCGAGGGGGCCCGCGCTGTACTCGGGGTCGAGCTTGATCCCTATCCGCGCGGCCGCGTCCGCCCACTGCTTCTTCAGGTGCTCGGTCGGCGCGACCACGGTCACCTGCTGCACGACATGGTGGTGCAGCAGCCAGGAGGCCAGCGTCAGCGCGAAGGTGGTCTTGCCCGCGCCGGGCGTGGCGACCGCGAGGAAGTCACGCGGCTGCTCCTGGATGTACTTCTCCATCGCCCCCTGCTGCCAGGCACGCAGCTTGCTGGCGGTACCCCAGGGGGCCCGGCCGGGGAAGGCGGGGGAAAGGTGGTGCGAGGAGGAAGCGGCGGTGGTAGTCACGGTCTCCGTGGGGGTCGGGCTACGTATGACAACCGGGCCACCCTACCGGCGCGCGGGTCGGGTCAACGTGCCGACGACGCCCGGCGACCGGCGGGTGGGACCCACATCACAACTGCCGCAGCCGCCCCGCGATCACCGCGATGTCACTCTCCGCTCCGGAGGCGACATCGATGACCAGGTCGTACGCGGTGTCCTGGTCGCAGGCGGAGAGATCGACCCCGTTGACGGCGAGGAAGGTCGCGGCGGCGAGCCAGGCGGTGCGCTTGTTGCCGTCGACGAGGGGGTGGTTCGTGGCGAGGGCGTGCAGGAGCGCGGCGGCCTGCTCGAACAGGTCGACGTAGGCCTCCGTGCCGAACATCCGGGCGCGCGGCCGGCGCACGGCGGAGGCGAACAGCCCGGCGTCCCGCGCCTCTGGGGCCCGCCCGCCGAAGGCGATCCGGGCGATGGCCTCGACCTCCGCGACGGTGAGGTGTCTGGTCATTCGCCGAGCCTGCGCAGCAGATCCGCGTGGGCCCGCGCCAGCGACTCGGCGGCGCCCCGCACCGGCGCGGCCTCCTGCGCCACCCGCTGCGCCACGGCGTCCAGCGCGATGTCCTCCGGGCGGCGGCCGGTGGCGTCGGCGAGGTCGTCGAGCTCGTGACGGAGGGTGGACGGGAGGCGAAGGATCAGCTGGTGCATGACGGGAAGCTACCGCTCCCGATCACTGGGCCACGACGGATTTACGGCTCACCCCGCCGCCCAGCCGTGTCGTCACCCACACTCCCGCCAGCGCCACCGCCGCCATCGGAAGGAACACCGCGGCGAAGGCCGCCGGGGGCGAACCGGAGGCCGCGGCGACCGTGTGGCCCGCCGTGCCGCCACCGAGGGCGGCGAAGGCGGCGCCGCCCACGCAGAGCAGGACGACGTTGGACAGGGCGTCGGAGATCTGCAGGGAGGCGGAGTTGGTGCCGGCCTCCTCGGGCGCGGAGAGCTTCAGCAGCAGCACGCTGGCGGAGGAGATCACCAGGCCCATCCCGAAGCAGCCGAAGGCCCAGACGACGGCCAGGGTCCACACGGGCACGGCGTCGATCAGCACGCTCGGCGCGGCGGCGATGGCAAGCGCCACCAGCACCATCCCGAACGTGGTCAGCCGCTCCCGGTACGGCTCCAGGCGCGACCGGGACTGCACCCAGGAGCCCGCCGCCCAGGTCCCGCCGCCGGCCGCGAGGGAGAACCCGGCCAGGGTCGGGGAGAGCCCCCGCTGGGTGACCAGCATCAGCGGTACGAACGACTCGGCGGCGATGAAGGAGCCCGAGGCGACCCCGCGCAACAGCACCACGGCCGGCAGACCCCGGGCGGCGCGGTAGGTGCCGCGCGGGAGGAGGCCCAGGACGGCCGGGACGAGCAGGGCGGCGCCCACCAGGCCGGGCAGCGCGGAGAGCGGGCGCAGGTCCTGGGCGGCGTACTGGAGGAGGCCCGCGCCGAGGGCGATCTGGAGGGCGAGCCGGATGCGGCGGCGGTCGAAGGAGGGGTCCATGCCGGGCACCGGCCCCGAGGCCCGGCGCCTTATCTGCGGCAGGGCGAGGGCGAGCGGGAACACGACGAGCACCGGGATGCCGAGGAACACCCACCGCCACCCGAGCCGCTCGGTCACCACGCCGGAGGCCAGCGGCCCGACGATCGACGGCACGACCCAGCTCGCCGCGAAGGCGGCCACGATGGCGGGCCGCAACCGGTCGGGATAGGCCCGGCCGATCACCACGTACAGCCCGACGATGACCAGCCCGCCACCGAGCCCCTGCACGGCCCGCCCGAGCACGAACGCCCACATCGCGGTGGCCGTCCCGGCCAGCAGCAACCCGGCGGCGAGCACCCCGATCCCGGCGGTCACCGGCCCCAGCGGCCCCCGCCGGTCCGCCCACTGCCCGGCCAGCACCATCCCGAACAGGGAGGTGGTGAAGAACCCGGAGAAGGCGAACGCGTACAACGCCACGCCGTCCAGCTCCCGGGCCGCGACCGGCATGGCCGTCCCCACGGCCGTCGCCTCGAACGCGATCAGCAGCACCACGGACACGATCCCGATGCTGAGCGACCGGTAGGACCGGCTCAGCACGGTGTCGACTGCTTCGGCATCGTCGGATGTCTTCAGGACATCGGTGTCACGCGGATCGAGGGCGGCCATGCCCGCCAGTGTGCTGCCCCGGCCCGCCCCTGCCCCCTGCCGGAAGTCCCCCCGCCCCTCAGACCTTGGTCGTACGACCCCCGGTTCGTGCCCCGTGCAGCAGCCAGAGGGTGAAGGCGAGGGTGGAGATGTCCGCGTCGAGGGGGTGGGGGATCTCGGCGGGGGTCCAGAGCAGGAGGGTGCCGGAGTCGCCGTCCAGGAGGAGGCGGTGGGGGTGGTCGAGGTGGCCGAGGAGTATCAGGCGGTTCGCCTCCGCGGGGAGGTCCGGGGCGGGCTCGTGCGCGTAGGCCTCCGTCAGGGTGGGCAGCACCAGGTCCGGGTCCAGGCGGAACAGGACGTGTTCCTCCGGCAGGCCCGTCTCGCGCAGGAAGCGGCGGGTCGGTTCATGGGTGAGCGCCGCCGGGAAGTCGACGTCCTCGAAGCGCATCACCCCGGCCCGGCCGAACTCCTCGGCGAGCAGCCGCGGCGGGACCGAGACCGCGAGTCCGGCAGCCGCCCGCCCGGCCGGTTCCGGGCCCGCGACCAGCGCCAGGGTGCTGATCAGACGCCCGCCCAGCAGCAGCGGATCCGGCCTGGTGATCGTCGCGTTCATGGTGTCCCCCCGTACGTGTCCCAACCCCTCGGAACACTACGCGGCACCACTGACAACGCCCGCCCGACGGCTCACGCGCCGCCCGTCACCACCGCCGCCTGGGGGCGGATCGGCAGCCGGTTCACGGGGCGGCCCGTCGCGGCGCGCACCGCCGAGGCGATGGCCGCGGGCGACGCGACCACCGGCACCGCGCTGACCGCCTTCGCGCCGAACGGCGCCACCACGTCCCGTTCCTCCACCAGCTTCACGATCTTGATGTCCGGCGCGTCCAGGGCCGTCGGCAGGGCGTACCCCGTCAGGTCCGGGTGCCGGATCGAGCCGCGGGCGGTGCGCAGGTTCTCGGTGAGCGCGATTCCGACGCCCTGCGTGACGCCCGCCTCGATCCGGGCCACCAGCTGGGCCGGGTTGAGGATCCGGCCGACGTCCTGGGCGAGCGCCAGCTCCACCACGCGCACCGACCCGAGTTCGATGTCGACGTCCACGACCGCGCGGATCGCGCAGAACGCCATGCCCACGAAGGCGTCGCCCTGTCCCGACTCGTCCAGCGGCTCGGTGGGATGCGGACGGCACTGCGCGGTCGCCCACAGCTCCTTGCCGTCCATCGCCTCGGCCACGGTGGTCGACAGGACACCGTCGTACGAGGTGATCTTGCCGTCGGTGATCTGGAGGAGCTCGGTGGACATGCCGAACTTGTGCGCCAGGGGCTGGAGCAGCTGGGTGCGGACCATCTTCGCCGCGCGCTCCACCGCGCCGCCCGACACCCAGGTGTGGCGTCCGCGGCAGCCCGCGCCGGCCGGGGGCTGATCGGTGTCGACCGGGGCCACATGGACCTCGTCGATGCCGAGGGTGTCCTGGACGATCTGCCGGGCCAGCGTGGTGAAGCCCTGCCCGGTCTCGACCGCCGCGCACAGCACCGTGGCGACCCCGTCGTGGACCTTGACCGTGGCCGTGGAGACCTCGTCGGCGCCCTCCGCGCCCAGCATGTGCACCATGCCGAGCCCGTAGCCCACGCCCCGGCGCACCGCGCCCGGTTCACCGGCGCCCTCGGGTCCGCCGGGCAGCAGCCACTCGTCCTCGGGGGTGTCCTTGGGCAGCGGGGGAAGCGGGAAGTCGCGTACCGCCTGGAGGAGTTCGGCGACCGGCGCGGGGCAGGTCACCGTCTGTCCGGTGGGCAGGACGTCACCGGTGGCGAGGGCGTTGCGCAGGCGCAGCTCCGCCGGGTCGACGCCGAGCTTCTTGGCCAGCTTGTCCATCTGCGCCTCGTAGGCGGCGGCCACCTGCATGGCGCCCTCGCCGCGGACGTGGCCGGAGGGCGGGTTGTTGGTGCGTACCGCCCAGCCCTCGATGAAGGCGTTGGGGACGACGTAGGGCCCGCAGGCGAAGGCCACCGCGGCCGCGAGCGCCTCCGAGGAGGTGTCCGCGTACGCGCCCGCGTCCAGCAGGATCTGCGCCTCGACCTTCACCAGCGTGCCCTCGGCATCCGCGTGATGGCGGTATCTGAGCAGCGTGGGATGCCGGTGGACGTGGCCGAGGAAGGACTCCTCGCGGGTGGCGGTCAGCTTCACCGGGCAGCCGGTGCGCAGCGCCAGCAGGCCGAGCGGGAGCTGGAAGCCCTGGTCCTCGCGGTCGGCGGTGGCGCCGGGGACGCCGGTGACCACGACCTTGACCTGCTCCGGCGCCAGTCCGTAGCAGGCGGCGGCGGTGTCGCGGTCGGTGTGCGGGTCGGTGGAGGCCAGGTACAGCTCCACCCCGCCGTCCGGACGGGGCACCGCGAGGCCCGCCTCGGCGCCGATGGGCGCCGGGTCCTGGCGGCCGATGCGGTAGAGGCCCTCGACGACGATCTCGCCGGCCGCGTCGGGGTCGCCGTGGCGCAGCGGGATGTGCCGGATCAGGTTGCCGTCGGGGTGCAGCGGTTCGGCCTCGAAGGCGTGCTCGGGGTCGGTGACCGGGTCGAGCACTTCGTACTCGACGATGACGGCCGCCGCGGCCATGCGCGCGGTGTCGGGGTGGTCGGCGGCGACGGCGGCGATGGGCTCGCCGTGGTGGCGGACCACCTCGGAGGCGAAGACCGGGCGGTCGGCCTTGCCGCGGCCGTGCACCGGGGTGCCGGGGACGTCCTCGTGGGTGACGACGGCGTGCACGCCGGGCATCTCGCGCGCGTGGGTGGTGTCGATCGACAGGATGCGCGCGTGCGCGTGCGGGGAGCGCAGCACGGCCGCCCACAGCAGGCCCTCGGCCCACAGGTCGGCCGCGTAGGGGAAGGTGCCCTCGGTCTTGGCCCGGGCGTCGGCGGACGGCAGGGAGGCGCCGAGGCCGTGCGGGATCGGTTCGGGGGCGGGGGCTGTCTCCGCGGGGGTGGGCGCGGTGGCGGCTTCGTTGCTCACGCCTGGCCTCCGTCCTGTCCGTACGCCTGGTCATGCGGTGCCTGGCGGGGCTCGAAGGCCGACGGATGCACCCCGCCGCCCCCGGGGCCCGCCTGGTGCGGGATGCGTGCCTCGTCGGAGTCGCCGTCGCCGGCGCTGTGCGCCTCGCGTTCGGCGACGACCTCCTTGACCGCGTCGACGACGCCCCGGTAGCCGGAGCAGCGGCACAGGTTGCCGCAGAGCGCCTGGCGGGTCTCCAGCTCGGTCGGGGCGGGGTTGCCCTCCAGCAGGTCGTGCACGGTCATCGCCATGCCGGGCACGCAGAAGCCGCACTGCACGGCGCCGCACCGGGCGAGCGCGCGCTGCACGTCGGAGGGCTGTCCGTCGGCGGCGAGCCCTTCGACGGTGCGGACCTCGCTGCCGGCGGCGGTCACGGCGGGCACCAGGCAGGAGGCGACGAGCCGTCCGTCGACCTGGACGTTGCAGGCCCCGCACTCGCCCTGCGAGCAGCCGTCCTTGGCACCCGCGAGCCCGAGCCGCTCGCGCAGCACGTACAGCAGCGACTCGCCGATCCAGGCGTCGGTGACGGGCCGGTCGGCGCCGTTCACCCGCAGCACGTAGGAGGCGAGGGGGTGTTCCTCACCGGGCAGCGAGGACTCGGAGGACGCGGACGGCTCTACGGCGCTCTCGGCGGCGTTCCCGGCTCCCCCGGGCTCCTGGGCCTCCTCGTCGGCCCCGTCGGCCTCACGGGCCTCTGGAGCGTCCTGTGAGGCCCGCTGAGACTCCTCGGGGGCGTCGGGCGCGGGCTGTTCGGGTTCGGCCGTCCCGGCGTCGGCGGGCACGTGCGCGTGCGGGGCGTGCGGCTCGGCGGTGTGCTCGGCCGGTTCGGGCGGGCGCGGCCCCCACGGCTCGCCGATCGCCTCGGTCGCCCAGGGCGCGGCCGCGCCGCCGGGGAGGGTGGCCGGCGGGGTGCCGCCCCACTGCTCGACCAGCGCGGAGGTGGTGAACTCGCCTGATTCGTCCGGAAGGTCGCCGCCCGCGACGGGGATCGACCACTGGCCGGTGACGTCATGGCCGGGCGCGCTCCCGGCGGCCGGGGCGTCCTCGAAGGTCCACTGCCCGGTGGCGCCGGGGTTGTACGTGAACCGGTCGTTCCCGGCCTCCTCGGTGCCCGCGTTCGCGTCGGGCCACTGGACGCCGCCCGGGGGCATCGTCCAGCTCCCGGTGGCCGCGGGGTCGGTGCCCGCGGTGGTGGCGGGCGTGACCGTGATGGGCGGCGGCACATAGCCGTGGCCGGGGGCGGCCAGCGGGCTGTCGGCGGAGGCCGGCAGGGCGTCGACGCCGCCCTCGGGCAACTCCACGAAGGCGGTGGCCCCGTCGTCGTAGTCGCCCTGCGGCAGCGGGTCCCAGCGGCCCGCGCCCTGCCGGGCGCCCTCTCCGTGCCGGTCGTCGGTCACGACAGCGCCCTCCCCAGTGCTCGTCGGGCCAGCGCGGCGACGGTGCGCCGCAAGTGCAGTACGGCGGGCGGCAGCGGCTCCACGGAGCCGTCCTCGGCCGGTCCCGGCTCGGGGATGCAGGCCGCGGCGACGTACTCGCCGAAGGCGGCCAGCGCCTCCGGCAGGATCGCGCGGTCGTTGTCCCAGTCGATCAGCTGCGCGACCCACTGCTCGGCCTCCAGGGGCCGCAGCGGCATCGGCGCTATGGCGCCCACGGCGCACCGCACACCCCGCCGGGCGGGGTCGAGGACCAGGGCCACGGAGGCGAGGGCGCGCCCGGGTCCGGTGCGGCCGGTCGCCTTGAGGAAGACCTGGGGGGCGTGCAGCAGCGGCACGCGCACGTAGCCGATGAGTTCGCCAGCCCGCAGCATCTCCATGCCGGCCAGCAGATGCGACACCGGGATCTCCCGGCGGGCCCCGCCCGGACCGGCGATGATCAGCGTCGCCTCCAGGGCGGCCAGCACCGGCAGCGCGTCGCCGGTGGGGGCGGCGGTGGCGATGTTGCCGCCCAGGGTGCCGGCGTTGCGGATCTGCGGCGGGCCCGCGGCGCGCGCGGACGCGGCGAGCGCCGGGATGAGGGCGGCGAAGTCGGGGCGGCCCATGCGGGCGTGGGTGAGCCCGGCGCCGAGCAGGGCGTGGCCGTCCTGGTACTGCCAGCCGCGGATCTCGCTGATCTTGCCGAGGCCGACCAGCGCGGCGGGTCTGAGCTGCCCGGAGTTGACCGAGGTCATCAGATCGGTGCCGCCGGCCACGGGAACGGCGGCCGGCACGGCGGCGAGCGCCGCCACGGCCTCGTCCAGTGTCGTGGGCAGCGTGACGGCCTGCCCCGCCTGCGGTGCGTGCGTGGTCAAACCGGCTGCCCCTTCCCGCTGCCCCACCTGGTCCCACCTGTTGCTGCCGTACGGTACGTGCTGACAGGGCGGACGTGGCAACTCTGGCACATCTTCGCGGGGCCCGAACGCGGGGGTCCGCTAGGAGGCATTCGCCCACTTCACCGGGGAGATGGTCCGTTTTCTTCCGGTATTTCCGGTGCGTGCGAATTGCCTCTCTTCGGTGACCCTGCCGCGGTTTCTCCCCTACTTGTCGGGGGGCGGCCCGTCGAGCGGGCGGCCGAGCACTCCGGGTCGCCGCTGCCACGGACGCGGCCCGGTGGGCGGGCGGTAGGCGACACCCAGGGCGTCGAGGCGGGCGTAATGGGCCGTCATCCGCCGCTCGAAGTCGGCGAAGTCCCGCTCGTCCGGGGCGGGCAGGCGGCTCCACGCCACCTCGGCGAAGGCCGCGAGTCGGGGAAACGCCTGGTAGTCCACGCGCGCGGAATCCTCCATCACCTCGGTCCACACATTGGCCTGCGTCCCGAGCACATGCCGGGCCTCCCGCTCGGTCAGGGCGTCCGGAACGGGCTCGAACCGGTAGACGTCCTCCAGGGTGCGGACGTAGCCGATGGGCACCGGCTCGTCCTCGCCCGCGTCCTGGCGGTGGTCCAAGTACACGTACTGCTCCGGGCACATGACGACGTCGTGTCCCGCGCGCGCGGCGGCGATTCCGCCCTCGTAGCCGCGCCACGACGAGACGGCGGCGCCCTTGGCGAGGCCGCCCTCCAGGATCTCGTCCCAGCCGATGAGCCTGCGCCCGCGCGCGGAGAGCCAGGTGTCGAAGTGCCCGATGAACCACGCCTGGAGGCCGTCCTCGCCGGCGAGTCCGAGTTCCGCGATACGGGCCTGGGCGGCCGGTGACCGCCGCCACTGGTCCTTCAGGCATTCGTCGCCGCCGACATGGATGAACTCCGAGGGGAACAGCTCCAGGAGTTCCTCGAACACCCCCTCGTAGAAGCGCAGGGTGTTGTCAGTGGGGGCGAGTACGTTGGCGGTGATTCCCCAGGTGTCCCAGACCGTCAGGGAGGCGGTGTCGATGACGTCGGTGTTGCCGAGTTCCGGATACGCGGCGATGGCGGCCTGCGAGTGGCCGGGCACGTCGATTTCGGGGACGACGGTGATATGCCGCTCGGCGGCGTAGGCGACGATCTCGCGGATGTCGTCCTGGGTGTAGTAGCCCCCGTGCGGCTTCTCCTCCCACAGCGGGGAGGCGCGGTGGCCGAATTTCGTACGGGCCCGCCAGGAGCCGACCTCGGTGAGCCGGGGGTACTTCCTGATCTCGACGCGCCAGCCCTGGTCGTCGGTCAAGTGGAAGTGGAGGACGTTGAGTTTGTGCGCGGCCATCAGGTCGAGGTAGCGCAGGACCCCGTCCTTGGGCATGAAGTGCCGGGCCACGTCGAGCATGAGGCCGCGCCAGCCGAAGCGGGGTGAGTCCTGGACGTGGAGCAGGGGCACCTTCCATCGCCGTCCGGGCAGCGGGGCGCGCCGGAAGGCGTCCGGGCCGAGCAACTGCCGTAGCGTCTGGGCGCCCCAGAAGAGACCCGCGGGGCCGCCGCCCACCACGTGCACCCCCTGGGGCAGGACGTCGACGCGGTAGCCCTCCTCCCCGAGGTCCTTGGTGACCATCGGGTGGATGGACAGGCGGATGACGTCGTCCTCGTCCGCCCTCCCGGGTGCCAGCGGCAGGCCGCAGGCCGCGCCCAGCGTGGCGCGCAGCCAGCGTTCCGTCCGTTCCGTGCCCTCTCCCGCGGACATCCTCGTCGCGGGGCCCAACTCGTAGAAGTGCGCACCACAGGTCGTCACATCACGCGGCACCGGAATCAGTTCAGTCACGTCAGTCCTTTACCGCTCCGCCCAGCCCCGAGACCAGCCGTCGCTGTACGAGTACGAAGAACACCAGCACCGGAATCGTCATCACCGTCGACGCGGCCATCACGCCGCCCCAGTCCGGCTCGTCCGGCTTGTAGAAGACCAGCAGGGCCATCGGCAGCGTCGACTGCGAGGTGTCGCTGATGATGAACGACTTGGCGAACAGGAAGTCGTTCCAGGCCGAGATGAAGGAAAACACGCTCGTGGCCACCAGCCCCGGCAGTACGAGCGGGAAAAGGATCTGCCACAGAAAGCGCGCCCGGCTCGCCCCGTCGAGGTACGCGGCCTCCTCCAGGGACTCCGGGACCGCTTTCACGAAACCCCGCAGCATCCAGATCGCGAACGGCAGCGAGAAGGCGATGTGCGGCAGGATCAGCGAGCCCAGCGTGTTCAGCTGACCGGCGTCCCGCATGAGGAAGAACAACGGGATGGTGAGGGCCTCCACGGGCACCGTCTGGGCCACCAGAAACATGATCAGCAAGGTGGTCCGGAAGCGGAACCGGAATCGGGTCACGGCGGTCGCCGCGAGAAACGCGATCAGTGCCGAGGCGATCACCACGGCCCCCGCCACGACAAGGCTGTTGAGGAAGTAGCGGCCGAATTCCTGCTGTTCGAACACGCGCCGGAAGGAATCCAGTGAGGGCGCCGTCGTCCAGGGCCGCGCCTCGGTCGACTCGATCTCACCGGCCGGTTTGAAGGCGCTGAGCACCATCCAGTACAGCGGGAAGGCGACGACCGCCGCGACCAGCAGGGCGGTCGCTTCGGCGGCGAACCGCCACGGCCGGGCCACAAGGCCCCGAGGAAGTTTCACAGCTCCTCCCCCTGCCGGCGCAGCAGCCGCAGGTACCCCAGGGTCACGGCGAGCAGGATCAGCAGCATCACGACCCCGATCGCCGAGCCGAGGCCGTACTGCGAGGACGCGAACGCCTGCTGGTACGCGTACACGTTGAGCACCAGGTTCTGGCCCGCGATGCCGCCGCCGTTGGTCATGACGTAGATCTGCGTGAAGACCTTGAAGTCCCAGATGACCGACTGGACGGTGACGACGACCAGGATCGGGCGCAGGATCGGCGTGAGCACGGACCGCCAGATCCGCCACTGCGAGGCGCCGTCCAGGGCGGCGGCCTCCAGCACTTCGGCCGGTACGGCGCGGATGCCGGCGTAGACCGTGACCATCACGAACGGGAAGGAGCACCAGACCACTTCGAGCAGGACCAGGAAGAAGGCGCTGTACCGCCCGTACGTCCATGAGTGGTCGCCGAGGCCCAACAGGCGGTTCACCGGGCCGGATTCGGCGTCGAAGAGGAACAGCCAGACCGTGGAGCCGGTGACGGCGGGGGTGGCCCAGGCCCCCAGCGCCGCGAGCATCAGGGCGAGCCGGGGCACGGCACGCACCCGGGTGAGCAGGACCGCCAGCGCGCACCCGACGGCCAGCGTCGACACGACGCACGCCGCCGCGAACACCACGGTCGCCAGCAGCACCTCCCAGAACCGGGAGTCCCCGAACAGCTCGGCGTAGTTCCCGAACCCTTCGAAGGTGGTCGGCTCTCCCCCGCTGACCTGGGCCTGCGTGTAGTGGAAGAGGGAGATGAGCCCGAGCTGGTAGATGGGGTAGGCGAGCAGGCCGCCGAGGACGACGAGCGCGGGGGCGAGGTAGAGCCAGGGGGTCCAGGTGGCACGGTGGGTCATGGAGGTCACCCGACGGAACCGAACGCGTCGTTCATCTTCCGCGCCGCGTCCGCCGAGGCCTCGGCCACCGACTTCTTGCCGCTCACGATCTCCTGGAACATCGTCGGCAGGACGAGCGAGGAGTCGATCTGCGACCAGGCCGGCGACGCCGGGACGAACTTCGCGCCGGCGCCCAGGGTCTCGACGAACGGCTTCACGAACGGCTCCTTCGCCGCCGCCCGCTGCCGTACGTCGGAGAAGGTCGGCAGGAAGCCCATCGCGTCGAACATGGCCGCCTGCGTCCGCTTGGACGCGAGCCGCTTCATCAGGTCGACCGCGAGGGTGCGGTGCGCGGTGCTCTTCAGTACGCCGATGTTGTTGCCGCCCGCGAAGGCGGGAGCGATGGAGCCCGCCTCCGCTCCCGGCAGCGGCACGACCGCGTACTTGCCCTTGACCTTCCCCGCCTCCACGGCCGCATGGCTGAAGTCCCCGCCGATCGCCATCCCCGCCTTGCCGGAGGCGAACGCGGTCACCGTGTCGTTGCCGCCCATGCCGGCGCAGGTCGAGGCGGGGCAGTTGTCGTCGCCGAAGAGGGAGGTGTACGCCTTGATGCCCTTCCGCGCGGCCGGGCTGTCGATGGCGGAGGCGTACGAGCCGCCCTTGCCCGTGGCGAGGTCGCCGCCGTGGGCCCAGACGAACGGCATCGCGCCGTAGGTGTAGGCGCCGCCGACCGCGAGCCCGTACATCCCGGGCTCGGCGGCCCGGATCTCCTTCGCGGTGGAGACCAGTTCGGCCTGGGTCCGCGGTACGTCGAGCCCGAGCTCGTCGAAGACGTCCGTGCGGTAGTACAGCGCCCGTACGCCGACGAAGAAGGGCGCGCCGTACACCTTGCCGTCCACGGTGACCGACTGTTTCGCCGTGGGGTCGGTGTCCTCGGCCTCCGCCCAGGCGCCGAACTCCCCGGTGACGTCGAGGAGTCCGCCGTCCCGTACATAGCCGGCGGTGTCGGTGTTGCCGTACTCGATGACGTCGGGCGCGCTGGCGGGGTCATTGAAGGCGGCCTTGATGCGCTGGGCGCGGGTCTCGACGGGGATGTACTCGACGGTGACGTCGGTGCCCTCGTGGGCCTTCTCGAAGGCGGCGAGGACGGAGTCGACGACCTTCTCCTTCGGCTTGTTGCCGACCTCCTGGAAGAGCCAGACCCGGAGCGTGCCGGTCTTCTCGTCCTTGTCGGAGGAGGAGTTGTCGGACGTCTGGGGAGCGCAGGCGGTGGCGGCCATGACGGCGAGGAGCACGGCCAGACGGGCGGGGAGCTTCATGGAGCAACCTCCGGGGTGTTGCAACATATGCAATGGCTGTTTTGCTCTGCACAACAACATCCGGAGGTTATGGACTACCCGAACAGGTCCACAAGAGGTCTCAACCACTTCGTGACAACGCGAAGGCCCCCGCGACGCGCCTCAGCGCGCCCCGGGGGCCTTCGAACGTCGGACGACCGCAGGGCCGGACGACGGGCGGTCTACTTCTTGTCGCCGCCCTTGCCCTTGCCCTTGTCGTCGCCGCCGGCGCCCATGGACTCGTAGATCTCCTTGCACATGGGGCACACGGGGTACTTCTTCGGGTCGCGGCCGGGCACCCAGACCTTGCCGCACAGCGCCACGACGGGCGTCCCGTCGAGGGCGCTCGCCATGATCTTGTCCTTCTGGACGTAGTGGGCGAAGCGCTCGTGGTCACCGTCGCCGTGGGACACCTGCGGCGTCGGCTCTACGAGGGTCCCCGTACCAGTCCCGCGCTGCGGCTGCGGCTGGGTCTCAGGCTCAAGAGTGCTCATAACAACCAAGAGTACTGAAGCTCACATGCGTCAGTTGAGCGAAGGGTCGTCCGGATACGTGGCCACCATCGCGAGTTCGTTGCGCTGCCTGCGCAGGACCTCGCGCCAGAGCCGCTCCGGGGCCGGGGACGACACGTCACCGGGCTCGGACTCCACGACGTACCAGGCGCCCTCCACCAGCTCGTCCTCCAGCTGGCCGGGCCCCCAGCCGGCGTACCCGGCGAAGATCCGCAGCGAGCCGAGGGCCGAGGCGAGCAGCTCGGGCGGGGCCTCCAGGTCCACGAGCCCGATCGCGCCGTGCACCCGACGCCAGCCCAGCGGCGCGCTCTCGCCGCTCGCCCCGCCGGGGATGACGGCGACGCCGAGGGCGGAGTCGAGGGAGACCGGGCCGCCCTGGAAGACGACGCCGGGTTCACCGGCCAGGTCGCCCCAGCCCTCCAGGATGTCGCCCACGTCCACCGGGGTCGGACGGTTGAGGACGACGCCGAGGGAGCCCTCCTCGTCGTGGTCGAGGAGCAGCACCACCGCGCGGTCGAAGTTCGGGTCCGCCAGGGCGGGCGTGGCCACGAGCAGCCGCCCTGTGAGCGAGGACACCTCGGTCATGCCAGACATGATCCCGCATCTTCGCTTCGCGTGGGGAGGCAATGCGGGTAAGGGAGTGAACGCAGCTCAGCGACGGAATCGAGCGCTCCCGGCGCGCGCCGGGCCCCGGTGACCGCTCGTGCCCGGCGGCGAACGGTTCGTGTTGTGACACAGCTATGACGCATCCGGGCCGTACGCGGGCTTACAGAAGGGGGGCCCACGGCGATTACCCTGTTTCCTCGGCCCCTGCCCCACTCATCGGAACGCGAGATACATGACCGTCAACGACGATGTCCTGCTTGTCCACGGCGGAACCCCGCTGGAGGGCGAGATCCGTGTCCGCGGCGCGAAGAACCTCGTGCCGAAGGCGATGGTCGCCGCCCTGCTGGGCAGTGAGCCAAGCCGGCTGCGCAACGTTCCGGACATCCGTGACGTGCGAGTCGTACGCGGGCTGCTGCAATTGCACGGGGTGACGGTCCGTCCGGGCGAGGAGCCCGGCGAACTGGTGATGGACCCCTCGCACGTGGAGAGCGCGAACGTCGCTGACATCGATGCCCACGCGGGCTCCTCGCGCATCCCGATCCTCTTCTGCGGCCCGCTCCTGCACCGCCTCGGGCACGCGTTCATCCCCGGTCTCGGCGGCTGCGACATCGGCGGCCGGCCCATCGACTTCCACTTCGAGGTGCTGCGGCAGTTCGGGGCGACCATCGAGAAGCGGGCGGACGGCCAGTTCCTGGAGGCTCCGCAGCGGCTGCGCGGCACGAAGATCCGGCTGCCGTACCCGTCGGTGGGCGCGACCGAGCAGGTGCTGCTGACGGCCGTCCTCGCGGAGGGCGTCACCGAGCTCTCGAACGCGGCCGTGGAGCCCGAGATCGAGGACCTGATCTGCGTCCTGCAGAAAATGGGCGCCATCATCGCGATGGACACCGACCGCACGATCCGCATCACCGGTGTGGACAAGCTCGGCGGCTACAACCACCGCGCGCTGCCGGACCGGCTGGAGGCGGCCTCCTGGGCGTCCGCGGCGCTGGCGACCGAGGGCAACATCTACGTCCGTGGCGCCCAGCAGCGCTCGATGATGACGTTCCTGAACACCTACCGCAAGGTGGGCGGCGCCTTCCGGATCGACGACGAGGGCATCCGTTTCTGGCACCCCGGTGGCCAGTTGACGTCCATCGCCCTGGAGACGGACGTGCACCCCGGCTTCCAGACGGACTGGCAGCAGCCGCTGGTGGTGGCCCTCACCCAGGCGACGGGCCTGTCGATCGTCCACGAGACGGTCTACGAGTCCCGCCTCGGCTTCACCTCCGCGCTCAACCAGATGGGCGCCCACATCCAGCTCTACCGTGAGTGCCTCGGCGGCTCCGACTGCCGCTTCGGCCAGCGCAACTTCCTGCACTCCGCGGTCGTGTCCGGCCCCACGAAGCTCCAGGGCGCCGACCTGGTCATCCCCGACCTCCGCGGCGGCTTCTCCTACCTCATCGCAGCCCTCGCGGCCCAGGGCACCTCCCGAGTCCACGGCATCGAACTCATCAACCGCGGCTACGAGAACTTCATGGAGAAGCTCGTTGAGCTCGGCGCGAAGGTGGAGCTGCCGGGCAAGGCGCTCGGCTGACGGCGCACCCCTGACTGCGGCCCCGAGCACGCCTGCCTGCGGCTGGGGGTCCGGGGGTCATCCCCCGGGCAAGCACAGCATGGAGAAGCTCGTTGAGCTCGGCGCGAAGGTGGAGCTGCCGGGCAAGGCGCTCGGGTAGCCGGGGCCGTCGTACGAACGCCGATGGGGCGGTCACCCCGTTCAGGGTGACCGCCCCATGCGCGTTCACTGCACGCCGGTCAGGGGCGCGGGGAACTGCGCGAGGAACCACAACGGGCCCGCAGTCGCCCACGGCGCCGAGCCGCAACGGCGAACAGGCGCCCTTACTTGCCCTTGGCGGCTTCCTTGAGCTTCGAGCCCGCGGAGACCTTGACGCTGTAGCCGGCCGGGATCTGGATCGGGTCGCCGGTCTGCGGGTTGCGCGCGGTGCGAGCGGCACGGTGGGTGCGCTCGAAAGTCAGGAAGCCGGGGATGGTGACCTTCTCGTCGCCCTTGGCGACGATCTCGCCGACGGTCTCGGCGAACGCGGCCAGCACGGCATCGGCGTCCTTGCGGGTCACCTCGGCGCGGTCGGCCAGGGCGGCCACCAGCTCACTGCGGTTCATGTTGTTACTCCCGTGTTCTTCTTGCTGTTGAGGCGTGCCACGCGGCGGAGCCGCATAGTGGGCACAGCGAAGCCGATGCTGCCAGGGTCCTCGGACAGTCCCCGGACCCGGGTCCGTCGTCAGACCCTCGCGCCCAGAGACGCATCCTGCCCCTACCTGCGGCGGGAAAGCCAATCCGGCACCCGTCCGAGTCGTGAGAACACCCTTGGGAGTCACACGAAAAGAGGGTCTGAGCCTGGCCGTCACCATAAACGGATGCCCCGGGCCGCCGGTTCCACGACGCGCCGCGACAAAGACTTGCCGTGGCGATCGTCACGTCGTCAGACGCCGCCGGAGTGGTCGCCCGGCGCCAGCCCGGCCGCCTTCGCCGCTTCCCGCACCGCGCCCGCCACCGCGCCCGCGACCTTGTCATTGAAGACGCTCGGGATGATGTAGTTCGGGTTCAGCTCGTCCTCGGTCACCACGGCCGCCAGCGCCTTCGCGGCCGCGAGCATCATGTCGGTGTTGACCGTGCGGGACTGCGCGTCCAGCAGACCGCGGAAGACACCCGGGAAGACCAGCACGTTGTTGATCTGGTTCGGGAAGTCGGAGCGGCCGGTGGCCACAACTGCCGCCGTCTGACGGGCGATTGCCGGGTCCACCTCGGGGTCGGGGTTCGCGAGCGCGAACACGATGGCGCCCTCCGCCATCGCGGCCACGTCGGTGCCGTCGAGGACGTTCGGCGCCGAGACACCGATGAAGACGTCCGCGCCGCGCACCGCCTCCTTCAGCGTGCCGGTCAAGCCCTCGGGGTTGGTGTTGTCGGCGATCCAGCGCAGCGGCGAGTCGGGGGCGGCGTCCACCAGGTCCGCGCGGCCCGCGTGCACCACGCCGTGGATGTCGGCGACGACGGCGTTCTTCACCCCGGCCGCGAGCAGCAGCTTCAGGATGGCCGTACCGGCCGCGCCGGCGCCGGACATGACGACCCGGATGCCCTCGATCGACTTGGCGGCCACCCGCAGCGCGTTGGTGAGCGCCGCGAGCACCACGATCGCCGTGCCGTGCTGGTCGTCGTGGAAGACGGGGATGTCCAGCGCCTCGCGCAGCCGCGCCTCGATCTCGAAGCAGCGGGGCGCCGAGATGTCCTCGAGGTTGATGCCGGCGAAGCCGGGGGCGATGGCCTTCACGATCTGGACGATGGCGTCGGTGTCCTGGGTGTCCAGGCAGATCGGCCAGGCGTCGATCCCGGCGAACCGCTTGAACAGGGCCGCCTTGCCCTCCATGACCGGCAGTGCGGCCTTGGGCCCGATGTTGCCCAGGCCGAGCACCGCGGAGCCGTCGGTGACGACCGCGACGGAGTTGCGCTTGATGGTGAGCCGGCGGGCGTCCTCGGGGTTCTCGGCGATGGCCATGCAGACCCGGGCCACACCCGGCGTGTAGACCATGGACAGGTCGTCACGGTTGCGGATGGGATGCTTGGACTGCATCTCGATCTTGCCGCCGAGGTGCATCAGGAACGTACGGTCCGAGACCTTGCCGAGGGTGACGCCCTCGATGCCCCGGAGCTCCTCGACGATCTCGTCGGCGTGGGCGGTGGACGACGCCGCGATGGTGACGTCGATACGGAGCTTCTCGTGCCCGGACGCGGTGACGTCGAGGCCGGTGACCGAGCCTCCGGAGGACTCCACGGCGGTGGTGAGCTGCGAGACGGCCGTTCCGCTCGCGGGCACCTCCAACCGGATGGTCATCGAGTAGGAGACGCTGGGCGCCGTTGCCATGGCCGACTTCCTCTGCTTTCACCGTGTCGCGAAGTTGTGCCGTCCGATCGTCGCACCTACCGCTCAGTACGTGGTAGCCGCCCTGGATTGCGGACTTTTTGTTCACCGGTGGACGACGAGTTCGGAAAACATCTTCCACGATACGAGAATCGATCAGCCAGGGTTACGACAACAAAGAGGCCCACGTCACACGGACGTGGGCCTCTCGGTCGTTCAGTGACACCGACCCGCCATGCTCGCCTCGCGGCAAGTGGTCGCTCGTAGCGACGAAGGTTGGGCCCGGGGGCTTGGATCGGGCCGGTGCCACACCCAGGCTAACAAACCCGGCCCGTAAGACCATTCCCGTCCCGCGAGTGAGTCCCGCGGAAGGCCGAGCCGGTCCCGCCGAAGGGGCGAATCAGTCCCTCAGAAGGTCCGGCACCCCCGTCGCGTCCGGCTCGTCCCGCTCGGCCGAGACCACCGTCAGCTGCTGGGTGGCGCGGGTGAGGGCGACGTAGAGCACGCGCAGGCCGGCCGGGGACTCGTCGGCGATCTCCGCGGGCGAGACGACGACCGTCGCGTCGTACTCCAGGCCCTTGGCCTCCAGGCTGCCGAGGGCCACCACCCGGTCGCCGAGTCCGGAGAGCCAGCGGGTGGCCTCCTCGCGGCGCTGCATGGCGACGACGACCCCGACGGTGCCGTCGACCCGGTCGAGCAGCCGGGCGGCCTCCTCGCGGACGGTCCGGCCGAGCGACTCGCGCACGACGGCGAACCGCGGCTCGACCCCCGTCGAGCGGACGGCGGACGGCGACTCGGAGCCGGGCATGGCGAGCGCCAGCACCTTCGCCGCCAGCTCGGCGATCTCCGCGGGGTTGCGGTAGTTCACGGTGAGCCGGAAGCGGCGGCGCGGACGGCTGCCGAGGGCCTCGTCGCGGGCCTCGGCGGCCTCGTCCGGGTCGGACCAGGAGGACTGGGCCGGGTCCCCGACGACCGTCCAGGTGGCGTGCCGGCCGCGGCGGCCGACCATGCGCCACTGCATCGGGGTGAGGTCCTGGGCCTCGTCGACGATGACATGGGCGTACTCGACGCGCTCCTGCGCGAGGCGCTCGGCGCGTTCGCGCTGGGTCTCCTCGCGGACCGGCATCAGCTCCTCCAGCCCGGTGAGCTGGTCGAGCGGGTCCAGTTCGCGCCGCTTCCTGGGGCGGGCCGGGGTGCCGAGGATCGCCTGCAGCTCGTCGAGCAGGGCGATGTCGTGCACGGACCAGCCGTCCCGGCGCAGGGAGCGGGCGACCCGGCGGATCTCGCCCGGGTTGAGGACGCGCCGGGCCCAGCGGCCGAGGCGCTTCTCGTCGGCCATCGCCTCGAGCACGGCCCTCGGGGTCAGCTCGGGCCACCAGGCGTCGAGGAACTCGATGAAGGAGTCCTCGCCGGTCACGTCCTCGTCGAAGGAGGAGCGCAGCTCGGCCGCGAGCTCGGGGTCGGTGTGCCGGCCGGCGCTCCCGGAGCGCGACCACAGGGCGTCCAGCAGGAGCTTGCGGGCGCGCGGGCGCAGCAGGTTCACCGGCGCGGTGCCGCTGAGGGCGGTGCGGCGGATCTCGGCCAGTTCCCCGGCTTCCAGCTCGATGCGGCGGCCGAAGGCGACCACGCGGAGCCGGTCCGGAGAATCGTTCAGCTCCAGCGCTCCGCGCGCGGCCTTCCGCACCACCTTGAGCATGCGGTACGAGCCCTTGGCGCGGGCCGTGGCCGGGGAGTCGTACAGCGTGGCCTCGGCGCCGTCGACCAGCGAGCCGATCGACCGGATCGCGACCTGGCCCTCCTCGCCCAGCGAGGGGAGCACACCCTCGGTGTACGCCACCAGCAGCGGGGTCGGCGAGACGATCAGGATGCCGCCCGCGTACCGGCGCCGGTCCTGGTAGAGCAGGTAGGCGGCGCGGTGCAGGGCGACGGCCGTCTTCCCGGTCCCCGGGCCGCCCTCGACGTAGGTGACGGAGGCGGCGGGGGCGCGGATGACCAGGTCCTGCTCGGCCTGGATGGAGGCGACGATGTCCCGCATGGTGTGGGTGCGGGCCTGTCCGAGGGCGGCCATCAGGGCGCCGTCGCCGATCACGGGCAGTGCGTCGCCGCCCAGGAACGCCGTGAGCTCGGGTCTCATCAGGTCGTCCTCGACGCCGAGGACCCGGCGGCCCTTGGAGCGGATGACCCGGCGCCTGACGACCCGGCCGGGGTCGACCGGCGTGGAGCGGTAGAAGGGGGCGGCGGCGGGCGCCCGCCAGTCGATGACCAGCGGGGCGTAGTCGGTGTCGAGGACCCCGATCCGCCCGATGTGCAGGGTCTCGGCGATGTCGGCGGTGTTGTCGGAGCGCACCGCGCCGTCGGCGGGCTCCACGGCGGTGTAGGCGCCGTCCGGGCCCTTCTTGCCGTCCTTGCCGAGCAGCAGGTCGATCCGGCCGAAGAGGAAGTCCTCGTACTCGTTGTTCAGCCGGTTGAGGTGGACGCCCGCCCGGAAGACCTGGGCGTCCCGCTCGGCGAGCGCTCCGGGGGTGCCGACCTGGCCGCGCCTGGCCGCGTCGTGCATGAGGAACTCGGCCTCATGGATCTTTTCCTCGAGGCGCCGGTACACCCGGTCCAGGTGTTCCTGTTCAACGCTGATCTCGCGGTCCCGGACCGAATCCGGGACCGCACCGACCGCGGTTTCCTGCTGAGCCTGTGCGGCCACCGGGCCCCCTTCTGACGTGCTGGGCAGCCGTCAACCGTACGCGAAGGGGGGCCCTGGAAGCTATGCGTCCGCCCGGAGCGGCCTCACGCGTCCACCTCGACCAGCCGCTTGCCGTCGAAGGTCAGCACCTCGAAGCGCTCGATCTCCTCGGGCGTGAAGGCCGCCCCGCCGTGCACGTACAGCGGCTGGCGGGCCTGCTCGGTGCGGGCGTTCGGGATGCCGTAGCCCCACTTCGGGACGGACCAGGAGGTGATCGTCTCGCGTTCGCCGTTCTTTCCCACGGCGATCAGGGAGCACTTCTCCGGACCGGTGACGTTCTTCAGCTCCAGCACGGCGTGGGTGCCCCAGGCCTTCGTCTCCATGGCGACGGTCGCGGAGACCTTGGTGGAGGCGTCCCGGCCGGAGACCCGGTCCGGCATGACGTCGAAGGCGGCCTTGGCGGGGCTGGTGGCGTGCGCCTCGGTGGACGTGCCGCCCTCGTCGCCGGTGGTGGCGATGGCGGCGACCGGGCCGCCGACGATCAGCGCGGCCGCGGCGGCCACCATGTAGAAGCTGCGGCGGCGGGTCAGCGCGCGGCGCTCGGCGACCTCGTCGACCAGGTTGTGCACCAGGCGCGGGCTGGGCTTGGCCGACAGCGACTCGCCGATGGCGGGTGTGCCGGCGCCGGGCAGATCCGCGAGCGCGGCCAGCATCGGCTCCATCCCGGCGAGCTCGTCGAGCTGCTGGGCGCACCACTCGCAGGTCGCGAGGTGCATCTCGAAAGCGGTTGCCTCGGCGTCGTCGAGGATCCCGAGGGCGTAGGCGCCGACGGTCTCGTGCTCGTTCGCGCCCGAAGATCCCTGCATGGGGCCAGTCATACCCGGACCCCCTGCTCCGTATCCCCCGTAGGTGTTCATCACGCCGTCACCCCCCGCTCCTCCAGTGCCAGCTTCATCGACCGCAGGGCGTAGAACACCCGGGAACGGACGGTGCCGCTGGGTATGCCGAGCGTCTCGGCCGCCTCGTTCACGGTACGTCCCTTGAAGTACGTCTCGACGAGCACCTCCCGGTGGGCGGGGGTCAGGTCGTCGAGCGCGTCCGACAGCGTCATCAACCACAGCGCCTTGTCGATCTCGTCCTCCGCGGGGATGACCTCCAGCGGCGACGGATCGACCTCCTGCGGCCGGGCCTGCCGGCTGCGGTGGCCGTCGATGACGATGCGCCGGGCGACCGTCACCAGCCAGGGGCGTACCGATCCGGTCGCTCGATTGAGCTGGCCGGCGTTCTTCCAGGCACGGATGAGCGTCTCCTGCACGACGTCCTCGGCGCGCTGCCGGTCGCCGGCGACCAGCCGGAGCACATACGCGAGCAGGGGTCCGGCGTGCTCTCTGTACAGAGCACGCATCAGCTCCTCGTCAGGTTCGACCGAGGGCTGGGACATGCGATGTCGGGCCCTCGATCCACGTTCTTTGGCCACGGCCGCATCCTTGCGCACGCCCACCTCCGGTGTCCCCGATTCATCTGGGCTCCCCCAGTCAGTCGCTCCACCACCGGTACGCGGCGAGGACGTTGGGTGTTCAAAGTGGGGTGACAGTTTTCTGCGGGGTGACATGACGGAGAGGACACCGGGGCACATTCCCCCCTCGATGTCTTCACCTTTCCGCCATCGGCGGACGGGGAGTCGCCGTCGCATGGCCCCGGCGAAGGCAAAGGATATGTAATCGACATCACTTCGATAGCCGCGTCACAGAGGGGACATAACACTTCGTCAGGCGCGGGCGAGCGCCGCCCGCCGCCGGTGCCGGGCGACCCGCTCCCGGTTCCCGCACACCTCGCTGCTGCACCAGCGCCTGCGCCGCCCGCGCGAGGTGTCGAGGTAGACGATCGGGCAGTTGTCCCCCTCGCACTGCCGCAGCCCCGCCCGCGCGAGCGGATCCGTCAGCAGCTCCACGGCATCCCGCGCCACCGCGGCGAGCAGCGCGTCCCGCTCCGGCGGCCCCTCCAACTCCCGTACCAGCGTGCCGTCCTGGGCACGGATCGCGCGCGGGGCGGGGGGCGGGGTGCGGGCGGTGTCGTTGACGCGGACGAGGGCATGGCCGTACGACGACCAGGACCTGGCCTCGGCGGACAGGGCTCCGCGCACCAACTGGTCGACTCCGTTGCGCAGTTCGCGGAAGTCGGCGAGCCAGGCGGGGTCGGCGTGCCCGAGCGGGGTGCCGGCCGGGACGAGCCCGGCCCCGGTGATCCACGCGCACAGCACCGGGACGGAGTCGAGCCGTTCCACCGGGTGGGTCGTGGCGAGGAGATCGAGGCAGATCCGTCCCGCGTCGAAGCGCAGCTCGTACGGGACCGTGGCCGTACCCAGTGCCATGTGCCTGTCACCGCCTAGGGGTCATCCCGGGTCCGGCCCCGGACGAACCGTTCCCTCTAACAGTGCCTTCCCGCTTCCGCGGCTGGAACCCCTAGTGGACGCGCGCTTATGCGGCCGGGCGTCGGGGCCATGTTCCGGGCGGCGAGCGGTGACTTGACTGAGGACATGACGACAAGGACAGCCACCCTCACGGCGGCCACGCTCACCACGGGACTGCTCGCCGGCACGTTCTACGCCTTCGGCTGCGCGGTGCTGCCGGGGCTGGCCCGAAGCGAGGACGAGGTGTACGTCGAGGTGATGCGGAACATCAACGAGGTGATCCAGAACCCGGTGTTCCTGCTGACCTTCTTCGGCGCACCGGCCCTGACGGGCTGGGCGGCATGGCACCTGCGGGGCGCCCCGGGCCACCGCTGGGTCTGGGCGGCCCTGGCCGCGAACGTGCTCGCGCTGGCGGTGACGGTCACGGCGAACATCCCCCTGAACGACGCCCTGGCGAGGCCGGGCGATCCGACGGCGCTACGGGCCGAGTTCGAGGACCGGTGGGCGGCCTGGAACGCGATACGAGCCGCACTACTGACAGCAGGCACAGCCTGCCTGACCACAGCCCTGGGGCGACGGAGCCCCAAATAGGGGGCGGCGGAGCCGCCTTCAGGGGCGCGGGGAACTGCGCGATCAGCCCTCGCGGCGGGCCAGCCGACCAACGACCCACACCCCCACCCACCTCAGGGGCGCGGGGAACTGCGCGACCAGCCCCCACCGCGCCGCAGACGACCGACGACCGACGACCGACCCACCTACACGTCCGCGTACTTCGAATCCGCCGCCGGATCCAGCGCCAGCCGATACCCCCGCTTCACCACCGTCTGGATCAACTTCGGCGTGCCGAGAGCCGACCGGAGCCGAGCCATCGCCGTCTCCACGGCATGCTCATCCCGCCCCGTACCCGGCAGCGCCCGCAGCAGTTCCGCCCGCGCCACCACCCACCCCGGCCGCCGGGCCAGCGCCCGCAGCAGCGACATCCCGGCCGGCGGCACCGGCCGAAGCGCCCCGTCCACCAGCACCGCATGCCCCCGGATCTCCACGCGATGCCCCGCCACCGGCAACGCCCGCGCCCGGGAGGGCAGTTCCTGGCACAGCAGCTGGACCAGCGGCCCGAGCCGGAACCGCTCGGGCTGCACCGTGTCGATACCCCGGGCCTGCAACGGCAGCGCGGTCACCGGCCCCACGCACGCGGGCAGCACATCATGGTTCAACGCCGCCAGCACCTCCGCCAGCAGCCCCCGCTCCTCCGCCCGGGTCAGCAGCGACGCCGCCGCCGGCGCACTGGTGAAGGTCAGCGCGTCGACCCCGCGGGACACCGTGGCATCCAGCAACCGGTCCACCGGAGAGAGGTCCTCCGGCGGCATCCACCGGTACACCGGCACCCCGACCACCTCCCCGCCCGCGGCCCGCAGCGACTCGACGAACCCGGGCAACGGCTCCCCGTGCAGCTGTACGGCGATCCGCCGCCCGTCGACGCCCTCCTCCAGCAGCCGGTCGAGCACCTCCGCCATGGACTCGGACGACGGCGACCAGTCCTCGGTCAGCCCGGCGGCCCGGATCGCGCCCTTCACCTTCGGCCCGCGCGCCAGCAGTTCCACCCCCCGCAGCCGGTCCAGCAGGTCCTCGCCGAGCCCCCAGCCGTCGGCCGCCTCGACCCACCCCCGGAATCCGATCGCGGTCGTGGCGACGACGACATCCGGCGCCTGGTCCACGATCTCCTTGGTGGCGGCGAGGAGTTCACCGTCGTCGGAGAGCGGCACGATGCGCAGGGCAGGGGCGTGCAGGACGGCGGCGCCGCGGCGCTGGAGCAGCGCCCCGAGCTCGTCGGCCCGGCGCGCGGCGGTCACACCGACGGTGAACCCCGCGAGGGGCCCGTGTTGCCCGTGACCGGGCTTGTGCTGTTCGTCGTACATAACTCTCGTCCCGCACTCGAGTCGTCACATATCGGGTACACCCGCATGCCGATCGAGCCTGTCAATGGTGCGTGACAGGCTCGGTTCGGCTTGATGTCCACGGTGTTACGTCACACCCGTCTCACACCTCGGCATAGCTGAGCTGCGGCTTCGACTCGGATGCGGCGGTCGTGGCCCGCTCCTGCGCCGCCGGGCGGCGAAGGTATACGGCCCAGGTGACCACGAAGCACGCGCCGTAGAAGGCGAGGAAGGCGACGAAGGCGCCGGTGCCGGAGCCCACCGAGAGGAAGGACTGGCGGAAGGCGAGGTTGATGCCGAGTCCGCCGAGCGCGCCGACCGCACCGATCAGGCCCATGGAGGCGCCGGACAGGCGGCGGCCGTAGGCGGCGGCCTCCTCACCGGTGAGCCCCTTGGCGAGGGCCTTCGTGTGGAAGATGCCCGGGATCATCTTGAAGGTCGAGCCGTTGCCGAGGCCGCTCAGCACGAACAGGGCGATGAACGCGGTGGTGAACAGCGGCAGCGACTCCCGCATCGAGGCCACGATGATCACGGAGGTGGCGGCCGCCATGGCGACGTAGTTCCACAGCGTGATCTTCGCCCCGCCGAACCGGTCGGCCAGGGCGCCGCCGACGGGCCGGATCAGCGAGCCGAGCAGCGGGCCGATGAAGGTGACGTAGGCGGCCTGGAGCGGCGTACGGCCGAACTGCGTCTGCAGGACGAGGCCGAAGGCGAAGCTGTAGCCGATGAACGAGCCGAACGTCCCGATGTAGAGGAAGGCCATGATCCAGGTGTGCCCCTCCTTGACCGCGTCCTTGGCGGCGCCGGTGTCGTTCTTCACGGACGAGATGCTGTCCATGTAGAGCGCGGCGAGGACCGCGGCCACGACGATCAGCGGGATGTAGATACCGAGCAGCAGGCGCGGCCCGCCGCCGGCGCCGATCACCGCGAGGCCGACGAGCTGCACGACGGGCACGCCGATGTTGCCGCCGCCGGCGTTCAGGCCGAGCGCCCAGCCCTTCTTGCGCAGGGGGAAGAAGGCGTTGATGTTGGTCATGCTGGAGGCGAAGTTGCCACCGCCGACGCCGGCGAGCATCGCGCACACCAGGAACGTGGTGAAGGACGTCCCCGGCTCCATCACGCTGAACGCGGCGACCGTCGGCAGCAGCAGCAGGCCGGCCGAGATGATCGTCCAGTTCCGCCCGCCGAAGATCGCCACGGCGAAGGTGTACGGCACCCGGACGACGGCTCCGACCAGTGTCGCCATGGACACGATGGTGAACTTGTCCGCCGGAGTCAGCCCGTACTCCGGGCCCATGAAGAGGACCATGACGGACCACAGGGTCCAGATCGAGAAGCCGATGTGCTCGGAGAGGACGGAGAAGTACAGGTTCCGGCGGGCGATCTTCTCGCCCTTCTCGTTCCAGAAGGTCTCGTCCTCCGGATCCCAGTGATCGATCCAGCGGCCTCCCCTGCTCGCGGCGGGGGCAGTACTCGGGGCTGTCATGACGCCTCCACGGGGCTCCGGGCTCAGGTCGTACTCCAGTGGCTGATCCCGAAGGTAGGGAGGGCGCGTTTCCTGCCTGTGCCACCGGGTGACCGGAAAGGAACGTTGCTCTCACCTTTGACGGAGGTGGGATGAGAGGTTCCCGTGACGCCACCGGCCACCCAGGCGCCGCTATCCTCTAGCGGACCCCACAGGAAGGGGAGAGTCCATGTCCGCTGAGTCGCGGTCCTCGGGTGCGCGGGAACAGCGCGCAGGGCGCTCACTGGTCGGGAACATCGTGTTCGGAGCGGGGCTCGTCCTCGTCTTCGCAGCGATGGTCCTCGGAGGCTTCGCTGGTGTTGCGCTTCTCCTCGCGCTGGCCGACACCTCGCTGCTGTCCGCTGTCGTGCCCGATGACGGGCGTAGTGCCGTGGTGGTCGGGGGCATCGCCTTCGGCGCCATCACGGGAGCTTTCGTGCCCGCGCTGTTGATCGGCATGGCGCATGGCACCGAGGAGAAGCCGCGAGTCCGGCCCGACGCGGCAGCACGGAATGTGCTCGCCCTCGTGATCTTCGACGTGTTCGTGGTGCTGCTGGCCTTCGTCCTGTCCCAGCTGGGGTGGATCCTCCCGGAGCGCGCCGTCTCACTCGTCAGCGTCCTCGTCATCGGTCTGAGCTGGATTCCGCTGGCCCTGGCGCCCTGGGAGCGGCTGGGGCTTGGCAATGTGTTCGGGGGCCGTCTGTCACGCCAGTCGGACTGAGGCCGCCAACTCGTCAGCGATTTTGCACAGTTCCTCGCCGAGCCCCAGGGATGTCCACAGGAGGCGACATTCCAGCACTGTCAGGGATCGGCGCGGGAGAACATAGTGGGCCACTCCTTCCACGATCACACCGCTGTCGGAGTCGGGTGCCGTTGGCTCCTGGCGGTGGACCCGGAGCGCCGAGCCCAGAGGGAGCTCGACCTCCGAAAGCTTCGGGTTTCCGAAGAACGGCCCTTCCGCCTGGGCGGCCTCGGCCCGAAGGGCGGCCACGCTCAAGGACGCTGGGGGAATCCGCAGCTCTCGAACGGTGTAACTGGCGATGATCGCGCTATCGGCCGGTGCCAGCAATGCCGCACAGAGGGCTCGCTGCCTGGCCGCTGCCAGCCAGTACCACAGCAGGTCTTCGGCAAAGGCATCACGCCGCTCCCGCCCAGAGCCGGGGGCGAGGTGCTGCTCTGCAACCGCGTGCGCCCAGCCCTGCGGGTCCTGACTCCCCAGATCCAGGACCAACCAGTTCTCAGGAGTGGGCAGGGAGACCCGGCATTCGTGCCAGTCGTCCGTCGTCGGCGTCACGATGGGCCTCACCTTCCGGCCAGAGAGGCGTCGGCACCCGTGACATCGATCTCCGGATCGCCGCCGAACAGACCCGTGAGGCTGTTGGTGTCGGACAGGCCGCCAGTGGCCGTGCCGCTCAGTGCCCAGGAGTTGTAGGCCAGAGCCTGCTTGAAGGCGTCCGGCGTACCGATGAAGTTCAGATCCGTCGGGTCGATGTTCTTGATCCGGCCGAGTTCGTCGACCATGCCCGGACCAACGAACATGCTCGCCAAGCCTCGTGGACCGGCCGCATTCCACGCGTCCCGGACAGCATCGACGTTGTCCCGGGCCTTGAAGACATCCTTCCAATTGCTTCGGATGGTGCCCAGATCATCCACGAAGGAGCGCGGCAGTCCCCTGAAGACTGCCCCCAAAGACACATCGGGCACCGCACGACCGAGAGCTCCGGCGCGCGGGCCGACCATCTCCACCACGAGCGCTCGCCGCGCGGCCGAGTTCAGTCCCGGGTGCCAGCCACGAACGTACTGGGCCGCCGCGGTCCACACCCGGCTGCGCCCGGCGTTGGCTGCGAGTTTGGCTCCCGCGCCGAAGACCCGCCCGATACCGAAGGTGGCAAGCCCCAGGACGTCGATCGCGACATCGCCCCAGGAGCCGTCGCCGTTGACGGCGAGCAGGACATGGCAGACGAGGGAGATCGCCGTCGCGATGAGGGCGATGGTGCCCAGCACCCCCGCCAGGGCCTGGCCGATGACGGGGATCCAGCCGACGCACAGCGCGAGCAGCCCGCACACCGCCGCGATGGCCCCCGTGATATCGCTGACGAGCTTCAACGTGTCCCGGAGGTCGTCCAGCCAGGAGTCGTTGAGTCCGTCGCCCTCGGTGGTGTCGTGGATCTTCTTGGCGGCCTTGTCGCCCGCCTCCTTGTGCCGGGTCTTCAGCCCGGCGAGTTGCTCGCGCAGGCCGTCCAGGTCGCCCTGGAGGTCGGCGGCCTTCTTGTCGAGCTTGTCCTGGGCGGCGTCGTCGGTGCCCTTGGGCGGGTTCGCGGCGGTGGACTTGGCGGTGGACAGATCACCGGCCTTGGTCTCCGCCTGCGTGAGCAGCTTGTCGGCGTCGCCCTGCACGCTCTCCAGCTCGGTGCAGTACTCCTTGAGCGCGGAAGCCGCGTCGGCGTACCGGTCGTGCGCCTTGCTCACCGTCTTCGCGGTCTCGTTGGCCTTCTCGGCGAAGGCGCGGCCCGCCTCCGAGTCCCAGCTCTCCAGGTTCCCGATCCGGCGCAGGGCGGCGGCGGTGTCGGTGATGGTCTTGGCGGTGGCCGCGAACCGCCGCGAGAGCGCCTTCATGTCGTGGAGGTCGCCGGGCACCGGGTCACCGGTCTCCCCGAGCACCTCCCACCGGTGGTCAGCAGGACGGGTCACTTCTTCTTCCCCTTGCCCACGAGGGCGTCGTAGAGCGCGGTGTCCAGCGCGGTGTACGCCTTGCCCGCCTCGTGGGCGAGCGTGCCGAGGCCCTTGATCTCCTCGATCATCTTCTTGCGGTTGTCGTCCCAGCCGTCGGAGAACTCCTGGAGCCGCTCGTGGAGGGTCTGGTGCCCGACGGTCCGGCGGTCGTAGGCGTCCATGAGCTTGTCGAGCCCTTCGAGCTCGGTCGCCACGGTCCGCAGGCCGGTACCGGCGGTGCGCAGGTCGTCGGTGGAGACCTTGAGTTTCTTGCTCACTCCGCCGTCCCCTCTGTCCCCTCGGTGCCCTCTGCCTGATGCCAGCGCAGGGTTCCTGCCACGGCGTCGAAGAGCCCGACCATGGCCTCGGCGATCGGCTCCAGCGGCGTGCTGAAGGTCAGCAGCAGCACCTCGTCACGCTCGGGAACCGGCACGAAGTACTCCACGATCGTGTCCTCGAACTCGGTTCCCAGCTTCCGCGACTGCTTGGGCCGCTCACGGCGGAGCAGCCGGGCGGCGGGCCCCGCGGCGGGGAGCTCGACCGGCTCGACCTCCCCGGACCCGGCGAGCGCGACCACGGCATCGAGGCTGTCGAACTTCTCGAAGATCCGGCAGACGAGGAGGGAGGCGGACAGCGGGATGCCCCCCGCCTGAAGGAACGACAGGTAGAGCACCACCCCGCCCTGCTCGATCCCCGCGTCGGCGGCCCCGAGCAACTGCTCCCCGGCCTTCCGCCGCAGCACGGGCTGATCGTCGACCCCGGCGAACTGCCGCTTGACGAGGGCGGCCACGGACGCCTCCATCCGCTCCCGCGGCCGCAGCGGAATCCGGTACCAGTCCTCAGGCGTGACCAACCCGAACACGGGCGCACGCATGTCGTTCATGGAGGCTCCTGCTGACGCGAAATGATCGTCGTACGGCGTGGTTACGGTAGCGGCTGCCCGGCCGCCGAGAAAGCGGTCCGCCCCCACACCCGACGGTCATCCCGCGGCGGAGCGCCTGCGGGATCCCCCGCGGCGCACACCGTTCGGCCACAGCCGCGGCCGCCGCTTCGCGGCGATGTCCTCGATCCAGCCCACCGCCGCGATCGTCAGCCCGATCAGCGGCCAGACCAGGAAGAACATCCAGATCAGATACGTCGAGTCCAGGGCCGCCACCGCCCGCTCCCCCTGCATGAAGGGCAGGTCGTAGAGGTGGTCCAGGATCGGGACGGTGGCCATGATCAGCATGTTGTGCCAGAGGTAGATCGTGACCGCGCGGTTGTTGGAGAGGGTGACCAGCCTGTCCCACTTCGCCAGGCGTCCGGGCAGCTCCTGCCAGGACGGGGAGTAGATCAGCAGGATCACCACGAAGCCGAAGGACCAGGTCGCCTGGGCGAGCGGGATGTCGTTCAGGTCCCAGCCGTCGGCGCCCAGGTGGCCCGAGGCCCACCACAGGCCGAAGGCCATCAGCAGCGAGGACCCGGACACGGCCACATAGCGCGGGATCTTCTTCAGCAGGCCCTCGTGATGGGCGAAGCCCAGCACCCAGCAGCCGCCGTAGACCGCGAAGTCGGTGACCGCGTTGCCGGTCTCGCCGGGGATCGTCACCACTCCGGTGCCGACCACCGCCGTCAGTGCCAGCGGGGCCAGCAGGGTCGGCCAGGGGGCGCGGCGGAAGGCCCACAGCAGCAGCGGGGAGGCGACGACGAACCACAGGTAGGCGCGCAGGTACCACAGCGGTCCCGCCGCCTGCACCGCCCAGGTGTCCTCCAGCAGGCCCGTCTTGGAGCCGATGTGCCAGGGGAACGGCGGGGCGCCGATCGGCACGATGTAGTTGATCAGCTCCAGGAGAGCCCAGGTGGGGCTGTCCTCCGTGTTCTTCGTCGGGTTCCAGCCGCCCGCGAACATCAGCGCCAGCACCACCGCGCTGAACGCCCACAGCGGGGGCAGCAGCCGGCGCACCCTGCCCTTGATCACACCCCACGCGGGGCGGTTCAGCGACCGTGCCATCAGCGAGCCCGCCAGCGCGAACATCACGCCCATGGAGGGGAACAGCACGGTCAGCCAGGCCCAGCCGAAGAGGTGGTACACCACGACCCGGACCAGCGCGATCGAGCGCAGCAGGTCCAGGTAACGGTCCCGGCCCGGCTTCTCCGGCACAGGCGCGGGTACGGGTACGGGCTCGTGCTCGGGAGCGGCAGGCGCCTGCTGCTCCGGGATGCCGTACGGCTCGTAGCCGTACGACTGCTGCGGTATGCCCTGTGTCATCCGACCGGCCTCCGATCGCTCGCATCGGCCGCCCGCCGGCGCGGGACCGGGCCTCCCGGCGCCTCCACCACGCCCGTGCGGCGCAGCTTCTGCCAGCGCAGCCGGCCGCCGGTGAGGGCGGTGATCCAGGACTGGAGGAGGACCACGTACATGAGCTGGCGGTAGAGGATCTGTTGCAGGGGCAGCGAGATGAGGTGGGTCATGCGTTCCCGGTCGAGACGGAAGGCGTACGCGGCGCAGACGGCCTGGATGGCGAGGACGCCCAGCCAGGCGATGATCGTCTTCTGGGTGGGGCCGAAGATCAGGCCGTAGAGGAGGAAAACGTCGATCAGGGGGGCCAGCAGCGGGGCCAGCACCATGAACAGGGAGACCAGCGGCAGTCCGACGCGGCCGAAGCGGCCCGAGGGACCGCTCTCCACCAGCGCCCTGCGGTGCTTCCAGATCGCCTGCATGGTGCCGTAGGACCAGCGGTAGCGCTGGGACCACAGCTGCTGGACCGTCTCCGGTGCCTCGGTCCAGGCGCGGGCCTTCTCGGCGTAGACGACCCGCCAGCCGTCCCGGTGCATCGCCATGGTGATGTCGGTGTCCTCGGCGAGCGTGTCCTCGCTCATGCCGCCGACCCGTTCGAGCGCCGTCCGGCGGAAGGCTCCCACCGCGCCGGGGATCGTCGGCATGCAGCGCAGCATGTCGTACATCCGGCGGTCCAGGTTGAAGCCCATCACGTACTCGATGTGCTGCCAGGCGCCGATGAGGGAGTCCCGGTTGCCGACCTTGGCGTTGCCCGCGACGGCGCCGACGCGCGGGTCGCCGAAGGGCTGCACCAGTTCACGGACCGTGGCCGGTTCGAAGACGGTGTCGCCGTCCATCATCACGACGATGTCGTACCGGGCGTTGGCCAGCCCCCGGTTGAGCGCGGCGGGCTTGCCCGCGTTGAGCTGGCGGACCACCCGCACGTTCGGCAGGCCCATCGCCTCCACGATCCGCGCGGTGCCGTCGGTCGAGCCGTCGTCGATGACGAGGATCTCGATGGGATGCTCGCTCGCCATCAGGGACCGGACGGTGTTCTCGATGCACTTGGCCTCGTTGTACGCGGGCACCAGCACCGACACCGGTTCGGTCACCGGCGGGCCCCAGCTGAAGCCCTTCTTGCGCACTCGGCGGGCGTGGGCGGCGGACAGCACGAGCATCAGCACGAACCGGCTGATGACGAGGAACCCGATGATCGCGAGCCCGACCACGAGGACGGCGGTGATGTTGTCGGAGGCCTGGACCAGGAAGACCCACGCCTTGCCCTTCCACAGGTCGACGCCGGTGACCCGGCTGTGCGCGCTGGGGGCGTCGAGGGCCTCGGTGAGGTTGTCGAACTCGTAGCCCCGCTCCTGCATCTGCGGCAGGAAGCGGTCCAGCGCCTCGACGGTCTGGTGCCGGTCGCCGCCGGAGTCGTGCATCAGGACGATCGCACCCTCGCGGCCCTTGGGCGTGGCCTTGCGGATGATCTCCTCGACGCCGGGCTTGCGCCAGTCCTCGCTGTCGTTGTTGTTGACGACCGTGATGTAGCCGCGGGAGCCGATGTACTCGGTCACCGGCCAGGACTCGTTGTCCATGGCGGCGGCGAAGGAGGAGTACGGCGGGCGGAAGAGGGAGGTGCGGATGCCGGCGGCGCCGGAGATCGCCAGCTGGTTCTGCGACAGCTCCCAGTCGATGCGCTTCTTCGACTGGTAGGACAGGTCGGGGTGGTTGAAGGTGTGCAGGCCGACCTCGTGGCCCTCCTCGACCATGCGCCGGACCAGGTCCGGGTGGCGCGAGGTCATGGTGCCGGTGACGAAGAAGACGGCGTGCGCGTCGTACTTCTTCAGTACGTCCAGGACCTTGGGCGTCCACTCGGGGTCGGGGCCGTCGTCGAAGGTGAGGACGAGCCGCCGGTCCGGCAGGCCCAGGCTCTGGGTACGGCCGCTGCGGGCGTCGATGACCGGCCCGCCCTTGAGGATCTGCTCCGGGACCTGGTCGGAGGCGGCGGCGGGGCGGACGCGGTGGTCGGCCAGGATCTCGCTGTGCACGTACCCGCGCAGCATCAGCATCGCCATCAGCGCGGCGAGGACGAGCGTGGGAAGGAGCAGGCGCATGGGCAGGCGGCGGCGCCGGGGACCGTCGGGGGCCTGGGGCACGGCGCCCCGACGGTTGGTGCGGGAAGCCATCAGAGGGTGTACTCCGGGGACGGGTCGTGCGGGCTTGCGGGAGCGGCCGGTGCCGCGACGGGCCCCTGGGTGACCGGGCCGAGGTCGGCCGGCGGAGCGGCGACCGTGTCGGTTCCGGTGCCGGCGGTGTCGCCGGGGTCCTCGGTCGGAGTCGGGTCGGGCGTGGGTTCGCCGGTGTCCGTCTCGGTGGGCTCGGGGTCGGGCGTGGGAGCCGTGTCGGTGGGGTCCGGGTCCGGCGTCGGGTCGGCGCCCGGGCGCGTCGTCGGCTTGGTCGCCGTCGGCTC
The DNA here is from genome assembly GCF_053592195.1 of Streptomyces sp. NPDC002776. Classification (NCBI taxonomy): domain Bacteria; kingdom Bacillati; phylum Actinomycetota; class Actinomycetes; order Kitasatosporales; family Streptomycetaceae; genus Streptomyces; species Streptomyces sp. NPDC002776. The sequence continues at coordinate 63,128 of NZ_JBSFVG010000004.1, read as the reverse complement.
GGGGTCGGTGCTGGCGCCCGGCTCCTCGGTGCTGCCGGCGTCGTCCGGGGCGGTGGCGTCGGCGCCCGGGGAGGGCGTGACGCCGTCGCTGCCGGAGGGGGAGGCGCCCGGGGTGACGCCTTCGGTGTCGGCGGGCGGCGCCGACTCGGCGGGCACCGGCGAGGTGTCGACCTGGCCGGCCGGGGTGTCCTTCTTCGGGTCCTGGACCGGCAGCCAGGGGGCGTTGGAGTTGCCGGACAGCACGGTGGCGACGATGACGACCGCGTAGACCGCGCAGGCGATGGCGACCAGCATGCCCAGGCGCCGGAAGCGGCGGCTGCGACGGCCGGATTCGTCGACGAAGACCGGGCCGTCGGAGCTCTCGGCACCGCCACCGCGGGGGGCGGCCTTGGCCGCGCGCAGCGAGCCGTCGAGCTGGAGGCCGATGCCGTCGAGCTGGATGGTGACCTCGTGCGGGTCATGGGTGTGGCCGGATTGCACCGGTTCGTCCCACGGGTCGTGCAGGGCACCGCCTCGCGGAGCCCCGGGAGTCGGGGCCGGAGCCGGTACCGACCCGGAGGCCTGCTGCGGAATCGAAGGGGAGGCCGAGGCCTGCTGCGGAATCGAAGCCGGAGCCTGTGCCGGAATCGAAGGGGAGGCCGACGCCTGCTGCGGAATCGAGCCCGAGGCCACCGGAGTCTCGCGGACCCCGCCGCCGACCGGCGGGAACGGATCCCGAGGCGCGGCGCCCGCGGCAGGCGTACGCACGCCCCCGCGCGGGGTGAACACCTCGCCCCCGCTCCGCGCCCGGCGCGGCGTCTCTGTCGCGCCGCCCGCTCCCGGAGCGGCATCCGGCCGGTCGAACCGGTCGAACGCCGAGAGCAGCTCGGTCAGATCCGCGCGGCCCTCCGCGCCGGAGCCGTCGGCGGGCGCGGCCTGCGGCAGCACCGTCGTCTCGTCGGCGCCCGTCGGGGCCACCCGCTGAGCGGCGGTCTCCGCGAACGCCTGGGTGTCACCGCCGGCAGCCGGAGTCGCTTTGGTCGCGGACGCCACCTCCGGCCACTCCGGTTGGGCGTCTTCTCGCCAGTTCTTCACGCGCACACATCCCCCCAGGGACAGTTCCGGGTGCGCGCACGACACCGAGCACTCGTCGATCGAAACCAGGCCCCCACCTGGTTCGAGCGCCCCCTTTATCACACTGTGCTCAGGCGAAGAATGTAGCGCACGAGTGACTCCGGTGTTTGCGCTGTCTCAGTTGTGGAGCCGCATCGTGACTTTGTCACTGGCCGGAATCCATCCATCGGGGGGTGACCGAAGCCACTGCTCCCGCCCCGCCAGCTCGGCCGCGGCCCGCCGCAGCGCGTCCAGTCCGGGGTGCACCAGCCCCCTGCGCCACACCAGCGACACCGGTGACAGGGGCACGGGATGGATCAAAGGGCGCAGCACCGAGCCGGGCATGGCGGGAAAGTCCACCACGACGAGCACCGGCGTCCGCGTCTTGCTCATGATCCGCTGGAACTCCTCGTGCCCGACGGCGAGCGGCGCGGGCGCGGCGACCTCGATGCCGCGTCCCTCGAACAGCTGGTGCGCGAGGTCGGTCCACTCCGGTGTGCGCGGATTGCCCGCACCCGCGTACACGGTCTCTCCCGCCAGCGCGGCGAGGGGCACCTGATGCAGACCGGTCAGCGGATGGTCCTCGGGCAGCAGGACCGCCATCGGCTCCAACCGCACGGGCTGCTGCTCCAGACCCGCCCGCAGCGCCGGGTCGAGACCGGTGAACCGTCCGAAGGAGGCGTCGAGCCGCCCGGCGAGCAGCTCGGCCGCCGCTCCGGTCAGCCCGCTCTCGTAGCGGGCCATCAGCTCATGGTCGGGGGCGAGTTCGCGGGCCCGCCCCAGCACTCGCCGCCCGGTGCCGAGCCCGGGTGAGTTCACATCGACCAGCAGGGGCCTGGCCTGCCCGAACGCGGCGAGCAGGTCGTCCTGCGCGGCCAGCGCCCGCCGGGCGTGGGGCACCAGCCGCTCGCCGTCCGCGGTCAGCGTCACCTGCCGGGTGGTCCGTACGAACAGTTCGGCGCCCAGCTCCCGCTCCAGCCGCCGTACGTCCCGGCTGAGCGCCTGCTGGGCGACGTAGAGCCGGGCGGCGGCGCGGGTGAAGTGCAGTTCCTCGGCGACGGCGAGGAAGGCACGCAACAGACGGGGGTCGGGCATGACGGGAACTTACAACGCGGGTGCGTGAATCGGTACGGAGAAGGTGTTGGACCCCTTGATCGACTCCGGGCGAGGGTTGCCCCATGCCGCAACCGACCTCCGGATACCGCAGCCTGTTCGTCATACCCGGCGCCCGCGCCTTCACCGCCGGGAACCTCCTGGCCCGCCTCCCCATGGGCATGTTCAGCGTGAGCGCGGTCATCATGATCGCCGGGACGCGGGACTCGTACGCCCTGGCCGGTGCCGTGGTCGCGACCGGCCTGGCCGCCACCGCGCTGGTCGCCCCCTGGATCGCGCGGCTGATCGACCGGTACGGCCAGGCCCGGGTCGCCCTGCCCGCCACCCTCGTCGCGGCCCTCGGAGGGCTCGCGCTGGTGCTGTGCGTCCGCACCGGCGCCCTCGACTGGACCCTCTTCGCCGCGTACGCCGCCACCGCGACCACTCCCAACACCGGCGGTATGGCACGGGCGCGCTGGGCGTATCTGCTCAAGGGCGACCAGGCGGCGCTGCACCGCGCGAACTCCTTCGAGCAGGCGGCGGACGAGCTCTGCTTCATGCTGGGTCCGGTCCTCGCGGCCGTCCTGTGCGGGAGTCTCTTCCGGGAGGCGGGCACCCTGGTGGGGGTGCTGCTCCTGGTGGCGGGCATGGCGCTGTTCACCGCCCAGCGCTCGACCGAACCGCCGGTCCGGCCTCCGGCGACCGCCACGCAACCGCCGTTCCGCGCCCCGGGCATGCCCTCCCTGCTCGCCGTCTGCCTGGCGATGGGGGCCGTGTTCGGCGCCCTGGAGGTCGTCACGATCGCCTTCGCGGACGAACAGGGACACGGCACGGCGGCCGGGGTGATCCTCGCGCTCCAGGCGGGCGGCTCGTGTGCGGCGGGACTGCTGTACGGGGCGTTGAAGCCGGGCGGTTCCGCCGAGCGCCGCTATCCGTGGTGCCTCGCCGCGATGGCGGCCCTGCTGACGCTGCCCCTGCTCGCCGCGTCCCTCACCGGCTCCCTCGTGGTCCTGGCGGGCGCCCTGCTGGTGTCCGGGATGGCCACCGCCCCCACGATGATCACCAACATGACGCTGGTCCAGCGGCGCACCCCCGAGGACCGCCTCAACGAGGGCATGACCCTCGCCGTGACCGGCCTGCTCGGCGGCATCGCCCTCGGCAGCGCGGCCGGCGGCTGGACCACGGAACACGTCTCGCCGACGGCGGGGTACGGCGTGCCGGTGGCGGCAGCCGTGCTGGCGCTGACGCTCGCGGTCTCCCGAGGGGCGGGAGCCGGAGCGGACGGGCGGGGGGTCGGCCGGGTGAACCCCGACCTCCAATCCCGTCCCACCCATTGACCCACCCGCGCCCCTCGCCTACCTTCCCCCGTCGAAGCGCTTCGACGTGTCGTCACGTGAGGGTGCCCGATGGTGAAGATCACTGATGTGGCCCGGCGCGCCGGGGTGTCCCCCAGTACGGTCAGCTACGCCCTCAGCGGCAAGCGCCCGATCTCCGTGGAGACCCGGCAACGCGTCGCCCGCGCCATCCGCGAACTCGGCTACCGCCCGCACGCCGGCGCCCGCGCCCTGGCGAGCGCCCGCTCGAAGGTCCTGGCGCTGGTGGTGCCCCTGCGGCCCGGCATGCACGTCCCGGTGGTGATGCAGTGCGCGGCGTCGGTGGTGACGGCGGCGCGACGGTACGACCATGACGTGCTGCTGCTGACCCAGGAGGAGGGCGTGCAGGGCCTGCGCCGCGTCGCCGACACAGCCCTGGCGGACGCGCTGATCGTGATGGACGTACAGCTGCACGACCCCCGCCTGCCGCTGCTCCGGGCCCTGGACCTGCCGTCGGTGATGATCGGCCTGCCCGCCGCCGCCCCGGGTCTGACCTGCATAGACCTGGACTTCCGGGCGGCGGGCGAGGCCTGCGTGGACCATCTGGCCGGGCGCGGCCACCGGGTGGTGGCCCTGATCGGCTCCCCGCCGGAGGTGTACGCGCGCGGGACGGCGTTCGCCGAGCGGGTGGCGGAGGGCTTCACCACCGCGGCGGACCGCTCCGGCCTCACCTCCTCGATCCACCCCTGCGAGCCGACCCCCGCGGCGGCCGGAGCGCTGGCGGAACGGCTGCTGCGGGAGCAGCCGGCCCTGACGGCCGTGGTGGTCCACAACGAACCCGTGCTGAATCCGCTGCTGGCGGCCTTCGAGCACCTCGGGCTGCGCGTCCCGGCCGACCTCTCGGTCACGGCCATCTGTCCGGCCGAAACGGCCACCGCGCTCCGGGTACCGATCACCTCCGTCGCCCTTCCCACCGCCGAACTGGGCGAGCGCGCGGTGCAGTTGCTGATGCGGAAGCTGACGGGCGCTGCCGTACCCGGGGCGACCCTGCTGCCGCCCCGGCTGACGGAACGGCAGAGCGTGGCGCCGCGCGGCTAACCGCCGAGCCCCCAGGTCTGCCCGAGCCGGTGCGCGGCACACAGGTCGACGTCGAGGAAGTAGGCACCGGCCGTCCCGCACTGCGCGCTCCCGGTGCCGGGGTCGACGGGCTGACCGTGGCCCATGCCGGTGATGCTGTGGGTCTCGACGACGGGGTTGCCCGCGGGGCCCCGGAAGACCTGGTGGGGGTAGCCGGCGACGGTGTCCTCGACGTCGGCCGACTGGTCGGCGCCGTGCACGTCGGTCCACTGCTCCACCAGGTCGGTCATATTGACGGGCTTCACCGTGTAGTCGGCGGTGCCATGGAGGACGGTGAGGGTGGGCCAGGGCCCGGCGTACCCCGGCCGGGCGGCCCGCACCCGGTCGCCCCACTGGCGCGGGGTCTGGGTGGCACCGACGTACATGCACACGTACGGCGACCCGGCGGCCTGGGCGCACCCGTGCGGCAGCCCGGCGACGACACCGCCGGCCCGGAACTTCTCCGGGTACGCCGCCATCATCACGGCCGTCATCCCGCCCCCGGCGGACAGCCCCGTGACGTACACCCGGGAGGCGTCCCCGCCGACGTCGGCGAGCTGCCGGTCCACCATCTGCGCGAGGGAGGCGGCCTCGCCCTGGCCGCGTTGGATGTCACCGCTCTGGAACCAGTTGAAGCAGCCGGAGGCGTTGTTGACGCTCTGCTGCTGCGGCAGGACGACGGAGAAGCCCCAGCGGTCGGCGAGCCGGAGCCAGCCGGTGCCGGTGGCGTACCCGGAGGCGTTCTGGGTGCATCCGTGGACCGCGAGGACCACGGGCCGCCCGGCGGGGAGGCCGTCGGGGACGTACCGGAACATCCGCAGGGCTCCGGGGTTGCTCCCGAACCCGGTGACCTCCTGGAGGGAGGCGGCGGACGCGGGCGCCGGGGTGATCAGGACGGCGAGGAGGGCCGTCAGGACGGTGAGAAGGGTCACGGCTCTGGTCTGCGTCATGGGGAGGGACCGTAGAACCGTGAACAACCCGCCGGTATGGCGCCGGACAACACAACGAGGGCCCGGCGGGTGTGTGGCCGCCAGGCCCTCGTGTACATGGGAATTGTGGAGATGGCGGGAATCGAACCCGCGTCCAACGGTGCAGAATCAGGGCTTCTCCGTGTGCAGTCTGGTACGAGTTTCTCAGCCCTCCGGATCACCCAGACAAGTCCGGAACGGGCTCAGTCACTGTTAGATTTCCCTCTTCACCCCGTGACCGGGATCAAGGTTTAGTTCCCTAGCTGATGCCAGGATCCGGGTCGGGAACAGCCCCGGGCTGACACTTCGCAAGTCGCTACTTAGGCAGCGAGGGCGAAGGAATCGCGCTTGGTGTTGGCGATTATTGTTTGCGACATATGGTTTACGAGATCATTGCCGCTTCCTCGACACGCTTCCCCTGCTTCGACATCCGCTGTCGAAACCGATCATCCCCATGTTGATTTTTCAAACCGCGCACCCTCGGTGAGGTGCAGGTGCCATCGTACGTGACCAACGCACCGGCGTGCCACCGTATTCCTACTGGCCCCGCTCCCTCCGCTTCGCCGCCGCGATCGCCCGGTCCGACTCCCGCCGGTCCTGCTTCTCCCGCAGGGTCTGGCGCTTGTCGTACTCCTTCTTGCCCCGCGCGAGCGCGATCTCGGCCTTCGCCCGGCCGTCCTTGAAGTACAGCGCGAGCGGCACGATCGTGTGGCCCGTCTCGTCGGCCTTGACCGCCAGCTTGTCGATCTCCTCGCGGTGCAGCAGCAGCTTGCGCTTGCGGCGCGCGGAGTGGTTGGTCCAGGTGCCCTGGGCGTACTCCGGGATGTGGGCGTTGTGCAGCCACGCCTCACCGCCGTCGATGTGGACGAACCCGTCGACCAGCGACGCCCGGCCCTGGCGCAGCGACTTCACCTCGGTACCGCTGAGCACCAGCCCGGCCTCGTAGGTGTCGATGATCGCGTAGTCGTGCCGGGCCTTCTTGTTCTGCGCGACGATCTTGCGCTTGCCGCCCTTCTCGCCGTCCCTGGCCTTGGCGGCCGCCCCGCCCTGCTTGGGCTGGGCCTCCTTCGGTACGTACATTCCCTTGCTCATAGTGCCGCCATTTTCGCACTAGAGAGGGGGCCCGGTACCAGTGCTTATCCGCGCGGGGCGCGGACTACCGGTCGCCGAGCCCGCCGAGCACGGTCCGCGCCTGCTCCAGGGCCTGATCCTCGGTCTCCAGGTCGGGCGTGATGCCCCGCCCGTCGACCTCCCGCCCGGACGGCGTCCGGTAGTGCCCCACGGTCAGCTCGGCGACCGACCCGTCCGGCAGCCGGCTGGGCATCTGCACCGAGCCCTTGCCGAAGGTGCGGGAGCCCACCACGACCGCCCTGCCGCGGTCCTGGAGGGCGCCGGTGAGCAGCTCGGCCGCGCTCATCGTGCCGCCGTCGACCAGCGTGACCAGGGGGCGGGTGGTGTCGCCGCCGGGCTCGGCGTGCAGGGCGCGCTGCTCGCCGTCCACGTCGTAGGTGGCGACCAGGCCGCCGTCGAGGAAGGCGGAGGCGGCGGTGACGGCCTCGGTGACCAGGCCGCCGGAGTTCCCGCGCAGGTCGAGGATGATCCCGCCGCCGCCCGGGGCCTGCCGTGCCGCGGTGCGCACCGCGCTGCCGGAGCCCTTGGTGAAGGAGTCGATGCGGATGACCGTGACGCCGCCGGCGATCCGGCGGGCGGTGACGGAGTCCGTGGACAGCTCCGCGCGGCGCACGGTGAGGGTCCACGCGCGCGTGCCGCGCTCCATGCCGAGCCGGACCGTCGTACCGGCGGAGGCGTCGGTGGCGTCGCCGCGCAGTAAGGAGACGACCTCGGTGACGGGCCGCCCGTCGACCTTCTCGCCGTCGACACTGCGCAGCCGGTCACCGGCCCGGATCCCGGCGGTGGCGGCGGGCGACCCGGCGCGCACCTTGGTCACTTCGATACGGCCGTCCCGCTCGCGCCGCGCCCGCAGCCCGACACCGGTGTAGCGGCCGTCGAGGGCTTCCTCGAACTCCTCGTACTCGCCCGGGGAGTACACGGCGGCCCAGCGGTCCCCGCTGCGGCTGACGGCGCGCTCGGCGGCCTCCATGGGCGACTTGCCGTCGGCCATGGCCTCGGCGGCGGCCTCGGCGACCTGCTCGTGGCGGGCCGCGGTGGTCGAACGGACCGCTCCGGGGGCCGACTTCCGGTCGGGTCCGGGCAGCGATCCGGTGGCCGCTCCGGCGACCAGCACACTGGTGAACACCAATGTCAGGGCGGCCCCGCGGCGCATGCGGCGGGGCTGACAGAACAGGTCACGGCCTGACATGCCGGTGAGTCTAGGACAACGCAAGGGGCCGTACGGCCGGTTGACCGGACGGCCCCTCTTGGCAAGAGTCACACCTTCAGGTACTTGCGCAGCGCGAAGAACGCGGCCAACGCCGGCATCACGAAGCTCGTCGCGAGGATGAGCGGCAGGTACTTCAGCACCGCGTCCCAGCCGATGAAGTTGATCAGATTCAGCTTCTCGGACAGCGCGAGTCCGTGGTCGATGATGAAGTACCGCGCCACCACCAGGAATCCGCAGGCGACCGCGCCACCGATCAGCCCGGCGACCGCGGCCTCCATGATGAACGGCGCCTGGATGTAGAAGCCCGAGGCACCGACCAGGCGCATGATCCCGGTCTCGCGCCGCCGGCTGAACGCCGAGACGCGCACGGTGTTGACGATCAGCATCAGCGCGACCACCAGCATCAGCGCCATCACCGCGCGGGCGGCCCAGTTCATGCCGTTGAGCAGTTCGAAGAGGTTGTCGAGGATCCCCTTCTGGTCCTGCACCGACTGCACCCCGTCGCGCCCGTCGAAGGCGGTGGCGATGACCTGGTACTTCTCCGGGTCGGTGAGCTTGATCCGGTACGACTCCTGCATCTGGTCCGGCGTGAGGGAGCTGGCCAGCGGGGAGTCGCCGAACTGCTCCTTGTAGTGCTTGTACGCCTGGTCCTGGGACTCGTACGTCACCGTGTCGACGACCGTCATCTTCTTCAGGTCGGCGAGGATCTCCTTCTTCTGGTCCGAGGTCACCGCGCCCTTGGCGCAGTTGGGGTCGGACTCGGCGTCGCTCTTGTTGCAGAGGAAGACCGAGACGTTGACCTTGTCGTACCAGTAGCCCTTCATGGTGCTGACCTGGTCGCTCATCAGGAGCGACCCGCCGAACAGGGCGAGCGACAGGGCGACGGAGACGATGACGGCGAACGTCATCGTCAGATTGCGGCGGAGACCGACACCGATCTCGGACAGTACGAACTGGGCGCGCATGGCGTCTGCTTCAAGCCTTTCCGTGGAACTCGCTGCGGTCTCAGTGCTGGTAGCCGTAGACGCCGCGGGCCTGGTCGCGGACGAGGCGGCCCTTCTCCAGCTCGATGACGCGCTTGCGCATCTGGTCCACGATGTTCTGGTCGTGCGTCGCCATCACCACGGTCGTGCCGGTCCGGTTGATCCGGTCCAGCAGCTTCATGATGCCGACGGAGGTCTGCGGGTCGAGGTTGCCGGTGGGCTCGTCGGCGATCAGCAGCTTGGGCCGGTTGACGAAGGCCCGCGCGATGGCGACGCGCTGCTGCTCACCGCCGGACAGCTCGCCCGGCATGCGCTCCTCCTTGCCGCCGAGCCCGACGAGGTCGAGCACCTGCGGCACGGACTTGCGGATCTCCCCGCGTGACTTGCCGATCACCTCCTGCGCGAAGGCGACGTTCTCGGCGACCGTCTTGTTGGGCAGCAGCCGGAAGTCCTGGAAGACCGTGCCCAGCTGGCGCCGCATCTGCGGGACCTTCCAGTTGGACAGGCGCGCGAGGTCCTTGCCCAGAACGTGCACCTGGCCGTGGCTGCACCGCTCCTCGCGGAGGACCAGCCGCAGGAAGGTGGACTTTCCGGAGCCGGAGGACCCCACGAGGAACACGAACTCGCCCTTCTCCACTTCCAGGGAGACATCCCTGAGTGCGGGGCGGGTCTGCTTGGGGTAGACCTTGGATACGTTGTCGAATCGGATCACGGATGCACCACGGGTCGCCGGGGGTAGATGAGCGTGACCTTACGCGAGTCGGGTGCGGGGGCGCAGGCGCCGGTCAGGGTTGCACCACGGATGTGCGTATTTGTACCGGGCTCCGGCCGCCCCCTTTCCCGGCGCCCAGGCAGCCTCCGGAGGAACCTGGCACAGTAGGTGGGGGAACGTTCTGCGCTCCTGAGACGTTCTCCCCCTGGAACCACTCACAAGAAGGGCGAGGCGCATGACGTACGACCGGCTGGTGTGCGCGAACTGCGCGGCGCCCGTGAACGAGGGCCGCTGCCCGGTCTGCCGGGCGAACCGCGAACGGCTGCAGCAGGACAACCCGCTCGGGAACCTGACCCCGATGACGCTGATCGCACTGCTGGCGGTGCTGATCGCGGCGCTGGCGCTGCTGGCGCACCAGACCGCGTAGAGCGGCCTCGCACGACCTGCGCGAAGACATACGAGAAGACATACGAAGGGCCCGGAGCGTTGCTGCGCTCCGGGCCCTTCGTCACGCACTGTGAGCGCGGGCGGCTACCGTCAGGCAGCCGCACCGCCCCGGCCGCCCACCAGGCGCGGAAGCACCCGGAAGCCGACGCCACCGGCGATCATCGTGGCGGCGCCGATGATCAGGAAGGTGGTCTGCGCGGCACCGGTCTCGGCCAGCTCCTCACCACTGCCCTGGGCGGAGGTGTCGGAGGCGGTCTCCTCACCGGTGTCGGTCAGGGAGGAGGAACCCTCCTGCTGGGCGGAGTCACCGGAGCCGCCGTCGGGGTCGGTGTTGTCACCGCCAGCGTTGCCGCCGCCGTTTCCGTTGCCATTCCCGTTGCCGTTGCCGTTCCCGTTGCCCGGGTCCTCGGTCGGCTCGGCGGTGGGCTCCGGGTCCTCGGTCGGCTCCGTCGGCTCCACGGTGGGCTCCGGCGGGTCGGTCGGCTCCGGCTCCCCGGTGGGCTCGGTCGGGATGACGGTCGGCTCGGTGGTGGAGGGCTCCGGTTCCGGCTCCTCGGTGGTGGGCTCCGGGTCCGGCTCCGGCGTGACACAGATGCCGAGCAGGCCGCAGTCCTCGCCCGTGTCTGCGGCAGCGACGCCGGCGGCAGTGAGCGAAGCGCCGGCCGCGATCACGGCACCGGCCGCGATCCGCGCGACACGGATCCGCGTCTTCTTGGTCATGTGGTTGCTACCCCCAGTAGCTCATCGTCAGTGAGGCGGCGCTCGGGGGCGGTGATCGACGGAAGGAGCTGAACTCGAGCCCCCCGGTTCACATGCGCCCCGGAGATACGCATGCCACGCCGCACCCTTCCGATTTTTCAAAGCAACGTCAAGGCCGTTGCGTACGCGATGTCCTGGTACGGGTTCTTTGCCGGAGGAGAACGCCTGTGAGTGTGATGTAAAACCCAGACATCGGGCACAGAAAAGGCAACTGCCGCCCCGAAAGCGGCAGTTGCCTTGTCGACAAAACGCTTCGCTTACTTCTCCTGCTGCTTGCGCCAGCGAATTCCGGCCTCCAGGAAGCCGTCGATCTCACCGTCGAGCACGGCCTGCGGGTTGCCCACCTCGAACTCCGTCCGCAGGTCCTTGACCATCTGGTAGGGGTGCAGGACGTACGAACGCATCTGGTTGCCCCAGGAGTTGCCGCCGTCGCCCTTGAGGGCGTTCATCTTGGCCTGTTCCTCCTGGCGGCGCCGCTCCAGCAGCTTGGCCTGGAGGACGTTCATGGCGGTGGCCTTGTTCTGGATCTGCGACCGCTCGTTCTGGCAGGAGACGACGATGCCGGTGGGGAGGTGGGTGAGGCGCACCGCGGAGTCGGTGGTGTTCACGCCCTGGCCGCCGGGACCGGACGAGCGGTACACGTCGATGCGCAGCTCGGACTCGTCGATCTCGATGTGGTCGGTCTGCTCGACCACCGGAAGCACCTCGACGCCCGCGAAGGACGTCTGGCGGCGGCCCTGGTTGTCGAAGGGCGAGATCCGCACGAGGCGGTGCGTGCCCTGCTCGACGGAGAGCGTGCCGTAGGCGTACGGCACCTGTACGGAGAAGGTGGTCGACTTGATGCCGGCCTCTTCCGCGTACGAGGTCTCGATCAGCTCGGTCCTGTAGCCGTGCCGCTCCGCCCAGCGCAGGTACATGCGCTGCAGCTGCTCGGCGAAGTCGGCGGCGTCGACGCCACCGGCCTCGGCGCGGATGTTCACCAGCGCCTCGCGGGAGTCGTACTCCCCGCTGAGCAGGGTCCGGACCTCCATCTCGGCCAGCGCCTTCTTGACGGAGGTGAGCTCGGAATCGGCCTCGGCGCGAGTGTCCGGGTCGTCCTCCTCCTCGGCCATCTCGAAGAGCACGGCGAGATCGTCGATGCGACCGCGCAGGGTCTCGGCCTTCCGCACCTCGGCCTGGAGGTGGGAGAGCTTGCTGGTGATCTTCTGCGCCTCGTCCGGGTTGTCCCACAGGGACGGCGCGGCCGCCTGCTCCTCGAGCACGGCGATGTCTGCCCTCAGCTTGTCGAGGTCCAGAACGGCCTCGATCGACTCCATGGTCGAGGAGAGGGACTTGAGCTCTTCGGATACATCGACGACTGCCACGCTCCCAGCGTAACGGCTCCGTCGAGCACCGAGGGCCGGTGGCCGCCCGGCGCCCGTGCGACCGGCTCCGGCGGGCCGCCGAGGGCCGTCGCCTCGCGGTCAAGAAGTCCCGGGCGCCGAACTCCCGCGAGCCACCGCAGGCAGCCGCCTCGCGGTCAGGGAGTCTCCGGTGCCGAGTTCTCCATGTCGTCGCGCGGAGTGGCCCCCGGGTCGTCCCCCGACGTCGCCAGCCAGGTACCGGCGCCCGCCGCGGCCACCAGGGCCACCGCCGCCGCCCCCAGGGCCAGCCGGCGCCGCCGGGTCGCCGCGCGGTGCCGGGCCGAACCCGGGCGTGGGGCGCCCGAGGCGCGGGGCACCCGGGCCGTGCCGCGGGCGCCGCCCGCCAGCTCGTCCGGGCCCGGCACCCTCATCGACGTATGGGTGTCGCGGTTGGAGTCGGCCGGCTTCGCGCCCGGCACCAGGGGCACCGCGCCCCGGCGTACCGGACCCGAGGGCGCCGGGGCCTGCGGTGCCGTCTCCTCCTCGACCGGCTCGGTGTCGGGCTCGTCCACGTCCAGCGGCGGCATGCCCGTCAGCATCGGCAGCAGCTCGCGCAACCGCGCCCCCAGCTCCGAGGCGCGCAGCCGGGAGGCCGGCGCCTTCGCCAGGCACTGCACGATCAGCTGCCACAGCTCGTCCGGGATGCCGGGCAGCGGGGCGACCGTCTCCGTCACATGGCGGCGCAGCACCGCCCCGGGGTGGCCGCCGCCGAACGGCGTGAAGCCCGCCAGCAGCTCGTACAGCACCGTGGCCAGGGCGTAGATGTCCACCGACGCCCGCGGCGGCAGCCCCTCCACGATCTCCGGCGCCAGGTAGTCCGGCGTGCCGATGATCTTCGTGGCCCGGGTCCGCTTCGGGGAGTCGATCAGCTTGGCGACGCCGAAGTCGGTCAGGAGCGCGGGGTGCGCGCCGCCGGGGCCCAGCGGGCCCTGCATGTCCAGCAGGACGTTCTCCGGCTTCACGTCGCGGTGCACGACCCCGGCGGCGTGCGCCGCCGCGAGACCGTCCGCCACGTCCGCCACGATCGCCACCGCGGCCTCCGGCGCGAGCCGCTTGTCCCGGTCGAGGCGGGTGCGCAGATCGGTGCCCCGGACCAGGTCCATGACCAGCGCGAGGTCGTTGCCGTCGACGACCAGGTCGCGCACGGAGACGACCCGCGGGTGCTCGAGGCCGAGCAGCGCCGTGCGCTCCTGCACGAAGCGTCCGACGAGTTCCTGGTCGGACGCGAGATCCTCGCGCAGCAGCTTGATGGCGACGGGACCCTCGGGTCCCTCGCCCAGCCACACCGTGCCGGCGCTGCCCCGGCCCAGGATCTGGTGGGCGGTGTACCGGCTGCCGATCTTGCGTGCCAAGACTGCTCCTACAGACGCGTGTTGCCGACAAAACTACGCGTCCGGAGAGCCGGCCTTCACCGCGGAGGCGGAAATCACCCGCCGGGTGTCGACAAATCCACAGAGTCGCTACCGACCTCGCTACTGACCGGAGGACCCGCCGCTCAGCTCGCCGATCCATCCCGTCACCGTGGTGAACCAGTCCGTGAGCTGCTCCCAGTACCCCTTGCCCGTACCGATCCAGTCCTGCAGCGGGCTCAGCTCCCACACCAGCCATCCGGCCACGAACAGGATGACGAGCGTGAACAGGCAACCCTTGAGGCAGCCGAGACCGGGGATCCGCATCGGGTTGGCGCTGCGCTGCCGCGGCTGACGCGGCTCCCGCTGTGGCCGCTGGGGCTCGGGGGCGGGCGGCGGCGCGTACCGCTGCGGCTGCTGGGGGCGGGGCTGCTGCTGGGGTCGCGGCTGCTGCTGCGGGGCGTACTGCTGCGGCTGCTGCCCCTGCTGCGGATAGCCGTAACCGGGCTGCTGCTGGGGCCGGCGCTGCGGCGGCTGCTGCGGGCGCGCGACCTGCCGCTGGGGGCGGCGGCGCAGCGGGTCCTGGCTGGGGTCGAGGTACTGGACCTGCGTCTGCTCGTTACGGTCGCGCGCGGCCCGCAGCTGGTTCTGCCAGGGATGCGGATCCTCGGGCGAGGGACCCCCTTGCCCGCCCTGCGGGACGGGCGGCAGGACGGCGGTGGGGTCGGCGGCGCCGGACGGTCCCCCGGTGTGCGGCAGGACGCTGGTGGCGGCGTTCGGGTCGTAGCCTCCGGCGCCGTGCGGCAGCACCTGCGTGGGGTCGGCCGAGCCCGGGACCGGGGCGGGCGCCGGGTCGGGCGCGAGCAGCGCGGCGACGCCGTCGGCGGCGGCGATCTGCGCGGAGTTCGCGTGCACCCCGATGCCCTCGGCGACGACGCGCAGGCCGCGGGCGAGGTTCTCGGCGCTGGGGCGCCGGTCGGGGTCCTTGGACAGACAGCGCTCGATCACCGTCCACAGCGGGTCGGGGACCGTGGAGGGGCGGCGCGGCTCGGCGCTCAGGTGCTGGTGCAGGACTTCCAGGGCCGAGCCGCCGGAGAACGGGGGCCGGCCGGTGACCAGCTCGTACAGCAGGATGCCGGCGCCGTAGATGTCGACGGCGGAGGTCTGCGGGCGGCCCTCGGCGGACTCGGGCGCGACGTAGGCGGGCGTGCCGACGAACTCGTGGGTGCGGGTCAGGCCCGGGGAGTCGGCGAGGCGGGCGATGCCGAAGTCGGTGAGCATCGGGTGCATCCGGCCGCCGTCCTGCTTGAGCAGGACGTTCGCCGGCTTCAGGTCGCGGTGCACTACGCCGTCGGCGTGGCTCGCGGCGAGGGCGTCGGCGATCTGGGCGGTGAGCAGGGCGGCGGCGACCGGGGTGAGGGGGCCGTTCTCGCGCAGGTAGCGGTGCAGGTCGGGGCCGTCGACGAGGTCCATGACCAGCGCCAGCAGCTCGCCCTCGACGACCAGGTCACGGACCCGGACGATGTTCGGGTGGGTCAGCCGGAGCAGGACGGACCGCTCCCTGAGGAACCGCATGACGATGTCCGCGTCGCTGGCCAGCTCCTCCTTGAGGACCTTGATCGCGACGGTCTCCCCGGGCTGGCCCGGCACGGCCGCCTCGGCGCCCGCGGTCTCACGCTGGCGGGCTCGCCAGACGGTGCCCGTGGCGCCGCGTCCGAGCGGCTCCTCGAGCAGGTACTTGCTGCCGACTGGCCGCACGTCACGCGCTCCCTGCTGATTGCCTGAAAGTGTTGCGATGTTCCGACCCACTGTAGTGCCGGGCGGATCGAAGCAAAGGTTCGCAGGAAAGACGCTCGGGCCGTTCTGTTTGGTTGCCCGAGCCGTGCGTGACCGATCTCAAGTGATCGTGAGCGCGTCAGGTATCAGGCATTTTTGCGGGCAGAGCCGACCAATCAAGATCACTTGTCTGCGGGCGGCGGGCGTGTTGTCAGTGGCAGGTGCGAGGATGCCTTCCGTACTGGCCGATGTGCTCGTGTGGCGGTGGGGGAAGTCCGCGGTGGGGGGACCGCGGGGCGTCGTCCCCGTTCGCGGGTGCCCGCGCAGAAGGGACCGCTGACGGCGATGCAGATCCGGCTGACCGTCGTAGACCCGCTGGGCCCGCCCCCCGCCGCCGCGCGGGGCCGCGCCGCGAGCTGCGACGTGCTGGTCACGGCGCCCGCCGGCACCGCCCTGGCCGCGGTGGCGTCGGCGCTCGCCTCGGCGGTCTCGGCGGGCGAGGGCCCCGTGGTGGTGTACGCGGGCGCGGAGCGGCTCGACAGTGCACGCAGCACCCTGGGCGAGCCCCCGCTGATCGACGGCGCGGTCCTCTCCCTGGGCGCCCCCGCCGAGCCCGAGGCCCATCCCGAGTTCGACGACGCCCCGACCCAGCTCCATGTGGTGGCGGGCCCCGACGCGGGCGGCGTCCACCTCCTGCACGGCGGCCGGATCGAGGTCGGCCGCTCCGCCGACGCCGATGTGCCCCTCGACGACCCGGACGTCTCCCGGCTGCACTGCGCGGTCACGGTCGCCGACGACGGCCACGTCTCGGTCGCCGACCTCGGCTCCACCAACGGCACCACCCTGGACGGCGCCCGCGTGGGCACCCGCCCGGTCCGCCTCGCGCCGGGCGCGCTGCTGCGCATCGGCGAGTCGGCCCTGCGGCTCGCCCCGGCCGGCGGACCGGGGGCCCGGGTGGCGACGGTGCCGGACGGCGAGGGCCACATCCGCCTGTCCGGCGCCCACCCGCGCGGGGAGTCGACGCCGGGCGCCTACGAACCCACCGGGGAGACCCGGCACGGCTACGGCTCGGCCGCCTGGGGGGCGTCCTCGGCCACGCCGGGGGCGCAGCAGCACGGTCCGGTCGTGCCCGGTCAGGGCGGCGCGCCGCGACAGGGCGGTGCGCCCGGGCAGGGCGGTGCGCCCGGGCAGGGCGGTGCGCCCGGGCAGGGCGGTGCGCCCGGGCAGGGCGGTGCGCCCGGGCAGGGCAACGCACCCCGGCAAGGCAGCGCGTCCCGCACCGAGGACCGCGGGTCACGTGTCCCGGCTCCGCGCGGGGGTGACACCCACGGTGCGGGCTTCCCGGCGGATGGGGCCTCTCGCGGGGGCACTCCGGCGGACAGGCACCCTCGTGGGGGCACTCCGGCGGGCGGGCAGCCTCGGGTAGGCGCTCCGTCGGACGGCCGCCCTCGTGGGGGCGCTCCGGCAGACAGGTACCCTCGCGGGGGTGCTCCGGCCCCGGGTGACCGTCCGGCGGGCGGGCCCGGGCTCGGGGGGACGTACGCGTCCGGCGGCCGTGCCTTTGGGGACGGTAACCGCGCGGGCCTCTCGGCCGACGCCCACACCCGCGAGGCGCCCCGGGACGCGCTCGGCGGAACGTACGACCCCGACGGCCGCACCTCCGCGGACGGCCACCGCGCGGGCCGCGAGGCCCCCGGCTCCGCGCACAGCGACCGCGCAGGCCTCCCAGCGGAGGGCCACACCCGCGAGGTCCCCGGGGACGCGCTCGGTAGGACCCACACGTCCGGCAGCCGTACCTCCGCGGACAGCCACCGTGCGGGCCTTCCCGCGGACGGCCACCCCCGCGGGGGCGCTCCGGCTGACGCACGCGGCGAGACGTACGCGCCCGGCAGCCGCACCTCCGCGGACAGCCACCGCCCGGGCCGCGAGGCCCCCGGCTCCGCGTACAACGACCACGCAGGCCTCCCAGCCGACGGCCACCCGCGCGGGGGCGCTGCGGGCACGCCCGGGCTCGGCGGGACGTACACGCCCGATGGCCGTACCTCCGCAGACAGCCACCACGCGGGCCTCCCGGCCGACGCCCACACCCGCGAGGCCCCCCGGGACGCGCTCGGCGGGACGTACGCGCCCGGCAGCCGCACCTCCGCGGACAGCCACCGCCCGGGCCGCGAGGCCCCCGGCTCCGCGTACAACGACCGCGCAGGCCTCCCCACCGACGGCCACCCGCGCGGGGGCGCTCCGGCTGACGCACGCGGCGAGACGTATGCACCCGGCAGCCGCACCTCCCCGGACAGCCACCGGCCAGGCCTCCCGGCCGATACCGACGCGCTCGGCGGGACGTACGCGCCCGGCAGCCGCACCTCCCCGGACAGCCACCACGCGGGCCTCCCGGCCGACACCGACGCGCCCGGCAGCCGTACCTCCGCGGACGGCGACCACGCGGACCGCCGCGGCGGTGGCCGGAGAGGCGGGCCGGCGCGCGGCGCCGAGGGCCCGCAGGGCGGGCGCAGGCGTGGGGGGCTCGGCGCCTGGGCCCGGCGGCTGACCGGCGGACGCGGCGAACCGGCCCCGCCCGAAGCGGAGTCCTACGACGATCAGGGCCCCGAAGCGACCGAGCACCCGTCCGTCGCCGCCGCCCGGCTCCCGGAGACCTGGCCGGACCCCGCCGCCCTGCTGCTCACCGCCCTGGGCCCCGGGCCCCGTCTGTGGGAGCGCGGGCCGGACCACCCCGAGGCGCTCACAATCCGCCTCGGCACCGCCGACCGCCCGGCCCCCGACGGCGCCGGACTGCTGCCCGCCGTACCGGTGACCGCCGATCTGCGCGAGACCGGCGCCCTGGGCCTGGCCGGCCCGCGCGCCCGACTCACCGGCCTGGCCCGCGCGGTGGTGGCCCAGCTCGCCGCGCTGCACTCGCCGGACGCCCTGGAGATCGTGCTGATCAGCGCGGACCGCTCCCGCCCGCTGGAGGAGCGCGCCGCCGACTGGTCCTGGCTGGGCTGGCTCCCGCATCTGCGCCCGTCCCACGGCCAGGACTGCCGCCTGCTGCTGGCCCACGACCGCGAACAGGCCACGGCCCGCACGGACGAGTTGCTGCGCCGGCTCGACGACCACCCGAACCACGGCGAGCAGCCCTCCGCGCGCCCCGCCCACCGCCCCTCCTGGGCCCAGGACGACCCGGCGGCCCCCTTCCCCGGCCCGTACACCGTGGTCGTGGTGGACGGGGACCCCGGCGCCGCCGACGTCCGGGACGCCGTCGCACGGCTGGCGTCGGACGGCCCACGGGCCGGAATCCATGTGGTGTGCCTTGCCGAGACACCACCCGCCTCGCCCGCCTCTCCGGTCACCGAGACCTACCGGGCGGCCTGCGCGGCGGCACCGGTGTTCCGGGAGTGCGGCGCGGTCGCCCTGCTGAGCGGCGATGTGGCGACCGCGCTGCGGCTGATGCGGGTCGCCCGTGCCGCCGGGGCGGACGCCCACGCCGACCCGGCCCCCGCCGCCCCCGGCACCGTGGCGACCGTGGACGCCGTCTCGCTCGCCTGGGCCGAGCGGTTCGCCCGGGCCCTGGCACCGCTGCGGCCGGACGGCACCGTGGCGGAGCGGCAGCCGCGGGTCTCCGCCCCGCTGCCCCAAGCAGCGCGGCTGCTGGACGAGTTGGGCCTGGCCCGGGCCACCCCGGCTTCCCTGATGGCCCGTTGGGCGGACGCGGCCGACGACGCCGAGGCGCTCGGCGGACGCGCGTGCGTCGTGCTGGGCGCCGGTCCGCGCGGCCCGGTCTCCGCGGACCTCGCGGCCGACGGACCGCATCTGCTGATCGAGGGCCCCGCGGGCAGTGGCCGTACGGAGCTGCTGCGGGCGCTCATCGCCTCGCTCGCCGCCGCCGAGCGGCCCGACCGGCTGACCATGGTCCTGATGGACGGCCGGGACAGCGCGGGCGGCAGCGGCGGCGACGGACTGCGCGTGTGCACCGACGTCCCGCATGTCACCACCCACCTCACCGCCAACGACCCGGTCCGGATGCGGGAGTTCGCACAGTCCCTGAGCGCCGAGCTGAAACGGCGCGCCGAGCTGCTGGGCCGCTCGCACTTCACGGAGTGGCACGCGGGCCGGATGGTCTCGGGCCGCATGGTCGCCCAGCGCACGGGCACCGGCGCCGGCGGAGCCGCCGACCTGGACACCCCGCCCAGTTCCACGCTGCGGCTGCGCCCGGCGGCGGCCCGCCGGCAGACGGAGGCCGCACCGCCGCTGCCCCGCCTGGTCGTGGTCGTGGACGACCTCGACGCCCTGGTCTCCCCGGCCCTCGGCTCCCCCGGCCGGCCCGCCGCGGGCTCGGTCGTGCGCGCCCTGGAGGCGGTGGCCCGGGAGGGCGAGCGGCTCGGCGTCCACCTGGTGGCCGCGACGGGCGCGGACGGCCGTACCGCCGAGTCGGAGACGGCGCGCCGGGCCACCCTGCGGGTCACCCTCGACGCCCCGGCCACCGGTCCGGACGAACCGGCGCCCGGCCGCGGCCGGTTGGCCTGGGCGGACGGTCGAGTGACCGCCTTCCAGGGCGGCCGGGTCACCGGCCGCATCCCCCGCACCGCGACCCTGCGCCCCACGGTCGTCCCCCTGGAGTGGCACCGCATGGGCGACCCCCCGGCCCGCCGCCCGGTCCGCGAACTGGGCAACGGCCCGACCGACCTCGCCCTTCTGGCCAGCGCGCTGGAGCGAGCGGCGAAGGAGGTCTCGGCCGCCGAGGTGCCGTCGCTGCTCTAGGAGGAGTGGAGCCTCAGTCACGACGCGGTCACGATCGCCTACTTGACACCGCAGGCACTCTTGCCGACCTCCGGGACCCGGCGTAGACCAAACGAGAACAAGACAGCGCTCGAACGTTCGACGAGGCAACGAGGCAACGAGGCACGAAGAACGGGGCAGTGATGCGCACGAATCGCACCATCCGGATCGCCATGGCCACCGTCGGCGCGCTCGCGCTGGCCCTCACCGGCTGCGGCGGAGACGACGACGACAACGGCGACGGAGGAGGCGGCGGCGGAAAGGAGACCGGCGCCAATTCCACCGTCCAACTCCCCAAGCTCGACGGACAGACGCTCGAGGTCGCGGCCGTCTGGACCGGCCCCGAGCAGGAGAACTTCACCAAGGTGCTGGACGAGTTCGAGAAGCGCACCGGCGCCACGGTGAACTTCGTGCCCACCGGCAACAACACCTCCACCTTCCTCGGTACCAAGATCCAGGGCGGCCAGCCACCGGACGTGGCGTTCCTGCCGCAGGTCGGCGTGTTGCACCAGTTCGCCCAGAAGGGCTGGGCCAAGCCCCTCGGCAGCGAGACCCAGGCCCAGCTGGACAAGAACTTCTCCACGGGCTGGAAAGAACTCGGGGCCTACGAGGGCAAGCAGTACGGCGTCTACATGAAGGCCGCCAACAAGTCCCTCATCTGGTACAACACCGCCGCCTTCGAGGCCGCCGGCATCACCGAGGAGCCGAAGACCTGGAAGGACTTCCTGGCCACCGCCCAGACGCTCTCCGACGCCGGGTCCCCCGCCGTCTCCATCGGCGGCGCGGACGGCTGGACGCTGACCGACTGGTTCGAGAACATCTATCTCTCGCAGGCCGGCCCGGACAAGTACGACCAGCTGGCCAAGCACGAGATCAAGTGGACCGACCCCTCGGTCAAGGAGGCCCTGACCACGCTCGCCGAGCTGTGGGGCAAGGACGAGCTGATCGCGGGCGGCCGCTCGGGCGCGCTGCAGACGGAGTTCCCGAAGTCGGTCACCCAGACGTTCTCCGGTGACACCCCGGCCGCGATGGTCTTCGAGGGCGACTTCGTCACCGCGACCATCAACGCCGACACCGACGCGAAGATCGGCACGGACGCCAAGGTGTTCCCGTTCCCGGCGGTCGGCGACGAGTCGCCGGTGGTCAGCGGCGGTGACGTGGCCGTGGCGCTGAAGGACGGCAAGGGCGCGCAGGCACTGATGACGTTCCTGGCCTCGACCGACGCGGCCGAGATCTGGGCGGCGCAGGGCGGCTTCATCTCGCCCAACAAGGAGATGGACCAGGGGGCGTACAAGGACGACGTCACCCGGGACATCGCCAAGGCGCTGACCGCGGCGGGCGACGACTTCCGCTTCGACATGTCCGACCAGGCGCCGGCGGCGTTCGGCGGCACCCAGGGCATCGGCGAGTGGAAGAGGCTGCAGGACTTCCTGAAGAATCCCGGCGATGTGGCGGGCGCCCAGCAAAAGCTGGAGGCGGACGCCGCCAAGGCGTACAAGACCGGCTGACGGATGTCGGCCGTCGTGAACGAGAGTGCCGGCACCGCGCCGGCACCGCGCAAGGGCGTGACGGGCACCAAGGTGTGGGTGGCGGTGCTGTTCCTGCTGCCCGCCCTGGTGCTGCTCGGCGCGCTCGTGGTCTACCCGATCGGGTACTCGGTCTGGCGCAGCCTGTACGACGCGGGCGGGGACGGCTTCGTCGGCCTGGACAACTACGTCGACGTCTTCACGGACGACGCGACCCTGACCGCCGTACGCAACACGGCGATCTGGATGGCGGTCGCGCCCGCCGTGGTCACCGTGCTGGGACTGATCTTCGCCGTGCTCACCGAACGGGTGCGCTGGGGCACGGCGTTCAAGCTGATCATCTTCATGCCGATGGCGATCTCCATGCTCGCGGCCGGCATCATCTTCCGGCTGGTGTACCAGGCGGACCCGGACCAGGGCGTGGCGAACGCGATCGTGACCTCGGTGCACGACACCTTCGCCGACTCCTCCGTCTATCCGAAGGCCCGCCCGAACGCCCAGGTGAGCGATCTGAAGCCGTCCGGCGGCGGTGCGTTCACCACGACGGGCACGGTCGAGGCGGGCACCCCGGCGCTGCTCCCCCTCGTCGGTATCGCGCCCGACAAGGTGCCGGGCTCCCCCGAGGACGCCAGGGCGGCGACCGGTGACGGCGTCACCGGCACGGTCTGGCTGGACTTCAAGCTGGGTGGCGGCGGCGAGAAGGGCCAGGTCGACGCGGGCGAGAAGGCGCTGGAGGGCGTGAAGGTCGAGGCTGTCAAGGACGGCGAGGTGGTGGCCTCGGCGACCAGCGGCGCGGACGGCACCTTCACCCTGCCCGACTCCGCCGACGGCGCCCAACTACGTCTGCCGGGCTCGAACTTCGCGGCGGCCTACAACGGCGTCGACTGGCTCGGCCCGACCCTGGTGACCCCGGCGATCATCGGGGCGTACGTCTGGATGTGGGCGGGCTTCGCGATGGTGCTCATCGCGGCCGGGCTCGCCGGAGTCGACCGCAACCTGCTGGAGGCGGCGCGCGTCGACGGCGCCAACGAGTGGCAGGTGTTCCGCAGAATCACGGTGCCGATGCTGGCACCGGTCCTGGTCGTCGTCCTGATCACGCTGATGATCAACGTGATGAAGATCTTCGACCTGGTCTACATCATCGCCCCGCAGCCCACCCAGGACGAGGCCAACGTGCTGGCGCTGCAGCTGTTCCTGTCGTCGTTCGGCGGCGGGGGCAACTACGGCATGGGCAGCGCGATCGGCATCATCCTGCTGCTGCTCGTGATCCCGGTGATGATCGTCAACATCCGCCGGCTCAGGAAGGAGCGCGAGCGGTGACCGCACTCGATTCCCCCGTGCGCGGCAAGCGGTCGTGGGCCTCCCGGGTGGCGAGCGGCGCCGCCGGCGGGGCGCTGCGCGCGTTCCTGCTGCTGGTGGCGCTGTTCTGGCTGGTGCCGACCTTCGGGCTGCTGGTGTCCTCGTTCCGGGAGCCGACCGACATCGCCTCCTCGGGCTGGTGGCGGGTCTTCACGGCACCGGCCGAGCTCACCGCCGAGAGCTACAGCACCCTGCTGGAGAACGACGACATCACCAGCGCGCTGTTCAACACCGTGTGGATCACCGTCCCGGCGACCCTGCTCGTGGTGATCATCGGCGCGATGGCCGGGTACGCCTTCGCGTGGATGGACTTCAAGGGCCGCGACTGGTGGTTCATGGTGGTGATCGCGCTGCTGGTGGTGCCGGTGCAGGTGGCGCTGATCCCGCTGTCCGAACTCTTCGGCGAGCTGGGGATCTTCGGCTCGATCACCGGTGTGGTGCTGTTCCACGTGGCGTTCGGACTCCCGTTCGCGATCTTCCTGTTGCGCAACTTCTTCGCGGAGATCCCCAAGGAGCTGCTGGAGGCGGCGCGGCTGGACGGCGCCGGTGAGGCCCGGCTGTTCACGACGGTGGTGCTGCCGCTGGGCGCCCCGGCCATCGCGTCGCTGGGCATCTTCCAGTTCCTGTGGGTGTGGAACGACATGCTGGTGGCGCTGGTGTTCTCCGACTCCGGCTCCCAGCCGCTGACGGTCGCGCTCCAGCAGCAGGTACGGCAGTTCGGCAGCAATATCGAGGTGCTGGCGCCCGGCGCGTTCATCTCGATGGTGATCCCGCTGGCGGTGTTCTTCGCGTTCCAGCGGCAGTTCGTGTCCGGGGTCATGGCGGGCGCGGTGAAGTAGCCCGCGGTACAGGCGGATCGAGGGGCCGGCCGGGATTCACCGGGCGGCCCCTTCCCGTGCGGCCGGGCGTCCCCCGTATGCCGCAACGCCGCGTAACCAACTCACTCCATCGGCCGTTCCCGGGCCAGGCGTCGCGGGGCAGGCGGGAATGGTCAGGCAGGCCCTGGGGCCCACCCCCTCACCACCCGCACCGACCGATGGATGTCCCCCTTGCCCAGGTTCAGTGTCATCGTCCCCGCGTACAAGGTTCAGGCGCATCTCCACGCGTGCCTGGAATCGGTGCTCTCCCAGTCGTGTGCCGATCTGGAGCTGATCGCGGTGGACGACGCCTCGCCGGACGCCTGCGGTGCGATCATCGGTGAGTTCGCCGCCCGCGACCCCCGGGTACGGCCGGTGCGCCTGGCCCGCCGCCAGGGGCCGGGCCCCGCCCGCAACGCCGGGATGAGCGAGGCGACCGGCGACTGGCTGCTGTTCCTCGACGGCGGCGACACCCTGACCCCCGGCGCCCTCCAGGCCGTCGCCGACCGCCTGAAGGAGACCGGCGAACCCGACGTCCTGGTCCACGACCACGCCCGCGTCCTGCGGACCGGCGAGACGGTCCGCGACGCGGCCTGGGTCCAGCTCACCGAGCAGGGCCCGGCGCCCTTCCGACTCGAGGACCGCCCGAGCCTGCTGCGCCTGCCGGCGGTCGCCTGGAACAAGGTGTGCCGCCGGGAGTTCGTCGAGCGCGAGGGCCTGTCCTTCCCGCCCGGCTCCCACGAGGGCGCCCCCTGGGCGTACCCGGTGCTGATGACGGCGGAGTCGATCGCGACCCTCGACCGGGTGTGCGTGCACCACCGCCGGCGCCGCGAGGACGGCACGAGCCGCCGCCCCTTCGACGTCTTCGAGCAGTACGACCGCCTCTTCGCGTTCCTCGACGGCAGGCCCCGGCTCGCCCGGTGGCGGCCGGTGCTGTTCCGCGGCATGGTCGACCACCTGGCCGCCGTGTCCGCCCGCGTCGGCCGCCTCCCGCGCGGCAGCCGCGCCGAGTTCCTGCGGCTGGCCCGCGCCCACTGCCGCCGCCACCGCGCCCCGGGCGCCCCCGTCCGGCTGCGCGACCGCCCACGGCACGCCCTGGTCCGGCTGGGCCTGCACCGCACCTTCCGCGTCCTGCGCCTGGCCGCCGCCGGGCACCACCGGGCGGTCAAGTTCACCGCGAAGACCGCGGGCGCCCTGCGCTCCGCCGCCCTGCGCCTGCACTACCGCGTCCAGCTCCGCCTGCCCCTGCGCCGGGACCGGGCCGTGTTCTGCGCGTACGGCGGCCTGGGCCACGGCTGCAACCCGGGGGCCCTGGAGCGGGCGTTCCGCACCCACGCCCCGCACATCCGCACGGCCTGGATCGCGCACCCCGCGCACCACCACACCGTCCCGCCCGCCACCCGCCGCATCACCCCCGGTACGGCCGCCTACTGGACGGCGCTGGCCCGCTCCGCGTACCTGATCGACAACGCCGGCCTCGACCACCGGCTGGTCAAACGCCCCGGCCAGACCGTCGTCCAGACCCAGCACGGCACCCCGCTCAAGCACCTGGGCCTGGACCTGCGCGAACGCCCCGCGGCCGGCGCCGGCACGGACTTCGGCGCCCTCCTCGACACCGTGGGCACCTGGGACTACGTCGTCTCCGCCAACCGCCACTCCACCCTCGTCCAGGAACGCGTCCACCCCGGGACGTACAAGACGCTCGAATACGGCCAGCCGCGCAACGACGTGTTCCAGCAGGCCACTTCGGCGGACGTGACCCGGCTGCGCGAGACGCTCGGCATCCCCGAGAACGCGGTGGCGGTCCTGTACGCCCCGACCCACCGCGACTACCGCCGCACCCAGCGCGCCCCCTTGGACCTGGACCGGCTCGCGAGCCGCCTCGGCCCGCGCTTCGTGATCCTGGCCCGCGCACACCGCCGCCACGGCGGCCCGCTCGCCCCCGAGGCGACCTCGCCGCGGGTCATCGACGTCACCGCCCACCCGAGCGTGGAGTCCCTGTGCCTCGCCTCGGACGCGCTGCTCACCGACTACTCGTCGATCATGTTCGACTACGCCGGCCTGGACCGCCCGATCGTCTTGCACACCGAGGACCTGGAGGCGTACGAGGCCGCCCGCGGCACCTACTTCGACCTGCGCTCCTTCCCGCCGGGCGCACTCGCGCGCAGCGAGGACGAGCTGATCGACATCTTCACCACCGGCCACTGGCGCGGCTCCCGCTCCGCCCAGCTGCGCGCGGCGTTCCGCAGGCGCTTCTGTCCCTACGACGACGGCCGCGCCGCCGAGCGGGTCGTACGGCATGTGGTGTTCGGCGAGAAGGGCCTGCCGCCGGTCGTGCCGCTGGACGAGCGGCATCCGGTGCCGTCGGCGGCCGCGTCCCTCACCCGCTCCCCGCTCATCGCGTCACCGCGGCCCGAGTCACCCCTAACCCTCACCGACCGTCTCTGAACGCCGTTCTCATCCAGGGGAGTTCCCATGCCCTCCAGCCCGTCGCGGCCCACCCCGAGCCGGCCCCACACCTGGCGTCCGGCCGGGCGGCCCGGTGGCCGACGCGTCCCCGGCCGGCACGTGGCCTCATGAGGCCGCGCACCTGGGTCCTGCTCCTGGCCGCCCTGTTCGCCGCCCTGCAGCTGGCGAACGTCTCCGGGCGGGACACCCCCGACTCCAGGAACTACCTCTCCTACGCCCTCGGCCTGCGCGGCGACAGCAAGCGGGAGGCGGCCATGGCGACGATCGAGCACTACTGCGCGGGCAAGGCCGCGCTCGCGCACCGCGACCAGAACGTGCACGTGGTCCGCTTCCACCGCCCCGACCCCGCCCCGGCCGTGCTGGCCAGGTGCCGGGCAACGGAGTGGTCCGAGGTCGAGCAGCGGCTGGCGGCGGGCCACACGGCCGGTCACACCGTCCCCTTCGCCTCGGAACGCTTCATGCGGATCTTCGAGGCGCGACCTGGCTACCCGGTCTTCCTGGTGCCGTTCGTGACGGTGCTCGGCGCGACCTGGGGGCTGTGGGCGGCCGGGGTCACGGTGGCGGCGGGGGGCGGGGTGCTGGTGTTCCTGATCCTGCGCACCCTGTCGGTACCGCTCCCGCTCGCGCTGACCGGTCAGGGGCTGTACTACGTGCTGCCGTGCGGGGCGATCGCCATGCGGCCCATGACGGAGGGCCTGCTGATGGACCTGACGCTGGCGGCGGTGTGGGGCTGTGCGCTGGTGCTGCGGGGGCGGCGGGCGGGACTGGCGCTGATCGCGGGCGCGCTGGCCGCGCAGTTCACGGTGAAGCACTCGCAGGCGCTGTTCCTGGGGGTGTGTCTGGCGGGGGCGGGCGCGCTGGTCGCCGTGGCGCGCCGGCGGGCGGGGCGGGCGCCGGGCCGGGGCGTCGCGGCGATCGCGGGGCTCGGTCTGGGCGCGGCGGTGGGCTCGGTCGCCCTGGCGAAGCTGCTCGGCCACCCGTCGGCGTCCGAGAGCGTGCAGGATCTGCTGGCCGACCACT
Organism: Streptomyces sp. NPDC002776; assembly: GCF_053592195.1. NCBI lineage: Bacteria > Bacillati > Actinomycetota > Actinomycetes > Kitasatosporales > Streptomycetaceae > Streptomyces > Streptomyces sp. NPDC002776. The sequence continues at coordinate 35,776 of NZ_JBSFVG010000004.1, read as the reverse complement.
TCACCCGCCCCGACCGGGCCGACCCCTGGCCGGAGTTCCTCCAGCTGTCGCTGAACTTCTGGGCGGAGTGGCTGCGCCGGCAGTTCTGGGAGCCGCTGTTCCTGGCGGCGCTGGGCGCGGGGCTGTGGGGCGCGCTGCGCAGGCCGACGTTCGGCGCCTTCCTGATCGCGGCGGCGGCCACCGGCGTCCTGACCCAGGCCGGGCACCCGGACATCAACATCTGGGGCGGCCGGCTGATCGCCCTGGCCTGGCTGCTCCCGGTGGTCGGCGTGCCGCTGCTGCTGGAACACCTGCTGCGCGCCCAGGTGTCGCTGCCGGCCCAGGGGCACGCCGACCGGGCTCACTCCTTGCGGTGACGCGCCTACTCGATGACGAGGTCGACGTCTATGTTGCCGCGGGTGGCGTTGGAGTAGGGGCAGACCTGGTGGGCCTGCTCGACGAGCTTCCGGCCGGTCGCCTCGTCCACGGTGTCGGGCAGTTCGACGCGCAGGGTGACCTTCAGGCCGAACCCCTCGCCCAGCTTGCCGATGCCGACCTCGCCGGTGACGGCGGCGTCGGTGACGTCCACCTTGGCCCGGCGGCCGACCAGGCCGAGGGCGCTGGCGAAACAGGCGGCGTACCCGGCGGCGAAGAGCTGCTCGGGGTTGGTGCCCTGGCCGTTGCCCCCGAGCTCCACCGGCGGCGCCAGCTGGAGGTCGAGCGTGCCGTCGGAGCTGATGGCACGGCCCTCACGGCCGTGAGTGGCGGTGGCGACGGCGGTGTAGATCGCGTCCATGGATGAACCATCCCTGTTCGAGAAGTCGGGGCTCGCTGACGGGCTCAGTAGAGCACACAATTAAATTGTGCACAATTAAATGGCGGGCAGGAGCTACCCTGGACCCATGAACCGGACCGGGACACCCGCCACCGCGCCCCAGGAGGAATGGCTCCGCCTGGACCGCCAGATCTGCTTCTCCCTGCACGCGGCCGCACGCGCCTTCAACGGCGTCTACCGCGTGATCCTCAAGGACCTCGGGCTGACCTATCCGCAGTACCTGGTGCTGCTGGTGCTGTGGGAGCACGGCGATCTGCCCGTCAAGAAGCTGGGCGAGCACCTGCGGCTGGACTCCGGCACACTCTCCCCGCTGCTGAAGCGGCTGGAGAGCGCGGGCCTGGTCCGCCGGGAGCGCAGCGCGCGCGACGAGCGGTCGGTGCAGGTGCGGCTGACCGAGGAGGGCTCGGCCCTGCGCGAGCAGGCGCTCCAGGTGCCGCGCCGGATCGCCGCGGCCACCGGCTTCGACGTCGACGAGATCAACGCCCTGCGCTCCCGCCTGGACGACCTCACCAGCGCTCTCGACGAGGCGGCCCGGTCAGCGGCAGCACCGTAGCCGGGCGCCGCTCGTAGAGCCGCAGGGTCACGCCCCCGCGTACGTACTGCTCGCACGGGACGAAGTCCTCCCACATGGCCGCGATCTTGGCGCGCTCCCTGAGGTTGCGCGGGCGCCAGTCCGAGCGCAGCGTGTACGGCTCGGCCACCACCCACACCCGGTCCACCCCCGCGAGCCTGCGGCGCAGCTCATCGGCGTCGGTCTCCCGGCCGTACAGCGTCCCGGAAGCGGGTCCCGGCCGGCTGAGCGCGATGTCCCGGGCCTGCCGGAACCCCTCCGGGTAGGCCACCGCCGCCCGTCGGCCGATGGAGGGCACGAACAGCACCGCGTCGCCGCGGCGGATCTGGCCCGCGGCGAGGGCGGAGACGGCGGCGAGGTTGTCGGGCCGCCGCTCGGGGGCGCGTTCCTGGCGGTGCAGGGGCAGGTGGTGCACGAAGGCGACGAGGACGGCGAGGGCTCCGGCCAGCGGCACGTACGGCATCCGGCCCACGATCCAGGCTGCCAGCCGGTCGGCGCCGGCCGCGATCAGCAGCGGCGCCCCGGCCAGCGCGTACAGGACGTACCGGTCGTCGTACATCGGCCGGACCTGCGAGACCAGTATCAGCAGGGCCGGCGGCACCGCCATCAGCGGCACGGCCACGGCGGCCACCCGGCGGGCCGCGAGCCCCACGAGCATCAGCACCACGCCGGTCTCGAACACCACCCCCTTGGGCGCGAGGACGAAACCGCGCAGCACCCGCTCCACGCTGCCCCAGCCCGGCTCCGGCAGCCACTCCACCTGCCCCGACTGCGCCTGGGAGACCAGCACCAGCGGCAGCAGGACCAGTGCGGTGCCGGCCACCGCTCCGCCCCACCGGGCCCAGGTCCGCCGGTCCACTCCCGACACCGCCAGCGTCACCGCGTGCGCGCACAGCACCAGGACGGCGAACTCGTGCAGCAGGCAGGTCACGGCGACGACACCGGTGTACGCGAGCCAGGTCCGCCCGCCGTCCAGCGCCCGCACCAGCAGCAGCGTCGCGCCCGCCACTCCGGCGCCGACCAGGGCGTACGAGCGTCCCTCCTGCGCGTAGTGGCCGGTCAGGGGCGTGACGGCGTACATCAGACCCGCCCACAGCCCCACCCGCGGACCGGCCAGGCGCATCCCGAGCGCCGCGACCAGGCCCGCCGCGGCGGCGGTCCCGCAGACCGAGGGGAGCCGGAGGACGACCTCGTCGGGGCGCAGGGCGAGAACGGCGTGCATGAGGAGGTAGTACAGGCCGTGCACCGCGTCCACGCCGTGCACGAGCCGCCAGATCTCCGGCACCGACCTGCGCGCCACCTGGAAGGTGACCGCCTCGTCGCGCCATATGCCGCCGCGGTCGATGCCCCACAGTCCGAGGGCCAGCACCAGGGCGGCAGGCAGGCCTACCGCCAAGGCCCGGAATCGGCCGTCCGTTTCCGTCTCCCTACTCACCACATCTCAGATCTTGTGCTATTAACCGATGATTCCTGTTCATTGACGGCGAATCGGAGTGGTTATGCTCCACGCACGGGCCAACTGACGAGGGGACGGCCACCTATGACCTGGCTGATCACGGGCGGTGCCGGATACATCGGGGCGCATGTCGTACGGGCGATGTCCGAGGCGGGCGAGCGGACGGTGGTCTACGACGATCTGTCCACCGGGCTGTCCGAGCGCGTGCCCGACGGTGTCCCCCTGGTCGTGGGCTCCACCCTGGACGCCGAGCACGTGTCCCGCGCCCTGGCGGACCACCGGATCACCGGGGTCGTGCACCTGGCGGCGAAGAAGCAGGTCGGCGAGTCGGTGGAGCAGCCGCTGCGCTACTACCGGGAGAACGTGGAGGGCCTGCGCGTCCTGCTGGAGGCGGTGACGCGGGCCCGCGTTCCCTCGTTCGTGTTCTCCTCCTCGGCCGCGGTCTACGGCATGCCGGACGTGGACCTGGTCACCGAGGAGACGCCGTGTGCCCCGATGTCGCCGTACGGCGAGACCAAGCTGGCCGGCGAATGGCTGGTGCGGGCCACGGCGCGGGCGACGGGCCTGTCGACGGCCTGCCTGCGCTACTTCAACGTGGCGGGCGCGGCGTCCCCGGAACTGGCCGACGCCGGCGTTCACAACCTCATCCCGATGGTCTTCGAGAAGCTCACCGAGAACGAACCCCCGCGCATCTTCGGCGACGACTACCCGACCCCGGACGGCACCTGCGTCCGGGACTACATCCACGTCGTCGACCTGGCCGAGGCCCATGTGGCGGCGGCCCGGACGCTGCGGTCCTCCCCCGGCCGCGACCTCACCCTCAACATCGGCCGCGGCGAGGGCGTCTCGGTCCGCGAGATGATCGACCGCGTCAACGCCCTCACCGGCCACGACCGCCCCCCGACGATCACCCCCCGCCGCCCCGGCGACCCGGCCCGCGTGGTCGCCTCCGCCGACCGGGCAGCCACCGAACTGGGCTGGAAGGCGAAGCACGACGTCCAGGACATGATCACCTCGGCCTGGGAGGGCTGGGTACGCCTCCACCCGTCAGCAGCACGCGGTTAACGGGCGGGACCCGCAGCGTCTGCCCCGCCAGCGGCACGCGGTGAGCGGGCGGGGCGGCGCACAGCATCTACCCCGCCAACGGCACGCAGTTAGCGGGCGGGACCCGCAGCACCTGCACCGCCAGCCGCACGCGACTGGCCCGCGGGGGCCGTGACGCCTCGACCCGTCAGCAGCACGCGGCTAGCTTGCCGGGGGCCGCAACACCCACAGCCGCACACCACCAGCCCGCCGGGGCCGCAGCGCCCGCACCACAGTGGCACGCGACTGCGCCGCGGGAGCCCCAGCACCTGCACCGCCAGCGGCACGCGACTAGCCCACACGCCCGCACCGCAGCAACACACGACTAACCCACCGCGGAGCCGCAGCACCCGCACCCGCCAGCCGCACGACCTCACCGTGCCAAAGCCTGGCCGCCACGCGCTGCGCTACCGGCTCCAGCCCTCCGGGGCCGCAACCTGCACCCGTCAACCCCACGCCACCAGCCTGCCGGGGCCGCAAACGCCCGCACCACAGCAGCACACGGCTAGCCCTCCGAGGGCCGCAGCACCCGCACCGCCAGCCGCACGCCACCGACCCGCGGGGCCGCAGGCCGTAGGGGCTGTGGGCCGACACCTGCCCCCGTACGAGGTGCGGCACAGGTGCCGGGCCCGCCGCCGGCGGCGGGACGTCAGCCCCCGACCACACGCCCGCTCACAGCGCCCGCAGCGCCCCCGCCGTAGCCCGTGCCAGCGACGCCAGGTACCCCTTCGGCAGCTTCGGGCTCCGGATCACCACCGCGCGCCAGTACAGCGGCCCGGAGATCAGGTCCAGGGCCAGTTCGTGGTCGACCCCCTCGCGGAGCTCCCCGCGCCGCTCCGCCGCCGCCACGATCCCGCTGGCGACCCCGTCCTGCCCTTCCCGCAGCGCCTTCTGCATCGCCTCGGCGATCTCGGGATTGCGCGCGGCCTCCGCTTGGAGGTCCGGGATGATCTGGGAGGCGACCGGGTGGCGCAGCGCGCGTGAGGTGACCTCGTACAGGAGCCGGAGGTCACCCTCCAGCGAACCCGTGTCCGGCGCCGGCAGCCCCTGCACCGCCAGGGCCGACACCACGTCGAGCACGAGGTGCAGCTTCGAACGCCACCGCCGGTACACCGCCGTCTTGCCGACGCCCGCCCGCCGGGCGATCCCCTCTATCGACATCCGGGCGTAGCCGACCGCCGCGAGTTCCTCGAACACGGCCGCCCGGATGGCTTCCGTCACGTCCGCCCGCAGCACGGCCGCCCCCGCGGGGGCCCGGCGGCGCGGACGCGGCTGGGGTCCGTCGGCGTTCGTCGTCATGCGAACCAGCATAGGGCGTTACGACGAAACGGTTGCGTTCCGACGTCCGCTCGGCCTACGCTCGCGTTGCGACGATACGGTCCCGTCCCGACGTAAGCGAACAGGAAGAGTCCGGTGGGCGAACGCCGGGCGCCGGACCGCGCACCCCACCCCCCGAGCGAAAGCAGCGGATGTGAGCCAGGTCCTCGACACACCGCCCCCGACGACGGCCCCGACGACTCCCGCCGACGTCGACCTCGCGGCCCTCGCCGCCCGCCACGGCCTCTCGGTCAGCGGTGCCCGCCCCACCCTCCCCGAGTACGTCCGCCAGCTGTGGGATCGGCGTCACTTCATCGCCGCGTTCTCCACGGCCAAGCTGACCGCCCAGTACAGCCAGGCCAAGCTCGGGCAGCTCTGGCAGGTGATGAACCCGCTGCTGAACGCGGCCGTCTACTTCCTGATCTTCGGCGTGCTGCTCGGCACCAGGAACGGCGTGCCGGACTACGTCCCGTTCCTGGTCACCGGCGTGTTCATCTGGACCTTCACCCAGAGCTCGATCCTCGCGGGCACCCGCGCCATCTCCGGCAACCTCGGTCTCGTCCGCGCCCTGCACTTCCCGCGGGCCGCGCTGCCGATCTCCTTCTGCCTCCAGCAACTGCAGCAGCTGCTGTTCTCCATGGGCGCCCTGGTCGTCATCCTGCTGGCCTTCGGGGTGCCGGTCGCCGCCTCCTGGCTGCTCGCCCTGCCGGTCCTGGTACTCCAGTTCACCTTCAACGCCGGCGTCTCGCTGATCATGGCCCGGGTGGGCGCGAAGACCCCGGACATCGCCCAGCTGATGCCGTTCGTGCTGCGCACCTGGATGTACACCTCGGGCGTGATGTGGAGCATCGACCATCTGCTGGCCAAGCACGGCGACTGGCCGGCCTGGGTCGGCCCGGTGCTCCAGGCCAACCCGCCCGCCGTCTACATCGACCTGATGCGCTTCGCCCTGATCGACAGCTTCCACGCGAGCCAGCTCCCGCCGCACGTGTGGGCGCTCGCCACCGGCTGGGCCCTGCTCGCCGGCATCGGCGGTTTCATCTACTTCTGGAAGGCTGAGGAGACGTACGGCCGTGGCTGAGAACCCGAACGAACCGACCCCCACCGTCATCGCGGACCGCGTCGACATCGTCTACCGCGTCAACGGCACCGGCGCGGGCCGCGGCTCCGCCACCGCCGCCCTCAACCGCATCGTGCGGCGGAAGCAGACCGAGAAGGCGTCCGGCGTGCGCACGGTGCACGCGGTGCGGAACGTGTCCTTCGTCGCCCGCAAGGGCGAGGCCATCGGCCTCATCGGCACCAACGGCTCCGGCAAGTCCACCCTGCTCAAGGCGGTCGCGGGCCTGCTGCCGGTGGAGAACGGCGCCATCTACACCGACGGCCAGCCCTCCCTGCTCGGCGTGAACGCGGCCCTGATGGGCGACCTGACCGGTGAGCGCAACGTCTACCTCGGCGGCCTCGCCATGGGCATGTCCCGCGAGCAGATCAAGGAGCGCTACCAGGAGATCGTCGACTTCTCCGGCATCAACGAGAAGGGCGACTTCATCACCCTGCCGATGCGCACCTACTCCTCCGGCATGGGCGCCCGGCTCCGCTTCTCCATCGCCGCCGCCAAGGACCACGACGTCCTGCTCATCGACGAGGCCCTCGCCACCGGCGACCGCTCCTTCCAGAAGCGCTCCGAGGCCCGGATCCGCGAACTGCGCAAGCACGCGGGCACGGTGTTCCTGGTCAGCCACAACAACAAGTCCATCCGCGACACCTGCGACCGGGTGCTGTGGCTGGAGCGCGGCGAACTGCGCATGGACGGCCCGGCGGAGGACGTCCTCAAGGAGTACGAGGCCTTCACCGGCGACAAGAAGCCCAAGGCCAAGCCGAAGCCGAAGGTCGCCGTATAGCTGCCGCGACGCGCAGGGCGCCCCGTGCCTTCCCGGCCCGGGGCGCCCTGTCCGTCGTACCGCCTACGGACTCGTACAGCTACGAACTCATGCCGCTCATGTATGCGTCCGCAGGAGCGTGCGCATCGTCCGCATGGCCACCGACAGGTTGGCGAGGTCGAACGTCTCCGAGCCCTGGATCTCCTCCAGGGTGGTGCGCGCCCGGCCCAGGATCGCCGCGTTCTTCTCCTCCCACCGCTCGAAGCGCTGCTCCGGAGTGGAGGAGCCGTTGCCGACCGCGAGGACGTCCGAGGTCAGCGCCGCGTGGGCCGCGTAGAGGTCCTCGCGGATGGAGGCGCGGGCCATGGACTGCCAGCGGTCGTTGCGGGGCAGCTCGATGATGCGGTCCATGAGCTGGGTGATCCGCAGCCGGTCGGCGAGGTCGTAGTAGACCTCGGCGACGTCCAGCGGCTCCTTGCCCATGCGGTCGGCCACCGAGACGATGTCGAGCGCCGGGAAGGCGGACGAGAAACCGGCCACGCGCGTGGCGAGTTCGCCGGTGACACCGGCGGCGGTCAGCTCGTCGTGGATCTGCTGGTACCACTCCAGGTCCGCGCCGCGCAGCAGCTTCGGCAGCTGCTGCCACACCTGCTCGACCCGCTCGCCGAAGAACTCGACGTTCTCGGTGAGCTGGATCGGCTGCGGACGGTTGTTGAGCAGCCAGCGCGTGCCGCGCTCGACCAGTCGGCGCGAGTGCAGCCGGATCCGGGTGAGCACGGCGGCCTCGACCTGGTTGTCCAGGGCCTCGACCGCGTCCCACACCGGCGCCGAGCGGAAGATCGCGCGGGCCGCGGTCTGCGCCCGGACGATCTCCTCCAGCGAGGCACCGGTCTCCTCGCGCAGCCGGTGCAGATAGGTCGTACCGCCGGTGTTGACCGTGTCGTTGACCAGGACGGTCGTGGTGATCTCCCGGCGCAGCGGGTGGCTGTCGATGTGCTCGGAGAACCGCTCGCGCACCGCGCTCGGGAAGTACGTGTACAGCAGCCCGCGCAGATAGGGGTCGTCGGGGAGCGAGGTGTGCAGCAGCTCCTCGGCGACCGTGATCTTCGTGTACGCCATCAGCACGGCCGTCTCCGGGCCGGTCAAGCCGTCTCCGGCGCCGAGCCGCTCACGGATCTGGCGGTCGGTGGGCAGGAACTCCAGGGCGCGGTCCAGATGGCCCTCGCGGACCAGGTGGCGCAGGTACCGGTGCTGGGCGTGGAGCATGTCCTTGGACTGGGCCAGCGCGTTGGCGATCGCCGTGTTCTGCGCGTAGTTGTTGCGCAGGACCAGCCGGCCGACCTCGTCGGTCATCTCCGCGAGCAGCTTGTTGCGCTGCTTCACGGTCATGTCGCCGTCCCGCACCAGGCCGTTGAGCAGGATCTTGAGGTTCACCTCGTGGTCGGAGGTGTCCACGCCCGCGCTGTTGTCGATGGCATCAGTGTTGATCTTGCCGCCCTGCCGGGCGAACTCGATCCGGCCGAGCTGGGTCAGACCCAGGTTGCCGCCCTCGCCGACGACCTTGACCCGCAGGTCGGCGCCGTCCACCCGGATCGGGTCGTTGGCCTTGTCACCGGCGTCGGCGTTCGACTCGGTGGACGCCTTGACGTACGTCCCGATGCCGCCGTTCCACAGCAGGTCCACCGGCGCCAGGAGGATCGCCTTCATCAGGTCGGCCGGCGTCATCTTCGACACCTTGCCCTCGATGCCGAGCGCCTCGCGGATGTGCGCGTTGACCGGGATCGCCTTGGCGGTACGCGGGAAGACGCCGCCACCGGCCGAGATCAGCCCGGTGTCGTAGTCGGCCCAGCTGGAGCGCGGCAGTTCGAACAGGCGGCGGCGCTCGGCGTAGGAGGTCGCCGCGTCCGGGGTCGGGTCGATGAAGATGTGCCGGTGGTCGAAGGCGGCCACCAGCCGGATGTGCTCGCTGAGCAGCATGCCGTTGCCGAACACGTCCCCGGACATGTCACCGATGCCGACGACCGTGAAGTCCTCGCTCTGGGTGTCCAGGTCCAGCTCCCGGAAGTGCCGCTTGACGGACTCCCAGGCGCCGCGGGCGGTGATGCCCATGCCCTTGTGGTCGTAACCGGCCGAGCCACCGGAGGCGAAGGCGTCACCGAGCCAGAAGTTGTACTGCTCGGCGACCTCGTTGGCGATGTCGGAGAAGGTCGCGGTGCCCTTGTCGGCGGCGACCACGAGGTAGGTGTCGTCCTCGTCGTGGCGGACCACGTCGGCGGGCGGCACGACCTCACCGGCCACCATGTTGTCGGTGATGTCGAGCAGCGCCGAGATGAACGTCTTGTAGCTGGCGATGCCCTCGGCCAGCCACGCGTCCCGGTCCACCGACGGGTCCGGCAGCTGCTTGGCGACGAACCCGCCCTTCGCGCCGACCGGCACGATGACGGTGTTCTTCACCATCTGCGCCTTCACCAGACCGAGGATCTCGGTCCGGAAGTCCTCCCGCCGGTCGGACCAGCGCAGACCACCGCGCGCGACCTTGCCGAAGCGCAGGTGCACACCCTCGACCCGCGGCGAGTACACCCAGATCTCGTACGCCGGACGCGGCGCCGGCAGATCCGGGATGGCCTGCGGATCGAACTTCATGGAGACGTAGTCGTGCGGGCGCCCGCCCGCGGCCTCCTGGAAGAAGTTGGTGCGCAGCGTCGCCTTGATGACCGTGAGGAAGGACCGCAGGATGCGGTCCTCGTCCAGGCTGGCCACCTGGTCGAGCGCCGCGTCGAGCTCTTCCAGCAGGGCGTCCACGATCTCGTGTCCGGCGCGCTGGCGGTCCGGGGACATCCGCGCCTCGAACAGGGAGACCAGCAGCCGGGTGGTGTGGACGTTGTTGCGGAGGGTGTCCTCCATGTAGTCCTGGCTGAAGGTGGACCCGGCCTGGCGCAGGTACTTGGCGTACGCGCGCAGCACCATCGCCTGCCGCCAGGTCAGCCCGGCGCTCAGCACCAGGGCGTTGAAGCCGTCGTTCTCGGCCTGTCCGGTCCAGGTGGCGGCGAAGGCCTCCTGGACCCGCTCCCGGGCGTCGTCGCCGAGGTAGTCGGTGCCGCCACCGGCAAACTGCGGCATGCGCAGGCCGAAGTCGTAGATCCAGGCGACCGAGCGGTCCGAGGAGCGCAGCTCGTAGGGGCGCTCGTCGACGACCTCGACGCCGAGCCGGCTGAGCACCGGCAGGACGGCGGACAGGGAGATGGCCGCGCCCTTGCGGTAGATCTTGAAGCGGCGCTCCTCGGGGGCGGCGCCGACCGGCTCGTAGAGGCTGAGCTCGAAGTTCTTCTGCTCGCCGAGCTCTTCGAGGTTGACGAGGTCGGCGACCGCGGCACGCGGGGTGTGGTCGGCCTTGTAGCCCTCGGGGAAGGCGTTGCCGTAGCGGCGCAGCAGCTCCGCGGCCCGCTCCTCGCCGAGTTCGGCGTTGAGCGCCTCGGCGAAGCCGTCGGCCCAGGACCGCGCGGCCTCGACCAGACGGCCCTCGATGCGCTCCTTGTCGGCGTCGCTGAGCTGCGCCAGCTCGGTGCCCTGCGGGACCCGGACCACGAAGTGCAGCCGGGACAGGATCGACTCGGTGTTCCAGGCGGTGAAGTCGACGCTGGTGCCGCCGAGTTCCTCCTTCAGGATGTCGATGATCCGCAGCCGGACGCCGGTGGTGTAGCGGTCGCGGGGCAGGTAGACGAGGGCGGAGTAGTAGCGGCCGTACTCGTCCTGGCGCAGGTAGAGGCGCAGGCGCCGGCGCTCCTGGAGGTACAGGACGCTGGTGACGATCGACTGGAGCTCGGCGACGGGCGTCTGGAAGAGCTCGTCGCGCGGGTAGGTCTCCAGGATCTGGAGCAGGTCGCGGCCGTCGTGGCTGTTGGGCGAGAACCCGGCGCGCTTGAGCACGTCGGCGACCTTGCGGCGGATGACGGGGACGCGGCGGACGGACTCGGTGTAGGCGGCGGAGGAGAACAGTCCGAGGAAGCGGCGCTCGCCGACGACATTGCCCTCGGCGTCGAACTTCTTGACGCCGATGTAGTCCAGGTACGACGGCCGGTGCACGGTGGCGCGGCTGTTGGCCTTGGTCAGCACCAGCAGCTTGTGCTCGCGGGCCTTGGCGCGGGCGTCGGCGGGCAGCCGCTCGAAGGAGGGGCTGACGGGGTGGGCTTCCTCACCGGCGTGGTGCGGGTCGGAGCGCAGGATGCCCAGGCCGGTGCCGGGGACGGCGGCGAGCGAGTCGTCGGCGCGCAGTTCGTACTCGCGGTAGCCGAGGAAGGTGAAGTGATCGGCGGCGAGCCACTGGAGCAGCTCGCGGGCCTCCTCGACCTCCGGTCCGGGCAGATCGCCGGGGACGTGCTCCTCGGCCAGGCTCTCGGAGAGCCGGATCGAGGCGTCCCGCATCTTCTCCCAGTCCTCGACGGCCTCGCGGACGTCGGACAGGACGCGCAGCAGGTCGGCGGTGATCTGCTTCAGGTCGGCGCGGTCGGTCTCGCGGTCGATCTCCACGTGGATCCAGGACTCGGTGTGCGCGTCGTGCGGGCGCTCGCCGGGGGCCGGGGGAACGGTGAGTACCTCGACGAGCTTGCCGGTGACATCGCGCCGGACGACGACCTGGGGGTGGATGACGACGTGGATGCCCCGTCCCTGACGGGTCAGCTCATTGGTGACGGAGTCGACGAGGAAGGGCATGTCGTCGGTGACGACCTCGACCACGGAGTGGCTGCATGTCCACCCGTTCTCTTCCACCGTCGGTGTGTGGACCCGCACATTGGCCGTACCCTGCGGTCGGGTCTCGGCCAGCCGGTAGTGCGAGAAGGCGGCTCCGAAGACATCGACCGGGTCGCGGTCGGTGAGGTCCTCCGGGGCGGTGTGCAGGTAGTAACGCTGGAGGTACGAGAGCACGGTGTCCCGGTCCGGGGTGGTCTCGCCCGTGGTCCCAGTCGGTAGGTGCCCCCCGGCCGGGCTGTTCTCAGCTACCCGGGCGGCCCTCTCGAGCAGCTCGGCCTTTGCTTCGTCCAGCTTGGTCTGCATTGTCCTCTGGCTCCTGTCGCGCGCCGTTGCGTGACGTAGAAGGAAGTACGGTCTCGTGCCCTCCGGCGTAACGTCGCGACGCGGGGTGTCCGGTCTGCTTCGACGCTATGCCGCGAGGTGAGATGAGCGGGGGGATATCAGCCAAAATCGGCCCGGCCGTCGGGTGTGACACTGCTCTCCGCACTGTCGTCACCGAGGGATTGCGCGCCGTCGTCCGCCCGCGAGGATCAGCGACCGCCGCCCGGCCACGGATGTCATCCGTGCTCACCGGGCGCAGGGCAGGGGCGGCTTTGCCCCCGCGAGCTATCGCGCTGATCACGCCACCAGGCTATCGCTGATTACCGGGGGCCCGTCATGAGCCGTATGTGTACAAAACCGGGGGTGGAAGTTTGACGTTCTGCACAGTGCGGGCGCCCGCCGGATCCGGTGTGTGACACGACGGGCCGACCCGGTCCCGCCGTGGTCACGGCCCGGCTCACGACGCCAGGCGCTCCGCCTCGGCGACCGCCTCCTCCAGGGTGTCCACCACCGGCACGCCGACCCCCTCCAGGCTGGCCCGGCTGTGCGACCCCCCGGTGTACAGCACCGCCCGCGCCCCCACGTGCAGGGCCGCCACGGCGTCGTCGGCCGCGTCCCCGATCACCACGGTCCGCGCCGGGTCCACCCCGGCCAGCGCCTCCAGGTGCCGCACCATGTGCTCGGCCTTGCTCCCACCGGACGGCCCGGTGCGCCCGTCCACCCGTATGAAGTACGCGTCGATGCCGAACCCCCGCACCAAGGGCAGCAGGTCGTCATGCCCGTACATGCTGAGGATCGACTGGCTGCGCCCGCCCGCCCCCCAGCCGGCGAGCAGCTCGGTCACCCCCGGGGTCAGCCCGCACCCCACCCGGTGCTCGGTGTAGTACCGGTGGAAGGTCTCGTCCATGACCTCCCACTCGGCGTCGGTCGGCAGCCTTCCCAGCAGCCGCTCGTAGAACTTCGGCACCGGCACGCAGTACAGCGACCGGTACTGCTCGATCGTGATCGGCTCGAGCCCCAGCTCGCCGAAGGCCGCGTTCGTGGCCCCGATGATCGCGTCGTTGTCGTGGAACAGCGTCCCGTTCCAGTCCCAGACGATGTGCGCCCCTGTTCGCATCCCCATGCCCAAAAACGTACCCGCCCGCACTGACAATCAAGAGAACCGCAGGTCAAGACAGAGGAAGCCGCAAGCGGCGGTCCTGCTTCATCCCGCGAGCCCGACCAGGTTCGGGATCTCCTGCGTCGCGAACCACAGCAGCTCGTGGTCCTCGGCCCCGTCCACCACGAACTGGGCGTCGTCGTCCCCGCCGTCCGCCGCCTCCAGCGCCTGGACCGCGGCGGCCACGTCCGCCTCCGCGTCGCCGCCGTCGACATGTACGGCGGCCGCCTTCTTCAGCGGCACCGCTCCCGCGACCCGCACCTCGCCGAGCGCCGCCGGGTCGAGGCCCCGGTCGGGATCGGCCGTCGCCGTGCCGTCGGGCACGTCGACCGCGACCACCACGCGCCGCCGCACCGCCCCGGCATCCGCCGCCAGCAGCCGCAGCGAGGCGACCGCGGCCCGGTTCAGCGCCGCGTACTCCAGCTCCTCGATGTCGTCCGAGAGGTACCACTCGCGCAGCGCGGGCGTGACGGCGTAGGCGAGCAGCGGCCCGCTGCCCAGTTCGCCCGTCTTGTACGCCTCGGCGAGACCGGGGAGGGTCAGGGGGACGTAGACGCGCATGGCTGGCCGCTTTCGTGGTCGGAGGCTTCCGCAACAGTCCCGGAGAGGGCGTTCCCGCACCTCCGGATGGGCCTTCAGGATACGTGCGGCCGTCCCCTTTCGAGCCCCCGCCCGCGCCTGAGGAGCCGTCCACCCGCGTCCGGCAACTCACCCGGCACACCCCCGCGCCTACGGGGCCGGGCACCCCCGACGTAATCCGGATAGGTGAACATTCCGGACCCCCCGACAGACCCCCGCCGCCGCTTGATGCCCCGCCCGACACCCCGTACAAGATCCCCAACCACAAAGTTACCGCTCGGTAATCCCGGGCCGACCCAACGGGGGCACCCATGAACAAGGTCATGACGCGGGCGAGGAACCACCCCGGCGCCCGCCCGCCGGTCCGCCGCGACTCCCGCCGCCCCGGCGGCACCCCGGTCCCCCGTTCCCCTGCCGGCGCGCGCGGCACCGAGCAGGCGGTCCACGTCGTACCGCCCCAGACTCCGCGCCGCCCCGTCACCCAGCCCCGGCCCACCGATGTCTTCGCCGACCGCCTGCTCGCCGTCCTGAGCGGCCAGCGCCCGGTCCACTGCATGCTCCGCCACACCGCCGGCCGCGCCTACGACGATCTGGCCTGGCTCGCCGAGTTCGGCCCCCTGCGCGCCTCTCGCGGTACGCCCGGCAGCCGCCCGGTGATCCGCGACATCGGCTACTACGTGCCCTCCCCGGGCGCCATCGAGGCCTTCGCCCGCATCGGCGCCGGCGACCGCCTGCGCGCCATGGCCTTCCGCCTGGAACAGGGCCGCGACCTGCGCTGGCGCTGCACGGCAGTAGAACTCGGCGGCCCGTCCCGCCCCCGCACGGACGACGACTGAACCCACCACAACGAACGGCGCCCCCACCATGCCGCAAACCAGACCACCACCACACGACACCGCCGACCCACGCCCCCGAAGGCACGGGCCTCACAGACCACAAGGCCCACGAGGCCCACAAGGCCAGCAGGCCCCAGGCCCCAAGGCCCCCAGGCCGGTGGGCCGCAGGGACCGCAGGGCCCCCAGGCCGGTGGGCCGCAGGGACCGCAGGGCCACAGGCGCCAGGCCGAAGGGCCACAGGCCGCCAGGCCGAAGGGGCCAGGAACACAAGGCCAGCAGGCCCCCTGGCCCCTGGCCCCTGGCCCCTGGCCCCTGGCCCCTGGCCACAAGGCTGGCAGGCGGCCGCAGTCCGCAAGGCCGCTGGGCCGCACGCCGCAGGGCCACAAAGCCGCTGAGCCGCACGCCGCCGGGCCGAAGGGTCACAGGGCCGCCAGGCCGAAGGCGGCCAGGCCGAAGGCGGCCAGGAACACAAGACCAGCAGGCCCCCTGCACCCCTGGCCGCCTGACCGGCAGCCGGCCGCTGGGCCGCACGACCGCTGGGCCGCCCGCCGCCAGGCCGAAGGGCCACCGGCCGCCAGACCCCCATGTCGAAGACCAGCAGGCCGGCCGCAAGGCTGAACAGGCGGCCCTCAGGCTCCCACGGCCGGCAGGACGCCAGAACGCCAGGCGGCGAGGCGGCAGGCCCCAGGCCCCAGGCCCCAGGCCCACAGCCCGCCCGACCCGGCAAGCCCTCATGCCGAAGGGCCGGACACCCGAACGGTGACCCGGCCCTTCCACGGCCTCCGCACGGCCACACGGCCGCCAGGCCGACAGCCCTCCAGGGTGCGAGGCCACAGGCGCAGGCCCGGGCCACAGGCCGCCAGGCCCCCGGGCGGAAGCCGCAGGCGCTGGGCGGAAGCCGCAGGCGCCGGGCCCCGAGCTCAAGGCCCACAGCCCGCCCGACCCGGCAAGCCCTCATGCCGAAGGGCCGGGCACCCGAACGGTGACCCGGCCCTTCCACGGCCGCCGCGGCACGCCCTCGCGGGCGCGGCGGGTACCTCGGAACCCCTACTTCTTACGGCGCCGTCCACCCCGCGCCTGCTTGCGCCGCTCCGCGCGCGTGAGGCCGTCCGCCTCGGAGCGCACCGGCTCCTCGTCGTCGGACCACTCCCGCTCGACGGTGCCACCGGCGCCGTCGACGGTCGGCGCGGACAGGTGCAGGTTCCGCCGCTGAGGGGCGTCGAGCCCCTTCGCGCGGATCTCCGGCCGCGCACCCGCCTGAGCGGGAACCGCGTCCTGCGGGCCCTTCTCCAGCGTCGGCTTGGCGTCCTCGACCGGGACCTCCTCGACCTGCTGCTCGACCTGGACCTCCAGGTTGAACAGGTAGCCGACGGACTCCTCCTTGATGCCCTCCATCATGGCGGTGAACATGTCGAAGCCCTCGCGCTGGTACTCGACCAGCGGGTCCTTCTGCGCCATCGCGCGCAGGCCGATGCCCTCCTGGAGGTAGTCCATCTCGTAGAGGTGCTCGCGCCACTTGCGGTCCAGCACCGACAGCACGACCCGGCGCTCCAGCTCGCGCATGATCTCGGAACCGAGCTGCGCCTCGCGCTCCGCGTACTGGGCATGGATGTCGTCCTTGATGGACTCGGCGATGAACTCGGCGGTCAGCCCCGCCCGGTCACCCGCCGCCTCCTCCAGCTCGTCGACGGTGATCTTCACCGGGTAGAGCTGCTTGAAGGCGCCCCACAGCCGGTCCAGGTCCCACTCCTCGGCGAACCCCTCGGCGGTCTCCGCCATGACGTACGCGTCGATCGTGTCGTCCATGAAGTGCTGCACCTGCTCGTGCAGGTCCTCACCCTCCAGGACGCGGCGGCGCTCGCCGTAGATGACCTCACGCTGGCGGTTGAGGACCTCGTCGTACTTCAGAACGTTCTTACGGGTCTCGAAGTTCTGCTGCTCGACCTGCGACTGCGCGGACGCGATCGCGCGCGTGACCATCTTGTTCTCGATCGGCACGTCGTCCGGGACGTTCGCCATCGACATCACGCGCTCGACCATCTGCGCCTTGAACAGACGCATCAGGTCGTCGCCCAGCGACAGGTAGAAGCGGGACTCGCCCGGGTCGCCCTGACGGCCGGAACGACCGCGCAGCTGGTTGTCGATCCGGCGCGACTCGTGCCGCTCGGTGCCGAGGACGTAGAGCCCGCCGAGCTCCTTGACCTCCTCGAACTCGGACTGCACGGCCTTCTCGGCCCGCTCCAGAGCGGCGGGCAGCGCCGCGGCCCACTCCTCGATGTGCTCCTCGGGGTCGAGGCCGCGCTGACGCAGCTCCGCCTCGGCGAGGTCCTCGGGGTTGCCACCGAGCTTGATGTCCGTACCACGGCCGGCCATGTTGGTGGCCACGGTCACGGCGCCCTTGCGGCCGGCCTGGGCGACGATGATCGCCTCACGGTCGTGCTGCTTGGCGTTGAGCACCTCGTGCTGGACACCGCGCTTGCTGAGCTGCTGCGAGAGGTACTCGGACTTCTCGACCGACGTCGTACCGACGAGGATCGGCTGGCCCTTCTCGTGCTTCTCGACGATGTCGTCGACGACCGCCTCGAACTTCGCGACCTCGGTGCGGTAGATCAGGTCCGACTGGTCCTTGCGGATCATCGGCCGGTTCGTCGGGATCGGCACCACACCGAGCTTGTAGATCTGGTGGAACTCGGCGGCCTCGGTCATCGCCGTACCGGTCATGCCGCACAGACCCGGCTGTTCCTTGCCGTCGTGGTCGTGGCGCTTGTAGAGGCGGAAGAAGTTCTGCAGGGTGATCGTGGCGAGCGTCTGGTTCTCGTCCTTGATGTCCACCCCTTCCTTCGCCTCGATCGCCTGGTGCATGCCCTCGTTGTAGCGGCGGCCGGCGAGGATACGGCCGGTGTGCTCGTCGACGATCATGACTTCGCCGTCCAGGACGACGTAGTCCTTGTCCTTCTTGAAGAGCTCCTTGGCCTTGATGGCGTTGTTCAGGTAGCCCACCAGAGGCGTGTTCACCGACTCGTAGAGGTTGTCGATGCCCAGCCAGTCCTCGACCTTGGCAACACCGGACTCGTGGATCGCGACGGTGCGCTTCTTCTCGTCGACCTCGTAGTCGCCGGTCTCCTCGATGCCCTTGAGCTGGTTGCCCGGCTCGCCCCTCTTCAGGCGGGTGACCAGCTTGGCGAAGTCGCCGTACCACTTGGTGGCCTGGTCGGCCGGGCCGGAGATGATCAGCGGCGTACGGGCCTCGTCGACGAGGATGGAGTCGACCTCGTCGACGATGGCGAAGTTGTGGCCGCGCTGGACGAGTTCGTCCTTGGACCACGCCATGTTGTCGCGCAGGTAGTCGAAGCCGAACTCGTTGTTCGTGCCGTACGTGATGTCGCAGGCGTACTGCTCGCGACGCTGGGCCGGCGTCATGTTGGCGAGGATGCAACCCACGTTCAGGCCCAGGAACTTGTGGACGCGGCCCATCATTTCGGAGTCGCGTTCGGCCAGGTAGTCGTTGACCGTGATGAGGTGGACGCCCTTGCCGGACAGCGCGTTCAGATACGCGGGCAGGGTGCCGACGAGGGTCTTGCCCTCACCGGTCTTCATCTCGGCCACGTAACCGAGGTGGAGGGCGGCGCCGCCCATGATCTGCACGTCGTAGTGACGCTGGCCGAGGGCGCGCTTGGCGGCCTCGCGGACAGTGGCGAAGGCCTCGGGGAGGAGGTCGTCGAGAGTCTCACCATCGGCGTACCGCTGCTTGTACTCCTCGGTGAGGGCCCGCAGCTCGGCGTCGGAGAGGTCGACGAAGTCCTCTTCGATGGAGTTGACCTGGTCCGCGATGCGGTGCAGCTTGCGCAGGATTTTGCCTTCGCCTGCACGCATGAGCTTCGAGAGGACGGACACGGGGGTTGGTCTCCTTGCCGGTCGGGCCTGGGACGGTCGGTTTCCATTTGACTTGACTGAGCAACGGCCATCGTATGCGAGGACCCCGCCACGCCGGGAGGCCTGCCGAGACGGCGACCTTCCGCTGCTTCACATCTCTTCGAAAGGGACAACGGACGGGCGCCGCGGATGGTGCCGTCCGGTGCGACGAATTACGCGAATTGTGATCGCCTGCTCACGCACGGCACATACTTGGCGTCCGTGGCCGTCCGCGAGCAGAATCGCCCGATGGACCCCGTGACGCTGACCACCGACCGCCTCCTGCTGCGCACGGTCGGCCCGTACGACACCGACGCTGTGTACCGCGCCGTCCAGGACCCCGACATCCAGCGCTGGACGACGATCCCCTCGCCCTACCTCCCCGAGCACGCCAGAAGCTTCACCGAACAACTGGCCCCCGACGGCTGGGCGGACGGCAGCATGTTCACCCTCGGCGTCTTCCTCTCCGAGGGGGAGGACCTGGCGGGCATGCTCGGCCTGACGATGCGCGCCCTGGGGGTGGCCGAGATCGGCTTCTGGACGGCGAAGGAGCACCGCGGCAAGGGCTACACCTGCGAGGCGGTCCTGGCCGCCGCCCGCTGGTCCTTCACCGCGGCCTGCGTCGACCGCCTGGAGTGGCGGGCCGAGGTCGGCAACACCGCCTCCCGCGCGGTGGCGGAGCGCACCGGCTTCACCATCGAGGGCACCCTGCGCTCCGCGATCAACAACAAGGGCGTACGACGGGACTGCTGGGTGGGCTCGCTCCTCCCCTCGGACCTGGGCCTGCCGTCGACGGCCCCGTATGTGCCGGCGAGGAGCTAGCGAATCCCCGGCTCACCCCCCACTGTCAGTGCCACCCCCTATCGTGCGAACCATGACGACCCCGCGCCCCAGCACCGAGCTCTCGGCAGACGAGGCCCGCCGTATCGCCCTGCGCGCCCAGGGCCTGCTCGGCACCCCCGACCGCAGATCCGGCGTCCGCGGCGTCCTGCGTCATCTGGGCGCGGTCCAGCTCGACACCATCTCGGTGCTGGCCCGCTCCCACGAGCTCATCCCGTACGCCCGCCTGGGCGCGGTGGGCCGCAAGACCGTCGAGGACGCCTACTGGAAGGACACGCACGCCTTCGAGTACTGGTCGCATGCCGCCTGCATCCTCCCGGTGGAGGAGTGGCCCCACTTCGCCTTCCGCCGCCGCGCCTACCGCAACCGCCCCCACTGGGGCCATGAACTCCCCGACGGCGCCTACGACCAGGTGATCAAGCAGCTCACCACCGAAGGCCCCCTCACCGCCACGGAGTTGGGCGGCGCGAAGAAGACCAGCGACTGGTGGGACTGGTCCGGCTCGAAGGTCGCCGTGGAGCGCGCCCTGATGTACGGCGAGGTCGTCTGTGTGGAACGCCGGGGCTGGAAGCGCGTGTACGACCTGGCGGAGCGCGCCATCCCGGCTGCCCTGCTGCACGACGAACTCGACGACACCGAGTGCCTGCGCCGCCTGGTCCGGCTGGCCGGCCGGTCCCTCGGCGTCGGCACCCGCGCGGACATCGCCGACTACCACCGCCTCAAGGGCGAGCAGGTGGCCGCGGTGATCGCGGACTCCGGCCTGGTCCCGGTCACCGTCGAGGGCTGGGCCAAGCCCGCCTGGGCTGACCCGGAGGCGCTGGCCGCTCCACCCCGCGGGCGGCACCGCACGACGCTGCTGTCCCCGTTCGACTCCCTGATCTGGGAGCGGGCACGCACCGAGCGCATCTTCGGCTTCACCCACCGCCTGGAGGCCTACGTCCCCCGCCAGAAGCGGGTCTACGGCTACTTCGCGATGCCGGTGCTGGCGGGCGGCCGGCTCGTCGGCCGCGTGGACCCGGCCCGCGAGGGGAGCACGCTGGTGGCCAAGCAGGTCACCCTGGACGGCCCGAAGGCGGTCCCGGCGGTGGCCCAGGCCCTGGTGGAGGCGGCGAGCTGGGTGGACTGCACGGACGTACGGGTGGAGCGGGTCGACGCCCCGGAGCTGCGCGAGCCCCTCGCCCACGCGCTCAGCGGGCTGCTGGCCTGACCCCGCCTACCGGATCTCGAGGATCTTCTCCCGCATCGCGTACACCACGGCCTCCATCCTGGAGTGCAGCTGCAGCTTCTCCAGGATGTTGCGCACATGGTTCTTCACGGTGTTCTCGGAGATGAACAACTCCTTCGCGATGTCGCGGTTGTTCATCCCCGTGGCGACCAGCTTGAGCACCTCGAGCTCTCGGTCGGTCAGCCGCGGCGCCGGCACCAGGCGGCGCTCGTCCGTCCGCTGGATCATCGACTTGAACTCGGTGAGCAGCTTCGACGCCATCGACGGGCTGATCTGCGACTGCCCGTCGGCCACGGCGCGGATGGCGGTGGCGACCTCGTCGGTGGAGATCTCCTTGAGGAGATAGCCGGTCGCGCCCGCCTTGATCGCGTCGTAGAGGTCGGCCTCCTCGTCGCTGATCGTCAGCATGATGATCTTCGCGCTGGGTGCCACCTCCTTGATGGAGGTGCAGGCCTCGATCCCGCCCCGCTTCGGCATCCGCACATCCATCAGCACGATGTCGGGCAGCAGATCGGCGGCCTTGTCCACCGCCTCGGCGCCGTCGCCGGCCTCCCCGACGACCTGGATGTCCTCCTCGGCCGCGAGCACGATCTCCAGGCCACGGCGGAAGAGGGCGTGGTCGTCCACGACGAGGACTCTGATCGGCTCCTTGCGTGGAGAGCCCGCGTCCGGGCCCATGCCGACGACACTTGCGTCGGCATCCTCGTCCCGCATCGGTCCGAAGGTGTCCGCCATCGTTCCTCCCCCTGAAGGCTGTGGCTGGTCAGGTGCCATCGCCAACCCAAGGCAGCGGCCCACCGGTTGGGCCGGTGCGGCCATGATTTCATGCCGGGACGACAGCGCGGTGACAGAGCGGGGCGCGAAGTGGTCGCACACCGGTGCCCCTGGGGGCGCACACGCGCTCCAGGGGCACCCGCTCGCTTCTTGGCCGGGCGGATCAGCCGCCCAGCGTGCCACCGGCCGCCTGGCTCTCCCCCTCGGCGACCATCGGGTCGGTGTTGAGGTGGATGACGCCGTAGTCGTAGGCGTGCCGTCGGTAGACGACACTCGGTTCCTTGGTCTCGGAATCGATGAACAGGTAGAAGTCGTGCCCGACCAGTTCCATCTCGTAGAGGGCCTGGTCCAGGGTCATCGGGGAGGCGACATGCGTCTTCTCGCGAACGACGAGGGGTCCCTCGCCCTTCACTTCCAGCGAGCCGATCCTCTTGACGGGAACGCCGTCCGAGTCTTCCTCCTGGAAGGTGCCGTTCCCGTTGAGCGTCGCCGCGTCCGGGACGTGGTCGGGGACCTCGGCCGCCGTCAGCCGGCGCGCGCCCCGCCGCGAGTAGCGCTTGTCGTGCTGCTTGCGCAGCCGCGCGTCGAGCTTTTCCGCCGCCAGGTCCAGCGCCGCGTACGGATCACTGGCCGCTGCCTCCGCCCGGATCACCGGACCGCGGGAGCGGAGCGTGATCTCCACTCGGTCACTGCGGTCGGCCTGTCGGGGGTTGGGCTCCTTGGACACCTCGACGTCGAGGCTGATCACCTTGCCGTCGAGCTTCTGGATCTTCTCCAGCTTCAGCTTCTCGGCCACGTGCTTGCGGAACCGCTCGGGCACCTCGGTCTTGCGGCCCTTGACGACGATGTCCACGCAGAACTCCGTTCCCGGATCGCTCCGCTGCAGCGGCGGAGCATCTCCCTTTTGCACCAGGCTCCGGCGATTCCCGGAACCTCGGACTCGGTGACGTCCACCTCCTCCTCCCCCATGGGCAAGATCTCCACCCCACCGGCTCGGGTGAATACGGAAAACCCGCAGCCCGGCATTCAGGTATGAGAGGGATGGCCTGCGCCTTTCTCTCACAACCGAACATATCTCGCCCGGACGGATGTCGTCACCCTCTACAGCGGCGTACCTCCGTTCAGGTGAATTGCTCTTCTCATTACCTGCAACGACGCAAGTAGACAGTCAGTTCCGGTTTATTTCGAAAGCATCCGGTGGGGCCGCCACGACGGCCGCGCACAGCACGTCACCTGCGCGGATGCCGCCCGCCATGCCCGGTACTCCGGGCATCCGCACCGCCTCGGCCCTCACTCCCGTCCTCCGTTCCCCTCTGTCTTCCCGAGTTACCGCTCCGCACACCGCGTTCGCCTCATCACCATGGCCAACCGGCCGTACCGCCCCGGCCGCCCCCGTCCGCAGGTCCGCCACCTCTTCCCGTACCGCCCGCGCCGCCTCCGCCAAGGAGGCACCGGTCGTCATCAAGTCGTCGACGAGCACCACCGAGCCACTGCCCAGCAGCCGCTCACCACCGGGCGCCACCCGCAGCGCGCCCGCCAGATTGTCCATCCGCTGCCGGGAGTTGAGCCCCGACTGATCGGCCACGGCACGCCGCTGCCGCAGCACGGCGAGCACCCGCGTGGGGGTCCCGGTCCGCCGCAGCTCGGCCGCCGCGGCGAGCGCGATCCGTCGCGCCGGGTCATGCCCCCGCGCCCGCACGGCCCGCCGCGCCGACGGCACGGGCACCAGCAGCACCGGCGCGCCCCCGCCGCCCTGCCGGCCCACCAGGAGCCCCGCCCGCACGGCTCCCGCCAGCGCCACCCCGAGCGGTGCCGCCAGGGCCAGCGCGCCCCGCTCCTTGTGGGCCAGCAGGGCGGCACGCACCTCGTCCGTGTAGGGTGCCGCGGCGTGCGCCACGGG
The DNA here is from genome assembly GCF_053592195.1 of Streptomyces sp. NPDC002776. Taxonomy (NCBI): domain Bacteria; kingdom Bacillati; phylum Actinomycetota; class Actinomycetes; order Kitasatosporales; family Streptomycetaceae; genus Streptomyces; species Streptomyces sp. NPDC002776. Next base: position 12,363 of record NZ_JBSFVG010000004.1, on the reverse strand, counting down.
CAGCCCGGGCGGCTCCGGCACCGGTCGCACCCGGCGCGGTGCGGCCCCGCTCAGGGCCGTACGGCACTCCGGGCAGAGCACCGCACGAGGCCTTCCGCAGCCTCCGCACTCGGCCGGCAGCACCAGATCTGTGAGGTCCCGCCACCACCCCCGCATGCCCACCACTGTGCCAACCCGGGGCGCCCACCGGCCACCCCTGTGGATAACCACCTGTGGATAACTCCGGACGGTGACCTCGCCGGGCCGGGGAAGCACCCCTCGAAGGGCGCTTTCCGAGAAAGGAAACGGCCACCTCCGTCGGAAGCGGCCGTCCTGCACCCTCGGGCGGGCACTCACCCCGGATAAACCGGCGCGGTCCCGTCCGTCACGACCTTCTGCCACTGCGCCCCCGCTTGCAGGCGCACGATCCCGTCCTCCGAGTACGCCACCAGCGGCAACCGGTCGTCCTCCGCCGCGGCGATCTCCTCCACCCCGGTCAGCGCGGCGGGGGCCGGTCCCTCCGGAGTGGATCCGTCGACCTGGACGTACCGCACCGTCTGCACGCCGTCCTGCTCGCGCCCGACCACCACGAGCCGGCTGTCACCCGCCCACGACACGGTGGTGACCTCCTCCAGCTCCGGCGTCGCGGACCGCAGTTCCTGCACCGTCACGAGCGGCCGGTCCTCGCCCGGCTTGTTCTCGCGCTCGATCCGCCCGATGAGCAGGGCGGACGTGTCGCCCTTGGCCACGACGAGCGCGATCCGCACTCCGTCCGCGGCCACCCGTACCGACTCGATGCGCCCGTCGAGTCCCGGGGTCTGCACCTCGAGCGGCTCGCCCGCGCCGTTCTCCAGCAGCAGCAGGCGGGGGTCCTCCGGGTTGCGGTCGGCGACCCACAGGTCGTGCCGGGAGTCCCAGCTCGGCGTCGTCAGCCGGTCCTCGGCCGTCTTGCCGGTACTGCGCAGCACGGGCTCCCCGAGCGATGCCCCGGACACCAGGGAGCCGACGTACAGCTCCTTGCCCTCGACACCGACCCCGGCCGCCATGTGCTCGTCCCGCGAGACCGCCGCGGACCGCAGCTGTGTGTTCCCCTCGCCCAGCGCGCCGGGGACCGGATCCGGCGTCCGGGCGCCGTCCTCGGCCGCCGCCATCCGCACCAGCCGGTGCTCGTCGTCGACGTAGTACAGGTACTCCACGTCCTCGGTGGACCCGCGCGCGGCAGCGCCCGCGGATGCCTCCTCGGCGAGCGAGCACAACTGCTTGCCGCCCGACTCCAGCTCGACCTCCTCCAGCGACGGAGTGAGGCTGCGCAGGGTGAACAGGAGCTGGGCGGCCATCTCGGTGCACTTGCTCAGGCCGACCCGGGCCGCCCGGTCGTTGAGCGGCACGGTCAGCTTGTTCTGCTCGTCGGGCGTCAGCGTGGTGACGCCCTTCTGCAGCGCGGTCCCGGTGGGAAAGCTCGTCCTGACCACGGGGCTGAGCCAGGTGGTGGGCCCGTTCAGCAGGGAACGCACCATCTGCTTCATCGGATCGACGCGCGCACGGACGTAGACGGGATCGGCGACCGCCGCCGTCCGACCGCTGCCCCCGGCCACGGTGTTGGAGGCGAAGTAGTACTTGTTGACCGACGTGTAGTTGCGCTCGAAGTCGCCCTGTCCCATGACGACGCCCTGGGGCAGCTTGCCGATGCGCCACTGCTTGGTCTTGGGATCCTGGGTGAGATGCAGCAGCGACTCGTACACCCCCTCCGCCGGGGCGTACGACTGCTGCTCGTCCACCGTGGCGACCTTGGTGCCGCTCAACGCGAACGAGGTCTCCCCGGTGTCCTCCCGCCCTCGCGATCTGGGCAGCTCGAAGGCGTCCGGACCGTCCGCGAGGACCGTCGTGCCGGTCTTGGGCCGCCAGGTCTTCGCCGCGTCCTCGGTCAGATACTGGCTGGCGATCTCATAGTTCGGATCGTCGCTGGTCAGCGCCTCCAGGAAGCCCTGGACGAGCTGGGTGGGCGTGGCGTCCTCCGAGGGCGGCATCGCGAAGACCCGCACCTGGGTGTCCTGCCGCGCGGTGGGGTCCACCCCGCTCAGATCCCCGCTGTCGGGCATCGAGGCGCACCCGGCCAGCAGTACGGCGCCGCAGGCGGCGTACGCCGCCGCGCGCCCCGGTCCGCGCCGGGCGCCCCCCTCGCGGTCAGCGCCCACGGAATGCCTCCCCTTGCCTGCTCGGGCCCTCGGGCGGCCCGGCGTCCTCGCCGCGCGCCCTCTCACCGGCGGGCGCGTCGTCCTGTCGTCGCGGCCCCGACGCGGGCCGGGGCACCACGCGCGCCCCATTGCCCGGCAGCGCCGTCGGATCGGCCGTGGGGGCCGCTCCGTTGAGCCGCTGGGCTATCGGGTCCCGTGACGTCATCGCGGACGCCTGGTCACCCGTCTGCTGCGCCGGCACGGTCGCGCTCTTCTCCCCGCGCGGGAGACCGGCGTCGTCCAGGCCACGGTTGCGGCGCGAGTCCTTCGGCTCCAGCGGTACCGGGGAGCCCCGCAACGGCTCGTCCGCGGTCCGCGGCAGCGTCAGCCGGAACTGCGAGCCACCGCCCGGCTCGCCCCACGCCTGGAGCCAGCCGCCGTGCAGCCGGGCGTCCTCCAGGGCGATGGACAGCCCCAGACCCGTTCCGCCGGTGGTACGCGCGCGTGCCGGGTCGGCCCGCCAGAAACGGCTGAACACGCGCGTGGCCTCGCCGGGCTTGAGTCCGACGCCGTAGTCGCGCACCGCGACCGCGACCGCCCCGCCCGCCGAGGCGAGCTTGACGACCACGTCCCGGCCATCACCGTGCTCCACGGCGTTGACCACGAGATTGCGCAGGACCCGTTCCACCCGCCGGGCGTCCGCCTCGGCGACGACGGGCTGCTGGTCGCCCACCACCCGGATCGTCGTGCCCTTGCGCTCCGCGAGCGGCTCGGCCCCGCTGACCACGCGCCGCACGACCTCGCGCAGATCGATCGGCTCGGCCTCCAGCGCCGCCGCCCCCGCGTCGAACCGGCTGATCTCCAGCAGATCCGCGAGCAGCGACTCGAAACGGTCCAGCTGATCGGCGAGCAGCTCCGCCGACCGCGCGGTCACCGGATCGAAGTCCTCCCGCGCCTCATGGATCACATCGGCGGCCATCCGTACGGTCGTCAGCGGCGTCCGCAGCTCGTGCGACACGTCGGACACGAACCGCCGCTGCATCCGCGACAGGTCCTCCAGCTGCTGGATCTTCAGCTGAAGGTTCTGCGCCATCTTGTTGAAGGCCTCGCCGAGCCGCGCGATGTCGTCCTCGCCGGTGACCTTCATCCGCTCCTGCAGCCGCCCGGCGGACAGCCGCTCGGCGATCCCGGCCGCCATCCGCACCGGCGTGACCACCTGCCGCACGACCAGCCAGGCGATGGCGCCGAGGAGTACGACGACGAAGAGCCCGGCGGTCGCCAGCGTGCCCTTGACCAGGCTCAGCGACTTCTCCTCCTGCGTGAGCGGGAAGAGGTAGTAGAGCTGGTAGGGGTCGCCGTTGGGGTCGTTGACCTGCTTGCCGATGACGAGGGCCGGCTGGGAGTCCTTGTCGGCGTTGTAGACGATGCGCGTGTAGCTCTGGGCCGCCGCGGTGCTGCTGTCGACGCGCTCGCGCAGGTTCTCGGGCACGCTCGCGGTCGGGTCGACGTAGTTGGAGGCGCGCGGACCGCGCCCGCCGCCGCTGTCCCCGCCCGCGGGCAGCGTCACCACTTCGAAGGCGCCCTGGCCGCCGCTGGAGAGCTGCTCCACCAGGTCGCTCATCCACTGGATGACGTTCTGGTCCAAGCGGCCGTCCGTCGCGGTGCCGTCGTCGCCGGGCCCTGCCGCCCGCGTCTCGTCGGCCGTGGTCTTGGCCGCGGCGAAGCCGCCGGTGGCCTGGCTCTGCGAGGCCTTCACCTTGGCGTCCAGCAGGCCGTTGCGCACCTGGCCGATGACCACGAAGCCCAGCAGCAGGACCACGCCCAGCGACATCAGCAGGGTCGTGACGACGACCTTGAGCTGGATGTTGCGCCGCCACAGCCGCATGACGGGCAGCAGCGGCCGGCGCACCCAGCGCATGAACAACCGAAGGACCGGACTGCCCTGGACACCGCCCTGGAGCAACCCGCCCTCCAGGAACCGTCGCCAACGGGAGCCTGCCGTCCCCCGGCCGACAGGCCGCCCCCCGCGAGCCCCGGACCGGCCGGGCGCCGAAGCGGCACTGTCACCGGACATGTCAGCTCGGTCCCGCCTTGTAACCGACACCACGGACGGTCACCACGATCTCCGGCCGCTCCGGGTCCTTCTCGACCTTGGAGCGCAGCCGCTGCACATGAACATTGACCAGCCGGGTGTCGGCGGCGTGCCGGTAACCCCACACCTGCTCCAGCAGGACCTCGCGGGTGAACACCTGCCACGGCTTGCGCGCCAGCGCGACCAGCAGATCGAACTCCAGCGGGGTGAGCGCGATCGACTGCCCGTCCCGCTTCACGGAGTGACCGGCCACGTCGATGACCAGATCGCCGATGGCGAGCTGCTCCGGCGCCGGCTCCTCCGACCGCCGCAGCCGCGCCCGGATCCGGGCGACCAGTTCCTTCGGCTTGAACGGCTTCACGATGTAGTCGTCCGCGCCCGACTCCAGGCCCACGACGACATCGACGGTGTCGCTCTTGGCCGTGAGCATGACGATCGGCACGCCCGACTCCGCCCGGATCAGACGGCAGACCTCGATGCCGTCCCTTCCGGGCAGCATCAGATCGAGCAGCACCAGATCGGGCTTGGTCTCACGGAAAGCGGCCAGCGCCTTGTCGCCGTCGGCTACGAAAGACGGCTCGAAACCTTCACCACGCAACACGATGCCGAGCATCTCGGCCAGTGCGGTGTCGTCGTCGACGACAAGGACTCGTCCCTTCATAAACGACATCATCCCATTCTCGTAACAGTGACCGGGGCGCTGGTGAGAAGGGTCACTGGCCTGTGACGATAGTCGTACCGAGCCGTCACTGTCTGCCCTGGCCCCACCCAGGCGCCCGGGTGACACCCCCGAGCGGGCCGTGCCCGGCGATGATCCCGGTCGTTCCCCTGCACATGCGCAAGATCATCACGACTGCCGTCCTGACCGCGGCCACCCTGGCCCTGGCCGCCCCCGCCCACGCCGACACCGGCGAGGACTTGGGCAACGCCCTCAACGCGGCGAGCAACGGAAACTTCACGGCAGCAGCAGTCTGCCTCCACGAGGCGGCCGTCGTGCCTTTCCTCGGCGACTCGACGGGCGACCACGTCAACAACTGCTCCGACGGTAACGTGATCGACCACTCGGGCCGCTGACCGGACACCGCCCCCGCCGGGCCGCCACACATCGCGGCCCGGCGATCCGGCCCGGCCTAGCCGATCGTCACCTCCCGCGACCTGGCACACACCTCCGCCAGCGCCTCGGCGGTCACCGGCGACACCACACCCTCTTCCGTCACGATCGCCGTCACCAGCTCCGGCGGCGTCACGTCGAAGGCCGGGTTGTACGCCTGCGTCCCCAGCGGCGCCACCGGTATCCCGCCGCCCGGCCCCGTCAGCGGCACCTGCGGCGCGGTCAGCTCGGTCACCTCGTACCCGCCCCGCTGCTCCACCTCGATGGACGCCCCGTCGGGCGTCTCCGGGTCCACCGTCGTCACCGGAGCCACCACGATGAACGGCACATGGTGATACCGCGCCAGCACCGCGAGCGGATAACTCCCCACCTTGTTCGCCACCGACCCGTCGGCGGCGATCCGGTCCGCCCCGATCAGTACGGCGTCCACTTCACCGGCCGCGAACAGCGACCCCGCCGCGTTGTCCGTCAGCAAGGTGTACGCCATCCCGCTGCGCGCCGCCTCGTACGCCGTCAGCCGGGCACCCTGCAACAGCGGACGCGTCTCGTCCACCCACAGCCGCCGCAGCTGCCCCACGCGATGCGCGGCCAGCGCCACCGCGAACGCCGTGCCCTCCCCGCCGGACACCAGCGACCCGGTGTTGCAGTGGGTGAGAATCCGGTGCCCGCCGCCGGGCAGCAGCTCGTCCAGCAGGGCCAGCCCCCGCTCGGCCATCCGCGCGCTGGCGTCGGCGTCCTCCTCGTGCAGCTTCCGCGCCGCGGCCAGCGCCGCCTCGGCCGCCTTTCCCGAATCACCGCTCCGGGCCAGCTCGGCCCGGTGCGCGGCCTGCGCCCGGCGCACCCCGACGGCGAGATTCACCGCGGTGGGACGGGCGCCCGCGAGTGCGTCCGCCGCGTCGTCCACATCGAAGCCGCGCACGGCGGCCAGCGCGACACCGTACGCCCCCGCGATCCCGAGCAGCGGCGCCCCGCGCACGGCGAGCGAGCGGATCGCCTCCACCAGCACCGGCGCATCCGTACAGACCAGTTCGACCTCCTCTGCGGGCAGTCTCGTCTGGTCGAGAAGGACCAGTACGGGGCCTTCGGGCGGCTCCTCCCACCGGATCACCGGTATCTGGGTCGGCCGCTTGTCCTCGCCGGATTGCGCGTGCTGATCAGCCATGCGGTCAGTCTGCCCGTTATCCGGCGGACAATTGAAGGTGTGCAGCCCATACCTTGGCCGGTCCCCGGATGACCACCCCATGGCACGATGGCTGCCAACCTGCCGCCGCGACCCGCGGACGGGCACCGTGAAGGAGCGACGATGAACGACACTCCGGGCTGGGCCTCGCCCGGATCCGCCCCGTCCGACGGACAGGAGCCCGGCACGTCCGGCCCTGACCGGCCCGCCGACCGACCGGAATCCGAGCAGCCCGCGGACCAGTCCGGCCCGCAGCCGCAGGACTCCGGCCCGAAGTGGTCCAAGGAGCAGCCGCCACCGGCCCAGTGGTCCGCACCCACCGGCCCCGCGGCCCCGGAACAGACCCCACCGCCCCCGCCCCCCGGCCCGGGCTGGGGCAGCCACCCCTCGGCCGGCCACGGAGGCTACGCAGGCCCCGGCGGATACGGCTCCTGGGGCGGCGGTTGGGGCGGCCCCCCGCCCGCGGCCAAGCCCGGCGTCATCCCCCTGCGCCCGCTCGGCGTCGGTGAGATCCTCGACGGCGCCGTCTCCACCATGCGCGCCTACTGGCGCACGGTGCTCGGCATCGCCCTCACCGTCGCGGTCCTCACCGAGATCGTCGTCGTCCTGCTCCAGGGCTTCTTCCTGAACGACCGCATCGACACCGACGCCCTCAACGACCCCAGCGCCACCTTCAGCGAACTCAGCCGCGCCATGGGCGACGCCATGCTCAGCTACGGCGTCATCTCCGTGATCTCCCTGATCGGCACGATCGTGGCGACCGCCCTGCTCACCACCGTCACCAGCCGCGCCGTCCTCGGCAAGTCGGTGACCATCGGCGAGGCCTGGACCGACGCCCGCCCGCAGATCGCCAGGCTCTTCGGCCTGATCTTCCTGCTGGTGCTCATCGCCTTCGGCATCGTCGCCGTGGGCGTCCTGCCGGGCATCCTGGTGGCCGCCTCGGGCGCCGGTGAAGCGGGCGCCGCCCTCACCGCCCTGGGCAGCCTGTGCGCCATCGTCGTCGCGATCTGGCTGATGCTGCGCTTCTCCCTCGCCTCGCCGGCGCTGATGCTGGAGAAGCAGAGCATCGTGAAGTCGATGAGCCGCTCCGTGAAGCTGGTCCGCGGCTCCTGGTGGCGGATCTTCGGCATCCAGCTGCTGGCCATGCTCATCGCGAGCATCCTCGCGTCGATCATCGCCATCCCGTTCGCCTTCCTGGCCGACGCCTTCAGCGGCGACAGCGGCAGCGGCCTCCTCGACAGCAGCGGCGACCTCGGCTGGACGTACCTCATCGTCAGCGGCATCGGCTCGGTGATCGGCTCCATGATCACCTTCCCGATCTCGGCGGGCGTCACCGTGCTCCTCTACATCGACCAGCGCATCCGCCGCGAGGCCCTCGACCTCGAACTGGCCCGCGCCGCCGGCGTCCAGGGCTACGGATCCGACACCCCGGGGAGCTGAATCGGTGAGCCTGGCGGGGGGAGTTCTCACCGCGGCGCCGGCCCTGCCGCGCGGCGCCGTACGGATGTCCCTGCATGCCGGGGACGCGCTGTCACGCGCGCGCTCCGGCGACGAACCACCGGTGACGATCCCGCGCGACCCCGCCCGGGAGGCCGCGCGGCGCGAGCTGTCCAAGCGGATGTACCACGAGAACGAACCCGGCCTGTTCCAACGCGCCCTCGACGCCTTCTGGGGCTGGGTCGGCGACCTGTTCAGCAGCGCCTCGGCCGTGACCCCCGGAGGCGCGCTCGGCCTGGTCGTCGTCATCCTCGCCGTACTCGCCGTCCTGGGCGCCCTGTGGTGGCGCCTGGGCACCCCGCGCCGCGAACCCGCCTCCGCCGCCGCCCTGTTCGACGACCGCCCCCGCAGCGCCGCCGAACACCGCGCCGTCGCCGAGGCACACGCCGCCCAGGGCCACTGGAACCAGGCCGTCCAAGAACGCATGCGGGCCATCGTCCGCGCGCTGGAGGAACGCGCCCTCCTCGACGTCCGCCCCGGCCGCACCGCCGACGAGGCAGCCGCCGAAGCCGGCCGAGCCCTGCCCGACCACACCGACCGACTGCGCACCGCAGCACGGGACTTCGACGATGTGACATACGGCGGCCGAGCCGCGACCGAGCCGTCGTACCGGCGCATCGCCGAACTCGACCACGACCTGGAGCGCACCAAGCCCCGGCTCACCAGCAGCGCCCACAGCACGGCGCCCCACACCCGCCAGGGAGCCGCCCAGTGACCACCGAGGCCACGCTCCCGTCCACCTCGGTCTCCCCCACCGCCCGCCAGGTGTGGACCCGCGCGCGAGGCATCGCCCTCGCCCTCGTCATCCTCCTGGTGGGCGCCGTCGCCATCGCGGTGGTCCGCTCCGACGCCCGGCACGGCACCCTCGACCCACGCTCCGCCGACGCCCAGGGCAGCCGCGCCCTCGCCGAACTCCTCGCCGACCGAGGCGTGTCCACGCGCGTGGTCACCACCCTCGACCAGGCACGCGCCGCGACCGGCCCGGACACCACCCTCCTGGTCGCCGTCCCCGACCTGCTGACCGAGCGTCAACAGACCTCGCTGCAGTCCGCGGTCGCCGACAGCGACGGCCGCACTCTCCTCGTCGCCCCCGGCGTCCGGTCCGTCGAACGGCTCGCCCCCGACGTCGTCGCCGACCCCGCCAAGAGCCTGGACTCCACCCTCCAGCCCGACTGCGACCTCCCCGAGGCCCGGCGCGCCGGCGCCGCCGACACGGGCGGCATCCGCTACACCACCACCCACCTCCAGGCAGACTCCTGCTACCCGAGCAAGCGCCTGGCCACCCTCCTGCGCATCCCCAGCTCCTCCGGGGACGGCGACACCGTGGTCCTCGGCGCGCCCGACATCCTCTACAACGACCACCTCGACGAGCAGGGCAACGCTTCGCTCGCCCTCCAACTCCTCGGCTCCCGCCCCCATCTGGTCTGGTACCTCCCCTCGCTCTCCGACTCCACCGCCGCCAGCCCCGAAGGTGAGCGCGACTTCTTCGACCTGCTCCCCTCGGGCTGGCTCTGGGGCACCCTCCAGCTCTTCATCGCGGCAGCCCTGGCCGCCCTCTGGAGGGCACGCCGACTGGGCCCCCTCGTGCCCGAGAAACTCCCCGTGGCGATCCGCGCATCCGAGACCGTCGAAGGCCGCGCCCGCCTCTACCGCAAGGCCGACGCCCGTGACCGCGCAGCCGCCGCTCTTCGCTCCACCACCCGCACCCGCCTCGCCCCCCTCGTAGGCGTCCCCGTCACCCAGGCGCACGCGCCCGAGGCCCTGCTCCCCGCCCTGTCCGCGCACCTCCGCGGCGACGGACAGCCCCTGCACAACCTCCTCTTCGGCCCGCCGCCCGGCGACGACGCAGCCCTCATCTCCCTCGCCGACCAACTCGACGCCCTCGAAAGTGAGGTACGCCGTCCATGATGGACCCGACCACTGACAACGCCGGGCAGAGCGGGGACCGGCCCGATTCCCGGGCATCCCTGGAAGCCCTGCGCGCCGAGATCGCCAAAGCCGTGGTCGGCCAAGACCCCGCCGTCACCGGCCTCGTCGTCGCCCTCCTCTGCCGCGGACACGTTCTCCTAGAAGGAGTCCCTGGGGTCGCCAAAACGTTGCTCGTCCGCGCCCTCGCATCCGCACTCGAACTCGACACCAAGCGCGTCCAGTTCACCCCCGACCTCATGCCGAGCGACGTGACCGGCTCCCTGGTCTACGACACCCGCACCGCGCAGTTCTCCTTCCAGCCCGGCCCGGTCTTCACCAACCTCCTCCTCGCGGACGAGATCAACCGCACGCCCCCCAAGACCCAGTCGTCCCTCCTCGAAGCCATGGAGGAACGCCAGGTCACCGTGGACGGCACCCCCCGCCCGCTCCCCGAGCCCTTCCTGGTCGCGGCCACCCAGAACCCGGTCGAGTACGAGGGCACCTACCCCCTCCCCGAAGCCCAACTGGACCGCTTCCTCCTCAAGCTCACGATCCCCCTGCCCTCCCGCCAGGACGAGATCACCGTCCTCACCCGCCACGCCGAGGGCTTCAACCCACGCGACCTGCGCGCCGCCGGCGTACGCCCCGTAGCCGGCCCCGCCGACCTCGAAGCCGCCCGCGCGGCCGTGGCCAAGACGACGGTCTCCCCCGACATCACGGCCTACGTCGTCGACATCTGCCGCGCCACCCGCGACTCGCCGTCCCTCACTCTCGGCGCCTCCCCGCGCGGCGCGACGGCCCTCCTCGCCACCGCCCGCGCGTGGGCATGGCTGACCGGCCGTGACTACGTCACCCCCGACGACGTGAAAGCGCTTGCCCTGCCCACCCTCCGGCACCGCCTGCAACTCCGCCCGGAAGCGGAAATGGAAGGCGTGACGGCGGACTCCGTCATCAACGCGATCCTCACCCACGTCCCCGTTCCCCGCTGATGGCACTCACCGGACGCGCCGCGCTCCTCGCAGCCCTGGGCTCCCTCCCCGTCGGCATCTGGGAACCCAGCTGGATGGGCATCCTGGCCGTCAACGCCCCACTCGCGGTCGCCTGCGCCTGCGACTTCGCCCTGGCCGCCCCCGTACGCCGTCTCGGCCTGACCCGTTCCGGCGACACCTCCGCACGCCTCGGCGAAACCGCCGACGTGACCCTCACCGTCACCAACCCCTCCGGCCGCCCCCTGCGCGCCCACCTGCGCGACGCCTGGCCGCCGAGCAGCTGGCGGCCCGGCACGGAAATCGAGGCCTCCCGCCACCACCTGACGGTCCCGCCCGGCGAACGCCGACGCCTCACCACGCGTCTACGTCCCACCCGCCGCGGCGACCGCCATGCGGACCGCGTGACCATCCGCTCCTACGGCCCGCTCGGCCTCTTCACCCGACAGGGCACCCACAAAGTCCCCTGGACGGTCCGTGTGCTGCCCCCCTTCACCAGCCGCAAGCACCTCCCCTCCAAGCTCGCCCGCCTCCGCGAACTCGACGGCCGCACCAGCGTCCTCACCCGCGGCGCAGGCACAGAATTCGACAGCCTCCGCGAGTACATCCCCGGCGACGACACCCGCTCCATCGACTGGCGCGCTACGGCCAGACAGTCCGCGGTCGCCGTACGCACCTGGCGCCCCGAGCGCGACCGCCACATCCTCCTGGCCCTCGACACCGGCCGCACCTCAGCCGGCCGCGTGGGCGACGCCCCACGTCTCGACGCCTCCATGGACGCGGCACTCCTCCTGGCGGCCCTGGCCTCCCGAGCCGGCGACCGCGTGGACCTCCTCGCCTACGACCGCCGGGTCCGCGCGCTGGTCCAGGGCCGAACGGTCGGCGACGTACTGCCGTCCCTGGTCAACGCCATGGCGACACTGGAACCCGAACTCGTCGAGACCGACGCCCGCGGCCTGACCGCCACAGCACTCCGTACGGCTCCCCGGCACGCCCTCATCGTCCTGTTCACGAGCCTCGACGCGGCCCCGATCGAAGAGGGCCTGCTCCCGGTACTCGGTCAACTGACCCAGCGCCACACCGTCCTCGTGGCATCCGTGGCAGACCCGTACGTCGCCCGCATGGCCAAAGCCCGGGGCAACACCGATTCCGTCTACGAGGCGGCAGCCGCGGCGCAGGCCCAGAGCGAACGCCACCGCACAGCGGACCAACTCCGCCGTCACGGCGTCACAGTGGTCGACGCGACCCCGGACGAATTGGCCCCCGGTTTGGCAGACGCCTATCTGGCGCTGAAGACCGCAGGACGCCTCTGAGCGGGTGGGGGAAACCGAAAGGACGGCTAAACGCAGAAAACCCCCGTACCGAATAAACGGTACGGGGGTTCTCTCACAATTTGTTCGGCGGTGTCCTACTCTCCCACAGGGTCCCCCCTGCAG
>NZ_JBSFVG010000003.1:473043-495649 GCF_053592195.1 Streptomyces sp. NPDC002776 | reverse complement strand
TGCGTTTCCGACTCTATCAGATCCTTTTCCGATCCGATTTCCTCGGTGCTTTCCAGGTTTCCGCTTTCGCGTTTCCCTTTCCGGCGGTTCCGACTCTATCAGATCCTTTCGGGCCTGATTCCCAGTCAGCGGGAGTTGTCTGCCCGGCCGTTGCGGGCCGTTCCGACGAGTGAGACTTTAGCGGATTCCCGGCTCCCGAAGCCAATCGGGGGCCGCGTCCTTTCGAACGTGGATTCCTCATTTCGCAAATACACATGCCAATGACACGACGGCAGACAGATCGACTGTGTCGAGTGTTGGTTGGGACTTGCGAAATGGCTGTCCGGGGACCGACCGGAGTCGGCGCTCACGTCGGACAACTCGGAGAACAGTACGGACCGCACCGAGGAGTGTCAACTCGGCTCCGTATGGCCCCCTGGAGGCGTAGCCTGGCCTGCATGACAACGCGTACGTGCACCCAGCTGTGGTGGGCCGCCTGACGGCGGCCGTAGTCACGTATGCACGCAACGGCCGCCGCTTCGGCGGCCGTTCTTGTATCTCCCTCCAGAGGGTCGGCCGGCCGGGGGCGGCGGTCTCGACCAGGAGGTGGAGAGATGACGCGGGTCTTCAGCGGGGTCAAGCCGACCGGGCATCTGACGCTGGGGAACTACCTGGGAGCCATGCGGCGGTGGGCGGAGGCCGACCAGCACCGGGCCGACGCGCTGTTCTGCATCGTCGATCTGCATGCGCTCACCGTGGAGCACGATCCGGCGCGGGTGCGCCGACTGAGTCGGCAGGCGGCGACGCTGCTGCTCGCGTCCGGGCTCGATCCGGCGCTGTGCACCGTGTTCGTACAGAGTCATGTCGACGAGCACGCGCGACTGTCCTATGTACTGGAGTGCGTGGCCACCGACGGCGAGATGCGCCGGATGATCCAGTACAAGGAGAAGGCCGGGCGGGAGCGGGAGCGCGGGGGGAGCGTGCGGCTGTCGCTTCTCACCTATCCGGTGCTGATGGCGGCGGACATCCTGGCGTACGGCAGTGACGAGGTGCCGGTCGGGGACGACCAGGCGCAGCACGTGGAGCTGACGCGGGACCTGGCGGTGCGGTTCAACCAGCGGTACGGGAACACCTTCGTGGTGCCGCGGGCCACGCATCCCGCGGTGGCGGCTCGGGTGATGAACCTGCAGGAGCCGACGTCGAAGATGGGCAAGAGCGATGACGTCGGGCCGGGCATCGTCTACCTGCTCGATGAGCCGGACGTGGTGCGGAAGAAGGTCATGCGGGCGGTCACCGACAGCGGCCGGGAGGTCGTGTACGACCGGGAGGGGCGGCCTGGCCCGGCGAATCTGCTGGAGATCCTCGCGGCGTGCGCGGGTGGGAACCCCGAGGACCTGAGCGGTGTATATGAGTCGTATGGCGCTTTGAAGAAGGACACCGCGGAGGCCGTGGTGGAGGTTCTCAGGCCCGTCCAGGAGAGGCACAGGGAGCTGTGCGCTGATCCTGGCTATGTGGAGGGGGTGCTGCGGGATGGTGCGGAGAGGGCTCGGGCGATGGCGCGGCCGACCGTGGATGCCGCGTATCGGGCGATCGGACTGCTGCCCGCGGCCGCGGATATCGGGGTGACCTCTTAGGGCGGCGTGCTGGGCCGCCCCTGGGACAGGGGCGGCCGGGCGTCAGCTGTTGTTGCCGGAGGCCAGTTCGCGGCTGCGGTCGCGGGCGGCTTCGAGGGCGGCGATGAGGGCGGCCCGTACGCCATGATTCTCCAGCTCGCGGATGGCGTTGATGGTGGTGCCGGCCGGCGAGGTGACGTTCTCGCGCAGCTTCACGGGGTGCTCGCCGCTGTCGCGGAGCATCGTCGCGGCGCCGATCGCGGACTGGACGATCAGGTCGTGGGCCTTGTCGCGGGGCAGGCCGAGCAGGATGCCGGCGTCGGTCATGGCTTCGACCAGATAGAAGAAGTACGCCGGACCCGAGCCGGAGAGGGCGGTGCAGGCGTCCTGCTGGGACTCGGGGACGCGGAGCGTCTTGCCGACGGCGCCGAAGATCTCCTCGGTGTGGGTGAGGTGGTCCTCGGTGGCGTGGCTGCCGGCGGAGATGACGGACATGGCCTCGTCGACGAGGGCGGGGGTGTTCGTCATGACACGGACGACGGGGGTGCCCGCGGTGAGGCGGTCCTCGAAGAAGGAGGTGGGGATGCCCGCGGCTCCGCTGATGACCAGGCGGTCGGCGGGGACGTGGGGGGCGAGTTCGTCGAGGAGGGTGCCCATGTCCTGCGGCTTGACCGTGAGGATCAGGGTGTCGGCGGTCTTGGCGGCTTCCGGGTTGCTGACCGGGGTGACGCCGTAGCGGCTGCGGAGCTCCTCGGCTCGCTCCTGACGGCGGGCGGTGACCAGGAGGTCGGCCGGGCCCCAGCCTGCTCGGATCATTCCGCTGAGCAGGGCTTCGCCGATCTTGCCGGTGCCGAGGACTGCGACTTTCTGCGTCATGGCTGAGCGCCCTCCGGGGTTGCGTCGTCCGGTGTTCATCCTCCCATCGGGGGCTTGAGTGCGGGTGGGGTGTCCGGTGGGCGGGACGTCTCCGGGCGGTGCGGGCCGGCTATGCCGTGCGGCGTCGCAGGGTGGCGGCTCCGAGGGTGAGGACGAGGAGGGCGCAGCCCGCCACGACCAGGGCGTCGCGCACGAAGGCGCCCGTCATGTCGGTGTGCTTGAGGACTTCGTTCATGCCGTCGACGGCGTAGGACATGGGAAGGACGTTGGAGATGGCCTCCAGGACGGGGTGCATGTGGTCGCGGGGGGTGAACAGACCGCAGAGGAGGATCTGGGGGAAGATCACGGCCGGCATGAACTGGACGGCCTGGAACTCGGAGGCGGCGAAGGCCGAGACGAAGAGGCCGAGTGCGGTGCCCAGGAGGGCGTCGAGGAGCGCGACCAGCAGGAGCAGCCAGGGGCTGCCGGTGACGTCCAGACCGAGGCCCCACAGGGCGAGGGCGGTGGCGAGGACGGACTGGACGATCGCGACGGTGCCGAAGGCGAGGGCGTAGCCGGCGATCAGGTCACCCTTGCCGAGGGGCATGGCGAGGAGGCGTTCCAGGGTGCCGGAGGTGCGTTCGCGCAGGGTGGCGATGGAGGTGACCAGGAACATCGTGATCAGCGGGAAGATCCCGAGGAGGGAGGCGCCGATGTTGTCGAAGGTGCGGGGGTCGCCGTCGAAGACGTAGCGCAGCAAGAAGAGCATCACGCAGGGGACGAGGATCATCAGCGCGATGCTGCGGGGGTCGTGGCGGAGCTGGCGCAGGACCCGGCCGGCGGTGGCGGTGGTGCGGGAGAGGTTGAGGGCGCTGGTCGGGGCCGGGGTGACGGTAGCGGTGCCGGATGTGGGGGTGGTGGTGCTCATCGGGTGGTCTCTTTCTCGCGGGCGGCGGCCGCGACGGCCTCGTCCACCAGGTGCAGGAACGCCGCTTCGACGGTCTCGGAGTCGGTGCGGGTGCGCAGGGCGTCGGGGGTGTCGTCGGCGAGGATCTGGCCCTCGCGCATCAGGAGGAGGCGGTGGCAGCGCTCGGCCTCGTCCATGACGTGGGAGGAGATGAGCAGGGTCGCGCCGCGCTGGTCGGCGATGGTGTGGAAGAGGCTCCACAGGTCGCGGCGCAGGACGGGGTCGAGGCCGACGGTGGGTTCGTCGAGGACCAGGAGTTCGGGGGTGCCGAGGAGGGCGACCGCGAGGGAGACGCGGCTGCGCTGGCCGCCGGAGAGGTTGCCGGCGAGGGAGTCGGCATGGCTGGTGAGGTCGACGTCGTCGATGGCCCGGGTGACGTTCTCGTGGCGCTGGTCGGCGGCGGCGTGGCCGGGGGTGAGGACCGCCGCGAAGTAGTCGAGGTTCTGGCGGACCGTCAGGTCGTCGTAGACGGAGGGGGCTTGGGTGACGTAGCCGATGCGGGTGCGCAGTGCGGGGTGGCCCGCGGGGTGGCCGAGGACGTCGAGGGTGCCGGTGACCTTGGCCTGGGTGCCGACGATCGAGCGCATGAGGGTGGACTTGCCGCAGCCGGAGGGGCCGAGGAGGCCGGTGATCTGGCCGCGCGGGACGGTGAAGTCGATGCCGCGCAGGACGGTGCGGGGGCCGCGGGCGACGGTGAGGCCGTCGGCGCGGACGGCGGGTGAGGTGTCCATGTGCGGGGGTGCTCCGGTGGGTGACGAGTCGGGATGGATATTCATCATGTGCGGATTAACCCTCCGGCCGAGGGGTGCCGTCAAGGGGTGGGGCTCGATGGCCTGGGTGCGTGCAGGGGTGACCGGAGGCGGGCGGTCCGGTTTGTGCGCCTTCATGGGTGCCGGAGCATGACTGCGCCGCGGCCCTGGAGGGGTGGGTCGCGGCGCGGGAAGTCGGGTGGAGGGGGGCAGGTATCGAGGCGGCCAGGGACTCAGGTGTTACGGGTGATCAGGGGTTCAGGTGTTGAGGATGATCAGGGATTCATGTGTTGCGGGTGATCAGGGACTCAGGTGTTCAGGGCGACCAGGAGGTCCACGTCGTAGCTCTCCTCGACGATGCCGTCGGGGAAGGTTTCCAGCAGGCGGGTCCGTTCCGCGGTGAGGAAGGTGGTGCTCGCCTTCTCCCCGTGGACCAGGAAGATCGAGTGGCTGCCGAGATTGGCCAGGTGGGTGTCGATCGGGATGCGGCGGCTCCAGCGGACCACGCGCCGGGCGAAGTCGACTTCGCCCTCGGGGTCGGCGGTGCGGGCGCTGGTGCCGTTCCTCTCCTCGATGGGGTCGATGCCGAAGTGGCTCTCGATGCGACGGGCCTGGGCGGCTATCCAGGGGATGTCGAGGACGTAGGTGTTCCACCACAGGGCGAGCGCGCCGCCCGGGCGCAGGACGCGCAGGGCCTCCGGGATCGAGTGCTCCGGGTCGGTCCAGTGCCAGGCCTGGGCGTAGGTGAGCAGGTCGGCGGAGGAGTCGGCCAGGGGGAGGGCGTCGCCGGTGCCGCGGACCAGCGGGATCGCGGGGTGGGCTCGGCGGAACTGGGCCGCCATGCCCTCGCCGGGTTCCACGGCGAGCACCTCGGCGCCGCGCGCGTGCAGGAGGGCCGTGGCGATGCCCGTACCGGCCCCGACGTCCACCACGCGCGCGCCGGTGAGGGGGCGGCCGGCCAGGTCCTCGACGGCGTCGAGGAGGGCGGGCGGGTAGGAGGGGCGGTTGGCGGCGTACTGGGCCGCGGCGGCGTTGAAGGAGTGGGCGCGGGTGGAGTGGGAAGAGGCTGCCGTCATACGGCCATGGTGGCGGGGTGAGGGGCGGCGGGGGTCTAGTTCTGGAGAGAGGGGTTCCCGCCGGTCGGTATCAGGACTTGCGGCGCTTCTTCGAGGGGTTGCCCGAGCGACGCTTGGTGCGCTTCGCGTACTGCTCGCGGGCTGTCTCGTACTCCTCGCGGTGGAGCTTCTCGCCGGGGGCCTCGGTGAGGGAGCGGAAGAAGTAGGCGAGGAGGGAGCCGACGAAGCCGATGGCCAGCAGACCGCGCAGGGACGCCTGGCGTTCGGGGTCGGGGCGCTTGCGGAAGCCCTCCCAGGTGTGGCGGAAGGCGAGGGCGCTGCAGATCGCGAACATCACCGTCATGAGCATGCTGACCAGGCCCTCGACGGCGGCGATCTGCAAGCCCTCGTAGGCGAAGCGGAGGACCAGGCAGGCGCCGACCGCCGCGGCGAGGGAGCCGACGGCGACGCCGATACGGCGGACCCCGTAGCCGTCGCTGTGCTCGACCCAGGTCGTGCCGAAGAAGCGGATGGGTTCGGGGCGGGGGCCCGCGGCCGGGTCGGGGGTGCCGTTGTCGTCGCTCACGCGTCGATTATGGCTCCGGTCGGACGCGGGCCCCGCGCGGGTCGGCCGCAGGGCGCGGTCAGGCGGCCGGCGCTGCCGTCCTCACGGGCCGATCACCCGCGCGCCCTGCTCGGCAGTGGTGTCAGAGCGCGCAGCGCGGCCGGATGTAGCCGTCGCTGCCCGTGTTCACGTAGGTGTCCGAGACGAACTCACTGTCGGCGATGTTGTCCCAGATGTTCGACGTGCCGTACGGACCGCTCACGGTCGTGCCCGGCGTCTGGCAGAAGATCGGCACCTTGGCGCCCTCGGAGAGGACGCGGGTGACGGGATAGTTGGTGCCGGGCCCTCTGCGGACGTTCAGGCGGACGCCCGGGGCGACCGAGTAGTAGCGCAGCGATGTCGCCACCATGGTCGCGGCTTCCGTCTCCTCGGCGCTCTGTGCCTCGGGTATCTCTTCCATACGCTCGACAGACATGACAGTCCTCCCCCGTTGCTCCCCATGCTGGTCATGGGCCCCGTTGATTCCCCCGAATCACGCCGGGAAACACTCATACGAAATTCGCACAGAGAGGCTAGCAAGCCGCCTCTGTCTCGTACGCCTCATCGACTAGGCTCCCTGCGTCGCGCGCGCGGACGAACAGCACGGGGGGTCCCATGGCGCCACAGCGGAACGCCGGAGCGGGCGCGGAAGCGGAACTTCCCGATTACGCCGGTCACTACCGTCTTGAGTCATGTCTCGGCTCCGGCGGCATGGGCGTCGTGCATCTGGCCCGCAGCACCTCGGGGATGAAGCTCGCGGTGAAGGTGATCCATGCCGAGTTCGCCAGGGACCGGGAGTTCAGGGGGCGGTTCCGGCAGGAGATAGCCGCGGCCCGGCGGGTGAGCGGTGCCTTCACGGCGTCGGTCGTCGATGCGGATCCGGAGGCCGACCGGCCCTGGATGGCCACGCTGTTCATCCCGGGGCCGACGCTCTCCGATCATGTGAAGCGGAACGGTCCGATGACTCCGGAGCAGTTGCGGCGGCTGATGGCCGGCCTGGCGGAGGCGCTGCGGGACATCCATCGGGTCGGGGTCGTGCACCGGGATCTGAAACCGAGCAACGTGCTCCTCGCCGAGGACGGTCCGAAGGTCATCGACTTCGGCATCTCCCGGCCCAAGGACAGCGAACTGCGGACCGAGACCGGCAAGTTGATCGGCACACCGCCGTTCATGGCGCCCGAGCAGTTCCGGCGACCGCGGGAGGTCGGACCGGCCGCGGACATCTTCGCGCTGGGGTCGGTCATGGTGCACGCGGCGACGGGACAGGGGCCGTTCGACTCGGACAGCCCGTATGTGGTGGCCTACCAAGTCGTCCACGACGAGCCCGACTTGACCGGCGTACCGGAGAATCTCGGCCCGCTGATCCAGCGGTGTCTCGCCAAGGAGCCCGACGACCGTCCCACACCCGACGAGCTGATGCGGGAACTGCGGTCGGTGGCCGCCTCGTACGACACCCAGGCCTTCATCCCCACCCAGCGCACCGGGGAGGACGCCCGTCGTTCCGGCGAGGACCCCCAGAGCTCCGGCGAGGACCCCCAGAGCTCCGGTGAAGGCCCGCTGCGTACCGGCGATGGCCCTCTGCGTACGGGCGAGGAGTCCGGGCCGGCCCGGCCCCGCCACGCCGACGGGCCGGAGGCACCCCGCTCCGGCAGGTTCCGGGGCCGGCGAACGGCCTGGGCGGCCGCCGCCCTGGCGCTCGTCCTGGGCGGGGTGTTCACGACCGTGCGGCTGCTGGGCGACGGTGACCCGGCACCGGCGGGAAGCGCCACCCGGAACACCCCGGCCGCCTTCAGCCCGTGGGAAGCGGAGTCGGTGTTCGCGACGGCGTCCACGCCCCAGTGCTCGTACGGCGCGGGCAAGGTGCTCTGCGCGCAGTCCGGCGTGGTGTTCGCCCTCGACGCCTCGGACGGCCGGCTGCTGTGGCGGCACACCGCCCCCGGAACCTGGGCCGGTCCGCCTGTCGTCGCCGGCGGCCTCGTACAGCCCGGACTCGGCCTGAGCCGCAGCCTTCAGGCCCTCGACCCAGGCACGGGCAAGCCCCGATGGCAGCGGGACGTGCCTCCGTACAGCGGCCTGGCCATGGCGGGCGACAGTCTCCTGTTCACCGGCACCGACGGCACGGTCACCGGGGTGGACGCCGCGTCGGGCGAACAGCGGTGGAGCCACCGGGTGCCCGGTCACCGGACGCCCTACTTCGTCTCCTATCCCGGGGACCCGCTGGCCTACGCCGTGAGCCGGTCCGAGAACGGCGGGACCACGCAGGTCACCGCGGTGGACCCGGAATCCGGTGCCGTGCGGTGGGCGGAGCGGCTGGACGGCGCGCTGAACCCGGTCGGCACGGCCGACGGGTCCGTCTTCCTCACCTCGGTCGGCACCGTCTACGAGGACGCCAGGGAGGTGGTCCGCTACACGCCCGGCACCGGGGCCTCCCGGCGTGTGCCGCTGCCCGTAGCGATCCAGCAGGCGCACGGCACCGTGCGCGGGAACGTCGTCTACCTCCTGGGCAACGGCGGATCGCTCGTGGCCGTCGACATGGCCGCGGGCAAGCAGCGGTGGAGCCTGGAGACCGGGGTGAGCCGGGGCTCGACCCCGGTGGCCGACGACCGGCACGTGTACTTCACGGCCCCGGACGGCCGGCTGGTCGCCGTGGACGCCGACGGTGACGGGCTCGCCGGGCAGACGTCCCCTCGGCTCGGCAGGAACGCGGACCAGGTCGCGGCCGGGCTGCCCGAGCCGCTGGTCGTCGGCGACCGCGTCTACTCCGCCGCCCCCGACGGCACCGTCTTCGCCGTGGACACCCGGCGCCCCGCCGACTGGTGACGAAAGGGCCGGCCGGAAACCCGGCCGGCCCCGCTCGATCGGTCCGTCAGCCCAGCTTGGTCACGTCCCGCACCGCGCCCTTGTCGGCGCTCGTCGCCATCGCGGCGTACGCGCGAAGGGCCGCCGAGACCTTGCGCTCGCGGTTCTTGGGCGCGTACATCCCGTTCAACGCCTGCTCGCGGCGCGCGAGTTCCGCGTCGTCGACGAGCAACTCGATCGTGCGGTTCGGGATGTCGATGCGGATGCGGTCGCCGTCCTCCACGAGCGCGATGGTGCCGCCGGCCGCCGCCTCCGGGGAGGCGTGCCCGATGGACAGGCCCGAGGTGCCGCCGGAGAAGCGGCCGTCGGTGACCAGGGCGCAGGCCTTTCCGAGGCCCCGGCCCTTGAGGTACGAGGTCGGGTAGAGCATCTCCTGCATGCCGGGCCCGCCCTTGGGGCCCTCGTAGCGGATGACGACGACGTCCCCCTCCTTGACCTGCTGGGTCAGGATCTTCTGGACGGCCTCCTCCTGCGACTCGCAGACGACCGCCGGGCCCTCGAAGGTCCAGATCGACTCGTCGACGCCGGCCGTCTTCACCACGCAGCCGTCGACCGCGAGGTTGCCGCGCAGCACCGCGAGGCCGCCGTCCTTGGAGTACGCGTGCTCGGCGCTGCGGATGCAGCCGCCCTCGGCGTCCTCGTCCAGCGCCTCCCAGCGCTCGGACTGGGAGAAGGCCTCGGCGGAGCGGACACAGCCGGGGGCCGCGTGCCACAGCTCCACCGCCTCCGCCGACGGAGAGCCGCCGCGGACGTCCCAGGTCTTCATCCAGTCCGCGAGGGACGGGCTGTGGACCGCGTGCACGTCCTCGTTCAGCAGGCCCGCGCGGTGCAGCTCGCCGAGCAGGGCGGGGATGCCGCCGGCGCGGTGCACGTCCTCCATGTAGTACGTGCGGTCCTTGGCGACGTTCGGGGCGACCTTCGCGAGGCAGGGCACGCGCCGCGAGACCTCGTTGATCTCCTCCAGGCCGAAGGGGACGCCCGCCTCCTGGGCCGCGGCCAGCAGGTGCAGGATCGTGTTGGTCGAGCCGCCCATGGCGATGTCCAGGGCCATGGCGTTCTCGAAGGCGGCGATGGTGGCGACGTTGCGGGGCAGGACCGTCTCGTCGTCCTGCTCGTAGTAGCGGCGGGTGATGTCCATGACCGTGCGGGCGGCGTCGACGTAGAGCCGCTTGCGCGCGGTGTGGGTGGCGAGGACCGAGCCGTTGCCGGGCAGGGAGAGGCCGATGGCCTCCGTCAGGCAGTTCATCGAGTTGGCGGTGAACATGCCGGAGCAGGAGCCGCAGGTCGGACAGGCGTTCTCCTCGATACGGAGGATGTCCTCGTCCGAGATCTTGTCGTTCACCGCGTCGGAGATCGCGTCGACCAGGTCGAGCGTACGGACCGTGCCGTCGACCAGGGTGGCGCGGCCGGACTCCATCGGGCCGCCGGAGACGAAGACCGTCGGGATGTTCAGGCGCAGGGCCGCGTTGAGCATGCCCGGGGTGATCTTGTCGCAGTTGGAGATGCAGACCATGGCGTCGGCGCAGTGGGCCTCGACCATGTACTCGACCGAGTCCGCGATCAGGTCGCGGGACGGCAGGCTGTAGAGCATGCCGCCGTGGCCCATCGCGATGCCGTCGTCCACCGCGATGGTGTTGAACTCGCGCGGGATGCCGCCCGCCTCACGGATCGCCTCGCTGACGATCCGGCCGACCGGCTGGAGGTGGGTGTGGCCCGGCACGAACTCGGTGAAGCTGTTGGCGACCGCGATGATCGGCTTACGGCCGATGTCCGCACCGGGTACACCGGAGGCGCGCATAAGGGCGCGGGCGCCCGCCATGTTGCGTCCGTGGGTGACTGTGCGGGACCTCAGCTCGGGCATCGTCGCTCGCTCCTTCAGACAGATAGGGCTGCTATTGAGCGTACGCCGGTCATCCACGGTCCGGACACGGTGTCCGGAATGCGGGATGTACGTCTCGGTCGGCGGCCGGTGTGGGCTTCAGGGGCTCGTCAGATGGCCCTGCACGACCGGTGCCAGCCTCGCGATGAGCCGCTCCGGGTCCGCGGAGGCGATCGGCTCGATCTTGATGACGTACCGCATCATGGCGATGCCGACGAGCTGGGCCGCGGCCAGGTCGGCGCGCAGTTCGGCGTCCGGGAGGTCGAGCTGTTCGGCGATGCGGCGCAGCAACTGGGCCGCGACCAGCTTGCGGAAGACGGCGGCCGCGCTGTCGTTGTTGACGGCCGAGCGGACGATCGCGAGCAGCGGAGCCCTGGTCACGGGGTTCTCCCAGAGCCCGAAGATCATCCGGGTCAGCCGCTCGCCGGCACTGTCGAGGGGGCCGTCGAGGACGGTGTCGCGGGCCTGGAACGCGGGGGCGAAGGCGACCTCGACGGCCGCCTCGAAGATCTGTTCCTTGGTGCCGAAGTAGTGGTGCACCAGCGCGGAGTCGACACCGGCCGCCTTGGCGATGCCGCGCACGGACGTCTTCTCGTAACCCCGCTCGGAGAACTCCTCGCGGGCCACGGCCAGGATCCGGGCGCGGGTGTCGGCGGCTTCACTGCGGGTACGGCGGCCCCGGCCCCTGCGTGGTGCTGCGGTGTCGGTCACGGCCGGGGCACCCTCACCGCCGAGGCCAGATGGAGCCGGGTGAAGGCCAGCGCCTCGGCGAGGTCGGCCTCCCGCTCGGCCCCGGACATCGCCCGGCGGGTGTTGACCTCGATGACGACATGGCCGTCGAAACCGGTCCGGGCGAGACGTTCCAGCACCTCGGCACAGGGCTGGTCGCCGCGGCCGGGGACGAGGTGCTCGTCCTTCGCCGAACCCCGGCCGTCCGCGAGGTGGACATGGCCGAGCCGGTCGCCCATGCGGTCGATCATGTGGATCGCGTCGGTGCGGGCGGTCGAGGTGTGGCTGAGATCGATCGTGAAGTGACGGTAGTCGTCCTTCGTGACGTCCCAGTCGGGGGCGTACGCGAGCATCTCGCGGTCCCGGTAGCGCCAGGGATACATGTTCTCTACGGCGAACCGCACGTCCGTCTCGTTCGCCATGCGCCAGATTCCGGCCACGAAGTCGCGCGCGTACTGGCGCTGCCAGCGGAACGGCGGGTGCACGACGACTGTGCTCGCGCCCAGTTTCTCGGCCGCCGCCCGGGCGCGCTGGAGCTTGGTCCAGGGGTCCGTGGACCACACCCGCTGGGTGATGAGCAGACAGGGGGCGTGCACGGCGAGGATCGGGATGTGGTGGTAGTCACTGAGCCGGCGCAGTGCCTCGATGTCCTGGCTGACCGGGTCGGTCCACACCATGACCTCGACCCCGTCGTACCCGAGGCGCGCCGCGATCTCGAAGGCCGTCGCCGTCGACTCCGGATAGACCGAGGCCGTGGACAGCGCGACCTTCGCATCCGGGATGCGCACCACAGGTTCTGCCACGAGGGACAGGGTACGGGGACTCGCTCGGCACCGGGGAGCCGATGGCCGCGGGCGGGCGGTGGAGGAGCGGCAATCGGCCAGGTGGGGTGGGTTGGGCCCGTCGGGGTCGGGTGGGTGACGGTGGTGCGGGGTGGCGCACTTCACTGCGCGTGCGCGAGGCGCGCGGGTCACTGGGCATGCGCCAGGCGGTGCGGGTCACTGGGCATGCGCTGAGGCGCGCGGGTCACTGCGGTGCGCTGAGGCGTGCGGGTCACTGCGGTGCGCTGAGGCACGCGGGTCACTGCGCATGCGCTGAGGCGCACGAGTCACTGCACGTGCGCGAGGCATGCGGGTCACTGCGCGTGCCCGAGGCGTGCGGGTCACTGCGCGTGCGCTGAGGCGCGCGGGTCGGATTCCAGCGCCGGGGGCGCACCCGCCGTAGGAGCGCGGGCGCTGCCTCACACGGCCGGAAGGTGGTCCATCCTGCGCAGGATCACACCCTCCCGCAGGGCCCAGGGGCAGATCTCCAGGGTTTCCACGCCGAACAGGTCCATCGCGGCCTCGGCGACCAGGGCGCCCGCGAGGATCTGACCCGCGCGGCCCTCGGAGACGCCGGGGAGCTCGGCGCGCTGCGCCGTCGTCATGCCGGCGAGCCGGGGGACCCAGGCCTCCAGGGACTCGCGCTTCAGGTCGCGCTGGGCGTACGGGCCGTCGGCGGAGCGGGCGGCGCCGGCGATGCGGGCGAGCTGCTTGAAGGTCTTGGAGGTGGCGACGACATGGTCGGGCCGTCCGAAGCGGCTGAACTCACCGACCGTGCGCGCTATCTCGGTGCGGACATGCCGGCGCAGGGCGCGGATGTCCTCCGGGTCGGGCGGATCGCCGGGCAGCCACCCGGCGGTGAGCCGGCCCGCGCCGAGCGGCAGCGACACCGCGGTGTCCGGCTCCTCGTCGATGCCGTAGGCGATCTCCAGGGAGCCGCCGCCGATGTCCAGGACCAGCAGTTTCCCGGCCGACCAGCCGAACCAGCGGCGGACCGCGAGGAAGGTGAGCCGGGCCTCCTCGGCGCCGCTGAGGACCTGGAGCTCCACCCCGGTCTCGGCCTTCACGCGCGCGAGGACGTCATCGGCGTTGGTGGCCTCGCGCACCGCTGAGGTGGCGAACGGCAGTACGTTCTCCACGCCCTTGTCCTCGGCGGCCTGCAGCGCTTCCTTGACGACCGATATGAGTTTGTCGATCCCGTCGGACCCGATGGCCCCGCTCTCGTCGAGCAGCTGGGCCAGGCGCAGCTCCGCCTTGTGCGAGTGCGCGGGCAGCGGGCGCGCACCGGGGTGCGCGTCCACCACCAGCAGATGCACCGTGTTCGATCCCACGTCGAGGACACCGAGTCTCATGTACGGAACGCTACTGCCCGCCGGACCGTGCACCGCCCCCCGGTACGGTCCCGGCCTGGGTCCCGGGCGACTTACTCTGGACGCGTGCCAAAGACGAAAAAGGCGAAGGACCAGAAGACGGCCAAATCATCCGGCGGTTCTTCGCAGGTGATGCTGTCGAAAAAGGCGAAGAAGAAGATCCTGGTCGCGGATGAGAAGGGGCTCGACTTCGCACGCGCGTGGGTGGAGTTCCCCGATCCGGGAGACGACGAGCAGATCTTCCGGTGCGATCTGACCTGGCTGACCTCTCGCTGGAACTGCATCTTCGGCAGCGGCTGCCAGGGCATCCAGCCGGGCCGCGCCGCGGATGGGTGCTGCACCCTGGGCGCCCACTTCTCCGACGAGGACGACGAGAAGCGGGTGGCGGAGCACGTGGCGAGGCTCACGCCGGAGATCTGGCAGCACCATGACGTGGGCACACAGACCGGGTGGATCTCGGAGGACGACGAGGGCTCCCGGCAGACCCGCCCCTACGAGGGCTCGTGCATCTTCCAGAACCGGCCCGGCTTCGCGGGCGGCGCGGGCTGCTCGCTGCACATCCTGGCCCTCGCGGAGGGCCGCGAGCCGCTGGAGACCAAGCCGGACGTCTGCTGGCAGCTTCCGGTCCGGCGGACCTACGACTGGATCGACCGGCCCGACGACACCCGGGTGCTGCAGGTGTCGATCGGCGAGTACGACCGCCGCGGCTGGGGCCCCGGCGGCCATGATCTGCACTGGTGGTGCACCTCGGCGACCTCGGCACACGGCGCCGGTGACCCGGTGTACGTCTCCTACCGGGCCGAGCTGACCGAGCTGATGGGCAAGGCCGGCTACGACCGCCTGGTCGAGCTGTGCGAGGAGCGGCTGGCCTCGCAGCTGCCGTTGCTGGCACCGCATCCGGCGGATCCGGTGGTCTGACGGCCTGCGGACTACGACGTGGACGGGCTCGGGTCGCCGCTGCTTTCCGGCGGCGCGGAACCGGACGGATCGGACGGATCGGCCGAGTCGGACGGGGGCGGATCCGGGTCGGACGACGAGGGCGGCGGGTCGCTCGGGGTGGGGTCCGTGGGCGGCGGGTCGGTCGGGGTCGGCTCGGGGTCGGTGGGCGTCGGGTCCGGGGACGTCGGGGGCGGGTCGCTCGGCGTGGGATCCGTCGGCCGCGGATCGGGGTCGGAGGGCCCAGGGTCGGAGGGTCCTGGGTCGGAGGGGCTGGGTGCGGTGCCGTAGCCCTCGATGCGGACGACGGCTCCGGCGGGTGAGACGGCGACTCGTGCGGTCCAGTACCCGGACGGCTCGCGCAGCGGGTCGACGTACACCTTGATCGTCAACGATTCGCCGGGGGCGAGGGTTCCCGACGACCGGCTCAGGTAGAGCCAGTGGGCGCCGGTGGTGGCGGACCAGCGGACCGGGGCGTCGCCGGTCGCGGTCAGCGTGATGAGCGTGGTGTCGCCGCGGTGGCCCGCCGTGACCTCCAGGTGTCCCGCGCCCTTCTTCCCGGCCCCGGTGACGCTGATCACCTCCACCGTGACATCGGGCCTGCCACCCTTGGTGAAGCCGCCGCCGGGGCGGGCGCCGGCGTTGCCCGCGTTCTCGTAACCCCCGCCCGCCGCGGCGCTGTTCAGGGCGTCCGGGCCGTGCGCCTCGCTCGCGCCGGCCGCCCGGCCCTCGGTGGCCTCGCCGGTGGGCGTGCCCCGGTAGGCCGCCCACAGGGCCAGCACGGGGGCGGCGACGACGGTGGCGACGACGGTCGTCGTGACGGCACGCGCGCGGAGGCGGTCCCGGCGGGCGGCCCGGTCCTTGGGGTCCATCGGGAAGCCGCGGCGGTCGAAGCGGGGAGCAGTGCCCCGCGCGCGCGGGACGCGCGCCATGGCCACGCACAGGGCCGCGCGGGGTGCCTCCAGGACGGGCAGTTCGGCGGGGGTGACGGTGGCGCCGGGCCAGCGGCCGGGGACCGCGCGCTCGGCGGTGCGGCGGCAGTGGGGGCAGTCGTCGACGTGGCGCACCAGCTCGCGGCGCAGGGCGCTGCTGAGGACCAGCTGGTGGTCGCCGGTGAGGCGGGCGACGCCCGGGCAGCTGCCGGTCTCCACCACGGCGAGGGCCGCGCGCGTGCGCTCGACTTCGCAGGCGGCGGAGGCGAGCAGTTCGCGGGCGGCGGCGGGGTCCATGCCGAGGACGGCGGCGACCTCGTGGGCGGCGAGATGGTGGCGAACCGCGAGTTCGAGCGCCTCACGCTGCTCGGGAGTGGTCCCGGCGGCCTCCGGCCAGGCCAGCAAGGCGAGTTGGCGCCTGCGCTCCTCCTGGACCTGCTCGGAGACGGGCGGGGAGACGGACTGCCGGGGGGTGCCGGAGCGGCCCGCCGCGTGACCGGCCTGACGTTTCTGCTTGGCCTCGGCCAGCTTGCGCAGACAGGACCAGCGGGCCAGCGCGTACAGCCAGGCGCGGCGGTCGGCGGCGGACTCGGGGACGCGCTGGCCCCGGCGCTCGGCCAGGGCGAGGACGTCGCCGAGGGCGGCGGTCGCGGTGTCGTGGTCGCACAGGACGGAGAGGCAGTAGGTGAACAGGCCGTCCAGGTACGGCTCGTAACGCGCGGGCGGGCGCTGCGCGAGGGTGCGCGCGGCGCCTCGGTCGCGCGCCTCGCGGTGCGCTCGGTGTGCGCCGGTGGTGCGGGTCGTGGTCTCCGGTCGGCTGCTCATCACCCGTGGACCGTAGGCGGGTCGGGGAGGCGGCTTCCTCCACCTTGAGCACATTTAATCCGTACGGGTGAAACGATCCCTCATAAGGGGACACCGGCCTCGGATTCCATGGCCGGTTCCCATGGGTCGTGGCCGGTTCGTGAGGCCGGCCGGGGTGGTGCGGGGCGGTTCCCGGTCCCCCGCGGCCGCTCGGCACCGGCGGCGCCGAGGGCATTGTCAGTGGGGGCCTATACCGTTCCGTCCATGGCCACCCGTACGAAGTCCGCCAAAGAGCGTCCGTCCTACCGCTGCACCGAGTGCGGGTGGCAGACGGCCAAGTGGCTCGGGCGGTGCCCGGAGTGCCAGGCCTGGGGCACCGTCGAGGAGTACGGCGCGCCCGCGGTCCGGACGACCGCGCCGGGGCGCGTCACCAGTTCCGCGCTGCCCATCGGGCAGGTCGACGGGCGGCAGGCGACCGCCCGGTCCACCGGCGTGCCCGAGCTGGACCGGGTGCTCGGCGGCGGGCTGGTGCCGGGGGCCGTGGTGCTGCTCGCGGGTGAGCCCGGCGTCGGCAAGTCCACCCTGCTGCTGGACGTCGCGGCCAAGGCGGCCAGTGACGAACATCCCACGCTCTATGTCACCGGCGAGGAGTCGGCGAGCCAGGTGCGGCTGCGCGCCGACCGCATCAAGGCCCTGGCCGACCATCTGTACCTCGCCGCCGAGACCGACCTGTCGGCGGTGCTCGGCCACCTGGACGCGGTCAAGCCGTCCCTGCTGATCCTCGACTCCGTGCAGACGGTGGCCTCCCCCGAGATCGACGGCGCCCCGGGCGGCATGGCCCAGGTGCGGGAGGTGGCGGGGGCGCTGATCCGGGCCTCCAAGGAGCGCGGGATGTCCACGCTCCTGGTGGGCCATGTCACCAAGGACGGCGCCATCGCCGGACCCCGGCTGCTGGAACACCTGGTGGACGTCGTGCTGCACTTCGAGGGCGACCGGCACGCGCGCCTGCGCCTGGTGCGCGGCGTCAAGAACCGGTACGGCGCGACCGACGAGGTCGGCTGCTTCGAACTGCACGACGAGGGCATCACCGGACTTACCGACCCAAGCGGACTTTTCCTGACCCGGCGTGACGAACCGGTCCCCGGCACCTGTCTGACGGTCACCCTGGAGGGCCGCCGCCCGCTGGTCGCCGAAGTGCAGGCGCTCACCGTCGACTCGCAGATCCCCTCCCCGCGCCGCACCACCTCCGGTCTGGAGACCTCCCGGGTCTCGATGATGCTGGCCGTACTGGAACAGCGGGGCCGGATCAGCGCCCTGGGCAAGCGGGACATCTACTCCGCGACGGTCGGCGGAGTGAAACTCTCGGAGCCCGCCGCGGACCTCGCCATCGCCCTCGCGCTGGCCAGCGCGGCCAGTGACACCCCGCTGCCGAAGAACCTGGTCGCGATCGGCGAAGTGGGCCTTGCGGGCGAGGTCAGACGGGTCACGGGCGTCCAGCGCCGGCTCTCCGAAGCACACCGCCTGGGCTTCACCCACGCGCTCGTACCGGGCGATCCCGGGAAGGTCCCCGCGGGCATGAAGGTACTGGAAGTCGCGGACATAGGGGACGCCCTGCGCGTGCTTCCGCGCTCCCGTCGGCGAGAGGCCCCACGGGACGACGAGGACCGCCGGTAGACTTTGCCCTGGTCTCGCCCGTCCGTACGAACCGAGTATGCGAAACGGGAGCGCCCCAGAACTTGCGACCGGAGGAGTGCAGTGGCAGCCAACGACCGGGCAGCAGCTCCCGGAAAGTCCGGTGGGAGCTCCGGTGCCGATGCCCTGATGCGCGCCTCACTGAGCGCCGTGGCACCAGGCACGGCACTGCGCGACGGCCTTGAGCGGATCCTCCGCGGCAACACCGGAGGGCTCATCGTGCTGGGCTCCGACAAGACCGTCGAAGCCATGTGCACCGGCGGATTCGTCCTGGACGTCGAGTTCACGGCCACCCGCCTGCGGGAGCTGTGCAAGCTCGACGGCGGCATCGTGCTCTCCTCCGACCTGTCCAAGATCCTGCGCGCGGGCGTGCAGCTGGTGCCGGATCCGACGATCCCCACCGAGGAGACGGGCACCCGGCACCGTACGGCGGACCGGGTCAGCAAGCAGGTCGGGTTCCCCGTGGTCTCCGTCTCGCAGTCCATGCGGCTGGTCGCGCTCTACGTCGACGGGCAGCGGCGGGTGCTGGAGGACTCGGCGGCGATCCTGTCCCGGGCGAACCAGGCGCTGGCGACCCTGGAGCGGTACAAGCTGCGGCTCGACGAGGTCGCGGGCACGCTGTCGGCGCTGGAGATCGAGGACCTCGTGACGGTCCGGGACGTCTCGGCCGTCGCGCAGCGGCTGGAGATGGTGCGGCGGATCGCCACCGAAATCGCCGAGTACGTGGTGGAGCTGGGCACCGACGGACGGCTGCTGGCGCTTCAGCTGGACGAGTTGATCGCGGGCGTCGAGCCCGAGCGGGAGCTGGTCGTCCGGGACTACGTGCCCGAGCCGACGGCGAAGCGGTCCCGCACGGTCGAGGAGGCGCTGTACGAGCTGGACGCGCTGAGCCATGCGGAGCTGCTGGAAATGCCCACGGTGGCCCGGGCCTTGGGGTACACCGGGTCGCCCGAGGCGCTGGACTCGGCGGTGTCGCCGCGCGGGTTCCGGCTGCTGGCGAAGGTGCCGCGGCTGCCCGGGGCGATCATCGACCGCCTGGTGGAGCACTTCGGGGGACTGCAGAAGCTGCTCGCCGCGAGCGTGGACGACCTCCAGACCGTGGACGGCGTCGGCGAGGCCCGGGCCCGGAGCGTGCGCGAGGGGCTGTCGCGGCTGGCGGAGTCCTCGATCCTGGAGCGCTACGTCTGAGTTCGCAGCGTGCCGGTAGCCACCGGCACGCTGCTTGCAGGACCTAGTCCTTCGCCAGCACGAACGACGTCTGCGCCTTCGCGAAGCCCGGAGCCTTCGCTTCCACCAGGTAGGTGCCGGCCGCAGCCGAACCCGCCGGGGGCGTGGCGCACCGATCGGCGCTCGGCTTGCGGTCCCACTTGACGGCGTAGGTGACGCTGCTGTCGGCCGCGACCCGGAACATCAGGTGGCCGGCGGTCCTGGGGCAGTCCGCCGAGGACCAGTACTCCTCGTCGCCGCCCGCCTGAGTGATCGTCACCACCGCGTTCTTCGGGCCCAGATCGACCTTGCAGTCGCTCCCCGACGAGTTGGTCGCCGTGAGCCGAAGCGTCGGCGTCTCGCCGGGCCCGTAGGTGTTCCGGACACTCCGTACCGTCAACTTCACTGCGCCCGCAGTGCAGTTGGGCAGGGAAGAGCCCGCCGGAAGCGCGTCGCCCGCCCCCACGCCGGTACCGCCGCCCGTCGAGCCGCCGCCCGCGCTGCCGTCGGAGGAACCGGAACCCGACCCGTCCCCGGACCCCGCCGCATCGCCGGAGCCAGAGCCAGAGCCAGAGTCAGATCCGGAGCCGGAACCGTCACCGGACCCCGAGTCCGATCCCGACCCCCCGCCGGTCTCCTCGTCGCCCGACTCGTCCCGCCCGCCCGGGGCTTGGCTGATCGCCGGCCCGGAGCCGGACGGTCCCGGCGTGATCGTCGAGGGTGCGGGATTCTTGCCGTTGCCTCCGTCGGCGCCGTTGTCGCCGCCTCCGCCCGAGGCGAGCACCCAGGCGATCAGCAGCGCCAACAGGGCGAGCACGGACAGCAGTACGGCCCTCCGACGCCAGTAGATGGAGGAGGGAAGCGGCCCGACCGGATTGCGCAGAGATCCCACGGCGCAAACTGTACGAGAGATCGGCGCGTTAGCCGGCGCCACCCGCCGCCCCGGGCCGCAACTTTTCCGGATCATCATCCCGGACCGTCACCCCAACCGCCGTACCCGCCCCGGCCTTTGGTGGGGTCGGGCGCGCGACGGTCGCAGCACGTTACGGTACCGGCCCGACGATCACCGTCCGTGATCACGGTCCGCGGGACCCGCCGTACCTCCAAGGGGTGGCGGTCCCCCCGTGCCCCCGCCCCCGCATGGCAGGATCGGTAGGGCCATGACTGCGCCCACGAAGCCCGACGCCCTCCCGGCCGCCCCCTCCGACTCCCCCGGCGGCGAGCCCCTGCACACCCCCGTCATCGACTGGTTCGACGGCCACGCCCGCGATCTGCCCTGGCGGCGGCCCGAAGCCGGGCCGTGGGGGGTGATGGTCAGCGAGTTCATGCTGCAGCAGACGCCCGTGAACCGGGTCCTGCCCGTCTACGAGCAGTGGCTCGCCCGCTGGCCGCGCCCCGCCGACCTGGCCGCCGAGGCCCCCGGCGAGGCCGTGCGCGCCTGGGGCCGGCTCGGCTATCCGCGCCGCGCGCTGCGGCTGCACGGCGCCGCGGTCGCGATAACGGAACGGCACGGCGGCGACGTACCGACCGACCACGCGCAGCTCCTGGCGCTGCCCGGGATCGGCGAGTACACGGCGGCGGCGGTCGCCTCCTTCGCGTACGGGCAGCGGCACCCGGTGCTCGACACCAACGTCCGTCGCGTCTTCGCGCGGGCGGTGACCGGCGTGCGGTACCCGCCGAACGCCACCACCGCCGCCGAGCGCAGGCTCGCCCGCGCGCTGCTGCCCGAGGACGAGCGGACCGCCGCGCGCTGGGCCGCCGCCTCCATGGAGCTGGGCGCGCTGGTGTGCACGGCGAAGAACGAGTCGTGCCACCGCTGCCCGATCGCCGCGCAGTGCGCCTGGCGGCTCGCGGGCAAGCCGGAGCACGAGGGACCGCCGCGCCGCGGCCAGACCTACGCCGGCACCGACCGCCAGGTCCGCGGCAAGCTGCTCGCCGTGCTCCGCGAGGCGCACGCGCCCGTGCCGCAGGCGGTCCTGGACCGCGTATGGCACGAGCCGGTACAGCGCGCCCGGGCGCTGGACGGTCTGGTGGCGGACGGTCTGGTGGAGCCGCTGCCCGGTGGTTCGTATCGGCTGCCGTTGACCTGACGCGACCGACAAATCACCCCGTACCACACCAATGCAGTGCGCTCCTTTACCCCTGGCCTACTTCCGTTACACAACCGACGGACAGCCGATTGCCAGCCGCGGGCTGCTTCGGACACCGCCGTGACAACGCCTCCGTAGCTTCAGTGCCGTGCCCGACGGGGTGGCACGGCAGCGAAGTACACGGGGAAGCGGAGGCGGTCAACATGGCGCAGGGCGAGGTGCTCGAATTCGAGGAGTACGTCCGCACCCGGCAGGACGCGTTGCTGCGCAGCGCGCGCCGGCTGGTCCCGGACCCCGTGGACGCCCAGGACCTCCTCCAGACGGCACTGGCCCGGACGTACGGCCGCTGGGAGACCATCGAGGACAAGCGGCTCGCCGACGCCTACCTGCGCCGGGTGATGATCAATACGCGGACCGAGTGGTGGCGGGCGCGCAAGCTGGAGGAGGTGCCGACCGAGCAGCTCCCGGACGCCTCGGTCGACGACTCCACCGAGCAGCACGCGGACCGCGCCCTGCTGATGGACGTCCTGAAGGTGCTCGCCCCCAAGCAGCGCAGTGTGGTCGTGCTGCGACACTGGGAGCAGATGTCCACGGAGGAGACGGCCGCCGCCCTCGGCATGTCGGCCGGAACGGTCAAGAGCACGCTGCACCGGGCGCTCGCCCGGCTCCGCGAGGAGCTGGAGAGCCGCGATCTGGGCGCACGCGCGCTGGAGCGTGAGGAGCGGGAGCGTTGCGCGGCCTAGCCAGTGCGGCCACCGGGACGACCGGGCCCCGGGGGACCTCCCAGGCGGTGATCACGGCGGTGGCCGTGTTCGCCGCCCTCGCCCTTTTCACCTCAGCCTGCGGCACCGGCGGCACCGGCGCCCGCGACGAGGGCCCGGCACACGACGAGGCCGTGGCGGGCGCGGCCGTGGCCCCGCAGGGCTCGCCCTCGCCGTCGGCGGCCGGACGCCCCGGGGCGACCGAGCTCGTCCGGCTGATCAAGGCGGACCCGAAGGTGTCGACCGAGGTCAAGCGCGGCCTCAAGCCCTGCGCCGCCGACGCCTACCCCCTCGACACGTCCTACGGCGACCTGACCGGCGGCACCGCCGACGATGTCGTCGTCAACGTCCTGACCTGCGGAGACGGTGTCGGCGTCGGCTCGTATGTGTATCGCGAGCAGAACGGCGCGTACGAGAATGTGTTCAAGGCGGAGGAACCGCCGGTGTACGCGCAGATCGACCGCGGTGATCTGGTGGTGAGCAAGCAGGTGTACGAGAAGGGCGACCCGGTGTCGAGTCCGTCCGGCGAGAACGTGATCACGTACCGCTGGCGCCAGGGCCGCTTCGCCCAGGAGTACTTCTGGCACAACGACTACGGCACGGTCGTCGGCGACGCGCCCTCGCCGGTGCCGGAGGCCTGAGCGCGGCCGGGATGAACCGATCGGGCGCTCGGACCGATCTCCTAGTAGGACACCCACCACCACG
>NZ_JBSFVG010000003.1:214049-472945 GCF_053592195.1 Streptomyces sp. NPDC002776 | reverse complement strand
GGCGACGCGCCCTCGCCGGTGCCGGAGGCCTGAGCGCGGCCGGGATGAACCGATCGGGCGCTCGGACCGATCTCCTAGTAGGACACCCACCACCACGAGGACTGAGAGCACCGGGATGGCAGACCAGACCCACGTTCTGTTCGTCGAGGACGACGACGTCATCCGCGAGGCCACCCAGCTCGCCCTGGAGCGGGACGGCTTCGCGGTCACCGCCAGGCCCGACGGCCTGTCGGGCCTGGAGGCGTTCCGGGCGGACCGGCCCGACATCGCCCTGCTGGACGTGATGGTGCCCGGACTGGACGGCGTCAGCCTGTGCCGGCGGATCCGGGACGAGTCGACCGTGCCGGTGATCATGCTGTCGGCGCGTGCCGACTCCATCGACGTCGTGCTGGGTCTGGAGGCGGGCGCGGACGACTACGTCACCAAGCCGTTCGACGGTGCCGTGCTGGTCGCGCGCATCCGCGCGGTGCTGCGCCGGTTCGGGCACGCGAGCGGCGGTGACCGGGGCGAGGAGCCGGGGGCGGCGGCGGCCGGCGGGGTGCTGACCTTCGGTGAGCTGGAGATCGACACCGAGGGCATGGAGGTGCGCCGGGCGGGCCGGACGGTCGCGCTCACGCCGACCGAGATGCGGCTGCTGCTGGAGTTCTCCTCCGCGCCGGGCACCGTGCTCTCCCGGGACAAGCTCCTGGAGCGGGTGTGGGACTACGGCTGGGGCGGGGACACCCGGGTCGTCGACGTTCATGTGCAGCGGCTGCGCACGAAGATCGGCCAGGACCGGATCGAGACGGTCCGCGGCTTCGGCTACAAGCTCAAGGCCTGAGCGGGGCGGGGAATGCGGGGGATCACCTGGCGCCGCGCGGATCTGCGCGCGGCCGATATCCGTACCGGGCTGAAGTGGAAGCTGAGTGCGGCCATCGCGCTGGTCGGCGCGCTGGTGGCGGTCGCGCTCAGCCTGGTCGTGCACAACGCGGCGCGGGTGTCGATGTTGGACAACGCGCGCGATCTCGCCGACGAGCGGATCCAGATCGCCCAGCGCAACTACGAGCTGTCCGGGCGCCCGAACTTCCCGAACGTCAAGGTCGACGACCGGCGGCTGCCCGAGCCGCTGCGGGAGAAGGTCGAGCAGGGGCGGCGGGCGACGTACGTCACCGACGCGGACGGCGGACCGGACATCTGGGCGGCCGTGCCGGTGCAGGACGGGCGGGTGCTGTCCCTGCACACCGGGTTCACCGACCGCAGCACCGACATCCTCAACGACCTCGACCAGGCCCTGGTGATCGGCTCCATCGCGGTCGTCCTCGGTGGCAGCGCGATCGGTGTGCTGATCGGCGGGCAGATGTCGCGCCGGCTGCGCAAGGCGGCGGCCGCGGCGGGGCAGGTCGCCCAGGGCGAGCCGGACGTGCGGGTGCGGGACGCGATCGGCGGCGTGGTCCGGGACGAGACGGACGATCTCGCGCGGGCGGTGGACGCGATGGCGGACGCGCTCCAGCAGCGGCTGGAGGCGGAGCGGCGGGTCACCGCGGACATCGCGCACGAGCTGCGCACCCCGGTGACCGGGCTGCTGACGGCGGCGGAGCTGCTGCCGCCGGGCCGGCCGACCGAGCTGGTCCTGGACCGGGCGAAGGCCATGCGCACGCTGGTGGAGGACGTCCTGGAGGTGGCCCGGCTCGACGGCGCCTCGGAGCGGGCGGAACTGCAGGACATCCTGCTGGGCGAGTTCATCACCCGACGGGTCGCGGCGAAGGATCCGCACGCCGAGGTCCGCGTCGTGCACGAGTCGGAGGTCACCACCGACCCGCGGCGCCTGGAGCGCGTGCTGTTCAACCTCCTCGCCAACGCCTCCCGGCACGGCAAACCGCCGGTCGAGGTCACCGTCGAGGGGCGGGTCATCCGGGTCCGCGACCACGGCCCCGGGTTCCCGCAGGCGCTGCTCGCGGAGGGGCCGAGCCGGTTCCGCACCGGGAGCAGCGACCGGGCCGGCCGCGGGCACGGGCTGGGCCTGACCATCGCGGCCGGCCAGGCCCGGGTCCTCGGCGCCCGCCTCACCTTCCGCAACATCCGCCCGGCCGGCGCCCCGGAGCACGTACCGGCGGAGGGGGCGGTGGCGGTCCTGTGGCTCCCGGAACACGCACCGACGAACACGGGGAGCTACCCGATGCTGCCGTAGCCCCCGGCAAACCGAGCGATACGGACGAACACGGGGAGCTACCGGATGCTGCCGTAGCCCCCGGCAAACCGAGCGATACGGCCACGGGAGCCGACCGGATGCCACCGGGGAAACCTGGCAGGCGCCGCCGTAGAACTCGGCCCGGTGCCGCCGCGTGGGCCTGCCCGATGCCGCCACGCGGACCTGCCGACGCCGCAGCAGAAGCCGCCCCGTCACCGCCGAGCACACCTGACCGGTCCCGCCGAGCGGAGCTGTCGGAGCTGCCACGCAGACCCGCCCGGGCCCGCCGAGCGGAGTTCTCGGATGCCGCTGCGCAGACCTGCCCCGCCACGCCGAGCGAAGCCACCGGATGCCGCTGCGCAGACCCGCCCGACCCCGCCGCAGAAGCCCACCCGACACCGCCGAACGCACCTGGGCCGACCCCGCCGTAGAACCCAACCCAATACCACCGCGCAGACCTGCCCCGCCACGCCGAGCAAAGCCACCGGATGCCGCTGCGCAGACCCGCCCGACCCCGCCGCAGAAGCCCACCCGACACCGCCGAGCACACCTGGGCCGACCCCGCCGTAGAACCCAACCCGATACCACCGCGCAGATCTGCCGATGCCACCGCGCGGACCCGCCGATACCGCCGTAGAAGCCAGCCGCCGAGCAGACCCGGCCCCTGCCGCCGCGCCGACCCGCCGATACCGCCCCGCCGCCCGCCGACGCCCCCGCAGAACCCAGCCCCCGAGCACCCCCGCCCGCTCCCGGCGGTGTCAGACCGCCTCCGCCATCGGTGCCGTCGGCGTCGGGGCGTCGTCCTTCGGGCCCGCCCCCTTCAGCGGGACCTCCTTCACGAAGACCGCGGCGATCAGGGAGACCACCGCCACCACGGCCCCGAGCAGGAACGCCGAGTGGGTGCCCGCGGACACCGCGTGCTGGTACGCCTCCCGCGCCGCCTCCGGCAGCTTCGCCAGGCTCGCCGCGTCCAGTTGCGCGGACTGCTCGGTCACCTGGGAGCCGAGGGAGCCGGCCCGTTCGGCCATGACGTCGCCGACCCGGTGGTTGAACAGCGCGCCCATGATCGCGACGCCGAAGGAGGAGCCGAGG
Organism: Streptomyces sp. NPDC002776; assembly: GCF_053592195.1. NCBI lineage: Bacteria > Bacillati > Actinomycetota > Actinomycetes > Kitasatosporales > Streptomycetaceae > Streptomyces > Streptomyces sp. NPDC002776. The sequence goes on along the minus strand of NZ_JBSFVG010000003.1, from coordinate 469,686 downwards.
GTGCGGAAGAGGGTGGTGGAGGAGGACGCGACGCCCATGTCCTTCATCTCCACGCTGTTCTGCGCCACCAGCATGGTGATCTGCATCAGACAGCCCATGCCGAGACCGACCACGGCCATGAACACCCCGGAGACCAGCCGCGAGGTCCCGGTGTCCATCGTGGACAGCAGGTACAGCCCGACGACCATCAGCACACTGCCGACGACCGGGAAGACGTAGTAGCGCCCGGTGTTGGTGGTCACCCGGCCCGCGACCATCGAGGTCACCAGCATCGCGCCGAGCATCGGCAGGAGCAGCAGCCCGGAGTTCGTGGCGGACGCCCCCTGCACGGACTGCTGGTACAGCGGCAGGAAGAGCGTGGCACCGAACATCACGAAGCCGGTGATGAAGCCGATGACGGACATCAGCGTGAAGTTGCGGCTGCGGAAGATGTGCAGCGGCAGCACCGGCTCCGCGGCCTTGGTCTGCCAGAACACGAACCCGACGAGCGCGGCGACGCCGATGCCGATCAGCTCCATGATCCGCGCGGACGTCCAGGCGTACTCGGTGCCGCCCCAGGTGGTGACCAGCACGATCGCGGTGATGCCGACGGTCAGCAGCGCGGCGCCCAGATAGTCGATCCGCGCCTGCGCCCGCTTCTTCGGCAGGTGCAGGACCGCGCTGATGGCGAGCAGGGCGACTATGCCGAGGGGGAGGTTGATGTAGAAGGCCCAGCGCCAGCCCCAGTGGTCGGTGATGGTGCCGCCGACCAGCGGTCCGCCGATCATCGCGAGCGCCATGACGCCGGCCATCATGCCCTGGTACTTGCCGCGCTCGCGGGGCGGGATCAGGTCGCCGATGATCGCCATCACGCCGACCATGAGTCCGCCCGCGCCCAGGCCCTGGACGGCCCGGAAGCCGATCAGCTGGCCCATGTCCTGGGCCATGCCGCTGAGCATGGAGCCGATCAGGAAGAGCACGATCGAGCCCATGAAGACGCCCTTGCGCCCGTACATGTCACCGAGCTTGCCCCACAGCGGGGTGGAGGCGGCGGTGGCGAGGGTGTACGCGGTGACGACCCACGAGAGATGTTCGAGCCCGCCCAGTTCACCCACGATCGTCGGCATCGCCGTACCGATGATCATGTTGTCGAGCATCGCCAGCATCATCGTGATCATGAGCGCGAGCAGGACCACCCGCACGCTCCTGGCCGGTTTCTCCGGTACCGCGTCCACGGCCTGTGTCTGCGCCATGACTCCCACTCCCCCAGCTCCCGCTACTTACTTGCCGACCGGCTAGTTGTCTACACTGCAGGAAAGTAGAGGCGTAACTAGCCGGGCGTCAAGTAAGTTTTTGGCAAGCGTCGAGGAGTACGAGGATGGGCGGCATGGGCGGCACGGATGGCACCAAGCAGGGGCGCCGCGGCAACACCCGCCAGCGCATCCAGGACGTGGCGCTCGCGCTCTTCGCCGAGCAGGGGTACGAGAAGACCTCGCTGCGGGAGATCGCCGAGCATCTCGACGTCACCAAGGCGGCGCTCTACTACCACTTCAAGACCAAGGAAGAGATCCTGGTCAGCATCTACGACGATCTGACCCGGCCGATCCTGGACCTGATCGAGTGGGGCAAGGGCCAGCCGCACACCCTGGAGACCAAGCAGGAGATCGTACGGCGCTACAACGACGCCCTGACCGACGCGGCCCCGCTGTTCCGCTTCATGCAGGAGAACCAGGCGACGGTACGGGAGCTGCGCGTCGGCGAGACCTTCAAGGAGCGCATGAAGGGCCTGCGGGAGATCATCATCGACCCCGACGCCCCGCTGGTCGAGCAGGTCCGCTACGTCAGCGCGATCTTCGCCCTGCACGCCGGGATGTTCTTCCTCCAGGACCTCGACGCGGATCCCGAGGACAAGCGCGAGGCCGTTCTGGAGGTGGCGATGGACCTGGTGATCCAGGCCCATCGCGGAAGCACGCGGGGTTAGAGCGACAGGCCCTTGGCGCGCAGGAAGGCCACCGGGTCGACGGCCGTGCCGTAGTTGGCGGTCGTACGGATCTCGAAGTGCAGGTGCGGGCCGCTGGAGTTGCCGGTGTTGCCGGACAGGGCGATGCGCTGGCCGGTCTTGACGATCTGGCCGGCCTTGACCTGGATCTTCGACAGATGGGCGTACTGGGAGTACGTGCCGTTGCCGTGCTTGATGACGACGGCGTTGCCGTAGGCCGGGCCGTCACCGGCGCCGTTGGAACCGGCCTTGACCACGGTGCCGCCGCGGGCGGCGTAGACCTGGGTGCCGGTGGCGACGGCGAAGTCCTGGCCGCTGTGGGTGGACTGCCACATGCCGCCGCTCTGGGCGTAGCTCGCCGACTTCGTGTACTTCTTCACCGGCTTGACCCAGGAGGCGGCCTTGGCTGCCTTGGTCGCCTTGGTCGCCTTGGCGGTCGCGACGGCCTTCGCGGTCGTGGCGGTCTTCGCGGTCTGGGCGACGGCGGGCTCCGCGGCCGAGGCGACTCCGGCCCCCAGCACGACCGACGCCCCCAGGGCGGCGGCCACGGCGGCGACGCGAGTGCGGAGCGTGGACGTACGGGAAGAACGGACGGAGACGCGCTGGGACATCGAAAACCTCGTGAGGTGGGGGACATGAGAACCACCCGGCGCTCAGACAGCTGCCGGATGGGGCCACTCCTTGGTACCGCCGAGGCCCATCCCCGCCCAAACCCTCTATCTACGAGTCAAGCTAGTACTTGACCGTAAAACCGTCTTCCTTCTTGACACAGCTCTCATCCAGGACGAATCAGTCCATGACTGGAAAAGCGGGGTGGAGGTTCCGAGCCAAAAGTCCTTTTTGCCCGAACGGACCTTTCCACTACTCCGCCTAGTAACGGACAAATCGCCTGTGCGGCATGTCACCGGGCCCCAAGATCCAGGGACGCCGGAATGTGACCGGCGCTACGCTGACCTGCGTTCATGTGACGACGGGGGAGGGCGGGTTGGACCCGGCAGTACTCGGCGCCAGGCTGGCGTCCGGCTTGATCGGTCCGCTGGTGCGCAAGCTGTTCGTCAAGGAGGGCCCGGGCGCGGCCCTGGTCGACCGGCCGGTCCGGCTCTCGGCGCTGGTGTCCTTCCGGGGCGAGCGGAGCACCCTGGACCGGCCCGCCCTGCACAAGCTCTCCGCCGAGCTGGTCCGCCAGGCCCTCAAGGGCGGTGAGCGGCCCATCGGCGCCGACGAGGAACAGGCCGTCGCGCACGCCCTCACCGACACCCTGTACGCCCTGGGCGACCTGGCCATGACGGACGTGCAGGCGGTGGACCTCGGGCACGAGCACCTGGCCACGGCCCTGCGCCGCGCGAGCGGCCACCCGGACCGCGAACTCTCCTATGACGCAGGTCACTTCTACGCCCGCCTGCTCACCTCCGCCTGCCTGCACATCGTGCACTTCTTCACCCAGCGCTCCGCCTTCGTCGCCCGCACCCTCGTCGAGCAGTCCCGGCGCCAGCGCGAGCTCATCGCCAAGGTCGACGAGCTGATCGCCCGCACCCCGCCCACCGGCGGCACCGACACCGCCTTCGAGCGGCGCTATCTGTCGTACGTCCCCACCAGGCACGGCCGGCTCACGATCTACGGCATCGACCTGGCCCACTCCCCCGACCGCTGGCCCCTGGACGCCGCCTACCTCAGCCTCCAGGCCCTCGGCCCCGCCGAGGACGACCGCGCCACCGGCCCCGGCGGGCTGCACATCGCCTCCGCCGACGGCGCCCTCCCAGCCGAACAGGCCTTCGCGGAACACGACCGGGTGCTGCTGCGCGGGGTGGCCGGCTCCGGCAAGACCACCCTCGTGCAGTGGCTCGCGGTGACCGCGGCCCGCGGCGAGCGCGGCGACCGGGTCCCGTTCGTCCTGCCGCTGCGCACCCTGGTCCGCCGGGGCCTCCCGGCGCCCGACGCCTTCTTGTCCGCCGTGCAGGTCCCCTTCCACGGGAACCAGCCGGACGGCTGGGCCGACCGTGTCCTGACCGCCGGCCGGGGCCTGCTGCTGGTCGACGGCATCGACGAGATACCCGAGCGCGAACGGGAACGCACCCGCCGCTGGCTGCGCGACCTCCTCGACGTCTACCCCGGCAACCAGTGGCTGGTCACCTCCCGCCCCTCCGCCGTGCACGAGGACTGGCTCGCCGCGGACGGCTTCACGGAGCTGGCGCTCACCCCGATGAGCCAGGACGACGTCGCCGCGTTCATCGACCGCTGGCACGCGGCGGCCCGGATCGACGCGCCCGACCCGGAGCGCCTGGACGGGTACCGGCGCTCCCTGCTCGACGCCGTCCGCACCAAGCCGGACCTCGGGCGGCTCGCCACCAACCCGCTGATGTGCGGACTGATCTGCGCCCTGCACCGGGACCGGCGCGGGTATCTCCCGCACGGCCGCAAGGAGTTGTACGACGCCGCCCTGTCGATGCTGCTGGCACGGCGGGACGAGGAGCGGGACATGTTCCCGCCCGGGGAACCGGGCGGAGTGTTCCTCACGGAGCTGCCCCAGATCCAGCTGCTGCAGCGGCTCGCCTACTGGCTGATCCGCAACAACCAGTCCGAGCTGGACCGCGACCGCGCCGAGCGGATCATCGCCGACGTCCTGCCGTCCCTGCCGGTCGCCGGCGAGCAGGGCGACGCCGGTCAGATCCTGCGCCATCTGCTGGTCCGCAGCGGCCTGCTGCGCGAACCGGCCGCCGGGACCGTGGAGTTCGTCCACCGCACCTTCCAGGACTACCTGGGCGCCAAGGCCGCCGTGGAGGACGGCGACTTCGGACTGCTGGTGCGCGGCGCGGCGGACGAGCAGTGGGCGGACGTGCTCCGGATGGCGGTGGCGCATGCGCGCCCACGCGAACGGGCGGATCTGCTACGGGACTTGAGTGCGGCGGCACAGCGGGCGGACGGAGCGGTGAGCGCCCGGATCCGGCTGCTGGCGCTGGCGTCCCTGGAGCACGCGACGGAGCTGGACCCGCGGGTGCGGGCGGAGGTCGAACGCAACGCGGCCTCGCTCATCCCGCCCCGCACCACGGAGGAAGCCCGCGCCCTGGCCTCCGTAGGACCGCTCGTCCTGGAGCTGCTGCCCGGCCCGGAGGGGCTGGACGAGGAGGAGGCGCGGGCGGTCGTCGTCACGGCGTCCCTCATCGGCACGGAGGCGGCACTGCCGGTGCTGGCCCGGTTCCGGAGCCATCCGGGGCTCGACGTACGCGCCCAGCTCTCCTGGAGCTGGTCCCGGTTCGCCACGCGCCGGTACGGCGAGGAGATCGTCGCGCATCTCCGGCAGGAGGAGCTGTTCTTCACCGCACGCTCGGCCGAACAGCTGCGTTTTCTGAGGCAGTTGGGCGGCAGGCCTTCGGTCCAGCTCGTGGGCGGTATCGCGGCGGACGAGATCGGCGCCGGGCTCGTCCCGGAGGCCACGACCGAACTCGTCCTGCGTGCCAATGACGAGCTGCGTGATCTGAGGTGCCTGGCGGGCCTGCACCGGCTGAGCTATCTGGACGTGAGCAGATGCTCCCACCTGGAGAGTCTGTCCGCGGTGGCCCGTCTCCCGCTGATCTGGCTCTCCCTGGACCTGCTGCCCCGGGGCCTCGACCTGTCCGTCCTCGCCGGCTCGCCGACGCTGGACCAGCTCGACCTCGGTGTCCTGCTGGAGGGCGCCTCCCTCGACGAGGCGCTGCCGCGGGATCTGGGACTGCGCTACCTGCGCTTCACCAAGCACGCTCTGGAGCTGACCGGCCTGCGCGGCCTGCGTCACTTCCGCTCGCTGAAGCGGCTGAGCCTCGCCAAGCTGACCTCCGCGCTCTCCCCCGACGACCACGAGGAGATCGCCCGGCTCCCGGAGTTGCGGCATCTGCACATCGACTGGCAGCACAACGGCGGCTGGCAGGGCCCGCCCCTGCCGGGGGTCACCCACCTCCGCCTCAACAACCTCCAGGGCACCGAGGATCTGTCAGCCGTCCCGGACCGGTTCCCCGACCTGCGCTCGGTCACCGTCGTCTACGCCCCGGACGTCACCGAGATCCCCCCGGCCGTCCTCGCCCCCCTCCCGGTGACCCCGTCCTTCGAACGGATCCGCCGCGTCGTGTGACGCGCACGCCTCTAGCCACCTACCGTCCAGTAACCCTACGGTTCCCCTCGCGCCACCCGCTCGCACGAACATGCACACGACATGCTGGCCGTACGCGAAGGGACCCCCACCCACATGACCACCCGACGCCCCTGGGCGCTCCGCACAGGTGCCACCGCCGCCTCCGCCGCCGCCCTGGTGGCTTTCGCCGTACCCGCGCAGGCCGCGACGAGCACCGGCACCCCGACCGTCGCCACCGCCGCCGCCACCGCGGACGTCGACTACGACACCTGGCAGAAAGACTGCCGGCTGGTGATGAACCAGGCACTGCCCCAGCTGCAGCAGCGGATCGCGAACCCCAGGCCGGGCGAGAAGCAGGCGATCGTGCTCGACATAGACAACACCAGCCTGGAGACCGACTTCGGCTTCAGCTACCCCCAGCCGGCCAACAAGCCGGTCCTGGAGGTCGCCAAGTACGCGCAGGAGCACGGCGTCGCCCTGTTCTTCGTGACCGCCCGCCCGGGGATCATCCAGTCGGTCACGGACTACAACCTCAAGTACCGCGGCTACAAGGTCGCCGGACTCTACGTCCGCGGCTTCATCGACCTGTTCAGGAACGTCGGCGACTACAAGACGGCCCAGCGCGTCGACATCGAGAACAAGGGCTACACGATCATCGCGAACATCGGCAACAGCTCCACCGACCTCTCGGGCGGCCACGCCGAGAAGACGTACAAGTTGCCGGACTACGACGGCCAGCTGTCCTGAGCGACGGCATGAAAAGGGGCTGCCCCAGGACGAGGTCCCGGGGCAGCCCCTTTGGTTCAAGCCCAGCGCGGCGGCTAGGCCTCCTTGCTCAGGTTGGGCCCGGCACCGCCGGCCGCCTGCTCGATCGGCGGGACGTCGGGCAGCGCCGACTTCTCCTCACCGCGGAAGGTGAAGGTCTGGGTCTCGCCCTCGCCCTCGGTGTCCACGACCACGATGTGACCGGGGCGCAGCTCGCCGAAGAGGATCTTCTCCGACAGCGTGTCCTCGATCTCGCGCTGGATGGTGCGGCGCAGCGGACGCGCACCCAGCACCGGGTCGTAACCCTTCCTGGAGAGCAGCTCCTTGGCGGACTGGGAGAGCTCGATGCCCATGTCCCGGTCCTTCAGGCGCTCGTCCACCTTGCCGATCATCAGGTCGACGATCGCGAGGATGTCGGCCTGGGTCAGCTGCGGGAAGACGACCACGTCGTCGACGCGGTTGAGGAACTCGGGCCGGAAGTGCTGCTTGAGCTCGTCCGAGACCTTGTTCTTCATGCGCTCGTAGTTGGTCTTCTTGTCGCCCGAGGCCGCGAAGCCCAGGTTGAAGCCCTTGGAGATGTCCCGGGTGCCGAGGTTGGTCGTCATGATGATGACCGTGTTCTTGAAGTCCACGACCCGGCCCTGGGAGTCGGTCAGCCGACCGTCCTCCAGGATCTGCAGCAGCGAGTTGAAGATGTCCGGGTGGGCCTTCTCGACCTCGTCGAAGAGGACCACGGAGAACGGCTTGCGGCGGACCTTCTCGGTCAGCTGGCCGCCCTCTTCGTAGCCCACGTAGCCGGGGGGCGAACCGAAGAGCCGGGAGACCGTGTGCTTCTCGCTGAACTCCGACATGTCGAGGGAGATCAGCGCGTCCTCGTCGCCGAAGAGGAACTCGGCGAGCGCCTTGGACAGCTCGGTCTTACCGACACCGGAGGGGCCGGCGAAGATGAACGAGCCACCGGGACGCTTGGGGTCCTTCAGACCGGCACGGGTACGACGGATCGCCTTCGACAGCGCCTTGACGGCGTCGACCTGGCCGATGACCCGCTTGTGGAGCTCGTCCTCCATGCGGAGCAGACGCGAGGACTCCTCCTCGGTCAGCTTGAAGACCGGGATGCCGGTGGCGGTCGCGAGGACCTCGGCGATCAGCTCGCCGTCGACCTCGGCGACGACGTCCATGTCGCCGGCCTTCCACTCCTTCTCCCGCTTGGCCTTCGCGGCGAGGAGCTGCTTCTCCTTGTCACGCAGGGAGGCGGCCTTCTCGAAGTCCTGCGAGTCGATCGCGGACTCCTTGTCCCGGCGGACCCCGGCGATCTTCTCGTCGAACTCGCGCAGGTCCGGCGGCGCGGTCATCCGGCGGATGCGCATCCGGGAACCGGCCTCGTCGATCAGGTCGATCGCCTTGTCCGGCAGGAAGCGGTCCGAGATGTACCGGTCGGCCAGGGTGGCGGCCTGGACCAGCGCCTCGTCGGTGATGGAGACGCGGTGGTGCGCCTCGTACCGGTCACGCAGACCCTTGAGGATCTCGATCGTGTGCGGCAGCGACGGCTCGGCGACCTGGATGGGCTGGAAGCGGCGCTCCAGGGCCGCGTCCTTCTCCAGGTGCTTGCGGTACTCGTCGAGCGTGGTGGCACCGATGGTCTGGAGCTCACCGCGGGCCAGCATCGGCTTGAGGATGCTGGCGGCGTCGATCGCGCCCTCGGCGGCACCCGCACCCACCAGGGTGTGGAGCTCGTCGATGAACAGGATGATGTCGCCGCGGGTGCGGATCTCCTTGAGCACCTTCTTCAGGCGCTCCTCGAAGTCACCGCGGTAGCGGGAGCCGGCGACCAGGGCGCCGAGGTCCAGGGTGTAGAGGTGCTTGTCCTTGAGGGTCTCGGGCACCTCGCCCTTGACGATGGCCTGGGCGAGGCCCTCGACGACGGCGGTCTTGCCGACACCGGGCTCACCGATCAGGACCGGGTTGTTCTTGGTCCGGCGGGACAGCACCTGCATGACCCGCTCGATCTCCTTCTCGCGCCCGATGACCGGGTCGAGCTTGGATTCGCGGGCCGCCTGGGTGAGATTGCGGCCGAACTGGTCGAGGACCAGGGAGGTCGAGGGCGTGCCCTCGGCCGGGCCGCCCGCCGTGGCGGCCTCCTTGCCCCCGGAGTAGCCGGAGAGCAGCTGGATGACCTGCTGCCGCACCCGGTTGAGATCTGCGCCCAGCTTGACGAGGACCTGGGCTGCGACGCCCTCGCCCTCGCGGATCAGGCCGAGCAGGATGTGCTCCGTGCCGATGTAGTTGTGGCCCAGCTGAAGAGCCTCGCGGAGCGAAAGCTCCAGGACCTTCTTGGCACGGGGGGTGAAGGGGATGTGCCCGGACGGGGCCTGCTGGCCCTGGCCGATGATCTCCTCCACCTGCTGGCGGACCGCCTCGAGCGAAATCCCGAGGCTCTCAAGGGCCTTGGCGGCGACACCCTCACCCTCGTGGATCAGGCCCAGGAGGATGTGCTCGGTGCCGATGTAGTTGTGGTTGAGCATCCGGGCTTCTTCCTGAGCCAGGACGACAACCCGCCGCGCGCGGTCGGTGAACCTCTCGAACATCGTTAATCGCTCCTCAGAGCGGTCAGGCAGTGGGGGGAACTTCCCCTCCCTGTCCTTCCGCAGCTTAGTCCCGCAAGCGGGGACCGCTCATTCCAACTGCCGACACCGTCGATGGCCTCCTGACCCCGCTAACGCCGACATCTCCTCCAACCCGATGGTGCGAGACGATGTTCCCGCAGGCCAGGCAGTTACCCGCTTCGCCAGTACGCCGATGGCGAACGTGAGACGCCCGGTCCTGCGTGTCGCCCCCTCCCACTAGGGATGTCTTACCCGCAGGCACCGACAGTCCATGCCGCGCAGACCCGTTCCCTCCGCTACGGGCGAACAACCTCGCTCCTCCGCGCACCCCCGCACGCCCCCTCCATCGGCACTCTGTGCATTCGCGAGACCACCCAGCGTAACCCGGACGCTCTTCGGACGGTTGCACTTGGCATGGTTGGCACCCCTCCCCCGGTCACCACGGTCCCGTCCCCCCGCCGGCCGCTCGATCCGAGCGATCAGGTCCGCCGGTGGTACGAGAACGAACTGGGGTGGCCGACAGTGCCCGGGAGCCCGCTGGGGCTGCGGCTGGGCGAGCGCTTCGACGTCCTGGACGTGCCGGCCGAGGCGGGCCGCGCGGCGCTGCGTCATCTGGCGCCGGGTTCTCCGGCGGCGATGCGGGGCGACCGGATGCGGCTGCTGGTGGCCGCGGGCAGCGCGGAGGAGCTGCCCGGGGTGCTGGCCTGGCTGGAGTGGGGCGGGCTCGCCCTCGATCTCACGGTGACCGGCGAGGGCGGCGTCATGGAGGCGCCGGAACCCGGTGGGGCGGGGGCAACCGACAGGCGGCCGTCCCGGGGCCACGCCGGCACGCCGCAGGGGGCCGCTGTCTGGCTGCGGCCCCCCGAGCCGGGGCGCGAGGTCGAGGCCTCGCTGCCGACGCTGTCGGCCTTGGGGGGCGGTGGGGGCGCCCCCGATCTCGTACGACTGCTGGACACGGTGGCCACCCAGTGCCACCGGCTGCGGCTGCGGCGCTTGTGCGCTCAGCCGTTGGCCTTCTCGTAAGCCTCGCGAATGGACGCGGGAACACGGCCGCGGTCGTTGACGTCGTAGCCGTTCTCCTTCGCCCAGGCACGGATCTGGGCGGTGTCCTGGCTGCCGCCGGACGCGGCACGCGCCTTTCCACGCCCACCCGAAGCACGGCCTCCGGTACGCCGACCACCCTTCACGTAAGGCTCGAGAAGGCCACGGAGCTTGTCCGCATTGGCGGTCGTGAGGTCGATCTCGTACGTCTTGCCGTCCAGCGCGAACGTCACGGTCTCGTCCGCCTCGCCACCGTCGAGGTCGTCGACAAGAAGGACCTGAACCTTCTGTGCCACCGGATTTCCTTTCATCGATAACTTGAGGGCTGGGGCCCGCGGCGTCCGCCGTTTCGCCGTCCCCTTGTTATATGCAGTACTGCAGTACGTCGGAAAGCAAACCGCTTTTGCTGGAAAAACACAAACCCCTGGCAGAGACTCACAGCCCGCTCCCCGCCCGGAAACATGCGCGTTTCGGACATAGGGCACCGGGAGTCCGGTTCGGCTTACCCGGCGATCACAGATGCAGAAGCATCCGACTGTTGCCCAAGGTGTTCGGTTTCACTCGTTCGAGACCGAGGAACTCCGCGACGCCCTCGTCATAGGAACGCATCAGCTCCGCGTACACATCGGTGTCGACCGGCGTCTCACCGATCTCGACGAAGCCGTGCTTGCCGAAGAAGTCCACTTCGAAGGTCAGGCAGAAAACCCGGCGAACACCGAGCCAACGCGCGGTCTGGAGCAACTTCTCCAGCAACTGGTGACCGACGCCCGCGCCCTTCAGTCCGGGCTTCACCGCGAGAGTGCGGACTTCCGCGAGGTCTTCCCACATCACATGCAGGGCGCCGCAGCCGACGACCTCCGCGTTGTCGTCACGTTCCGCGACCCAGAACTCCTGGATGTCCTCGTAAAGGGTCACCGTCGCTTTGTCGAGCAGGATGCCGCCGCGGACGTACGCGTCAAGCAGGCGGCGCACCGCCGGGACATCGCTGGTGCGGGCCCGGCGGACGGTGAGGGCTTTTGCGGTGACTTCGGGGCTCTGAGCCGGTGAGCTCTGTGCGGACATGAGCGGACGCTATCGCCCGTCGGCCTCCGGCGCCGAGCCGGGGTTCTCCGGGGCCGTATCGGGGCGGGTATCGCCTTGCTCGGTTTGTTCCGGTCCTTGGGCGATGCGGACGGCGTCGCGGAGAGCAGTTCGCTGTTCGTCGCTCATCATCCCGAAGAAGGCGACGAGGGCGGCGGCGGGGTTGTCGCTCTGCGACCACGCCTCGTTCATGAGGGCGGCGGCGTAGGCGGCCCGTGTGGAGACCGCCTCATATCGATAGGCCCGGCCTTCCGCCTCGCGGCGCACCCAGCCCTTCTGATGGAGATTGTCCAAAACGGTCATCACCGTGGTGTAGGCGATGGACCGTTCCTGCTGAAGATCTTCAAGGACTTCCCGAACGGTCACCGGGCGGTTCCACTTCCACACCCGCGTCATGACCGCGTCTTCGAGTTCTCCCAATGGGCGAGGCACAGTTCAGCACAATAGTGGGAGATGCCGGGATTGGCCTGCCGGACGTGCGCTTTCAGCAGCAAAAAGGCACAAAAAGGGCGTACGACTCGGAAAGCGAGGAGTCGTACGCCGGGAACGGTCCGCCTGGGTCAGCCGTCGCTCCGCACGGAGGTCTGACGGGCCCCCTCGGCCCGGGCGAGCGCCGCGTCCACCACGGCGTCCTCCTTGGCCTTGTTGGCACCGCCCTGAGTCTTCACGATCACCCGGATCACCCCGCCGAAGAACACGGCCATGACGACGGGGGGCAGCAGCGCGGAGACGTAGTCCATGACTTCAGGGTAGCGAGGGGGACGGGTGGTCCGGGGCCGGGGTGGGGCTCAGCCCGCGGCCAGTTGCTGCGGCGGCCGGGCGGGGGGCTCGGCGGGTTTGCGGCGGGGGAAGACCTCGCCCGGAGTGGGGACGGGGCGGCGGGGCTGCTGGGGCTCGGCGGGGCCGGGGGTGGCCGGTTTCTCGGCGGGCCGGGTCGCGGGTTTCTTCGCGGGCTGCCGGTCGGGGTCCTGCCCGGCGGCGGGGGGCGCGGCCGCGAGGCCCCCAGGGAGGGCCAGAAGGCGGGTACGGGACGCGGGGACGCTCGGGGCGGCCGTGGCCACCCGGCGGCCCGTCCCGCGCGCGAGACGGGCCCGTACGTCCTGTTCGGCGAGGACCTGGCAGCGGCTCAGCAGGGCGGCGGCGACGGGGTTGCCGCGCAGGGCGCGCAGGGCGGCGAGATCGTCCGGCTCGGGCCGGTAGCCGGCGCCCAGGGCCTCCTCCATGAGGGCGAGGTAACCGGCGGCGGTGCCGGGCAGGGCGGCGCGGTACCGAGCGAGGTCGGCCACCAGGAAGGCGCGCAGCCGTGCGCCCTCGCGCATCGCTTCGTCCAGCGACTGGGCGAGGGAGAGACAGTCCTGGACATCCTCGGCCGGGGCAGGGGCGGGGTTCAGGGCAAGAGCGAGCGCGCGGCGGAGCACACGCAGCTCCTCCACACCGAACGCCATGCCGCCTCGGGATCCGTATGGCGTGGGCATGCGGCGACGATACGCGCTAATCAGACAAACCCGACATAGGGGATGGGCGTGGCGCGGGGGAGTTACCCGGTTGGGCCGCCGCTACGGGGACCCCGCCGCACGCACGCGTGCCGTCACATCCGGGACACGTTCCGCTCGTAGACCAGCCGCAGTCCGATCAGCGTCAGCCAGGGCTCGTGCTCGTCGATCACCGACGACTCGCCCAGCACCATCGGTGCCAGACCGCCCGTCGCGATCACCGTGACCTCTTCCGGGTCGTCCGCCAGCTCCCGGGCCATCCGGCTCACCACGCCGTCCACCTGCCCGGCGAAGCCGTAGACGATCCCGGACTGCATGGCCTCGACCGTGTTCTTGCCGATCACGCTCCGGGGCCGGGCGACCTCGATCTTCCGCAGCTGCGCGCCCTTCACCCCGAGCGCCTCCACCGAGATCTCGATCCCCGGCGCGATGACCCCGCCGACGTACTCCCCGCGCGCGCTGACCGCGTCGAAGGTCGTCGCCGTACCGAAGTCCACGACGATCGCGGGACCGCCGTACAGCTCGACGGCGGCCACCGCGTTGATGATCCGGTCCGCGCCGACCTCCTTGGGGTTGTCCGTGAGGATCGGCACCCCGGTCTTCACCCCGGGCTCGACGAGCACGGCCGGCACGTCGCCGTAGTACCGCCGCGTCACCTCCCGCAGCTCGTGCAGCACGGACGGCACGGTCGCGCAGATGGCGATCCCGTCGATGCCGTCGCCCAGCTCCTCCCCGAGGAGCGGGTGCATGCCCATCAGGCCCTGGAGCAGCACCGCCAGCTCGTCGGCGGTGCGGCGCGCGTCCGTGGAGATGCGCCAGTGCTCGACGATGTCCTCGCCGTCGAACAGGCCGAGGACGGTGTGGGTGTTTCCTACGTCGATCGTCAGCAGCATGGCCGCTTCCCGCTCCCTACTCCGCCGCTCGCAGGTCCAGCCCGATGTCCAGGATCGGCGCGGAGTGGGTCAGCGCCCCGACGGCCAGGTAGTCGACGCCCGTGTCCGCGTACGCCCTGGCGTTGTCCAGGGTCAGCCGGCCCGACGCCTCCAGCGCCGCGCGGCCGTGCACCAGCGCCACCGCCTCCTCGCACTCCCCCGGCGTGAAGTTGTCCAGCAGGATCAGGTCGGCGCCCGCGTCCACCGTCTCGCGCAGCTGGTGCAGGGTGTCCACCTCGACCTCGATGGGCAGCTGGGGGAAGGCCTCCCGCACCGCCTTGAAGGCCTGCGCGACACCGCCCGCGGCGACCACGTGGTTGTCCTTGACCAGGGCCGCGTCGGACAGCGACATCCGGTGGTTGACGCCCCCGCCGCAGCGGACCGCGTACTTCTCCAGGGCGCGCAGTCCGGGCGTGGTCTTGCGGGTGTCCCGTACGCGTGCCTTGGTGCCCTCCAGGGCGTCCGCCCACGCGCGGGTGGCGGTCGCGATGCCGGAGAGGCGGCACAGCAGGTTCAGCGCGCTGCGCTCGGCGGTCAGCAGGTCGCGCGTGCGCGTGGTGACCGACAGCAGCTTCTGACCGGCCGCGACCCGGTCGCCGTCCTCCACGTGGCGCTCGACCTCGAACTCGTCGGTGCAGACCACGGAGATCACCGCCTCGGCGACCCGGAGGCCGGCCACGACACCGGCCTCGCGCGCGGTGAAGTCGGCGGTGGCGACCGCGTCCTCGGGGATGGTCGCGACCGTCGTCACGTCCACGCCGTTGTCCAGGTCCTCCTGGATGGCGACGTTCGCGATGTCCTCGATCTCCAGCGGGTCCAGGCCCGCGTCGATCAGGAGCTGCGCGAGCGCGGGGTCGAGCCCGCACTCCAGATACGTCTCGTCGGTGTCCGCCCCGCAGGCGCAGCCGTCGCCGCAGCCGTCGTCCTGGACGAGGGGAAGGTCGGGGGTGCTCACGTCTGTCACTGCTCCTGGGGCTGCCGGGTCGGGGGGAAGTCTGCGGTATCGGTGGGGTGCACGGCGAGTGTGCGGTCCGGATTCAGCCGTACGACGATGTGGCGGCGCCATGCCGTGTCGTCGCGCTCGGGCCGGTCCTCGCGCCAGTGGCAGCCGCGCGTCTCCTCGCGCAGCACGGCGGCGCCGACCAGGACCCGGGCCACGCACAGGAGGTTGGTGGCCTCCCAGGTGTCGACGCCGGGCTCCGCGGTCTTGCCGTTCTCGACGAGGGCCTCACGCGCGTCGGAGTGCAGCCGCTGGAGCTGCTCGCCCGCCCGCGTGAGGGAGTCGGCGGAGCGCAGGACGCCCGCGCCCTCGGTCATGATCCGCTGGATGGCGAAGCGGGCCTCGGCCGCGAGCAGCGGATGCGCGGGCACCTCCGGGGACGGCACCGGGTGCGGCACCCGCGCGTGGAGGGCGTTTCCGGCGTGGCCCGCCGCGATGTCGGCGGCGATGCGCTCGGCGTAGACCAGTCCCTCCAGCAGGGAGTTGGAGGCGAGCCGGTTCGCGCCGTGCACGCCGGTGCACGCGACCTCGCCGCACGCGTACAGGCCGGGCACGGTCGTACGGCCCTGGGAGTCGGTGCGCACCCCCCCGGAGGCGTAGTGGGCGGCCGGGGCGATCGGGATGGGTTCGTGGACGGGGTCGATGCCGTGGGCGCGGCAGGCGGCGAGGATCGTCGGGAAGCGGTGCTCCCACATCTCGGCGCCGAAATGCCGGGCGTCGAGGAACATGTGCTCGGCGTCCTGCTCCTGCATCCGGCGCATGATGCCCTTGGCGACGATGTCCCGGGGCGCGAGCTCGGCCAGCTCGTGCTGGCCGACCATGAAGCGCACGCCGTCGGCGTCGACCAGGTGGGCGCCCTCGCCGCGCACGGCCTCGGAGACCAGCGGCTGCTGGCCCTCGGCGTCCGCGCCGAGGAACAGCACGGTGGGGTGGAACTGCACGAACTCCAGGTCGGAGACCTCCGCGCCGGCGCGCAGGGCGAGCGCCACGCCGTCGCCGGTGGACACCGACGGGTTGGTGGTCGCGGAGAAGACCTGCCCCATGCCGCCGGTCGCGAGGACCACCGCGGGGGCGTGCACGGCGCCCACGCCGTCGTGCTGGCCCTCGCCCATCACGTGCAGGGTCACGCCCGCGGTGCGGCCGTCGGCGTCCGTGAGCAGGTCCAGGACGAGCGCGTTCTCGATGGTGCGCAGCCCCTTCGCGCGGACCGCCTCGACCAGTGCGCGGGAGATCTCCGCGCCGGTCGCGTCGCCGCCCGCGTGCGCGATCCGGCGCCGGTGGTGGCCGCCCTCGCGGGTGAGCTCCAGGCCGCCCTCCTCCGACTCGTCGAAGTGGGCGCCCGTCTCGATCAGGCGGTGCACGGCGTCCGGGCCCTCGGTGACCAGGAGGCGTACCGCGTCCTCGTCGCACAGCCCGGCGCCCGCCACCAGGGTGTCGGCCAGGTGCTGCTCGGGGGTGTCGCCCTCGCCGAGGGCCGCGGCGATGCCGCCCTGCGCCCAGCGGGTGGAGCCGTCGTCGAGGCGGGCCTTGGTGACGACGACCGTCGTCAGACCGGCGGCCTCGCAGCGCAGGGCCGCGGTCAGTCCGGCGACGCCGGAGCCGACGACCACCACGTCCGCGTCGATGGACCACCCGGGCGCGGGCGCGTGCAGTCGTATGCCTGTGCTGGTCACGAGGCGGCTCCGAAGGTGAGGGGGAGGTTGTCGATCAGCCGGGTCGTCCCGACCCGGGCGGCGACCGCGAGAACGGCCTCGCCGGTGAAGTCGTCGTCGATCTCGGTGAAGTCGGTGGGGTCGACGAGGGCGAGGTAGTCCAGCACGAGCGGCGGGGTGAGCCGGGCGGCCTCGTCCAGGACCAGACGGGCGGCGGCGCGGACGGCGGCCGGGCCGGCCGGGGCCGCCTTGGCGACGGCGTGCGTGTCGGCGGCGGCGCGGGACTCCCCGAGGGCGCTGAGCGCCTCGGCACGAGCGTGCGTGGCGGGCACTTCCCGGGCCCGCGCGCGCAGCGCCTCCTGCGCCGCGTGCCGGTCCTGGCCGGCGAACAGCGCCCGGGACAGGGCGAGCGCGGTGCGCCGGTCGGCGGGCGAGAGATAGCGGTTGCGGCTGGACAGGGCCAGGCCGTCGTCCTCGCGCACGGTGGGCACGCCGACGATCTCGGTGCCGAAGTTCAGGTCGCGGACCATGCGGCGGATCAGGGCGAGCTGCTGGGCGTCCTTCTGGCCGAAGAGCGCGATGTCGGGGCGGGTGAGGTGGAGCAGTTTGGCGACGACGGTGAGCATGCCGTCGAAGTGGCCGGGGCGGGCGGCGCCCTCCAGCCGCTCGCCCATGGGGCCCGCGCTGACCCGCACCTGCGGTTCGCCGCCCGGGTAGACCTCGTCGACGGAGGGCGCGAACACCACGTCCGCACCGGCCTCCCCGGCGATCTTGAGGTCGGCTTCCAGGGTGCGCGGGTAGCGGTCGAGGTCCTCGCCCGCGCCGAACTGGAGGGGGTTGACGAAGACGGTCACCACGACCTCGCCGTCCGCTCCGGCGAGCTCGCGCGCGGAGCGGACCAGGGTGGCGTGGCCCTCGTGCAGGGCGCCCATGGTCATCACAACCGCGCGCCTGGCCGTACGCGTGCGTGCGGCCAGTTCGGCGGCGGTGCGCAGCAGGGTGATGGTCATCCCGCTTCTCCCCCGGTGCTGTCGGCGAGCACTCCCAGCAGGTCTTCGGCGAGCTCCGGCTTGAGCAGGCCATGGGCGAGCGCGCGGTCGGCGGTCGCGCGGGCCATCGCCAGGTAGCCGGCGACGGCCTGCGGGGCGTGCCGGCGCAGCTCGGTGACGTGCGCGGCGACGGTGCCCGCGTCCCCGCGCGCGACGGGACCGGTCAGGGCGGCGTCGCCGGAGCGCAGGGCGTTGTCGAGGGCGGCGCCGAGGAGCGGGCCGAGCATCCGGTCGGGGGCCTCGACGCCGGCCGCGCGCAGCAGTTCCATGGACTGCGCGACCAGCGTCACCAGGTGGTTGGCGCCCAGGGCGAGGGCCGCGTGGTAGAGCGGCCGCATGTCCTCGGCGATCCACTCCGGCTCGCCGCCCATCTCGATGACGAGGGCCTCGGCGGCCAGCCGCAGTTCCTCGGGGGCGGTGACGCCGAAGGAGCAGCCGGCCAGCCGGTCGACGTCCACCGGGGTGCCGGTGAAGGTCATCGCCGGGTGCAGGGCCAGCGGGAGCGCGCCCGCGCGCAGGGCGGGGTCGAGGACCTGGGCGCCGTACCGCCCGGAGGTGTGCACCAGCAGCTGGCCCGGTCGTACGGCCCCGGTCTCGGCGAGTCCGGCGACGAGGCCGGGCAGGGCGTCGTCGGGGACGGTCAGGAGCACCAGTTCCGCGCTCCTGAGCACCTCGGCGGGCGTCATGAGGGGTACGCCGGGGAGCAGGTGCTCGGCGCGGCGCCGGGAGGCGTCGGAGACTCCGGAGACGGCCACGGGCCGGTGCCCGGCGAGCTGGAGGGACGCGGCGAGCGCGGGGCCCACCCGGCCGGCGCCGACGACGCCGACGGTGAGCCGCGCTGGGCGGTCCTTCGGATCTGGCTGTTGGCTTGTACTCACGCGACGGCGGCCTTCCCGTTCCAGTCCGCTCCGGGTACCGGACGATTTCTCGTCATGTTAACGCGATCGGTTCGAGGGGCGGTCGGTTGTCCACAGGCTGTGGGTTTTTGTGAGCCGAGGGCGCCCGGAGAAACGCGTCCCGAAAAGCGAGTGCCCCGGTGCGGCGGGGCGCGACATCATCCGCGCATGAGTGATGCGGCGGAGACGACGAACCATGGCGAGCAGCTCCCGGAGACCGAACGGCGCCGGCGCATCAGAGAACGGCGCATCAGCGCGTCCCGGAACGCTGAGCGCGCGCTGGGGCGCGCGGGTGCCCTGCGCACGCTCCGGGAGCGGCTCGCGCTGCTGGAGCAGGCGTCGGACGTGTACGACCTGGACCAGCCGGCCGACATGTACGGCGACGGTGTCGTCGAGGCCCTGGAGGACAAGGTCGCCGGGCTGCTCGGCAAGGAGGCCGCCGCGTTCTTCCCCACCGGCACCATGGCCCAGCAGGTGGCCCTGCGCTGCTGGGCGGGCCGCACCGGCAACCCGGTCGTCGCCCTGCACGCGCTGGCCCACCCCGAGGTGCATGAGCGGAACGCCTTCAGCCAGGTCAGCGGGTTGCGCCCGGTCAGGGTCACCAGCGAACCGCGGCCGCTCACGGCCGACGAGGTGCGCGGCCTCGACGAGCCCTTCGGCACGCTGATGCTGGAGCTGCCGCTCCGGGACGCCGGTTTCGTGCTGCCGTCCTGGCAGGAGCTCACCGAGGTGGTCGAGGTGGCACGGGAGCGCGAGGCGGTGGTGCACTTCGACGGAGCGCGCCTGTGGGAGGCCACGGTCCACTTCGAGCGCCCCCTGGACGAGATCGCGGACCTCGCGGACAGCGTCTACGTCTCGTTCTACAAGTCCCTCGACGGCTACGGCGGCGCCGCGGTCGCCGGGCCCCGCACGCTCGTCGACGAGATGAAGGCCTGGCGGCACCGGTACGGCGGCACCGTCTTCCAGCAGTTCCCGACCGCACTGTCGGCGCTGGTCGGCCTGGAGCGCGAGCTGCCCCGGCTGCCCGGCTACGTGCGGCACGCGCGCGTGGTGGCCGGCGCGCTGCGTGAGGGGTTCGCGGCAGCGGGGCTGCCCTGGGCCCGCGTCCACCCCGAGGAGCCGCACACCAACGAGTTCCGGCTCTGGCTGCCGTACGACGCCGATGTCGTCGCCGAGGCGGCGGTCCGGCACGCCGAGGAGACGCGGACCCTGCTGTTCGCCCGCCCCTGGGACGCGCCGGGCCCGGGCCTCGCGGTCACGGAGATCGACGTCCGGGCCGCGGGCCTGACCTGGACGGCCCACGACGTACGCGTGGCGGTCGCGGAGTTCGTGGCGCGGCTGAAGGAGCAGGTCAGCGGCTAGGCCGCAGCCGCCGGCCCAGGAACCGCCAGGACCTGCCTCCCACCGGGCGCCCGGCGAGAACGGCCCGGAAGCGGCGCTCCTCGCGCCAGGCCCGTACGACCTGCCGGTCGTGTGCGCCCGGGGCGGGCGGGGCGGGCTCGCCGTGCTGCCGGGCCCGGTAGGTGTCGAGGAGGTACTGCTGGGTGACGTTCATGGCGGTTCACCTCTTCCCGAAGGCAGGACGGATGCGGCGGGACGGCTCCGGCTGCCCCGGCCGGTCCTCCCAGCCTGCGCCGATCGCGCGGCGGCGTCGCGTCGATTGACGGCGGGCGTCAATCAACGGCGGCGTTGTCAGTGGCCGGGTGCACCATGAGGGCATGAGCGTGAGCATCGACATCGCGGGGCTGCGGCCGGAGAGGGTCGCCGTCGTTCCCTCGCCCCTGGCCGAGCTGGGCATGGCGCTGCACGCGCTGTCCGAGCCGGCCCACCACCCGGGCCTCCAGGGCTGGGCCACGAGCGTGACCGCGGCGCTCGACCCGCATCTGGCCGACCGGATGTGCGAGGCCGACTTCCTGTGGCGTACGACGTTCTCGGACCTGTTCCTGCCCTGCGCCGGCATCCCCGGCGGGCCCACCCTCCCGGGCGCCGATCTCGCCGGGGACCTGGACCTGCTGGACAAGCTGACGGACGAACAGTTCGTGGACGCCGCCCTGGAGTTCACCTGCGCGCTGCCGTACACCACCCCCGGCCCCTCCGTGCTCGACGACCCCGACCTGCGCCGCCGCGCCCTGGAGCTGGCCGCCGCGCGCGGGCCGCAGCAACTGCGGTTCACCAGGCGGCTGCTGGAGGATCCGCCGCGGATCCGGGCCTGGCTGCGGCAATTCCTGGCCGACTGCGAGGAGGCGTTCTTCGCGGACGTCTGGCACCGCGTGCGGCACCAGCTCGCCGCCGACGCCCGGCACCGGACCGACCTGCTGCGGCACAAGGGGCTCGCCGAGGCGCTGACCTCAGTGTCCGCGGCGGTCACGTTCGACGAGGCCGGCGGCCGGATCACCATCGACAAACTGCGCCAGGGCCACACCGTCATCCGTGACCGCAGCCTGCTGCTGGTGCCGACGAGCCTGGGCTGGCCGCATCTGATGGTGCTGCACCGGCACGGCTGGCAGCCGGTCCTGCACTACCCGGTCGGCTCCCCCGAGCTGACCGCCCCGCCCTCGGTCGACCAGCTGGTCCTGCGCATGACCGCGCTGTCCCACCCGGTGCGCATGCAGCTGTGCCGCAACCTCGCCCGCAGCACGTACACCACCAGCGAGCTGGTGCAGATCCACGGCATGACCGCGCCCGAGATATCCCGGCACCTGGGCGTGCTGAAGAAGGCGGGCCTGATCACCACCCGCCGGCGCGGGCGCTACGTCCTGCACCAGCTGGACGTCACGGCGGTCGCCCGGCTGGGCGGGGACCTCCTGGAGGCACTGCTGCGCTGACCGGCGCCGCTCAGCCCTGTCCGCCGGCCCGCACCACTCCCGTCTCGTAGGCCAGGACCACCACCTGCACCCGGTCCCGCAGCCCGAGCTTGGTCAGGATGCGGCCCACGTGCGTCTTGACGGTCGCCTCCGACAGGACCAGCCGGGCCGCGATCTCCCCGTTGGACAGCCCTTGGGCGACCAGCACCATGACCTCGCGCTCCCGGTCGGTGAGCCGGTCCAGCTCCTTGAACTGCAACTCCTGGCCGGTGCTGGGCAGCATCGGCGCGAAGCGGTCCAGCAGCCGGCGCGTGGTCGAGGGGGCCACCACCGCGTCGCCGCTGTGCACCGCGCGGATGGCGGCGAGCAGTTCCCCGGGCGGCACGTCCTTCAGCATGAAGCCGGAGGCGCCCGCCTTCAGCCCGGAGAAGGCGTACTCGTCGAGGTCGAAGGTGGTCAGGATCAGCACCTTCGGCGGATTCGGGTCCGCGCAGACCCGGCGGGTGGTCTCCACACCGTCCAGCTTTGGCATGCGCACGTCCATCAGCACCACGTCGACCGCGGTCTCCCGCAGCACCTGCAGGGCCTCGACGCCGTCGCCCGCCTCCGCGACGACCTCCATGTCCGGCTGGGCGGCGAGCACCATCCGGAACCCGGTGCGCAGCAGCACCTGGTCATCGACGAGCATTACGCGGATCGTCATCGAGTCCTCTTCCGTGTCCGTGAACGGGGTCGTTACAGGTGTCAACGCAGCACATGACCGGTCTCAGTGCGCCGGTTTGAGCGGCAGCAGGGCACTGATGCGGAATCCTCCGCCGGGGCGGGGGCCCGCGTCCAGGGTGCCCCCCACCATGCCGACCCGCTCTCGCATACCGATCAAACCGTGGCCCTGGCCGTCGGCACCGCCCTCCTCGTACAGCTCGTGCGGGGCGCCCTTGCCGTCGTCCTCGACGAGCAGACCGAGCCCGTCGTCGAAGTAGACCAGCCGTACGCTCGCACCCGCGTTCGGGCCGCCGTGCTTGCGGGTGTTGGTGAGCGCCTCCTGCACGATGCGGTACGCGGTCAGCTCCACTCCGCTCGGCAGCGGGCGCGGGGTGCCCTCGACCTTGAAGTCGACGGGCAGTCCGGAGGTGCGGCACTGCTGGACGAGCTCGTCGATCTGCTCGACGTCGGGCTGCGGGACATACTCCCCGCCCTCCTCGTGCTCGCCGGTGCGCAGCACGCCCAGCAGGCGGCGCATCTCGGCGAGGGCCTGACGGCCGGTGGAGGAGATCGTCTCCAGGGCCTTCTTCGCCTGGTCGGGGGCGGCGTCGAGGACGTAGGCGGCGCCGTCGGCCTGCACCACCATCACCGAGACGTTGTGCGCGACCACATCGTGCAGCTCGCGCGCGATCCGGGCGCGCTCGGCGGCGACCGCGACCTTGGCCTGCGCCTCGCGCTCCTTCTCGAGCCGGGTCGCGCGCTCCTCGAGTTGCGCGAAGTACGCGCGCCGGGTGCGTATCGAGTCACCGAGCACCCAGGCGAGCGCGAACGGCACCGAGGTGAAGACCATGATCGCGACGGTGCCGAGGGCGCTCGACTCGTTCTCCGGCCAGCGCAACTGCGCCAGGGGGGCCGCGCACAGGCCGACGCCGAGCGCCAGCCTGGAGGCCCAGCGGGCACCGTTCGCGGCCACCGTGTAGGTGATCACCAGCATGGCGAAGTTCGCGGGCATGGTCTCGACGTCCAGCACCAGCTGCGCCACACCGAGCGCGATGGCCAGGACCAGCATCTTCTCCGGCATGCGCCTGCGCAGCGCGATCACCAGGGACAGCAGCAGGGCGATCGGCACGGCGGCGACCGGGTAGTCGACGCGCTCCACTTCCTGCTGCACGACCCCGGACACCACGGTGATCCCGAACAAGAAGACGGCCCAGAAGCCGTCGACCCACGTCGGGTGTCTGCGGAGGAAGTCATAGAGGCGCTGCACGTAACCCAGCGTAGGGAAGCGGGATGTGTGCATGGGTCAACCGGAGGACCGATCCGCGGGAAGCGCGCGTACTCCGCAAGGTGGAGGCCCCGCTCCCCTGTGCCCTTAGCCTGGGCGCGTGACGCGAGACGGTGGCGACGAATGGCTCGGGTGGCGGGCGGCGGCTCAGCGGGCGCTGTACGGGCCGCAGGGCTTCTACCGCAGGCCGGAGGGCCCGGCCGGGCACTTCCGTACGTCCGTGCACGCCTCGCCGCTGTTCGCCGGGGCGGTGGCCCGGCTGCTGTGCCGGGTCGACGAGGCACTGGGCCGGCCCTCCTCGCTCGACTTCGTGGACATGGCCGCGGGCCGCGGCGAACTGGTCACCGCGGTCCTCGCCGCGCTCCCCTCCGACGTGGCCGCCCGCGCGCGCGGGTACGCCGTCGAACTCGCCGGCCGCCCGCCCGGTCTCGATCACCGGATCGAGTGGCTGCCCAAGCCGCCACAGGGCGTCACGGGCCTGCTGTTCGCCAACGAGTGGCTGGACAACGTGCCCGTCGACATCGCCGAGGTCGACCCCGAGGGCGTACCGCGCACGGTCCTCGTACGGCGCGACGGGACCGAACGGCTCGGCGAGCCGGTCGCCGGTGCGGACGCCGAGTGGCTCGCGCGGTGGTGGCCGCTGCCCCCGGAGGAGGGACTGCGGGCCGAGATCGGGCTGCCCCGGGACGAGGCGTGGGCGGAAGCGGTCAGGACCGTCGAGCGAGGGCTCGCGGTGGCCGTCGACTACGCGCACACGGTCGACGCGCGGCCCCTGTTCGGCACGCTGACCGGGTTCCGGGAGGGGCGCGGGACGGCACCTGTGCCGGACGGGTCCTGCGATGTCACGGCGCATGTGGCGCTGGACGCGTGTGCGCGGGCCGGGGACCGCCCGGGTGGGAGGACGGAGGCGCGCGCGGTCGTGAACGAGCACGCACCGGCGCACGAGCTGCCCGGCGCACGCCTCCTCACGCAGCGCGACGCCCTGCGCGCCCTCGGCCTCGAAGCCGCCCGCCCCCCGCTCGCGCTCGCGACGACCCAGCCGACGGCCTACGTACGCGCCCTCGCGGCGGCCGGTGAAGCCGCCGAACTCACCGCACCCGGCGGCCTCGGCGACTTCGGCTGGCTGATCCATCCCGTGGGCATCGCGGACGCGGCCTTGGGCGGCCTACTTGTCGATGTCCCCGACCACGAAGAACAGTGACCCCAGGATCGCCACCATGTCCGCCACCAGGGTGCCCGGCAGCAGCTCCACCAGCGCCTGGATGTTGTTGTACGAGGCCGAGCGGAGCTTGAGCCGGTACGGCGTCTTCTCGCCCTTGCTGACCAGGTAGTAGCCGTTGATGCCGAGCGGGTTCTCGGTCCACGCGTAGGTGTGCCCCTCGGGCGCCTTCAGGACCTTCGGCAGCCGCTGGTTGATCGGGCCGGGCGCCAGCTCCCCGAGCCGGTCGAGGCAGGCGTCGGCGAGATCGAGGGAGTTGTAGGTCTGCTCCAGCAGGCACTCGAACCGGGCGAGGCAGTCGCCCTCCTGGCGGGTGACCACCTTGAGCGTGTCCTGGAGCTCCCCGTAGGCGAGGTAGGGCTCGTCGCGGCGCAGATCGAAGTCCACGCCGGAGGCACGAGCGATCGGCCCGCTCACGCCGTAGGCGTGCACGGCCTCCGGCGCCAGGACGCCCACGCCCCGCGTGCGCCCCCGGAAGATCTCGTTGCCGAGGACCAGATCGTCGAAGCGGTCCATCCGGGAGCGCACATCGGCGACCACGGCACGCGCGCGCGTGGCCCATCCGGCGGGCAGGTCCTCCTTCAGGCCCCCGACCCGGTTGAACATGTAGTGCATGCGCCCGCCGGAGACCTCCTCCATCACGTGCTGGAGCTCCTCGCGCTCCGTGAAGGCGTAGAAGATCGGCGTGATCCCGCCCAGCTCCAGCGGGTACGAACCGAGGAACATCAGGTGGTTGAGCACCCGGTTCAGCTCCGCGAGCAGGGTCCGGGTCCACACCGCCCGCTCGGGCACCTCCATGCCCAGCATGCGCTCCACGGCCAGGACGACGCCCAGCTCGTTGGAGAAGGCCGACAGCCAGTCGTGGCGGTTGGCGAGCATGATGATCTGGCGGTAGTCGCGCGCCTCGAACAGCTTCTCCGCGCCGCGGTGCATATAGCCGATCACCGGCTCGGCGCTGGTGATGCGCTCACCGTCCAGGACGAGCCGCAGGCGCAGCACGCCGTGCGTGGACGGGTGCTGGGGCCCGATGTTGAGCACCATGTCGGTGCTCTCCGCGGCTCCGCCGATACCGACCGTGGTCTGCGTCGTAGGCATGGACACAGTCTCTCCTACGTAGGCTGACCATATGGAGACGGGGAGCCAGGAAAACGCGCCGCATACCGGGCAAACCGGGGCCGCTTCAGCGGAGCACGAGCCGGTGTGGACCGGACTGCCCCCGGGGCTGCTGCGGATGCGGCGGCTGTTGCTGGTGGTGTGGCTGGGCCTGCTGACGGTCGGCCTCGCCGTGCTGCTGGGCCTGCTCGCCGGTCCCGCCTGGGCCGCCTTCGCGCTGCTGCCCCTCGCCGTGGCGGTCTGGGGCTGGGTGATGCTCGGCCACAACTGGCGCTCCTGGCGCTACGCCGAGCGCGCCGACGACCTGCTGATCAGCCGGGGCGTGCTGTGGCGCGAGGAGACCGTCGTGCCGTACGGGCGCATGCAGCTGGTGGAGGTCACCTCCGGGCCCGTCGAGCGGCACTTCGGACTGGCCAGCGTGCAGCTGCACACCGCGGCCGCGGCCACCGACGCGACCATTCCCGGCCTCGACCCCGCCGAGGCGGAACGGCTGCGCGACCGGCTCACCGAGCTGGGCGAGGCCCGATCGGCGGGGCTGTGACGGCCCCGGGCGTCGACGGCGCCGTACGGCGGAAGCCGCCGGTGATCGAGCGGCGGCTGCATCCCGTGACGCCGCTCAGGCGGGCGTGGGCACCGGTGGCCGTGGTCATCGGCTGGGCGGTGCACGATCCCGACCAGACGCAGCGCCAGCTGACCCGGCTGACCACGACGACGCTGCTGCTCGTGATAGCCGTCGCCGTGCCGGCGGCCGCCCTCTACGGCTTCCTCACCTGGTGGTTCACCCACTTCGCGGTGACCGAGAGCGAACTGCGCATCCGCACCGGGCTGGTGTTCCGGCGCAGTGCGCACATCCGGCTCGAGCGCATCCAGGCCATCGACGTCAGCCAGCCGCTCCTCGCGCGCGTGGCGGGCGTCGCCAAGCTCAAACTCGATGTCGTCGGCGCCGACAAGAAGGACGAGCTCGCCTTCCTCGGCGCGCAGGAGGCGCGTGCGCTCCGCGCGGAACTCCTCGCGCGCGCCGCCGGATTCGCGCCCGAGACGGCGCACGAGGTCGGCGAAGCCCCGGCGCGCGAACTGCTGCGGACGCCCCCGCGTGAGCTCGCGCTCTCCCTGGTGCTGACGGGCGCCACCTGGGGCACCCTGGCCGCCGCCCTCGTCGTGCCGCCGGTGCTCTGGCTCGCCACCCACAGCGTGTGGACGGTCCTCGCCACCGCCCTGCCGCTGCTCGGCGCGGCGGGCGCGAGCAGCGTGGGCCGGTTCGTCGCCGAGTACGACTGGACGGTGGCCGACTCCCCCGACGGCCTGCGCATCGACCGGGGCCTGCTGGACCGCGTCCACGAGACGGTGCCGCCGGGGCGTGTGCAGACCGTACGGGTGGTGCGGCCGCTGCTGTGGCGGCGCCGCGGGTGGGTGCGGGTGGAGCTGGACGTGGCGGGGTCCTCGAACTCGGTCCTGGTCCCGGTCGCCCCGCGTGAGGTCGCCGAGGCCGTCATCGCGCGCGTGCTGCCCGGGGTGACCGTGCCGCCGGATTCGGCGCTGTCCCGGCCGCCGCGGCGCGCGCGGTGGTGCGTACCGGTGTGGTGGCGGGGCTACGGCCTGGTCGTCACCGACTCCGTCTTCGCCGCGCACCAGGGGCTGCTGCGGCGCAGCCTGGCGCTGGTGCCACACGCGAAGGTGCAGAGCGTACGGCTGGCGCAGGGGCCCTGGAAGCGCGCGCTGGGCCTCGCCGACGTCCATGTGGACACCGGGGCCGACAAGACCGTCACGGCCCGCCTGCGGGGCGCCGAAGAGGCGGCGGCGCTGCTCGGCGCCCAGGCCGAACGGTCGCGCACGGGGCGGCGGGACGCGCGTCCGGACCGCTGGATGACGGAAGGGGCCGACCGTTAGGCCGACCCCTCGCCCGAGCGCTCCCGCTGCCGGGACCGTCAGGACGCCGCGCTGCGCAGCCCCTGTACGTCGATCTGCTCCGTCTCGTCGTGCGCCGTCAGGTCGATGACCTGGCCGACGCCCCGGGACTCCTCGTCGGCCGGCTTGAACTGCGCCTCGGACTCGGCCTTGTGCAGGGCGAGCGCCTCCTGGCCGACGACGTCGGCGAGGTCCTCGTTCTGCACGTCCTCCAGGCCGGGGGTCGCCTCGCCCTTGTGCGTGCCGAAGAAGTCGAAGCCGCCCTCGACCCTCGGGCGCCGCACGGGCGCCGACGGGACGACGGCCACCGCGGTCGGCGCGACGAAGTGTCCGGCGGGCTGCTGGGCGGGCAGCGCCGGCTTGCCCGGGGTGACGGCGGCCGCGCGCGTGTGCTCCTGCCCGTCGGCCGCCTCGGGCTTCCCCTGCGCCTCGTCCTCCTGCGGGAGCGAACCGGTCTGCGCGGCCCGGTCGTTCGAGGGGCTGCCGCTCTGCGCGGGCACCTCGGCCTGCGCGTCACCGGACTCCTTCACCGGGGCAGCGGGATGCGGCTTCGCGGGGCCGCCGGACGGGGCCGCCGGGGCTTCGGCCTTCGCCGGGGCATCCGTGTTCGGCTTCGCGGGGCCGCCGAACGGGCCCGCCGGGGCTTCGGCCTTCCCCGGACCGCCGTACGGGGCCGGAACTTCGGCCTTCGCCGGGGCGTCCGTGTTCGGCTTCGCGGGGTCGTCGGACGGGCCCGCCAGGGCCTCGGCCTTCACCGGACCGCCGAACGCGACCGGGGCCTCGGCCTTCACCAACCCGTCGGACTCGACCGGGGCCTCGGCCTTCACCAACCCGTCGGACTCGACCGGCGCTTCGGCCTTCCCCCGACCGTCGCCCTCCGGCTCACCGTCCGCCGTCGAGGCCTTCTCGGTGTCCAGCTTCGCCAGCGCCGCCCGCGCCCGCAGGAACAGGCTCGACCCCTCCGGCGAGAAGACCGCCGGGGTGACCGTCTCGGCCGACTCGGTCCCGGTCCCGGCGACCGGGGCTGCCACGGCCCCCGCCTCCGGCTCGGCGACCGGCTCGACGACCGTCTCGGCGGCCACCGGCGCCGGCGGCAACGCGCGCGCGGGCGCCACCGCTTCTATCTCCAGCAGCCGGCGCCCCTCCAGGGCGCTCGCGCGCTCGGTCTCGGCGGTGGCGTACCGGCGCAGCAGCGCCGCGTGTTCGTTGCGCAGCCCCGCGAGTTCCGCGCGCTTGGCGCGCAGCCGCTGCTCCAGCTTGCCGCGCAGTTCGCGCGACTCCTCGAGGTCGGTCTCCAGTTCGGCGACCCGCTCCTCGAAGCGCCACTCGTCGCTCGCACGCGCGCGTGTCAGATCGGCGACCCGCTTGCCGGCCTGGGTGTCCCAGTGCCGCATGACGACCGCGCCGACGACCGCCGTCATCGCCGCGGCCGCGGCCAGGCCCCGGAGCACCCACGGCTCCGAGAAGACCCAGGGGCCGAGCGCGCAGACGGCTGAGACACCCGCGATGGCCGACGGGGGCAGCAGCCTGTGCAAGGGCGGGGAATGGCGGTGACGTCCACGTGGCATGGCCAGAAACTTACCGCGCGTAGGCGAATCATGGAGCCCCGCCCCGTAAAAACCCAGCCATCCCCAAGCGTTCCCGGAACCGGCTTCGGGGAGGTGAGTGAACCTCCTCCTCCAAGACACCGTCCTAGAGGGCGCAATGTCGCCGGATGCCCGAATCGGCACCGGATCCGAACTCACTCGCAGAACCACGGGACGCGATGCCTGTCAGGACAGTTGAGGAAGTGCCGGGCGGGGTTCTACGGCAACCCGGCCGCGTGCGGCGGCTGCTGCGCGGCCCGCGCCCCGACGCGGTGCCCGCTCTCGTCGGCCGAGCATGCGTCCTCGTCGGCCTCCTGGACATCGCCGCGGGCATCCTCCCGCGCTTACGGCACAGCCGTACGCACCCCCTCGCCGACGTACTGCCCGGCGCGTCCGGACCGTTCGCGGCCGCCCTCTCGCTCAGCGCCGGGGTGCTGTTGCTGCTGCTCGCCCACGGTCTCCGGCTCGGCAAGCGCCACGCCTGGCGGGCCGCGGTGGTCCTGCTCCCGGCAGGCGCGGTGGCCCAGTTCGCCTACCGCCCCTCCCCGCTCGGCGCCGTCGTCTCGCTCGTCCTGCTGACCGCCCTGCTGCGCCATCGCGACCGGTTCACGGCCCTGCCCGACCCGCGCAGCCGCTGGCTGGCACTGGCCAACTTCGTCCTGATGGGCGCCGGTTCACTCGCCCTCGGACTCGTCGTCGTCAGCGCCCATCCGCGGAGCCTGACCGGCAACCCGAGCCTGGCCGACCGCATCACCCATGTCCTGTACGGCCTCTGCGGCCTCGACGGCCCGGTCGAGTACCAGGGCAGCACCGCGGGCACGGTCGCCGTCTCCCTGGGCGCCCTCGGCCTGCTCACCGCCGTCACCACGGTGTGTCTCGCCCTGCGCCCCGAACACCCCGGCACCCGGACCACCCAGGAGGACGAGACCCGCCTCAGGGCCCTGGTGGCCCGGCACGGCGGCCCCCTCACGCTCCACCGGGACCACGCCGTCGTCTTCTCCCCCAGCGGCAAGGCCGCGGTCACCTACCGCGTCGTCTCCGGCGTCATGCTCGCCGACGGCGACCCCATCGGCGACGCCGAGGCCTGGCCGGGCGCCATCGAACGCTTCATGGACGTCGCCCAGGCCCACTCCTGGACCCCCGCCGTCGGGGGCTGCTCCGTGACCGGCGGCGAGGTGTGGGCCCGGGAGACCGGCCTGACCGCCCTCGGACCGGGCGACGAGGCGGTGGTGAGCGCGGCGGATTTCTCGCTCACCGGCCGCGCGATGCGCACCGCGCGCCGGATGGCCCAGCGCATCGAGCGAGCCGGTCGCCCCACCCCGGTACGCCCCGTACGTGACCCCGCCGCCCCCGAACCGGCCCCTGTCCGCCGCGCCGCCGCACACCACCGCGCCCGCGCGGCGTGACCCGGACAGGTCCGGGCGGAAGCCTCCCGCCCCGTCCCCGGGGCTTCCGCCCGGACCGCACTGCCCGGTCCCCCGACCACCCGGGCCTGCACGGGGCCTACGCTGAACATATGAGCAAGCAGAGCGGACGCGGCCGCGTGGCAGGCCTTCCTGAGTGGGACCGCTGCGCGGTCATGGGAGTCGTGAACGTGACCCCCGACTCGTTCTCCGACGGTGGCCGCTGGTTCGACACCACCGCGGCCGTCAAGCACGGCCTCGCCCTGGTCGCCGAGGGCGCCGACCTGGTCGACGTCGGCGGCGAGTCCACCCGCCCCGGCGCCACCCGCGTCGACGAGGCGGAGGAACTCAAGCGCGTCATTCCGGTCGTCCGCGGCCTCGCCTCCGAGGGCGTGACGATCTCCGTGGACACCATGCGCGCGTCCGTCGCCGAACAGGCCCTCGCGGCCGGCGCCGCCCTCGTCAACGACGTCAGCGGCGGCCTCGCCGACCCCGCCATGATCCCGGTCGTCGCCGACGCCGGCGCCCCCTTCGTCGTCATGCACTGGCGCGGCTTCCTGGAGGGCGGCAACGTCAGGGGCGTCTACGACGACGTGGTCGCCGAAGTCGTGGACGAGCTGCACGCGCGCGTGGAGGCGGTGCTGGCCGGCGGCATCGCCCCCGACCGCATCGTCGTCGATCCCGGTCTCGGCTTCTCCAAGGACGGCGAGCACGACCTCGTCCTCCTCGCCCACCTCGACCGGCTGCTCGGCCTCGGCCACCCGCTGCTCGTCGCCGCCTCCCGCAAGCGCTTCCTCGGCCGGGTCCTGGCCGGGCCGGAGGGCGCCCCGCCGCCCGCACGCGAGCGGGACGCGGCCACGGCCGCCGTCTCCGCGCTCGCGGCGCACGCGGGCGCGTGGGCGGTGCGCGTGCACGAGGTCCGCGCGACGGCGGACGCCGTACGGGTCGCACGCGCCGTGGAAGGAGCGCGCGACATCGACCGCACGCCGGGCGCACAGAATCCCGTACCAGGCGCGCACTCCATCGAAGGAGCCCGGTGAGCGCCCCGCACACCGACGTCGAGCAGGTGGAGGCCGCGAACACCGCCTACTACGAGGCGGTGGAGCGCGGCGACTTCGAGGAACTGTCCTCGCTCTGGCTCACCCCGGCCGACCTCGGCGTCGACGAGACCTACCACGACCCGGCCGACAGCGGCGTGATCTCCTGCGTGCACCCCGGCTGGCCGGTGCTCACCGGCCGCGGCGAGGTGCTCAGGTCGTACGCCCTGATCATGGCGAACACCGACTACATCCAGTTCTTCCTCACCGACGTGCATGTCTCGGTCACCGGTGACACCGCGCTCGTCACCTGCACCGAGAACATCCTCAGCGGCGGCCCCGCGCCCGAGGGCAGCGAGGAGCTCGGCCCGCTCGTCGGCCAGCTGGTGGTCGCCACCAACGTCTTCCGCCGTACCCCGCACGGCTGGAAGATCTGGTCCCACCACGCCTCTCCCGTGCTGGCCGAAACCGATGACGAAGAAGGCGACGACACCCCCTCCTGAGTGGGTAGGCGCCCCACAGGGACCAACACGTGGTTGGAATCACCCGGCTCCGGGTAGGGGCGGCTACCAACCCATGAGCCGCCGGGTTCCCCGGGGGAAACACCCGATGAACCCTCCGGGACCGGCGCGGGCGCATGCCCCCGTGGAACGGCCCTGTCAGTGCCCGCAGGTAGATTCGTCCGAGGCCGGTGTGCCGTCCGCACACGGTTCGGACCGGCCGTCAACGACGATTGCAGGAGTGATTCGCGTGGATCGTGTCGCGCTGAGCGGCCTCAAGGCCCGCGGGCACCACGGTGTGTTCCCCAAGGAGCGCGAGGAGGGCCAGACCTTCATCGTGGACCTCGTGCTGGGCCTGGACACCCGGCCGGCCGCAGCCGACGACGACCTGGCGAAGACCGTGCACTACGGCATCGTGGCGGAGGAGGTCGTGGCCGTCGTCGAGGGCGAGCCCGTCAACCTCATCGAAACCCTCGCCGAGCGCATCGCCCAGGCCTGTCTGAAGCACGAAGGGGTCCAGGAGGTCGAGGTCCGCGTCCACAAACCGGACGCGCCGATCACGGTCCCCTTCGACGACGTGACCGTCACCATCATCCGGAGCCGAGTATGACCGCGTTCTTCACCGAGGGTTCCAGCGATCCGACCGTACAGCCGGTACCCGCCTCCGTCGTCGAGAAAGTGGACGCCGCCGACACCACCCTGCACAACCCGCAGCGAGCCGTGATCTCCCTGGGCTCGAACCTCGGCAACCGCCTGGAGACCCTCCAGGGCGCCATCGACGCGCTGGAGGACACCCCCGGCCTGCGCGTCAAGGCCGTCTCCCCCGTCTACGAGACCGAGCCGTGGGGCGTGCAGCCCGGCAGCCAGCCCTCGTACTTCAACGCGGTCGTGGTCCTGAAGACCACCCTTCCCCCGTCGTCGCTGCTGGAGCGCGCGCAGGCGGTCGAGGAGGCCTTCCACCGGGTGCGGGACGAGCGCTGGGGGCCGCGCACCCTCGACGTCGACATCGTCGCCTACGCCGACGTCGTCTCCGACGACCCGGCGCTCACCCTGCCCCACCCGCGGGCCCATGAGCGGGCCTTCGTCCTCGCCCCGTGGCACGACGTGGAACCCGAGGCCCAGCTGCCCGGACGCGGCGCGGTGGCCGATCTGCTCGGCACCGTCGCCCAGGAAGGCGTCTTTGCTCGCGGGGATCTGGAACTCCGACTGCCCGAGTAGTCGTTAAGGTCGAGACGACCACAGTCCGTGGGAGCCCGGGGGAGCTGAAGGGACACCGTGAGAGAGCTGCGTATCAGGGAGCTGGCCGGCGTGTTCGTCGTGGCCGGCGTCCTGTCCTGGGCGGGCGCCCGCCTCTGGAACTCGATCGGGACCCTGCCGAGCGTCCCCCTGGCCGCCCCCGTCGTCCTCGCCCTGATCGCCGCGGTGCTGCTGGCCACGGCGCTCTCGATCCGCTCCCGCCTCAGGGCGCAGCGCGAGCGCCGCCCGGGCGCCAAGGGCGTCGACCCCCTGATGGCCGCCCGAGCGGTCGTCTTCGGCCAGGCCAGCGCCCTGGTCGCCGCCCTGGTCGCGGGCATGTACGGCGGCACGGGCGTCTTCCTGCTGGAGGTCCTCGACATCCCCGCCCGCCGCGACCAGGCCATCTACGCCGGCTTCTCGGTCGTCGCGGGCATCGCCGTCATAGCGGCGGCCATTTTCCTGGAGCGCGTCTGCAAGCTCCCGGAGGACGACGAGCACAACGGCACGGGAGCCGCACCGGCCGCGTGACGAGCAGGCGCGTCAGCGCGCCATGATGAGGCTCATCGCCTCGTTGCGGGTGGCCGCGTCCCGCAGCTGTCCGCGCACCGCCGAGGTGAGCGTCTTCGCGCCGGGCTTGCGTATGCCGCGCATCGACATGCACATGTGCTCGCACTCCACGACGACGATCACGCCACGCGGCTCCAGGATCTCCATCAGGGAATCCGCGATCTGCGTGGTGAGTCGTTCCTGCACCTGCGGACGGCGGGCGTAGACATCGACGAGCCGGGCCAGCTTGGACAGTCCGGTGATCTTCCCGGAGGTCGCCGGGATGTACCCGACGTGCGCCACTCCCCGGAACGGCACCAGATGGTGCTCGCACGTGCTGTAGACCTCGATGTCCTTCACCAGCACCATCTCGTCGTGCCCGATGTCGAACGTCGTGGTCAGC
Source organism: Streptomyces sp. NPDC002776 (assembly GCF_053592195.1). Lineage (NCBI taxonomy): Bacteria > Bacillati > Actinomycetota > Actinomycetes > Kitasatosporales > Streptomycetaceae > Streptomyces > Streptomyces sp. NPDC002776. Next base: position 435,356 of record NZ_JBSFVG010000003.1, on the reverse strand, counting down.
ACATCCTCGGGCTGCTGCCACAGGCCCGCGAATATCTCCTTGTAGGCCCTGGCCACCCGCCCCGGCGTCTCCTTCAGACCCTCGCGGTCCGGATCCTCGCCGACCGCGATCAGCAGTTCCCGCACGGCGTTCTCGGCGCGCTTCTCGTCGAACTCGCCGATGCGGCCCTCGCCGTCGAGCGTCACGGGGTCGGTCATGTGGTGCCTCGTTCCTGTGCGGGTGGCGCGTGTGGGTCACGCGTCTGAACTGCGGACATACGACGATGCCGCGCCCCCCAGGCTAAAACCAGGGGGACGCGGCATCCATTCCGGGGCCGGTGGGATCACCGGGCCCGGGTCAGCTCTCCGGGCGCTCCTCGGGAGCGGGCTCCGGGGTCGGCTCGGCGACCGTCGACTTGGCGGTGGTGATCGCCGGAGTCGAGCCGTTGGCGCCGTTCGTCAGGGCGAGCTCCTTGGGGGAGAGCACCGGCGGACGGGTGGACGGCGTACGGCGCGAGGACCCGGTCCACGCGGGCCGCGGCGGGCGCTTGACGATACCGGCGAAGATCTCGGCGATCTCCTCCTTGCCCAGCGTCTCCCGCTCCAGCAGCGCGAGAACGAGGTTGTCGAGGACGTCGCGGTTCTCGACCAGGATCTCCCAGGCCTCGTTGTGCGCGGTCTCGATGAGCTTCTTGACCTCTTCGTCGACCAGCGCGGCGACCTCTTCCGAGTAGTCGCGCTGGTGAGCCATCTCACGGCCGAGGAACGGCTCGGTGTTGTCCCCACCGAACTTGATCGCGCCGAGGCGCTCGGTCATGCCGTACTGCGTGACCATCGCGCGGGCCGTGGCGGTGGCCTTCTCGATGTCGTTCGCGGCACCCGTGGTCGGGTCGTGGAAGACGAGCTCCTCGGCCGCGCGGCCGCCCAGCATGTACGCCAGCTGGTCCAGCATTTCGTTGCGCGTCGTGGAGTACTTGTCCTCGTCCGGCAGGACCATCGTGTAACCGAGGGCCCGGCCTCGCGACAGGATCGTGATCTTGTGGACCGGGTCGGAGTTCGGGGAGGCCGCCGCGACCAGGGCGTGGCCGCCCTCGTGGTACGCGGTGATCTTCTTTTCCTTGTCCGACATGATCCGGGTCCGCTTCTGCGGGCCCGCCACGACACGGTCGATGGCCTCGTCGAGCATGTGGTTGTCGATCAGCTTCTTGTCCGAGCGGGCCGTCAGCAGGGCGGCCTCGTTCAGGACGTTGGACAGATCGGCACCGGTGAAGCCCGGAGTACGGCGGGCGACGGCGGACAGGTCGACATCGGGGGCGACCGGCTTGCCCTTCTGGTGGACCTTGAGGATCTCCAGACGGCCCAGCATGTCGGGGCGGTCGACCGCGATCTGGCGGTCGAAGCGGCCGGGGCGCAGGAGGGCCGGGTCCAGGATGTCGGGACGGTTCGTGGCGGCGATCAGGATGACGCCGCCCTTCACGTCGAAGCCGTCCATCTCGACGAGCAGCTGGTTCAGGGTCTGCTCGCGCTCGTCGTGACCACCGCCGAGGCCGGCGCCGCGGTGGCGGCCGACCGCGTCGATCTCGTCGACGAAGACGATCGCCGGGGCGTTCGCCTTGGCCTGCTCGAACAGGTCACGGACTCGGGAGGCACCGACACCGACGAACATCTCGACGAAGTCGGAACCGGAGATCGAGTAGAACGGCACGCCGGCCTCGCCCGCGACGGCACGCGCGAGCAGGGTCTTGCCGGTGCCGGGCGGGCCGTACAGCAGTACGCCCTTGGGAATCTTGGCGCCCACGGCCTGGAACTTGGCGGGCTCCTGGAGGAATTCCTTGATCTCGTGGAGTTCCTCGACCGCCTCGTCGGAACCGGCGACGTCGGCGAACGTCGTCTTCGGGGTGTCCTTGGTGATGAGCTTGGCCTTGGACTTCCCGAAGTTCATGACCCGGGAGCCGCCGCCCTGCATCTGATTCATCAGGAACAGGAACACGACCACGATGAGAACGAAGGGCAGCAGCGAGAGCAGGATGCTCACAAAGGCGTTCTGCTTCGTCGGCGAGACCGTGTAGCCGTCCGGGATCTGCTTGTCCTGGAACTTGGTCTGCAGGGTGGTGGCCAGGGCCGCGCCCTGGTCGCCGATGTAGCTCGCCTGGATCTTCGAGCTGTCCTCGATCTTTTCGCCGTCCTTGAGCTGGACCTTGATGGTCTGCTCGTCGCCGGTGGTCAGCTTGGCTGATTCGACCTTGTTGTCATTGATCGCCTGGACGACCTGGCCGGTGTCCACCGTCTTGTAGCCACCGGACGAGCCGACGACCTGCATCAACACGACCACGGCAAGGACGGCCAGCACGATCCACATGACCGGCCCACGGAAGTATCGCTTCACGTCCATCCATACGGAGCGGAGCCGCCCCGTCCCTCCTGCCATAGTGAGTTTGATAAGACAGTTCTTCTGACGGTACCCCAGCATTGTGGACCGAAGCCGCACGAAGCCGCTCGGCCGGCCGGCAATCCCGTCTCTGCATGCTCCAACGGTGCGGACCGCGCTGGGGTTCCCGATCGTCCTACCGGCGTCGCCCTTGTGGCTCAGCGCACGGCCGAGCCCGGGGGTCAGCCGCCGTAGACGTGGGGCGCGAGCGTACCGACGAACGGGAGGTTGCGGTACTTCTCGGCGTAGTCGAGGCCGTAGCCGACGACGAACTCGTTGGGAATGTCGAAGCCCACCCATTCGACGTCGATGGCGACCTTGGCGGCGTCCGGCTTGCGCAGCAGGGTGCACACCTTGAGGGACTCGGGCTCGCGCGAGCCGAGGTTGGACAGCAGCCAGGACAGGGTCAGCCCGGAGTCGATGATGTCCTCGACGATCAGGACGTGCTTGCCCTTGATGTCGGTGTCGAGGTCCTTGAGGATCCGCACCACCCCGGAGGACTGGGTGCCCGCCCCGTAGGAGGACACGGCCATCCAGTCCATGGTGACGGGGGTGGACAGCGCCCGCGCGAGGTCCGCCATCACCATCACCGCGCCCTTGAGGACGCCGACGATGAGCAGGTCCTTGCCCGCGTACTCCGCGTCGATCTTCGCGGCGAGCTCGATGAGCTTCGCGTCGATCTCTTCCTTGGTGATGAGTACCTGCTGAAGGTCGGCACCCATGTCGTTCGCGTCCACCCGCATCACTTTCGGTCGTCCCACCGGCCGTCCGCCCCCCTGGCGGGGGGCAAGGATTCAGCCTTGCCGAATCACCAGTCTGCCACCCTGGCGCTGGGCCACGACTTTGCCGGGGAGATTGATGACCCCCTGGCCGCGCCATCCGGTGATCAGGCGGTCGACTTCCTCGATGTGCCGGGCGAACAGCGAGCCGGCCGGAGCGCCCGCCTCGATGGCGGCGCGGCGCAGGATCCGGCGGCGTACGGCGGGCGGGAGGGCGTAGAGCTTGGCGCACTCCAGCAGCCCCGCGGCGTCCCGGACGCCGGTCTCGGCCTGGCCCGCCCAGGCGTCGAGGGCGTCGGCGTCGTCGCGGGACAGTTGCGCCGTACGGGCGAGCGCCTCCACGACGCCTTTGCCGAGGGCCTTTTCCAGGGCGGGCAGGCCCTCGTGGCGCAGGCGGGAGCGGGTGTAGGCGGGGTCGGCGTTGTGGGGGTCGTCCCAGACGGGCAGGGACTGGACCATGCAGGCCCGGCGGGCGGTCTGCCGGTCGATCTCCAGGAAGGGGCGCCGGTAACGGCCGCCGGCCCCCGAGACCGCGGCCATGCCGGACAGGGAGCGGATGCCGGAGCCGCGGGCGAGGCCGAGCAGGACGGTTTCGGCCTGGTCGTCGCGGGTGTGGCCGAGGAGGATCGCGGCGGCGCCGTGGCGCTGGGCGGCGGCGTCCAGGGCGGCGTAGCGGACGTCGCGGGCGGCGGCCTCGGGTCCGCCTTCGCGGCCGACGGTGACGGCGGCGGATTCGACCGGGTCGAGGCCGAGTTGCCGCAGGCGGAGGACGACTTCCTCGGCGCGCAGGTCGGAGCCGGGCTGGAGGCCGTGGTCGACGGTGACGCCGCCGGCCCGGATGCCGAGCTTGGGTGCCTCGAAGGCGAGGGCGGAGGCGAGGGCCATGGAGTCGGCGCCGCCGGAGCACGCCACGAGCACGAGCGGCGACGGCGGGCGCTCGTGCGGGGTGTGCTCGGGGGAGGTCTGTTGGTCGTTGAGGATGTCGTGGAGGACGCGGCGGACCGCCAGGCGTATCGCCGCGACCGCAGGATGGGGACCCATGTCCGGTTCCCTTCATGAAGTTTTCGGGGGGTGAGCCCGGGGTTCGGTCACTCAGAGTGTGTAGATGGTGACAGAACCGGGCGGTTCCCCGAGCATTGCACGCCTACCCATGGCTCACGGTCCCTCGGACGGGTGATTGAAGGGGCGTTCGCCTGCCGTCGGCCGGATTCGTTTCACGACCCCGCACGGGGGTTCACGACTCGGCCTTGCGGTGCACCCGCGTGACCCAGTCCGCCGGTTTGGCGATCTCCGCCTTGGTCGGGAGGGTGTTCGGGGAGGTCCACACGCGGTTGAAGCCGTCCATGCCGACCTCGTCGACGACGGCCCGCACGAAGCGTTCCCCGTCGCGGTACTGGCGGAGCTTGGCGTCCAGGCCGAGCAGTTTGCGCAGGGCGATGTCCAGCCGGGAGGCGCCCTTGGCCCGGCGCTGCTGGAACTTCTCGCGGATCTCCGCGACGGACGGCACGACGGCCGGGCCGACGCCGTCCATGACGAAGTCGGCGTGCCCCTCCAGCAGGGACATCACGGCGGTGATACGGCCGAGGATCTCGCGCTGGGCCGGGGTCTGCACGATCTCGACGAAGGAGCGGCCGCCGTCGTCCTCCTCCGCCTCGGGGCGGCCTCCGGCGAGGGACTGGGCGGCCTCGCGGACGCGCTCCAGGACGGTCATGGGGTCCACGTCGGTCTCCCCCAAGAACGACTGGATTTCGCCCTGGAGGTGGTCCTGCAGCCAGGGCACGGCGGTGAACTGGGTGCGGTGGGTCTCCTCGTGCAGGCACACCCACAGCCGGAAGTCGTGCGGCTGGACGTCGAGTTCGCGCTCGACGTGGACGATGTTCGGCGCGACGAGCAGCAGCCGCCCGCCGCCGTTCGCGCCCGCGGGGAGTTCGCGGGTGGCGGGGGCGAAGGTCTCGTACTGGCCGAGGACACGGGAGGCGAGGAACGACAGCAGCATGCCGAGCTCCACGCCGGTGACCTTGCCGCCGACGGCGCCGAGGACCGCGTTGCCGGGGCCGGAGCCGCGGCGCTCCTGCATCTTGTCGAACAGCGGCTTGAGCAGTTCCCGGAAGCCGGCGACATTGGCCCGGACCCAGCCGGGGCGGTCGACGACCAGGACGGGGGTGTCGTGGGTCTCCTCGGTGCCCAGCCGGGTGAAGCCCCGGACGTGTTCCTCCGAGGCCTTGGCGTGCCGGCGCAGCTCCGCGACGACGGCCCGGGCCTCGTCGCGGCTGATCTCGGGGCCCGGCCGCATGAGCCGGGTCGCGGTCGCCACCGCGAGATTCCAGTCGACCATCCCAGTTGCGGCACCACCGATGCTCGTCATGCGTCAACCGTACGTGAGCGCCGCCGTTGCGGGCAGGGCGTCGGCGGTCGGCACGTTCGGGTGCGGTTCAGCCGCAGCCGCACGCCGCCAGGGCCGTGGCCGCCGCGTCCAGGGCCGACTGGGCCGCTGACGGGTCGGTGGTGTCGGTGGCCAGGAAGGCGAAGGCCAGCAGGTGCCCGTCCTGGTCGACGACCGTGCCGGCGAGGGCGTTCACGCCGGTCAGGGTGCCGGTCTTCGCTCGTACGACGCCGGCCGCGCCGTCCGTGTAGCGGCTGGTCAGGGTGCCGGTGAAGCCCGCCACGGGCAGGCCGGTGAGGATCGGGCGAAGTTCGGGGTGGGCCGGGTCGCCCGACTTCGCCAGCAGGGCGGTCAGGGTGTCGGCCGTGAGGCGGTCGTCGCGGTTCAGGCCGCTGCCGTCCTTGAAGTCGGCGCCTTTCACCGGCACTCCGAGCTTTTTGAGCTCGGCGCGCAGGGCGCGGCCCGCGCCGTCGAAGTCGGCGCGTTCGCCGGTGGCGAGGGCGGTCTGGCGGGCGAGGGCCTCGGCGATGTCGTTGTCGCTGTGGGTGAGCATGCGTTCGACCAGGGCCGCGAGCGGCGGCGAGGAGACCTCGGCGAGGGTCCGGGCGCGGCCGGTCGCCTTGGAGGGGCCCGGGGAGGTGGTCTTGATGCCGTGGCCCTTGAGGAGGCCGGCGAAGGTGCGGGACGCCTCGGCCGCCGGGTCCGCCGCGCGGGGCGCCGGGCCGCTGACGGAGTCGTCGGTGCGGGCCTCGTCGGCCATCAGGGCGCTGACCTGGGCGAGGTTGTCGTTGACCCCGATCGGGTGGTCCGCGTCGCCCGCGTAGAGCGTGGTGTCGTACGACAGGGTCACCTCGCGCATGCCGTCCTTCTTCAGGGCGGTGGCGGTGTCCTCGGCGAGGGCGCGCAGGCTGGCCCAGCCCTCGGCGTCCTTGCGGGCGGTGAGCGTGGGGTCTCCGCCGCCGACCAGGACGAGTTCGCCGGTGTCGGGTTCCAGGGCGGCGCGGGTGGTGAGGCGGTGGTCGGGGCCGAGGGCGGACAGGGCCGCGGCGGCGGTGGCGATCTTCGTGGTGGAGGCCGGGGTGAGCGCGGTGCCCGAGCCGGTGCCGTACAGGCGCTTGCCGGTGGTCACGTCGACGACGGCGGCGGATCGGCGCCCGCCGAGCGCGGAGGTGTCCAGGAGCGGGTCCAGGACGCCGGCCAGGGCCTTGGCGCCGGGGGCGGATCTCACCCCGCCGGCCGAGCCGCCGAGGCCGCTGAGGACTGATGCGGCGCTGGGGGCGGCGTGGGGCGCCGTGGCCGTCGTAGCGGAATCACGACCGTGATCTGCGCCACCCGTGTGCTCCTGGGCGGCTGCCCGGTCCCGCTCGGCCGTACGCTGACCCGAGGAGTCCCAGGGACCGGCGGTGGACACCGCACCCACGGCGAGCGCGAGGCCGACGGTGGCGGCGCCGGCGGTGTACTGCCAGGTCTTTACCCTGATGACCTGCGCCGAGGCGGCTCGGCCGAGCCGTGCCAGGCGCGGTCGGCCGGCTGTGACGGCCTGTGCGAGACGCGGTCGTACGGCGTTCGCGAGCCGCGCCACCCGCGGTCCCGCGGCCCGCCAAGGCCTCAGCTCTGGCACGACCACCAGCCCCTTTCGCGATCACACACCTGCGTGAGGGACACTTAACCACCAGAACTATGTGTTGATCATGGAGGAGCCACCGGTGGAGTTCGACGTCACGATCGAGATTCCGAAGGGTTCGCGGAACAAGTACGAGGTGGACCACGAGACCGGTCGGATCCGCCTGGACCGTCGCCTCTTCACCTCGACCAGCTACCCGGCCGACTACGGCTTCGTCGAGAACACCCTCGGCGAGGACGGCGACCCGCTGGACGCGCTGGTCATCCTGGACGAGCCGACCTTCCCGGGCTGCCTCATCCAGTGCCGCGCGATCGGCATGTTCCGGATGACGGACGAGGCCGGCGGCGACGACAAGCTGCTGTGCGTCCCGGCGCACGACCCGCGCGTGGAGCACCTGCGCGACATCCACCACGTGTCGGAGTTCGACCGCCTGGAGATCCAGCACTTCTTCGAGGTCTACAAGGACCTGGAGCCCGGCAAGTCCGTCGAGGGCGCCGACTGGGTCGGCCGTACCGAGGCCGAGGCCGAGATCGAGCGGTCCTACAAGCGCTTCAAGGACCAGGGCGGCCACTGAGCCCCCAGGTCACCGACGGGCCGCACGCGACGCGTGCGGCCCTTTGGCATGGGTGTGCGCATACTGAAGCCTGGCCTGAATGCGTCGTACAGGGAGCGCTGCGCAAGTGACGGACGCGGAGGACCGCAAGCCGCAGTCGGACGAGGCGACCGGCACGTTCGACCCTGAGATCACATCCGAGTTCGCCATTCCCCAGGGGCTCGCCGTACCCAAGGCCGGCGGTGAGCCGGAGACCACGTCCGAGTTCGCCCTGCCGCGCGGGCTGGACACCCGCCCGGGTCCGGTGGCCGAGCCCGAGAAGTCGGCGTTCAGTACGCCGCGGACCTACCACGCCAAGGACGCGCCCCCCGTGTTCACCCCGGCGTCCGGGGTGCCAGCGGTCAGTCTGACCAAGGACGTGCCCTGGCAGGACCGGATGCGCACGATGCTGCGCATGCCGGTGACCGAGCGGCCCGCGCCGGAGCGGATTCCGAAGACCGAGGACGAGGGTCCGGCCGTCCCCCGCGTGCTCGACCTGACCCTGCGGATCGGCGAGCTGCTGCTGGCGGGCGGGGAGGGCGCGGAGGACGTCGAGGCGGCGATGTTCGCGGTCTGCCGGTCCTACGGCCTGGACCGCTGCGAGCCGAACGTCACCTTCACACTGCTGTCGATCTCCTACCAGCCGTCGCTGGTGGACGACCCGGTGACGGCCTCGCGGACCGTGCGGCGGCGCGGGACCGACTACACGCGGCTCGCGGCCGTGTTCCGGCTGGTGGACGACCTCAGCGATCCGGAGAGCCATGTCTCCCTGGAGGAGTCCTACCGGCGGCTCGCGGAGATCCGCCGCAACCGGCACCCGTATCCGACCTGGGTGCTGACCTCGGCGAGCGGACTGCTGGCCGGCGCCGCCTCGGTGCTGGTCGGTGGTGATCTGATCGTGTTCGTGGCCGCGGCGGTGGGCGCGATGCTCGGCGACCGGCTGGCGTGGCTGTGCGCGGGGCGCGGGCTGCCGGAGTTCTACCAGTTCATGGTGGCCGCGATGCCGCCGGCCGCGATAGGCATCGCCCTCAACCTCGCGCACGTGGACGCCAAGGCGTCCGCGGTGATCACCGGTGGGCTGTTCGCGCTCCTGCCCGGGCGGGCGCTGGTGGCGGGGGTGCAGGACGGTCTGACCGGGTTCTACATCACCGCGGCCGCGCGGCTGCTGGAGGTCATGTACTTCTTCGTCGGGATCGTCGCCGGGGTGCTGGTGATCCTGTACTTCGGCGTGAACCTCGGCGCCAAGCTGAACCCGGACGCGGCCCTGAACATCTCCGAGCGGCCGCTGTGGCAGATCGGCGCCTCGATGCTGCTGTCGCTGACCTTCGCGGTGCTGCTGCAGCAGGAGCGGTCCACCGTGCTGGCGGTCACCCTGAACGGCGGAGTCGCCTGGTCGGTGTACGGGGCGCTGCACTACACCGGCGGCCTGTCGCCGGTCGCCTCCACGGCCGTGGCGGCGGGCCTGGTGGGGCTGTTCGGGCAGCTGCTGTCGCGGTTCCGGTTCGCTTCGGCGCTGCCGTACACGACCGCGGCGATCGGGCCGCTGCTGCCGGGCTCGTCGACCTACTTCGGGCTGCTGTCCATCGCTCAGAACGAGGTGGACAAGGGGCTGGTGTCGCTGGCGACGGCGGCATCCCTGGCGATGGCCATCGCGATCGGCGTCAACCTGGGGTCGGAGATCTCGCGGTTGTTCCTGCGGCTTCCGGCCGGGGCCGGGGAGGGACGCAAGGCGGCGAAGCGGACCCGGGGGTTCTGAACTCCTCGCGGGTCCGCGTCCGTCACCGGTGTTGCTAGTAGCCCTGGTTGGGCGGGTACTGGTCGTTCGGCCGGCCGCCGTACTGCTGCTGGTTGCCGTAACCCTGCGGGTACTGCTGGGCGTAGGGCTGCTGCTGGCCGTAGTACTGCTGCTGCTGCGGGGGCTGGTCGGTCGGGTCGATGCGGCGGAGCTGGGTCGTCGCGTCGTCCATCATCTGCGGGTGCTGCTGGTGGGGGGGCCGGGCCGCCGGGGCCTGGGCCGCCGCCCGCTTCTTCTTGGCGCGCTCGCGCAGGTACTCGACGATGATCGGGACGACCGAGAGGAAGACGATCAGGATGAGGATCGCCTCGACGTTTTTCGCGATGAAGTCGATCTGGCCGAGCCAGTACCCGGCCACGGTGACTCCGGTGCCCCAGGCGATGCCGCCGATGATGTTGTACGTCAGGAAGGTGCGGTACTTCATGCGGCCGGCGCCGGCCACGATGGGCGCGAAGGTCCGCACGATCGGCACGAATCGGGCCAGCACGATCGCCTTCGGGCCGTACTTCTCCATGAACTCATGGGCCTTCTCCAGGTTCTCCTGTTTGAAGAGCTTGGAGTTGGGGCGGTTGAAGAGCCTCGGGCCGAAGAACTTGCCGATCATGTAGCCGACCTGGTCACCGATGACGGCGGCCAGCACGATCAGGGTGCAGACCAGCCACAGGGGCTGGGTGATGTACGTCCCCTCGGCCACGAAGAGACCTGCCGTGAACAGCAGCGAGTCACCGGGCAGGAACGCGAAGAGGCCGGATTCGGCGAAGACGATCAGAAGGATGCCGGGCAGCGCGAAGGCCTCGATGAGGTATTCCGGGCTGAGCCACTCGGGGCCGAGCGCAAGCGTGGTCACGGGTTGTGGCTCCTGCGGGGGTGGGGCGGGCGGGGGCTGGTGCTCAAAAGTACCAACGCGGTACCCCTATCAACGCACCGCCGGAGGCCCAGGTTCCATGGGTGCGCACAGGATGCCTTTTACGGCGGCCCGGGGAAGGCTGTCCACCATGGGAATCGATGAATACGGCGGCGGACAGGGCCCTCAGCCCGATGTCCTGGTGGTGACCACGAACGACGTACCCGGTCACCGGGTCCAGGAGGTCATCGGGGAAGTGTTCGGGTTGACGGTGCGCTCCCGGCATCTGGGCAGCCAGATCGGCGCGGGGCTGAAGTCGATGGTCGGCGGTGAGCTCAAGGGGCTCACCAAGACGCTCGTGCAGACCCGCAACCAGGCCATGGAACGGTTGGTGGAGCAGGCACGCGCGCGTGGCGCCAATGCAGTGCTCGCCTTCCGCTTCGATGTGACCGATGCCTCGGACGTCGGCACCGAGGTGTGCGCGTACGGCACGGCCGTGGTCCTGGTCCGGGAGTAGCGGCACTCCCGGACCGGGGATCACGCGGTGCGGCGGGCGGCGTTGGCGCGGATGGCGTCGCGCAGGTGGGCCGCCATGCCTGGGTGCATGGCGTCGTAGAACGCCGTGAAGCGTTCGTCGGCGACGTACATGTCACCCAGGCACTGGTGCATCTCGTACGGGCATTCGTAGAACCACCTGCCGAGGTACCGGCGGTGCTCCTCCGCCAGCTCCATGGCCGCCTCGCCGGTCGGCGGCTCACCGGAGGTCATCAGGGCCTTGTAGCGCTCGCCCCACTCGGCCCCCTCGTCCTGCATCCGCTTCCAGTCGTCCTTGGTGTATGCCGCCGCGCGGCGCTGCGACTCGGCGTACGCCTCCGTGCTGCCCCAGCGTGCCTGCGCCTCCTCGGCGTACTGCTCGGGGTCGTGGTCGCCGAAGACCTCGAAGCGCTCTTCGGGGGTGAGGTTGATGCCCATCGTGCGTGCCTCCATGGCCTGTTCCACGGCCGTCGCCATCTTCTGCAGCTTCTCGATCCGGGCGGTCAGCAGGTCGTGCTGGCGGCGCAGGTGCGCGCGCGGGTCTGCTTTTCCGGCGGCCTGATCGTCGAGCAGGGCGGCGACCTCGTCGAGCGGAAAGCCGAGCTCCCGGTAGAACAGGATCTGCTGCAACCGGTCGAGGTCGCCGTCGCTGTAGCGCCGGTGGCCCGCGTGGTTGCGCTCGCTGGGGACGAGCAGGCCGATGTCGTCGTAGTGGTGCAGTGTGCGCACCGTCACTCCGGCGAAGCCCGCGACCTGTCCCACGGAGTAGCTCACGTCGTCCGCTCCCTTCTCGGTACGCGCTCCACGATGAATCCTCACGCCACGTGAGGCGCAAGCCCATGGAATACGACCGTATTACCCGGTTTGCCGGTTTAACGTGTCCCCGTGCCCCAGGAGACCGCGCCGCAGGCGCCCGCCGCGCCGGCGACCTCGGCCCGCGCCCTGCTGCCGCTGATCCTCCCCGCCCTGGTGGTGGGCGTGGCTGCCGCCCTGCTGTTCCTCGGGGTGAGCGAGGCGGCCGAGGCCCTCCAGCACGTGCTCTGGCAGGACCTGCCCGACGCGCTGGGGGTGGGCCGCTTCTCCGTGCCGTGGATGCTGACCGTGCTGACCGCGACCGGGGTGGCCGTCGGGCTGGTGGTCTGGAAGGCGCCCGGGCACGCCGGGCCCGATCCGGCCACCACCGGGCTCGACGCGCCCGCGCTGCCGCCCGTCGTCCTGCCGGGACTGCTGCTGGCGACCGCTCTGATGCTCGCGGGCGGGCCGAGCCTCGGCCCGGAGAACCCGATCATCGCCGTCAATGTCGGGCTGGCCCTCTGGCTCGGGCACCGGCTCCTGCCCCGGGTGCCGGGCGGCCTGTGGGCGGCGCTGGCGGAGGCCGCGACGATCGGCGCGCTGTTCGGCACGCCGGTGGCCGCGGCGCTGGTGATCTCGGAGGCGCTGGCCGGGCGGCCGGCCAAGGGGGCGCTGTGGGACAACGTCTTCGCGCCCCTCGTCGCGGCCGCCGCCGGGGCGATCACCACCGAACTGGTCGCCCGTCCCACCTTCGACCTGGGTCTTCCCGCCTTCGACCACCCCGGCTGGGGCGATCTGCTCGCGGCGCCGGTGGTCGCGTCCGCCGCCGCGCTGCTCGGCATGGCGGCCGTGTACGCCTTCCCGTACGTCCACGCCGCCTTCGGAAAGCTGCGGCACCCGATGCTGATGCTTCCGGTGGGCGGGCTCGTGCTGGGGCTGCTGGGGGCCCTGGGCGGCCATCTGACGCTCTTCAAGGGGCTGGAGGAGGTCGGGGAGCTCGCGGCCGACCCCGGCGGCTGGACGGCGGGTGAGTTCGCGGGGATGGCGGTGGTGAAGCTGGCCGCGCTGCTCGTCGCCGCCTGCTGCGGCTTCCGGGGCGGGCGGATCTTCCCGGCCGTGTTCGTCGGGGCGGCCCTCGGTCTGTGCGCCCACGCCCTGGTGCCGGGGGTGCATCCGGCGGTCGGCGTCTCGGCGGGCGTGCTCGGGGTGCTGCTGGCGGTGACCCGGCAGGGCTGGGTGAGCCTGTTCGTCGCCGCCGTCCTGGTGGCTTCCCCCGCGGTCCTGGCCCTGCTGTGCATCGCGTCGCTGCCCGCCTGGCTGCTGGTGACGGGGCGCCCGCAGATGCAGCTGCGCGAGGACGGCACCCCGCTCCGCTGAACTCCCCACCCCCTTTGGAGAAGTCGATGGCACTGCACCAAGGACCCGGCCGTTCCGACGACCTGCCCCCGTCCGTCAACCCCTTCTACGGTCAGGCCAATCCGGTCGGCGGCATGACCGAGGCACCGCCCCGGCACCGGCTCCCGGACAGCCCGCTGCCGCCGATGACGGCGTACCAGCTGGTCCACGACGAGTTGATGCTGGACGGCAACGCCCGGCTGAATCTGGCCACCTTCGTCACCACCTGGATGGAGCCGCAGGCCGGGGTGCTGATGGCGGAGTGCCGGGACAAGAACATGATCGACAAGGACGAGTACCCGCGCACCGCCGAGCTGGAGCGGCGCTGTGTGGCGATGCTCGCCGACCTGTGGAACGCGCCCGATCCGGCGGCCGCCGTGGGCTGTTCGACGACCGGTTCCAGCGAGGCGTGCATGCTGGCGGGGATGGCGTTCAAGCGGCGGTGGAGCAGACGGAACACCGGAGGTCGCCCGAATCTCGTCATGGGCGTCAACGTCCAGGTGTGCTGGGAGAAGTTCTGCAACTTCTGGGAGGTGGAGGCCCGTCCGGTCCCCATGGAGGGCGGGCGGTTCCACCTCGATCCCCAGGCGGCGGCCGAGCTGTGCGACGAGAACACCATCGGGGTCGTGGGCATCCTCGGCTCCACCTTCGACGGCTCCTACGAGCCGATCGCCGAGCTGTGCGCCGCCCTGGACGCCCTCCAGGAGCGCACCGGGCTCGACATCCCGGTGCACGTGGACGGCGCCTCGGGCGCGATGGTCGCGCCCTTCCTCGACGAGGACCTGGTGTGGGACTTCCGCCTCCCGCGCGTGGCCTCGATCAACACCTCCGGGCACAAGTACGGGCTGGTCTACCCGGGCGTCGGCTGGGCGCTGTGGCGGGACAAGGACGCCCTGCCCGACGAACTCGTCTTCCACGTGAACTACCTGGGCGGCGACATGCCGACCTTCGCGCTGAACTTCTCCCGCCCCGGCGCCCAGGTCGTCGCGCAGTACTACACCTTCCTGCGGCTGGGCCGCGAGGGCTACCGGGCCGTGCAGCAGGCCTCGCGGGACGTCGCGACCCGGCTGGCCGGACAGATCGAAGCCCTCGGCGACTTCGACCTGCTCACCCGGGGCGACCAGTTGCCCGTCTTCGCCTTCACCACGGCGCCGGAGGTGAAGGCGTACGACGTCTTCGACGTGTCCCGCAGGCTGCGCGAGCGCGGCTGGCTGGTGCCCGCGTACACCTTCCCGCCGAACCGGGAGGACCTGTCGGTGCTGCGGGTGGTGTGCCGCAACGGCTTCTCGACCGACCTCGCGGCGCTCCTCCTGGACGACCTCCAGCGCCTGCTGCCGGAACTCAGAAGGCAACCAGGTCCCTTGGGGCGGGACGCGGGCCAGGCGACGGCCTTTCATCACTAGCCCGCACGGCCCCGCCCCACCCCGCGCGGGCGGCGGCTCACTTGCTGAGCCGCCCGAACCGCCGCACCGCCAGCGGGAAGAACACCGCCAGGAGCACCAAGGGCCAGACGACCGCCGCCGCCACCTGATCCGTGCCGGTGCCGCCGAACAGGTCGCGGACCGCCGTCGCCGTGGCGGACATCGGGTTCCACTCGACGACCGTGCCCAGCCAGTCGGGCATGGACTCCGGATGGGCGAGGGCGTTGGACAGGAAGCCGACCGGCCAGACCAGGATCTGCACCGCCTGCACCATCTCCGGCTTCCCGGCCACCAGCGCCAGGTGGATGCCGATCCAGAGCATGGCGAAGCGGAAGAGCAGCAGCAGCCCCACCGCGCCCAGGAAGGCCCCGGGCCCGCCGTCCACCCGCCAGCCCAGGGCGTAGCCGACGCCCATGAGGACGAACAGGGACAGTGCCGACTGGAGCATGTCGGCCGCCGAACGGCCCACCAGCACCGCTCCGTTGGCCATCGGCAGGGAGCGGAAGCGGTCGATCACCCCCTTGTTGAGGTCCTGGGTGACCGCGATCATCGTGCCCTCCAGGCCGAAGGCCATGGTGAGCGCCAGCATGCCGGGGACCAGATAGTCGATGTAGGAGCCCTGGACGCCCCGGCCGCCGCCGATGAGGTAGCCGAACATCAGCAGCAGCATCACCGGGAAGACCAGGTTCACCACGACCTGCACCGGCTGGCGTGCCCAGTGGGCCAGCTCGCGGCGGGTCATGGTCCAGGAGTCGGTCAGTGCGTAGGCGGTCATACGGCCTCCTTCACTCGGTGATCGCCGGTGAGGTGCAGGAACACCTCGTCCAGCGTCGGGCGGCGCAGGGCGATGTCCTCCGCCTCGATGCCGGCCTCCTCAAGGGCGCGTACGACTCCGGAGAGCGCCGCCATCCGGTCGGTGACCGGGGCGCTCAGCAGCCGGCGGTCGGCGTCGGCCCGGAC
Source organism: Streptomyces sp. NPDC002776 (assembly GCF_053592195.1). Taxonomy (NCBI): domain Bacteria; kingdom Bacillati; phylum Actinomycetota; class Actinomycetes; order Kitasatosporales; family Streptomycetaceae; genus Streptomyces; species Streptomyces sp. NPDC002776. The sequence continues at coordinate 419,831 of NZ_JBSFVG010000003.1, read as the reverse complement.
CGTCGCCGGGTCGAGCGGCAGCAGGGCGAGGGCGGCGCCGAGCTGGCCCGCGTCCCGCAGGACGACGTCGATGCGGTCGCCGCCGAGGGCGGACTTCAGCTCGTCGGCGGTGCCGTCGGCGATGACCCGGCCCGCGTCGACGACCGAGATCCGGTCGGCGAGCTGGTCGGCCTCCTCCAGGTACTGGGTGGTGAGCAGGACCGTCGTACCGCCGCCGACCAGGGAGCGGACCGCGGCCCACACCTCGGCGCGGCCGCGGGGGTCGAGGCCGGTCGTGGGTTCGTCCAGGAACAGCACCTCCGGGTCGGTGATCAGGGACGCGGCGAGGTCCAGCCGGCGCCGCATGCCGCCGCTGTACTGCCGTACCGCCTTGCGTCCGGTGTCGGCGAGTCCGAAGCGCTCCAGGAGCTCGTCGGCCCGCACGCGCGCGGGGCGGGCGCCCAGGTGGTAGAGGCGGCCGAACAGCTCCAGGTTCTGCCTGCCGCTGAGTTCCTCGTCGAGGGCCGCGTGCTGGCCGAGCAGGCCGATGCGGAAGCGGACCGCGCGGGCCTCGGTCAGCACGTCGTGACCGGCCACCTCGATCCGGCCCGCGTCGGGTCGCAGGAGGGTCGACAGCACCCGGACCAAGGTGGTCTTGCCCGCGCCGTTCGGCCCCAGCACCCCGTGCACGGTGCCGCGCCCGACCCGGAGGTCCAGCCCGTCCAGTGCCTTCTTCTCGCCGTACTTCTTGTGCGCGCCTTCGACGGTGATCGCCGGATCGGCCACGGACTCTCCTTTACTAGTCAAAGTTGACTACGGGCCCCGAGGGTAATACCCGGCCCCTCGGTCGTCAAACTTGATTAGCCCGCATCTCCCGGATGCGGCTCCCCCGTCGCGTACGGGTTCTCCTCGCCCTCGGCGAGGACGCCGACGAACGGCTCGCCCTCCCCCGCGAAGGTGTACGCGCCGCCCTCGATCCGCTCGATCAGCCCCTGGGTCCACTCGGCCTCGGCGTCGGCCGTGTGCACCCAGAGGTTCATGATCTCGCCGATGTGGCCCAGCTGGCCGGGGCCGTTCTCGGGCACGTAGTGCTCGGTGACGGCCGACCGCCACTCCTCGCTGCGCCGGATGCGCTCCCTGAGCAGGGCCACCGTCTCCGCGCGCGGGAGGTCCACCATGAAGCCGATGGCCGCCGACTTCACGTCCATCTTCTGGTCGTAGGAGACCAGCGCCTCACGGACCAGCCGCAGGTACTCCTCGGTACCTTGGTCCGTGATCTCGTACTCGGTGCGGGGCGGCCCCCCCGCGGTGGAGGGCGCGATCTCGTGCGCGTGCAGCAGTCCCTGTTTCGCCATCTGCTTCAGGGCGTGATAGATCGAGCCGGGTTTGGCGTTGGACCACTCGTGCGCGCCCCAGTACTCCAGGTCGTTGCGCACCTGGTAGCCGTGGGCCCGCCCGTGCTGACGCACCGCGCCGAGCACCAGGAGACGGATCGCTGACATGCGCCCCAGGTTATGACCTCAGCTTTCGGCGAGGGCAACCAGCTCGAAGGCCGTCTTCCCGTCCAGGGACTCCCGGATGATGTCGGCGTGGCCCGCGTGCCGGGCGGTCTCGCGGATCAGGTGCAGCACCAGCCAGCGCAGGGAGACCCGGCCCTCCGGGGGGAACCAGGGCATCTCGGGCAGCGCGAAGGTGTCGTCGAGGCTCGGTGCCGAGTGGATCAGGGCCTCCGTCTCGGCGGCGACCTTCTCCCAGTAGTCCAGCTGCGAGGCGAGCGTCTCCCCCTCGACCAGCACGAAGCACTCGTGCCAGTTCGACCGGTCCCGCTGCACGGCCGGCGGCTCGCCCTTGGCCAGCGAGACCCAGTACTGCTCGACCTCGGCCACATGCTTGACCAGGCCGGCCAGGGACAGCTCGCTGGCGCTGGGCCGCGAGGACGCCTGCTCGTCGGTGAGCGCGAGCACCGAGCGGCGGATGCCGCCGCGCTGCTCGTCCAGGAAGCCGAGCAGCGCTCCGCGCTCGTCGCCGGGTGCTTCCGCGGGAACGTGGGTGACCATGGCGGCCGCCTTCCGTCGATGGGGCTCCTTGCCTGACACCCACGAAACTACGGACCATTGAGGTCAGTTGCTGTCCTCAATGGCCCGCCCCGGAGAAAAAATCTGCGGCCAGGGAAAAGACCCAGCCGAAGAAGAGACCTAGAAGGGGAACCCGCTGCGTCCGTGCTGCACGGAGATCCACTTCAGCGTGGAGAACGCGTCCAGCATGGTGTCGCCGTTGAGGCGGCCGACGCCGGAGTGCTTCTCGCCGCCGAAGGGCACGATCGGCTCGTCGTGCACGGTGCCGTCGTTCACATGGAACATGCCGGTGTCGATCCGCTTGGCGAAGGACACGCCCCGCTCGATGTCACCGGTGTGGACGGCGCCGCTCAGGCCGTACGGGGTGTCGTTGACGAGGCGCACGGCCTCCTCCTCGCCGTCGAACGGGACGAGGAAGACGACCGGTCCGAAGACCTCCTGCTGGAGCAGGGCGGAGTCGGCCGGCAACCCGGTCAGCACGGACGGCTCGACCAGGTTGTCGGTGGTCGTCCCCCGCACCAGGGCGGTGGCTCCCTCGGCGACGGCCTGCTCGACGACACCGGACAGGGCGTCCGCCTGCGAGGAGTTGATGACCGGGCCGATGACGGTCTCGGGGTCGCGCGGGTCGCCCGCCTTGAGCGTGCGCACCTTGGCGACGAACTTCTCGGTGAACTCGTCGGCGACGGTACGGTCGACCAGGACCCGGTTGGCGGCCATGCAGACCTGGCCCTGGTGGACGTAGCGGCTGAAGACCGCGGCGTCGACGGCGTAGTCGAGGTCGGCGTCGTCGAGGACCACCAGGGCGCTGTTGCCGCCGAGTTCGAGGACCGAGCGCTTGAAGTGCGAGGCGCAGACGGTGGCCACATGGCGGCCGACCTTGTCGGAGCCGGTGAAGGAGATGACCTTCGGGACCGGGTGCTCGATGAAGGCGTCGCCGATCTCCGCTATGTCGGTGACGACGACATTGAGCAGTCCGGCGGGCAGGCCCGCGTCCTCGAAGAGCCTCGCGACCAGGGTGCCGCCGACGATCGGGGTGTTCTGGTGCGGCTTGAGCACGACGGCGTTGCCGAGCGCGAGGGCGGGGGCGACGGACTTCAGCGACAGCAGGAAGGGGAAGTTGAAGGGGCTGATCACACCGACGACGCCGACCGGGACGCGGTAGACGCGGTTCTCCTTGCCGTCCACCGGCGAGGGGATGATCCGACCCTCGGGGCGCAGCGCCAGGTGGACCGCCTCGCGCAGGAACTCCTTGGCGAGGTGGAGCTCGAAGGCCGCCTTCAGCCGGGTGCCGCCCAGCTCGGCGATGATCATCTCGCTGATCTCCGCCTCCCGGTCCTCGATCAGCCGCAGGGCCTTCTCGAAGACGGCGCGACGCGCGTACGCGTTGGTCGCGGCCCATTCCTTCTGGGCGCGGGCGGCGGCCCGGTAGGCCTGATCCACCTCGTCGACCGTGGCTATGGTGATCGAGGCGAGCTTCTCACCGTCGTACGGGTTGAAGTCGATGATGTCCCAGGAACCTGTGCCCGGGCGCCACTCACCGTCGATGTACTGCTGGGCCAGGTCGGTGAAGCAGGACGACATGTGATCCCTCGAATCCCTAGCGGACACCTGATCAGTTTCTGATCATCTCCACGGTCTGATCACACGTCATCGTACTTGTGTTTCAAGACAGTTGAAGGAGTCCTCGGAGAAGATCGCGGCTCTCGGCCGGCCCCGGGCTGTCCTGCTGGAGCTCCTTGAGCGCCTTCTCGTACTGGGCGACGTCCTCCTGCTTGTCCAGATACAGCGCACTGGTGAGCTGCTCCAGATAGACGACGTCCGACAGGTCGGACTCCGGGAAGCTGAGGATGGTGAAGGCGCCGGACTCGCCGGAGTGCCCGCCGAAGCTGAACGGCATGATCTGCAGCCGGACGTTGGGGCGCTCGGAGACCTCGATCAGATGCTGGAGCTGGCCGCGCATCACCTCGCGGTCGCCGTAGGGGCGGCGCAGGGCGGCCTCGTCGAGGACGATGTGGAGCTCGGGGGAGCTCTCGTCGACGAGGTGCTTCTGCCGCTCCAGCCGCAGCGCCACCCGCCGCTCGACGTCGGCCTCGCTCGCGCCCTTCATCCCGCGCCGGACGACCGCGCGGGCGTAGGCCTCGGTCTGGAGCAGGCCGTGCACGAACTGCACCTCGTACACCCGGATCAGCGCGGCGGCGCCCTCCAGGCCGACATAGGTGGGGAACCAGCTGGGCAGCACGTCGGAGTAACTGTGCCACCAGCCCGCGACGTTGGCCTCCTTGGCGAGGGCGAGCAGCGACGTGCGCTCGACCTCGTCGGTGATGCCGTACAGCGTCAACAGGTCTTCCACGTCCCTGGTCTTGAAGCTCACCCGGCCCAACTCCATCCGGCTGATCTTCGACTCGGACGCGCGGATCGAGTACCCCGCGGCCTCACGCGTGATCCCGCGCGCCTCACGCAGCCGCCTGAGTTGCGAGCCGAGCAGCATGCGCCGCACCACCGATCCGGGCTCTCCCGCGCTCACGTTCGCCAGCCTCCCCAACCTCTCCAGGGCCCGAAGTCTGCCACTAAAACACTCCGAGCTGTACTCGTCCGATTACAGAGAAGGAAAGAAGCCAAAGATTTCCCTCAGGAAGGAGGAAGCAGAAGGCAAGCCGGGAGTACCAAGATGGCGGAAAAAATGGCCAACAAGCGGTACGGGAGGGTCCAATTCGGTCACGTGCACGTGCATCTGCCCTTGCATCTGCTGTACGCATCCGAAACCATGGTCCCGCGCAACCGCTGCATCGCAACGACCGCGAATTCCCGGGAGTGCCTCGCATGGGGACGAATGGATCGACCATGCTCGAGCCGTTACGGCAGGGCCTTCCGCCGCTCGATCCCGCGGCCGTGTCCAACGCCGCCTCCTGCGCACTGCCCGCCCGTTACGAAGCCGTACGCGAGGCCCGGCACTTCACCCGCAGAACCCTCGACCAGTGGGACACGGGCGAGCGCTTCGACGACGTCTGTCTGGTGGTGTCCGAACTCGTCACCAACGCGCTCCGGCACGCGCTGCCCGCGCACCACACGCGCGTGCCCGACCAGACGCCTCCGGTACGGCTGCATCTGATGCGGTGGACCGAGCGGCTGGTGTGCGCGGTGCGCGACCCCAGCCACGACAGCCCCGTCGCCCGCGACTCGGACGACTTCTCGGCGGAGTCCGGACGCGGCCTGTTCCTGGTGGACTCCTTCGCCGACAGCTGGGGCTGGCACCCGCTGGCCGGCACACTCAACGGCAAGGTGGTCTGGGCACTGTTCCGGCTGCCGCACAAGCCGCAGCCGAGCCCCGCCGACTGAGGGGCCGCGGCGCTGTACGGCGCCGCGGCCCTACGCGCGTCACACGCGCATGACGTCCCGGCCACCGTCCCGATAGCCGGAAAAGTCCCCCGAATTGCCCGGCCGGATCTCAGCCCGCTATCAGGTGATCGAACTCGCCGTCCTTGATGCCCAGCAGCATCGCCTCGATCTCGGCGCGTGTGTAGACGAGCGCCGGACCGTCCGGGAACCGCGAGTTGCGCACGGCGACATCGCCGCCGGGCAATCGGGCGAACTCCACGCAGGATCCCTGCGAGTTGCTGTGCCTGCTCTTCTGCCAGGCCACACCGCCGATCTGGGCGGCGGCCATGCCGTTGTACACGCCGGACGCGTCTTCAACGTCGTACACGTCGTGGTCCACAGGTCGCTCCCCGGTGGTGCACTGGCTGGTGAGGCCATTGATGCAATGGTCAACTGACCCGGATCATAACCTTGTTCAAGTGCTGATGCATGGGAGGATGCACGGCCAGATGCACGTGCACGCGGGGTGTTCCTGCGGTTACAGCTGTGACGTGCGCGTCGGCGAAGCCGTTCCGGCGTCTGCCCCGGAGCTCGCAGAACATGCGACCGCCATCCCCCGTCCGAGCCGGATCGTCCGGATCGAATCCCTCGTGTACTAGGAACAGACGCGCACGGAGCCGTTCATGTTCCGCCATCCGACCGACGGTCCGGCGACCGGACCGACCGGACCGTCGCCCTCCCAGTGGACGCCCGCCGTCCGCCTCGCCGGCACCGGGCGACCACCTGGTGCCGGAGGCCTGTGCACCCGGCACCAGCCCGCGCAAGCGCCCGCACCCGATGACGGGGAGGTCGTCATCGGGTGCGGTGTCCGGATCGGGTCTTCGTCGGGTATACGACCGGGCAGTGGGCCGAGGTCGGCCGGACAGGCGTGCGGAAACACTCGTACGAATGGGGGCGGCCCCGTACGTCGGTGAGCGCAGTGTCCGCCTGGTGACGGGTGCGGTGTCGGCCGTTGCCTCAGCGGCTCGCGTACGGCAGCAGCGCCATCTCGCGGGCGTTCTTGACGGCCTTGGCCAGCTGCCGCTGCTGTTGCGCGGAGACCCGGGTCACGCGGCGGCTGCGGATCTTGCCGCGGTCGGAGACGAACTTCCGCAGCAGGTCGGTGTCCTTGTAGTCGACGTACTCGATCCCGGCCCGGTCGAGCGGGTTGGGGCGGTTCTTGGCGGGCATGCGGTCGCTCTTGCGGGGCATGGCGGGTCAGACCTCCAGGAGGGTGTCGAAGGCGGGCGGCAGCCGCTTCCAGGCGTCGCGCCCGGCGGCGTACTCGGCGTCGGTCAGCAGGCAGGACTCCAGCAGTTGGGCGAGGCCGTCCCGGTCCAGGCCGGGCGAGGTGAACACCAGGTGCTGGCCGCGGTCGCCGTGCTCGGGGTGCCAGTCCAGCGCGGCGGCGGCCCGGCGTACCGGCGGGACCATCTCCCAGGCCGCGTCGGGCAGCGAGGCGAGCCAGGGGCCGGCGCTCTCCACGCACAGGGCGCCCCCGGCCGCGTCCCAGTGCAGTAGCGTGTCCGGCTTGTCGGCGAGCCAGAACCTGCCCCTGCTGCGGGCGGCGGCACAGGTCAGGTCCTCCAGCGCCGCGTACAGCCGCTCCGGATGGAAGGGCCGGCGCCGGTGCCACACCAGCGTGGCCACGCCGTGCGCGTCGGCCTCGGCGGGCAGCAGCGCGCAGGCCGGGTGCTGGGCGGCCGCGGCGGCCTCGACGTCGAACCCGGCGCGTGCGGCGCCCGCCAGGTCGCCGTGGCCGATCAGGACCCGGCGGGCGGTCGGGTGCAGCTGGGCGAGCAGTTCCCGGTCCTCGTCGTCGGCCTCCGGGGAGTCGAGGAGGGCCAGCACGGGGGCGTACTCCAGCTGGCGCGCGAAGGTGTCGGCGACCGTGCGCTGGTCGGTGGCGGCGGCTGCCAGGCCCCGCTCGGCCAGGTCGTCGCCGTTGCCGAGGTACGGCAGCAGCAGCGCCGGGTCGACGGCGGTCACCACTCCGGTGACGGTGAGGCCGCCGGAGGTGACGACCTCCGCCATCGCCTTGGGTTCGACGGAGTCCCACAGCTCGACGACCGCGAGCGAGGTGCCGCCCGCGGCTTCGAGGCGCTTCAGCTCCGGCACCAGGTCCTCGCGCAGGGCGCAGCAGGCGCAGTCGTTGACGAGGGGGGCCTCTCCGGTGTCCAGGACGCCGGTGGCGTCGCGGACCGTCCGTACGACCGTGCCCGCCGGGGCCGTGGCCAGGTCGTGGTGGAGCACGACGCTGCCGGGGACCTCGGCGAGCAGCCGGTCCACGGCGGCCCTGCGGGCGTCGGCGTGCAGTCCGCCGACGAGCACGACGGGGAGCATCAGTCCTGCTTTCCGTACCGGCGCTCGAAGCGCTCCACCCGTCCCGCGGTGTCCAGCACGCGCGCGGTGCCGGTGTAGAAGGGGTGGCTGACGTCGGAGATCTCGACGTCCACGACGGGGTAGGTGTGGCCGTCCTCCCACTCGATGGTCTTCTCGCTCGTCATCGTCGAGCGGGTGAGGAAGGCGTAGTCGGCGGCGCGGTCGCGGAAGACGACGGGGCCGTAGGGCGGGTGGATTCCCTCGCGCATGTCCTCAGCGCTCCTCTCGGAAGTCGACGTGGCGGCCGGCGACCGGGTCGTACTTGCGCAGGGTCAGGCGGTCCGGGTCGTTGCGGCGGTTCTTGCGGGTCACGTAGGTGTAGCCGGTGCCGGCGGTGGACCGGAGCTTGATGACCGGCCGGAGTTCGTTGCGAGCCATGCTGGTACCTTACTGAAAATGAATTCCATTTACACACCGCGTTCGAGAGAGGTGCGTCACCTGTGTCCGCCCACTGCATGCTGACCGGCGCCCGGCCCGGCTTCGGCAACCACATCTCCCACTCCCACCGGCGGACCTCCCGCCGCTTCGACCCCAACATCCAGTCCAAGCGGTACTGGCTGCCGAGCGAGGGCCGCCATGTGCGGCTGAGGCTGAGCGCGAAGGGGATCAAGACCGTCGACTCGATCGGGGTCGAGGCGGCGGTGGCACGCATCCGCGCGCGGGGGGTGCGGGTCTGATGGCGAAGCAGAACACGCGGGAGGTACGGGGCTGATGGCGAAGCAGAGCAAGATCGCGAAGAACGAGAAGCGGCAGGAGATCGTCGCGCGATACGCCCGGCGGCGGGCCGAGCTGAAGGAGATCATCCGGCGGCCGTCGTCGACGGAGGCCGAACGGCTCGCGGCACAGCGGGAGCTGCGGCGCCAGCCGCGCGACGCGAGCCCCACGCGCGTGCGCAACCGGGACCAGGTCGACGGGCGCCCGCGCGGCTACTTCCGGACGTTCGGGCTGTCCCGGGTGTCGCTGCGGCAGCAGGCACACGCGGGCTATCTCCCAGGGGTGCGCAAGTCGTCCTGGTGACGGTCGTCGCCCTGGTCCTGGTTACGTCCTGGTAGCTTGCTGCGGTCGTGGCGTCCTAACCGGCTCATCCTGGGGGCTTGCAGTGACTTCGGCGAGGTACGCGCGCGTGGCGCGCAGGCGGATGCGGATCATGGCCGCGGCCACGGGGCTGACCGGCGTGCTCGTGCTGGGCGGGTGCGGCGACGGCGACTCCTCGGACGACGCCTCGCCCAGCGCGAGCGCCACGCCGTCCGCCACGGGGGCCGACACCGGCGGGGGCGGCGGGAGTACGGCGTCCCCCGCCGGTGACCTGGAGGGCAGCTGGCTCGCCACGACCAAGGGCAAGGCGGTGGCGCTGGTCGTCACCGGCAGCAAGGCGGGGCTGTTCGCGACCGGCGGGACCGTGTGCAGCGGCACCGCGCGCGGGACGATCGAACTCACCTGCACGGACGGCAGCAAGGACCGGTCGAGCGGGACGGTCGAATCCGTCGGCGCGAACACGCTCAAGGTGACCTGGGACAGCGGTCTGGGCACCGAGACCTACCGGAAGGCAGACGGCGCCACTCTGCCCACGGGGCTGCCGACGGCGGGCCAGTAGGCCCGGAGCCGCCGGGCCCCGGAGGTTCGGCAACCTGCGCACAGCCGTATGCGGGATGAGCGGCACACAGCCGGATACGGGATGAGCGGCATACAGCCGTATGCGGGATGATCGGTGCACGCGATCGTATGCGTGATGATCGGTGCACGCGATCCGTCACGCACGCCTCAGAGGACACCACATGCGCGCCACCGCCCTCCCCCTCGCCGCCCTCGCCGCGGCGCTTCTGCTGACCTCCTGCGGCGACAGTGAGGGCGGTGACGGCGGCGGGGACGCGAAGCAGGGCGACAAGGCCACGGCCGCCTGCCGGCTCGCCGCCCTGGAGGTGCAGGTCGGTCCGGCCAACGCCGCCCCGGCCGCCGGGGACACCGGCAACGTGCCCGTCACCCTCACCAACGACGGCGCCGACTGCACCCTGGCCGGCCTGCCCTCGGTCACCCTCAAGGCGGGCGGCACCTCGGCGGAGGTGGCCCCCGACGCGGCGGCGACGCAGGAGGAGCGGACGCTCGCGCAGGGCGGCTCGGTGTCCGTCACCGTCACCTATGTGCGCGCGGAGGCGGGCAGCGGCCTCGCCGTGAAGACGGCCGACTTCGCGCTGCCCGGCGCCGACACCTCGCACAGCTTCCCCTGGACGTACGGCGATGTCGCGCTCAAGGGCGACCAGCCCGACGCCACGGTGAGCGGATTCCAGCAGGGCGACTGAGCTCACTCCAGCCGGCGCCTGGCCCGCACCTGGGCCTGATCGGCGGCCTCCGCGCCCTCGGTCCAGCCCGCCGCGTCGGTCACGCCGCGCAGCCGGGTCGTGGTGGTCTCGGGGAACATGTGGTCGACCCGGGCGGTGACCGCGACCTCCCGGGAGGCCAGGACCGGCAGCAGGTCGTCGCTCACCTGGGTCTCGGCGGCCCGCGCCAGCCGGGTGCCGATGCGGTGGGCGTAGGCGGCGAGGAAGGACTGCCGGAACGTCTTGGTCCGCTTGCGCCCGCCGGCGCGTTGGGCCGCCTCCGCCTTCGTCATCGCGGTCTGCGCCTGCACGAGGAGCGAGGTGTGGAGCAGCTCGACCACCTCCAGATCGGCCTCGAACCCGACGACGGTGGAGAAGCCGACGGCCTCGTTCCACACCGCGCGGCAGTGGTTCGCGGCGGCCACCGCGTCCAGCAGCATCGCCTTGGCCTGCTCGTACGGCGGCTCGACGCCGATCCGGCAGGCGCCGGGGGCGTCGGGCGCGGGCGACCGGGCCGCCAGCAGCGCCTCGTCGACGCTGTGCCGGGCCATCAGCTCCTGCGCCTTGGCGGTCAGCGCCTCCGCCTCCTCCGGGAACCCCGTCCCCTCCGCCTTGGCGAGCAGCGCGCGGATCCGGGTCAGCATGCGGGACTCGGGCCTGCGGGAGTGCCGTGGATCGTCGAGGGGTTCCAGGGGCGGCAGGCGCAGCAGCAGGCGGTACAGCTCCAAGACGGCGGTGGCGTGCGTGAAACGGTCGCCCGCGCGCGTGGGCGGCGCGTCCAGCTCGTCGAGCTGCGCCCGCCACCGCGGGCCGCGCGGCACGTCGTCCGGCGCCTGCGCGTGGATGAGGGCGGCGAGCAGGCACAGATGTACGTCGTCCAGGTCGCGCCGGACTACGCGTACGACGTCGGCGGGCTGCCAGCCGCGCCGCCAGGCCGCCGCGACGAACTCCCGGCCCCGGCGCTCCAGTTCCGCGTCCGCCCCGGCGTCGGCGGCGAGGAGGGAGGCGCCGGTGTCCAGGGCGCTGTCGGAGTCGGTGTGGAGGGCGGCCTCGAAGGCGCGGTCCACGGTGCCGCGCGTGCCACTCTTGCTGTTCTTGCCGCTCGAACTGTTCGTGCTGCTCACCCGCCGATCGTCTCACTCCCCGAAAATCGGTCGCCCGCGCGCGTGGGTGCTCCGAGCATGGCTCGCATGGTGGACACGTCTTTGTACGCGGCGTTCCTGGTCGCCGCCTTCGCGCTCTGCATCACCCCGGGCCCCGACATGATGTTCATCGTGGCGATGGGCGGGCGGGGCGGACCCACGGCGGGAGTGATGGCGGCGTTCGGGGTGGCCTGCGCGATGCTCGTCCACACGGTCGCCGCGGCGCTCGGTCTGTCGGCGCTGTTCACGACGCTGCCGACGCTGTACCACGTGCTGCGCTGGGTGGGCGCGGCCTATCTGCTCTACCTCGCGGTGAAGGCGTTCCGGGACCGCTCGGTGCCGGGCGAGGACGGGACCGCCGACACCGGCTCGGGCATGCGGCGGGCCTTCTGGCAGGGTGCCGTCACCAATCTGCTGAACCCCAAGGTGATCCTGTTCAACGTGGCGTTCCTGCCGCAGTTCGTGGACCCGTCGCTCGGGCATGTGCCGGGACAGCTGCTGCTGCTCGGCGGGACGCTGGTGCTGATGGGGTTCCTCTGGGACGGCTGCGTGGGCCTGCTGGCCGGCCGGCTGGCGGACCTGCTCCGCCGCAGCAGGCGGGTGAACCGCTGGCTCAACATCGTCTCCGGCACGGTGTTCACGGGCCTCGCGGTGCGGCTGGCGGTGACCTCGCCGAAGTAGCCGAGGGCCGTTGTCAGACCCTCCTGCCACACTCCTGACATGACCGACCGGTGGGCTCTCGCACCGGCCGAGGACGGTGGCACGGAGCTCGCCCCCCTCGGCCCGGACGGGCTGCCCGCGGGGCCGGTCGTGCGGGAGCCGGATCTCGCCGCGGCGGTGCGCGGCAGGCCGGAGGTCGCGCGCTGGGTCTGGCGTTCCACCGCCGAGGTCTACCCGCGCCTGCTCGCCACGGGGGTGCGAGTGGAGCGGTGCTACGACATCGAGGACGCCGAGACCCTCCTGCTCGGCCACGAGGGGCGGTACGGCGAGCCCCGTTCCGCGGCCGCGGCCCTGGCCCGGCTGCGCGGCGGCCCCGTACCGCCCGACCCGCCCCAGCGGCCCGCCGAGCCGGGCGCCCAGTCCTCGCTCTTCGAGCCGCAGGCCGTCCACGTGCCGCTGGCCGACCTGCTGGAGGTCTACGCCGAGCAGCAGCGGCGGCACGACAAGGCCGCGCACCCGGAGCGGATGCGGCTGCTGACGGCCGCCGAGTCGGCGGGGATGCTGGTCGCCGCCGAGATGAACCGCGCCGGGCTGCCGTGGAGCGCCGACGTCCACCGCCGGGTGCTGCACGACCTGCTCGGCGAGCGGTACGCGGGCGGTGGCGAGCCCCGTCGCCTCGCCGAGCTGGCCGACGAGGTGTCCGCCGCCTTCGGCCGCCGGGTCCGGCCCGATCTGCCCGCCGATGTCGTCAAGGCCTTCGCGCAGGCCGGCATCAAGGTCCGGTCGACCCGGCGCTGGGAGATCGCGTCCGTCGACCATCCGGCCGTGGCGCCGCTGCTCGAATACAAGAAGCTGTACCGGATCTGGGTGGCCCACGGCTGGTCCTGGCTCCAGGACTGGGTGCGCGAGGGGCGGTTCCGCCCGGAGTTCCTCGCGGGCGGCACGGTCACCGGACGGTGGGTGACCAATGGCGGGGGCGGGCTCCAGATCCCCAAGGTGATCCGGCGGGCGGTCGTCGCCGACCCCGGGTGGCGGCTCGTCGTCGCCGACGCCGACCAGATGGAGCCGCGTGTGCTGGCCGCCATCTCCCGCGACCCCGGTCTGATGGAGGTGGCGGGCCGGGAGAGCGATCTGTACCAGTCGGTCTCCGACCGGGCCTTCTCCGGCGACCGCGCCCAGGCGAAGCTCGCGGTGCTCGGCGCGGTCTACGGCCAGACCTCCGGCGACGGCCTGAAGAACCTCGCCGCCCTCCGCCGCCGCTTCCCCCTCGCCGTGGCCTACGTCGACGACGCGGCGCGGGCCGGTGAGGAGGGGCGGCTGGTGCGCACCTGGCTGGGCCGCACCTGCCCGCCCGCGGCCGGAGCGGGCGAGGAGTCGGCGGAGGAGGCGGGCATCCCGGTCGGCGACGACTCCGACGACGCCCCGCAGTGGGTGCCCGGGTACGCCTCCACCGACGCCCGCGCGCGGGGCCGCTTCGCCCGTAACTTCGTCGTCCAGGGCAGCGCCGCCGACTGGGCGCTGCTGCTGCTCGCCGCGTTGCGGCAAGCCTGCGCGGGCAAGGCGGCCGAGCTGGTGTTCTTCCAGCACGACGAGGTGATCGTGCACTGTCCCGAGGAGGAGGCGGAGGCGGTCGCGGCGGCGATCCGGGAGGCGGCCGAGCTGGCGGGGCGGCTGACGTTCGGGGAGACGCCGGTGCGGTTTCCGTTCACCACGGCGGTGGTGGAGTGCTATGCGGACGCGAAGTGATCAGGCGAGAGGAGCGGGGTGATCAGGTGGGGGTTGCGAGGAGTGTCGCGAGTTCGGTGAGCACCGTCTTCTCGTCGGTCCCGTCCAGGGCCTCCCGCGCCGCCGTCCATGCCGAGCGGGCCTCCTCGGTACGGCCCGACTCGCGCAGCAGGAGTCCGTGCTGGTGGCGGGCGAGGCCGCCCATGTAGCGGTCGGCGCGGGCGTCGGCGCGGCGCAGCAGTTCGGCGCACTCCTGGGCGGCCCGCTCGGTGCGGCCCAGCAGCCGCAGGGAGCGGACCAGGCCGAGGCGGGCCTGCGACTCACCGTGCCAGTCGCCCTGGTCGGCGAGGTCCCGCAGGGTCTCCTCGAAGTGCCGGGCGGCCGCGTCCGGTTCGCCGAGGGTGAGATGGGCGTAGCCGATGTTGCACCGCGCGTAGAGCTGGAGGAGGGCGTTGCCGATGGTCTCGCCGATGGCCAGCGAGAGGCGGTGCTGCTCGATGGCGGCCCGGGGGTCGGTGTGCTCGTACAGGTTCCCGAGGTGCTGGTGGGTCACCGCCTCGCCGTACGGGTCGTTCAGCCGCCGCGAGTAGGCGAGGCTCTGGCGCAGCGCCCGCCCCGACTCCTCGTAGCGGCCGAGTCCTTCGAGCAGCAGGCCGCGGTTGTTGAGGGAGCGGCGGATCCAGGAGAGGACGCCGAGCCGCCGCCAGATGGCCAGGGCCTGGTCGTTGAGGGCGAGGGCGTCGTTCTGCCGGCCGGTGAGGAAGTGCAGTCCGGCCAGGTCACCGAGGGCGTACGCCTCGGCCGCCTCGTCCCCGAGCCGCCGCGCCACCCGCAGCGCGGCCCGGCCGAGGGTCTCCATCTCGGCGACCCGGCCGCCGCGTTGGAGGTACGGGAAGATCAGGCGCAGCAGCGTGCACAGGCGGGCGGCGATACAGGGCTCGGGCGCGTCGGCGTACCGCTCGGCAAGCGCCACCACGTTCTCCAGCTCGGTGTCGCCCCAAGCGAACGCCTCCTCGGGACCGGTGAAGGGGTGGGTGCCGGTGACGTGGGACGCGTGCTCGGGCGGCTGGCTGGCGGTGGGACGACGGCGGTCGTCCTGGTCGAGGCCGGGGTCGACGATCGCGGTGAGGGTGCGTTCGGCGAGGGCGGCGTACCAGTTCAGGGCGGTTTCGACGACGGCGGTGCCGCCTTCGGTGCCGGCCAGTTCGCGGGCGAAGTCTCGGACCAGGTCGTGGGGGACGTAGCGGCCGAGCGCCGTCTCCTCCAGGAGGGCCACGTCGACGAGCCGGTCGAGGGCGTCCTCGGCGCGCCGGGTGCCGATGTCGCTCAGGCGGGCCAGCAGGGGGGCGCCGTACTCGGGCAGGTCGAGGGCGCCGATGCGGCACAGCACGAGGGCGGCGTCCCGGTCGGCCTCGCGGTCGGAGGCGGCGAGCGCGTCGTGCGCGACGGCCAGGGAGCGGCGGACGCTGAGGTCGTCGTACTCCAGGTGGTGCAACCGCCCCTCGGTGGCGGCCAGTTGACCGGCCAGCACGTCCGGGGTGAGGGCGCGGCGGGCGGCGAGGCGGGCGGCGACCACCCGCAGGGCGAGCGGAAGGCGGCCGGTGAGTTCGACGAGGGGGTGGCCGGCGTCGATCCCGTCGTCGCGTCCGGACACCGCTCGCAGCAGCGCGGCGCTGTCCTCGGCGGACAGGGGCGTGAGCGGGATGCGCCGGGCGCCGTCGAGGGCGGCGAGGGAGGAACGGCTGGTGATGATCACGGCGCAGCCGGGGCCCGCGGGGAGCAAGGGGCGTACCTGTGCGGCGTTCGCGGCATCGTCCAGGACCAGCAGGGTGCGGGTGGGGGCGAGCATCGAGCGCAGCAACGCGGCGGCGGCGTCGGGGTGTTCGGGGATGGCGCGGGGGTCGGCTCCGACGTCCCGCAGGAGCGCGGCCAGGGCCTGGGCGGAGGTGAGAGGGAGCATGCCCGGGGTGGCGCCGTGCAGGTTGACGTAGAGCTGGCCGTCGGGGAAGCGGTCCGTCAGGGCGTGGGCGATGTGGAGGGCCAGGGCGCTCTTGCCGAGGCCGGCCATGCCGGTCAGGACGGTGATGGCGGGGCGGAGGGCCGGGCCGGCGAGGGTGCGGCGGAGGTCGTCGGCGAGGTGGGCGCGGCCGGTGAAGTGGGCGGGGGGTGGGGGGAGTTGGGCTGGGCGGATGGGGGGTGCCGGGATCTTGGCGTCGTCGGCAACGGCTCCGGGGGATGCCGGGGTGTGGGGATCGCCAGGGGTTTTGGAGGGCGCGGGGGCGTTGGCCTGGCGTGCTGCTCCGGAGGGCACCGGGCTATTCGCCTCGCCTGCAGCTCCGGAGGGCGGGAGGGTGCTGGCCTCGCCTGCGGCTCCGGAGGACGCCGGGCTATTCGCCTCGCCTGCGGCTCCGGAGGGCGGGAGGGTGCTGGCCTCGCCTGCGGCTCCGGAGGACGCCGGGCTCTTGGCCTCACCCGCGGCTCCGGAAGACGCCGAGGACTTAGCCTCACCCGCAGCTCCGGAGGACGCCGGGGCCATGGCCCCGGTAACGACGCCGGAAGACACCGGAACCTTGGCCTCACCCACAGCTCCAGAGCGCTCAACGCCGCCCGCTTCCTCCACCGGCTCCCGCAGCACCTCCAGGTGCGCCCCGCGGACGGCGACCCCCGGCTCCACGCCGAGTTCCTCCACGAGCCGGTGCCGCAGGTCTCGGTGGACGGCGAGAGCCTCCGCCTGGCGTCCGCTGCGATGCAGCGCGAGCATCAGCTGGCGGTGGTAGGCCTCGCGCAACGGGTGTTCGGCGGCGAGGGCGGACAACTCCGGGAGCAGGACGTCCGGTCGGCCGTCGGCGAGGGCCAACTCGGCGTCGTAGCGCCACTCCAGGAGCAGCAGCCGGGCCTCCCTGAGGCGTTCCACGAACGGGTAACCGCCCAGGTCGGCGGGGAGTCCGCTCAAGGGTGCGCCGCGCCACAGGGCGAGCGCTGCGGTGCACTCGCACAGGGTGCGGCGCCAGTCCCGGGAGGCGTGGGCGGCGCGCGCGGTGGTGAGGTACGCCTCGAAGACATGGACGTCCAGCTCGCCGTTGTCGACGCGCAGCAGATACCCGGGGGACACGGCGCGCAGTCGCGCCGGGTCGTCGAGGAGGCGGCGCAGCCGGGTGACGTGGTTGTGCAGGGAGGCGTGCGCGGAAGCGGGCGGCGCGCCGCCCCAGAGCGCGTCCTTGAGCGCGTCGACGGAGACGGTACGGCCCGCTTCGAGCAGGAGGGCGGCCAGGAGGGCCCGGAGCTTGGGGCTGCCGACGGGGCGGGCCACGGCGCCGTCGCCGCCGGAGTCGTAGAGCACCGGCGGCCCCAGCAGTCCGAACCGCAGCTCGTACCGCTTCACGCCGCCCACTGCCTTTCCGCGCCCCGCGCGCCACGGCGTAGCCCGGCCGTCGTGGCGGATTTCCGCCGGTCGACGGCGGTATTCCGCCACCCTGTCCCCGACGGGCCACCCGCCGGGATCCGCTGCCGTTCCGCCCGTCCGGCACGATGGCCCCGGCGTCTTCACGCCAGTCGGCCGACGGCGGCACGGAGAAGCTTTGGCCATATGTTAGCGATCCGTTGGTGGGACCTGATGTGATCACTACATCGGATCCGGCTCGACGGTGCGCGCGTAAGACGCGTTGCTCGGGGGAGTGTTACCGCCGCGGCCGGTCCGGGGACGCACAGGGTCCCGGTCGTCGGAGGTGAGCGACCGGGACCCGCGTCCACCCCCTCGCTTCGCAGGTGCTCCCGCCCCCGGTCCGCGCGCCTCCACTACCGCTTCCGCGCAACAAAAAAGACCCCGGCTCGGAACTGTCCGACCGGGGTCCTGGTGGAGCCGCCTTCGGGATTCGAACCCGAGACCTACGCATTACGAGTGCGTTGCTCTGGCCATCTGAGCTAAGGCGGCGCGCTGTCCGCACTATGGTGCGATCAGCAACGTCGGTAAGTCTACACAGTTTCGGAAGGTGCTCCGTACCGGCCCCGGCGGGGGTGGGACCGGGGCCGGTACGGGGCCTATGAGCAGCGCTTCCGGTCCGTCGGCGGGGTCCCTCGCAGGAGGTACGCGTTGACCGTGCGGTCGATGCAGTCACTGCCCCGGCCGTACGCGGTGTGGCCGTCGCCCTCGTAGGTGAGCAGGCGGGCCGAGGAGAGCTGGGCGGCCAGCGCGCGGGCCCAGCGGTACGGCGTCGCCGGGTCGCGGGTGGTGCCGACCACGACGATCGGGGCCGCGCCCTTCGCCTCGATGCGGTGCGGCTCGCCCGTGGGGGCCACCGGCCAGTACGCGCAGTTCAGCGAAGCCCAGGCCAGGCCCTCACCGAAGACGGGGGACGCCTTCTCGAAGGCCGGCAGGGCGTCCCGCACCTGCTCGGGGGTGTCGAAGGCGGGCGGGAGGTCCAGGCAGTTCACGGCGGCGTTGGCGAACATCAGGTTCGAGTAGCGGCCCTCCGCGTCCCGTTCGTAATAGCTGTCCGCGAGGGCCAGCAGACCCGCGCCGTCGTTCTCCTTCATCGCCGCGGTCAGCGCCTCGCGCAGCTGTGCCCAGGCCGCCTCGTCGTACATCGCCGCGATCACGCCGATGGTGGCCAGGGACTCGCCCAGCTCACGGCCGTCCGCGTCGCCCGTGGGGATCGGCCGGGCGTCGAGCTTCCCGAAGAACGCCTTGAGGTTCTTGCCGACCTCGCCGGCCTTCGCACCCAGCGGGCAGTCGGGCTGCTGGACACAGTCCCGCGCGAACGCCTGGAACGCCGTCTCGAACCCCGCGGTCTGGTCGAGGTTCAGCCGGCGGGCAGGCAGCGACGGGTCCATCGCGCCGTCCAGGACCAGCCGGCCGGCGCGCTTGGGGAACAGTCCCGCGTACGTCGCCCCGAGGAAGGTGCCGTAGGACGCCCCGACGTAGTTCAGCCGCTCGTCCCCCAGCACCGCGCGCAGGATGTCCATGTCCCGGGCCGCCTCGACGGTGGACACATGGCGCAGCAGCTCCGGGGAGTCCGCCCCGCAGCCCTCCGCGAACGTCTTGTACGCGTCGACCAGTGCCGTCTGCTCCCGGTCGTCGTCGGGTGTCAGATCGGTCCGGGTGTACGTGTCCATCTCGGGCCCGTCGAGGCATTCGACCGGTTCGCTGCGGGCGACGCCCCGCGGGTCGAGGGCGACCATGTCGTAGCGGGCGCGGACCTCGGCCGGGTAGCCGATCCCGGCGTACGCCTGGAGGTAGGCGACCGCCGAGCCTCCCGGCCCGCCTGGGTTGACCAGCAGCGACCCGATCCGCTTGCCCGGGCCCGTGGCCTTTTTGCGGGCGACGGCCAGCCGGACGTCGTCCTCCCCCGGCTCGGCGTAGTCGAGCGGCGCCTTCAGCGTGGCGCACTCGAAGCCGGGAGTCCCGCACTCGCGCCAGTTCAGCTTCTGGCCGTAGTACGGCGACAGCGCGTCCGGGGTCGCCTGCGGCAGCGCGGCCAGCGCGGCCTCCGCCGCCGGGCTCGCGGACGTGGTCGAGCCGCCCGTGGAACAGGCGGAGACCACCAGGGCGGCGACGCCGATGAGAGCTGCGGCCGCGCGGACTCCGTGGGGCCGGGGGCGGGCGTGCCGGTGGGACCGGGTACTTGGGGTGGGGGTCGGGTGGGGGCGCCTGAGGTGCATCAAGCGAGCGTAACTCTGTGCAGCGGCGGGGGAGCCCTCTGTGAGGATCACAGCTCGTACGGGTTACGTGGTCAACCTGCCGTTGATGCGACGGGGGACGGGGTGTGGGTGAGCTGCCCGCCTGGCGCGTGGGCCGCGCCGCAGGGTGACCGGTTGCCGCCCGGCGCCGACGGGCTCAGCCCGCTCTCAGCGCCATCGTCATCGCCTCCACCGCCAGCAGCGGAGCCACATTGCGGTCCAGCGCGTCCCGGCACGCGGCGATGGCCTCGATCCGGCGCAGCGTGGACTCCGGGGTGCTGCCGCGGGCGAGCCGCTGCAGGGTGTCCTCGGCGTCGGCGTTGGCGATGGCCACGCGGGAGCCGAGCTGGAGGGCGAGGACGTCGCGGTAGAAGGCGGTGAGGTCGGTCAGGGCGAGGTCGAGGCTGTCGCGCTGGGTGCGGGTGCGGCGGCGCTTCTGCTTGTCCTCCAGGTCCTTCATCACGCCCGCCGTGCCGCGCGGGAGCCGGCCGCCCTGGGCCGCGCCGAGGGCCGTCTTCAGCTCCTCGGTCTCCTTGCCGTCCATCTCCTCGGCGAGCTGCTTGGCGTCCTCGGCCGCCGCGTCGACGAGTTCCTGCGCGGCCCTGAGGCAGCCGCCGATGTCCTCGACCCGCAACGGCAGCTTGAGAACGGCGGCCCGGCGCTCGCGCGCGGCCGGGTCCGTGGCCAGCCGGCGCGCCCGGTCGACGTGGCCCTGCGTGGCGCGGGCCGCGGCGGCGGCGACCGCGGGCTCGATGCCCTCCCGGCGTACCAGCATGTCCGCGATCGCGTCGACGGAGGGCGTACGCAGGTTCAGGTGGCGGCAGCGGGAGCGGATCGTGGGCAGGACGTCCTCGATGGACGGGGCACACAGCATCCAGACCGTACGGGGGGCAGGCTCCTCCACCGCCTTCAGGACGGCGTTGGCCGACTTCTCGTTCAGCCGCTCGGCGTCCTCGACCAGGATGATCTGCCAGCGGCCGGTGGCCGGTGAGGTGAACGACTTGCGGACGGTGTCCCTCATGTCGTCGACGAGGATCTGCGAACCCACGGCGGCGACGGTGCTGACGTCGGCATGGGTGCCCACCAGCGCCGTATGACAGCCGTCGCAGAAGCCGCAGCCGGGGGTCCCGCCGAGGGCGCGGTCGGGGCTGACGCATTGGAGCGCGGCGGCGAAGGCCCGGGCCGTCTGGGCGCGGCCGGCGCCGGGGGGGCCCGTGAAGAGCCAGGCGTGCGTCATCTTCGACGCCTCGGGGGGCGGGACGTGGGTGGCGGCCGCGGTGACCAGGGCGTCGGCGTCCCGGGCAGCGGCGATCAGCTGCTCGCTCACCTTCTCCTGCCCGACGAGGTCATCCCACACGGTCATGCCACACGCCGCCTTTCCGTCCACCTGCAGCGGTACGGCATCCATTGTGCGGGTCGCCACTGACAACGAGGTCCGCCCACCGCCACGCGGACGCCGACCGACAGCTCAACACGGCCCCCGGCCCCCGCAACTCGACACCGCAACCGCACCCGCACGGACACGGGCCGACGGCGCAGCACCGCCCCGGCCCCGCATCTCGACACCACAGCCGCACCAACACGAGCCGAAGGCTCTGCACCCCGCCCCGGCCCCGCTCATCGGCACCGCAGCCCCCGACGCCCAGCCGAGGACTGAGCACCGCCCCCATCCCCGGCCGACAGCTCACCGACACCCCCGCCCCGCTCATCGGCACCGCAGCCCCCGGCACCCGGCCGAGGACTGAGCACCGCCCCATCCTCGACACCGGCCGACGGCTCAGCGCCGCCCCCGCCCCCGGCCGCGCTCATCGTCCGGCTCGTCATCCCGCGGGCCGAGCAGTTCGTCCGCCAGTGACGGCAGATCGTCCAGCGGTGTCTCCTCCGCCCAGTCCGACCGCGGCCGCCGGCGCCGCCGACCCGACTGCGCTCCGCCACCCCCGGAACCGCCCTGCCCATCGCCCCGCGCCTGACCCTCGGCATCGACCTGCGGCAGCTCCCGCGTTCGGTCGTTCGCCCCGTCGCGCCGGGCGTCGTCCCGGGCATCCTCCCGGAAGAACCCCGGCGGAACCCGGTCCGCCGGATCCCCGCCCCGCACGGGCGGCAGCACCGCGGTCTCGTCCGCGGCGCCCGGAGCGACCTTCGGCAGCACGGCCGTCTCATCAGCAGCCCGCGCCGGAGCCGCCGCCGTGTCATCAGCAGCCCGCGCCGGAGCCGCCGCCTCATCCACGTCCCTCACCGGACGCAGCACCGCCGTCTCCTCAGCGCCCCGCACCGGAGGCAGCACCGCCGTCTCGTCAGAGGCCCCCGAGGGCTCCCCCGGCCGCGGCAGCACGCTCGTCTCCTCCGAGGCCCCCGACGGCTCCCCCGGCCGCGGCACCTCCGCAGTGTCCTCGGAATCAGTGACCCCGGCATCAGCCTCCCGGGCATCCGCCGCCCCGGAACCCGACACCTCGGCATCCGTCACCCGGGCATCAGCCACCCGGGACTCCGCCACCCCGTAACCCGCACCCGGCACACCCGGCACACCCGCCGCACCCGCCGCACCCGCCGCACCCGCCGCACCCGCCGCCCCAGCGTCAGCCCGCGGCAACACCGCAGTATCCTCCGCAGGCCCCCCGGAGGCATTCGTCGGCGTCACCACCGGCGTAGGAACCGTAGCCGCGTCCTGCGCGGCCGCAGGTGCCGCCGGAGTCGCCCGCTTCGGCCCCGCCCCGGCCGTCTCCGCCGCCGCGGCCGCCGCCTCGGCCAGTCGCCGCGCCTCCTCGGCCCGCAGCAGCGCCTCTTCCGCCTTGCGCTGCTTCTCCAGGCGCCGCGCCTCGGCCTCGGCGCGCAGCCGTGCCTCCTCCTCGGCCTGCCTGCGGCGGCGTTCCTCCTCCGCCCTGCGGCGGGCCTCTTCCTCGGCGCGGGCCTTCTCCTCGGCGAGCAGCCGCTGCCGTTCCTCCTCGGCACGGCGAGCCGCCTCCTCGGCGCGCTGCCGGGCCTCCTCCGCCTGGCGTTCGGCCTCGCGGCGCTGCGCCTCCTCCAGCTCGCGGCGCTTGCGCTCCTCTTCCTCGGCGCGCAGCCGGGCGAGCTGCTCCTGGCGTTCGCGCTCCTGCCGCTCCTCCTCGGCCTTGCGGGCGGCCTCTTCCTCGGCCTTGCGGCGGGCCTCCTCCTCGGCCCTGCGCCGCGCCTCCTCCTGCTCCCGGATCTCCTGCTCGGACAACGGCAGCGCCTGGTCGAGCCGGTGCCGGATGACGGTCGTGACGGCCTCCGGCTCCTGGCCCGCGTCGACCACGAGGTAGCGGCCGGGGTCGGAGGCGGCCAGCGTGAGGAAACCGGACCGCACGCGCGCGTGGAACTCCGCGGGCTCCGACTCCAGCCGGTCCGGCGCCTCGGTGAAGCGCTCGCGCGCGGTCGCCGGGTCGACGTCCAGCAGCACGGTCAGATGCGGCACCAGACCGTTGGTGGCCCAGCGGTTGATACGGGCGATCTCGGTGGGCGAGAGGTCACGGCCCGCCCCCTGGTAGGCCACCGACGAGTCGATGTACCGGTCGGAGATGACCACGGCGCCCCGCTCCAGCGCGGGCCGGACCACCGTGTCGACGTGCTCCGCGCGGTCCGCGGCGTACAGCAGCGCCTCCGCGCGGTGCGAGAGCCCGGCGCTGGAGACGTCCAGCAGGATCGAGCGCAGCCGCTTGCCCACCGGCGTGGCGCCCGGCTCGCGCGTGACGACGACCTCGTGGCCCTTGCCCCGGATCCACTCGGCGAGCGCCTCGGCCTGGGTGGACTTGCCGGCGCCGTCGCCGCCCTCCAGGGCGAGGAAGAAGCCGGACGCGGTGGGCGTCTGCTCGGGGTCGTCACCGCCGCGCAGCGCGTCGCGCAGATCGTGCCGCAGCGGCACACCGGACCGGTCGTCCACCTTGGCCAGCACCAGCGCGGCCACCGGCAGCAGCAGCGCGCCGACCAGCATCAGCGTGAACGCGGCACCTCCGTGCGCGAACACGAACCGGCCGCTCTCCAGCCGGTGCGGGCCGATCGCCGCGGCCACCAAGGGCGCGACGACCGCACCGAGCGCCACGAACACCCGTACGACCGCGTGCAGATGCTCGGTCGTACGGGGGCGGCGGAACTCCTCGGTCTCCTGGTCCAGCAGCGTGTGACCGGTGTTGGCGGCCACGCCCGCGGCGGCGCCCGCGAGGGCGACGACCAGCAGGACGGTGGTGACGTCCGGGACGAGACCCGCGGTGAGCAGCGCGACGCCGGTGAGCGCGATGGCCAGTGCCAGCAGGCGGCGCCGCGACAGCGAGACCAGCGCCTTGGGCGCCGTACGGATGCCGACGACGACTCCGCCGGTCAGCGCGAGCACCAGCAGGCCGTACAGCACCGGGCCGCCGCCCAGGTCCTTGGCGTGCAGCACCGACACGGCGACGGCGGCGGCCACCGCGCCCGCGACGGACGCGCAGGCCGGCACCAGCAGCGGGATCGCGCCGGTGCGGCCCTTGTCGACACCGGTGCCCGTCTTGGGGCGGCGCAGTCCCTCCAGCGGGGAACGCGCGCGTGGGGTGCGGGTGTCCGGCAGTTCCAGGAAGGTCAGCACGGACAGGGACGCGGCGAACAGACCGGCCGCGACATACGAGGGCAGCGCGGCCTGGTGCTCGCCGAACCAGTCGATCCCGGTGGCCAGCAGGTTGTTGAACAGGGCCGCGGTGACCAGCGCGGCGGCCGCGAGCGGCACCGCGAGGAAGCCGGTACGCAGGGACAGCCGGCGCAGCGCGTCCATGTGGTCGGGCAGCGGGCGTACCGTCGCGCCCTCCGGCGGCGGGGCGGGCAGCAGCGCGGGCGCCGCGCTCTCCCGGCACACGGCCCAGAACCGCTCGGCGACTCCGGTCACGAAGACGGTCACCAGCAGCAGGGCCAGGGCGTTGTCAGGCGTCCAGTCGATCCACAGCGGCGCGACGATCAGCATCGCGGCCCGCACGCCGTCCGCGCCGACCATCGTCCAGCGGCGGTCGAGCGGCCCTTCCTGCGAGGTCAGCGAGGTGAGCGGGCCGAGCAGGACGGCGCCGAAGAGGAGGGTCGCGAGGATCCGCGCCCCGAAGACGGTCGCCACTGCGAACGCCACGCCCCGGTATCCCCCGCCGAAGGACCCCTCGGCGATGGCCGCTTGGAGCGCGAGGAGGACCAGCACCAGCAGGGCGAGGACATCGCCGACGCTGCCCACCAGCTGTGCGCTCCACAACCGCTTGAGCTGCGGTCGGCGCAGCAGGGCGCGGACGGCGCGTTCGCGCGAGTCCGCCGCGAGGGCGTCGTCGGGGGCCGGCGGATGGGCCGTTGGCTGCTCGGCACGCGTCATGCATTCAGCCTATCGGCAGCCACCGACAGTCCGCGGGGGCCGTCCGAACGTACGCCCGCCCCGACACCAAAGAGTGATGCCGGGGCGTTCGTTTCGCGAAGAAGTACGGGGATTGAGCCGGGTGCGGCTCAGTCCTCCGCGGCCGGCTTGGCGGCCGTCGCCTTCTTCGCCGCGGTCTTCTTCGCGGTCGTGGTCTTCTTCGCCACGGTCTTCGTCGCAGCGGTCTTCTTCGCGGCCGTCGCCTTCTTGGCCGGGGCCTTCTTGGCGGCGGTCTTCTTCGTCGTCGCCTTCTTCGCCGTCTTCTTGGCGGGCGTCTTGGCACGCTTCTCGGCGAGCAGCTCGAAGCCGCGCTCCGGGGTGATCTCCTCGACGCTGTCGCCGGAGCGCAGGGTCGCGTT
This sequence comes from Streptomyces sp. NPDC002776, assembly GCF_053592195.1. Classification (NCBI taxonomy): domain Bacteria; kingdom Bacillati; phylum Actinomycetota; class Actinomycetes; order Kitasatosporales; family Streptomycetaceae; genus Streptomyces; species Streptomyces sp. NPDC002776. The sequence continues at coordinate 394,793 of NZ_JBSFVG010000003.1, read as the reverse complement.
GGTCTCCCCGTCGGTGACGTACGGACCGAAGCGGCCGTCCTTCACCACGACTGGCTTCTCGCTGACCGGGTCGACGCCCAGCTCCTTCAGCGGCGGCTTGGCGGCGGCCCGGCCACGCTGCTTGGGCTGGGAGTAGATCTCCAGCGCCTCTTCGATGGTGATCGTGAAGAGCTGGTCCTCGGACTGGAGCGAACGCGAGTCCGTGCCCTTCTTCAGATACGGGCCGTAGCGGCCGTTCTGCGCGGTGATCTCCTGGCCCTCGGCGTCGGTGCCGACGACCCGCGGCAGCGACATCAGCTTCAGGGCGTCGTCGAGCGTGACCGTGTCCAGCGCCATCGACTTGAACAGCGAGGCCGTCCGCGGCTTCACGGCGTTCTTGCCGGTCTTCGGGGTGCCCTCGGGGAGGATCTCGGTGACGTACGGGCCGTAGCGGCCGTCCTTGGCGACGATCTGGTGACCGGTCGCCGGGTCGGTGCCCAGCTCGAAGTCGCCGCTCGGCTTGGCGAGCAGTTCCTCGGCCAGCTCCACGGACAGCTCGTCGGGCGCCAGGTCCTCGGGGATGTCCGCGCGCTGGTGGTTCTCGGAGTCCTTCTCGCCGCGCTCGATGTACGGGCCGTAGCGGCCGACCCGCAGCACGATGCCGTCACCCACCGGGAACGAGGACACCTCGCGCGCGTCGATCGCGCCCAGGTCGGTCACCAGCTCCTTGAGGCCGCCGAGGTGGTCCCCGTCGCCGTTGCCCGCCTCGGCGGCACCGCCGACGGCCGCGGCCTCGCCCTCACCGAAGTAGAACCGCTTCAGCCACGGCACGGACTGGGCCTCACCGCGGGCGATGCGGTCGAGGTCGTCCTCCATCCTGGCGGTGAAGTCGTAGTCGACGAGCCGCCCGAAGTGCTTCTCCAGGAGGTTGACCACGGCGAAGGACAGGAAGGACGGCACGAGGGCCGTGCCCTTCTTGAAGACATAGCCGCGGTCGAGGATCGTGCCGATGATCGAGGCGTACGTCGACGGGCGGCCGATCTCGCGCTCTTCGAGCTCCTTGACCAGGCTGGCCTCGGTGTAGCGGGCCGGGGGCTTGGTGGCGTGCCCGTCGACCGTGATCTCCTCGGCGCTGAGCGCGTCGCCCTCGCTGACCTGGGGCAGCCGGCGCTCGCGGTCGTCCAGCTCGGCGTTCGGGTCGTCGGCGCCCTCGACGTAGGCCTTGAGGAAGCCGTGGAAGGTGATCGTCTTGCCGGAGGCGCTGAACTCGACGTCGCGGCCGTCGGCGGCGGTGCCGGCGATCTTCACGGTCACGCTGTTGCCGGTCGCGTCCTTCATCTGGGAAGCGACGGTCCGCTTCCAGATCAGCTCGTAGAGCCTGAACTGGTCGCCGGTCAGTCCGGTCTCGGCGGGCGTGCGGAAACGATCACCCGAGGGGCGGATCGCCTCGTGCGCCTCCTGCGCGTTCTTCACCTTCCCGGCGTAGGTGCGCGGGGCGGCGGGCAGGTAGTCGGCGCCGTACAGCTGCGTGACCTGCGCACGGGCGGCGGCGACGGCGGTGTCGCTGAGCGTCGTGGAGTCCGTACGCATGTACGTGATGTAGCCGTTCTCGTACAGCTTCTGGGCGACCTGCATGGTCGCCTTCGCGCCGAAACCGAGCTTGCGCGACGCCTCCTGCTGGAGTGTCGTCGTACGGAAGGGGGCGTACGGCGAGCGGCGGTACGGCTTGGACTCGACCGAGCGGACCGCGAACCGCGTCTGCTCCAGGGCGGCGGCCAGGGCGCGGGCGTTCGCCTCGTCGAGGTGCAGGGTGTTCGCGCTCTTGAGCTGTCCCAGGGAGTCGAAGTCGCGGCCCTGCGCGACCCGCCTGCCGTCGACGGTCTGCAGGCGGGCGACCAGCGACGACGGGTCCGACGAATCCCCGGCGCGGCCGGTCGCGAAGGTGCCCGTCAGGTCCCAGTACTCAGCGGAACGAAACGCGATGCGCTCGCGTTCCCGCTCCACCACGAGCCGGGTGGCGACCGACTGGACGCGGCCCGCCGACAGCCGGGGCATGACCTTCTTCCACAGGACCGGCGAGACCTCGTAGCCGTAGAGGCGGTCGAGGATGCGGCGGGTCTCCTGGGCGTCCACCAGCTTCTGGTTCAGCTGCCGGGGGTTGGCCACGGCGGCCTGGATCGCGGCCTTGGTGATCTCGTGGAAGACCATCCGCTTGACCGGGACCTTGGGCTTGAGCACCTCCTGGAGGTGCCAGGCGATGGCCTCGCCCTCGCGGTCCTCATCGGTGGCGAGGTAGAGCTCGTCCGAATCCTTCAGCAGGTCCTTGAGCTTCTTGACCTGGGCCTTCTTGTCGGCGTTGACCACATAGATCGGGGCGAAGTCATGTTCTACGTCCACACCGAGGCGGCGGACCTCACCGGTGTACTTCTCGGGCACCTCCGCGGCGCCGTTGGGGAGGTCGCGGATGTGCCCGACGCTCGCCTCGACAACGTATCCGGGGCCGAGATAGCCCTTGATCGTCTTCGCCTTGGCAGGCGACTCGACGATGACGAGTCGGCGGCCGCCCTTCGCGGTCTCGCTGGTCGGGGACAACTTCGCTCTTCTCTCCGGTCGACGCTGGGTGATCTCCCCAGGCCTGCTCTCCCGGGGTCGGGTACTGGTGACGCTGCGGAGTGTGACGGTACATCCCGCCCCCGTGTCAAACGGGAAAAGCCCGCAACGGCCACTCGAACGGTAACCCGACTACCGCCATTCCTGCCGCCCGGAGTGGCCACCGGCCTTTTCGAGCGTTTCCGGAGGAGTGCCTCCCAGTTATCGGAGTCCCAGCCCGGGCCCGGTACCAACAGCGGTTCTCACAGGCGGGTGAAGCACCACACGGCGAGGGCGAGCGCGATCACCGCGGCACAGCTCGCGAGGGTCGTGGATGCGACGGGGTTCACACCGTGGGCGACCGGTTCCCGGTGCCGCGCCCGGGCCGCCGTCCACACCAGGAGCCCGGCTCCGAACAGGCCGAACACCAGTCCCGCGAAGATCGCCGGTCCGCTCTCCATGGCGCCCCTGCCCCCTATTCCCCGCTCCGCGCATGCCTCGGCACCGCGAGGCTGACACGCGCGGGCGGCGGCGGGGCGAACCCGAGGTGAACGCCGGGGCGACGCGGCGGAGGGCCCACGGGGGTCGTCCCCCGGGCGTGCCGCCGGAATGCACGTGAAGGATGCCGGCCGGCGATCCAGGCGCAGGATCTCGGCCGAATTCACGCCCCTTGAAGCGGCCCGCGAGGCCCCGCCAGGGCGCCCCCGAACCCCGGCGCCCCCGCCCTCACGCCGGATCCAGGAACCCCTGCTCCACCAGCAGCCGGATCTGCGCGGGCGTACGGTCGCGCAGCAGCACCGGGTCCTCGCCGACCAGCTGGGCGATGGCGTCCAGGATGCGCCCCGCGCTGAGCGTGCCGTCGCACACGCCCGCGAACCCGGCGCCGACCGTGTCCACCTTGGTGGCCCGGCGCATCCCGCGGTTCTGGCGCAGCACGACATGCTCGGGGTCCTCGGCGCCGGGCAGTCCGACCTGCTCCTGGACGATTTCCGCGGCGAGCCGGAAGTGCCCTTCGAGCAGGGCCGCGTCGTCGTGCGCCCGCAGGTAGTCGAGGCGGCCGAAATGCGCCCGTACCGTGTCGCCGAGCGGCTGCTCGACGGGGTGCGGCCACTCCTCCACGGTGACGGAGGGCACGGCGGCGCCCGTCCTGCGCAGCGTGATCCAGCCGAAGCCGACGGCCTTCACCTTGCGCGCCTCGAACTCGTCCAGCCAGGCGTCGTACCGCGCCTGGTACTCGGCGGGGTCACCGTGGTGGTCGCCGGCGTCCCGCAGCCACAGCTCGGCGTACTGCGTGACGTCCTGCACTTCGCGCTGGACGATCCACGCGTCACACCCTCGCGGCACCCATGACCTCAGCCTGTCCTGCCAGTCCTCCCCCGCGACGTGCTGCCAGTTGGCGAGGAACTGCGCGAACCCGCCCTCGTTCAGGCGGTCGCCCGCACCGACAACGAGCGACCGGCACAGATCGTCCCCGCCCATCCCGCCGTCCCGGTACGTCAGCCGCGCGCCCGGCGAGATCACGAAGGGCGGGTTGGAGACGATCAAGTCGTACGTCTCGTCGTCCCGGACCGGCTCGAACAGCGAGCCCGCGCGCAGATCCGCGTCCGGCGCGCCGGACAGGGCGAGGGTCAGCGCGGTGATGTGCAGCGCGCGCGGGTTGAGATCGGTCGCCGTCACGCGCGTGGCGTGCTGGGCGGCGTGCAGGGCCTGGATCCCGGAGCCGGTGCCGAGATCGAGGGCGGCGGAGACGGGCGTACGGACGGTGATGCCAGCGAGGGTCGTGGAGGCGCCGCCGACGCCGAGGACGACGCCCTCCTCGGTGCTGCCGATGCCCCCGGCGCCGCCAACAGCGCATCCGAGGTCCGAGACGATGAACCAGTCCTCGTCCGCGGGGCCGCCGTAGGGCCGTACATCCACGGTCGCGGCCAGCTCGTCTGCGCCGGCCTCGACCAGCCAGCCGGTCTCCAGGCACGCGTCGACGGGCAGCACGTCCGCCACGCGCGCGTGCGGGACGGGCTGCTGAAGAAGGAACAGCCGGACGAGCGTCTCCAGCGGCGTGTCCCCGCGGGTCGCCCGGAGCGCGGGGACGGTCTCGCTGCGGGCGAGCGCCGCATACGCGGGCGCACCGAGCAGTTCGAGCAGTCCGTCGGCGGTGAAGGAGGCCCCGAGCAGGGCCTCCCGCAGCCGGGCGGTGACATCGGAACGATCGGAAGCGGGCAGAGCGGGCAGCCTGGAGGTACTCACGCCCCCATTGTGACCCGCACTACCCGCTCCTCGCGGCTGCTCGGCGTCAGCTCGCCGCGGCCGTGGCCGCCCCGGACGCCGCGTTGCAGCTGGGCTGCTTCGCCATCGCCTGGCCGACCTCGCCCTCCTCCAGTTCCTTGAGGGCGTTGCTGCCGCTGGTGCTGAGCTTGTTCAGCTCGGTGGCGATGTCCTTGAGGCCGTCCGCGAACTTCGCCTGGTCCTTGGTGTCGAGTTCGTCGACCTGCTTCTTCAGGGAGGCGTAGGACGCGGAGATGCTGTTGAGCTCCTTGACCGCGTCCTGCTGCTTCTTCTCGCTGTTCTTGGCGTCCCCGGCGTCCGGCGCGCCGGCCTTGTCCACGGCGTCGCCGATCGCCTTGTAGGCGTCGGACATGTCCTGGAACGCCTTGGCGTCGGTCTTCTGGACGTCCTCCGGCGAGCTGTTGTCCGAGGTTTCCTTCTGGATGGCGATGTTGGCGGCCTCGATCTTCTTGGCCTGCGGCTTTACGGCGTCGCAGACCTGCTTGGCCCAGGCGTCGAGCTTCTCGTTGCCGTCATCGCTGCTGCATCCCGACAGCGCCATTACCAGTACCGCACCGCCGGACAGCGCGGCCGTGAGCTTCTTGTTCACCGGATTGGTCCCTTCCATGGCTCTCGGCCCCGGAACATACACGGCAGAGGGTCGAGATCCCTACGCCGACTGTCCGTTACGTTCACTTCTGGGCCGTTTGCACCATGTGAGAGAAGGCTCACGAAGGGGGCGTGAACACACAGAGCGGGCGGGAAGCGCGTCCGTACGCGCCTCTCGCCCGCCCTGGTGAGCCGGGCCGTGCGCCTAGCTCCCCGAAATCACCGCCCGGTCGCCCGAGTCGGCCGTCCGCTCCGCGCTGTCGTCGTCGCCCATGGCGATCCCGCGCCGCTTGGAGATGTACACGGCACCGGCGATCACCAGGAACGACAGCACCGCGATCAGTACCCGTGCGCCGATGTTCTCGTCGTCGCCGTACGAGAAATCGATCACCGCGGGAGCGATCAGCAGCGCCACCAGGTTCATCACCTTCAGCAGCGGGTTGATCGCGGGACCGGCGGTGTCCTTGAAGGGGTCGCCGACCGTGTCGCCGATCACCGTGGCGGCGTGGGCCTCGCTGCCCTTGCCGCCGTGGTGGCCGTCCTCGACGAGTTTCTTGGCGTTGTCCCAGGCGCCGCCGGAGTTGGCCAGGAACACCGCCATCAGCGTGCCCGCACCGATCGCGCCCGCCAGGAAGGCGCCGAGGGGGCCGACGCCGAGCGTGAACCCGATGAAGATGGGCGCCATCACGGCGAGCAGACCGGGAGTCGTCAGTTCCCTGAGCGCGTCCCGCGTACAGATGTCGACGACCTTGCCGTACTCCGGCTTCTCCGTGTAGTCCATGATTCCGGGCCGCTCGCGGAACTGCCGCCGCACCTCGTAGACCACCGAACCGGCCGACCGCGACACGGCGTTGATGGCCAGTCCGGAGAAGAGGAACACGACCGCCGCGCCGGCGATGAGGCCGACGAGGTTGTTGGGCTGCGAGATGTCCATCATCAGGCTCAGGGGCGCGTCGTCGCCCGACAGCTTCTCGCCCACGTCACGGGCGCCGGTGGTGATGGCGTCGCGGTAGGAGCCGAAGAGCGCCGCGGCCGCGAGGACCGCGGTGGCGATGGCGATGCCCTTGGTGATGGCCTTGGTGGTGTTGCCGACCGCGTCCAGGTTGGTGAGCACCTGGGCGCCCGCGCCCTCGACGTCGCCGGACATCTCGGCGATGCCCTGGGCGTTGTCGGAGACCGGCCCGAAGGTGTCCATCGCGACGATCACACCGACCGTGGTGAGCAGGCCGGTACCGGCCAGCGCCACCGCGAACAGCGCCAGCATGATCGACGTACCGCCGAGCAGGAAGGCCCCGTAGACGCCGAGGCCGATCAACAGGGCGGTGTAGACGGCCGATTCGAGGCCGACGGAGACACCGGCGAGGACGACGGTCGCGGGACCGGTCAGGGAGCTCTTGCCGATGTCCCTCACCGGACGGCGGTTGGTCTCGGTGAAGTAGCCGGTCAGCTGCTGGATGACGGCGGCGAGCAGGATGCCGATCGCCACGGCGATGAGCGCGAGGATCCGCGGGTCGCCGCTCTTGCCCTGGATGGTCGCGTGGGTGACGCCGTCCAGGTCGGCGTAGGACGAGGGCAGGTAGACGAAGACCGCGATGGCCACCAGGACCAGCGAGATCACCGCGGAGATGAAGAAGCCGCGGTTGATCGCCGTCATGCCGCTGCGGTCGCTGCGGCGCGGGGCCACGGCGAAGATGCCGATCATGGCCGTGATCACGCCGATCGCGGGCACCAGCAACGGGAAGGCGAGACCGGCGTCGCCGAAGGCGGCCATGCCGAGGATCAGCGCGGCGACCAGGGTGACGGCGTACGACTCGAAGAGGTCGGCCGCCATGCCCGCGCAGTCGCCGACGTTGTCGCCCACGTTGTCGGCGATGGTCGCGGCATTGCGCGGGTCGTCCTCCGGAATGCCTTTCTCGACCTTGCCGACCAGGTCGGCGCCGACGTCGGCGGCCTTGGTGAAGATGCCGCCGCCGACCCGCATGAACATCGCGATCAGCGCGGCACCCAGACCGAAGCCCTCGAGCACCTTCGGCGCGTCGGCCGCGTACACCAGCACCACACAGGAGGCTCCCAGCAGACCGAGCCCCACCGTGAACATGCCGACGACGCCGCCCGTGCGGAAAGCGATCTTCATGGCTTTGTGCGAGACGGCGGTGAGATCCTTTTCCGGCTCACCCTCCGCCGGGGTCGCTTCCCGGGCCGCGGCGGCCACCCGCACATTGCTGCGTACGGCGAGCCACATGCCGATATAGCCGGTGGCCGCCGAGAACGCGGCGCCGATCAAGAAGAACACCGATCGGCCGATGCGCTGATTCCAGTCGTCCGCGGGGAGCAGCATGAGCAGGAAGAAGACGACCACGGCGAATACGCCGAGCGTGCGCATCTGCCGGGCCAGATAGGCGTTGGCGCCTTCCTGGATGGCCGTCGCGATCTTCTTCATGCTGTCGGTGCCCTCGCCCGCCGCGAGCACCTGGCGCAGCAGGATGCCGGCCACCACGAGCGCCGCCAGGGCGACGACGCCGATGACCACGATCAGTCCGCGGTTGCCATCGGTCAGGACTGCGGCTGCGAAGGTTGTGGGCTGATCCAACTGATGAGGGGTAGAAAGCCCCGCCATTCGTCCTCCTTGACGCTTGGGCTGAGCTCAAGATGTGGACGGATTGTAGGTACCGGAACCTGATCAAAACAGTGCGCGGTAAACGGAATTAATCTTCGCATGCCCTTCAGCAAATGATCGACCCCCGAGCACGGAACCCGAACGAGCTAATGCCTCAAAGGCATTGACGTCGCGATTCGGCCCGCCATGAACTTGATCGAATTATCGGGGGGATTGATCGTGAAGGAATTCACGAAATGCCGAAGGGCCCTACCAGGGGTAGGGCCCTTCGGATGGTCTTCGCGGAGAACGTCGCGGAGGACGTCAGGGAAGTTCGGTGACGGCCGGAATGCTCGGCCAGGTCATACGGATCAGCCCGCCGTGCTCCCCGGCGGTGACCTCGACGTCGTCGACGAGCCCGCTGATGACCGCGAGGCCCATCTCGTCCTCCTCGGCCTCCGCGTCATCGGCCGCGGTGCCCGGCGCCCGGTCGCCCGGGGCGGAGCGCGGCGCCTCGTCGCCGACCTCGATGGAGAACTGCTTCTCCTCCTCGATCAGCACCACCTTCACCGGTGCCGTGACGCCGCCCAGCTGATGCAGTCCGACGGCACGGCTGCAGGCCTCACCGACCGCGAGGCGCACCTCGTCGAGTACGGCCTCGTCCACTCCGGCCCTGCGCGCCACCGCTGCCGCCACCAGTCGGGCGGTCCTGACGTGCTCGGGCAGCGCGCTGAAGCGGAGTTCAACGGTGGCCATGCATCCCCCTCGGAACTACGGGCGTGCTGTCCGGAGGGCCGGGCCGCCGAAGCCCGGTCCTCCTTCTTGAACTACTTCCGTCCCGGGGCCGAAGCCCGAAGGCGGTGATCAGTCGGTCGCCGCCACCGCTTCCTCGACCGAGGTGTGGATCGGGAACACCTTGGTGAGGCCGGTGATGCGGAAGATCTTCAGAATGCGCTCCTGGTTGCAGACCAGGCGCAGCGAGCCCTCATGGGCACGCACTCGCTTCAGGCCGCCGACCAGTACGCCGAGCCCGGTGGAGTCGAGGAAGTCCACGCCCTCCATGTCCACGACGAGGTGGAAACTCCCGTCGTTCACCAGCTCGACCAGCTGTTCGCGCAACTTGGGCGCGGTATATACGTCGATTTCGCCACCGACCTCGACGACCGTACGATCGCCGACGGTACGGGTCGACAGGGACAGGTCCACGGATCCTCCAGCACCTTGCTAATCGAGCGGTCGTCCCGCGGGACACCTCGGCTTGAAGCCCCCAGGACGGTTCGCCAGCCGCGATGGCATTCAATCACTTACCGGCGGGCGTGCACGACGCCTTGGTCCCATTGTCCGTCACGCCAGTGACACACTCGGTGCCGATGGCCAAGAATCACCGATCCGATCGATCCCCGACGGGCCCCGCTTCCCGGGTGGACCCGGGCACGGTCCTGGGCCGGCTCGCCTCGGGCCCGAGCCGGGCTTCGCGCATCACTCATACGGAGCATGTGCCCCCGCGGGAGGGTCGGCATGCCGTCTGGCCTGACCGGATTCGATCCGAGGTGATCGCGGCCGTGCAGGCGTGCGGTGTCGATCACCCCTGGGCCCATCAGGCACGGGCCGCCGAGCACGCCCTGGACGGCGAGTCGGTGGTCGTCGCCACCGGCACCGCGTCCGGCAAGTCGCTGGCTTATCTGGTGCCCGTGCTCTCCGCCCTCCTGGACGGCTCGGAGGCCGCCAACGGCCGCGGCGCCACCGCGCTCTACCTGGCGCCGACCAAGGCTCTCGCGGCGGATCAGTGCAGATCGGTGAAGGAACTTTCACAACCGCTGGGCAATTCCGTCCGGCCCGCGGTGTACGACGGGGACACGCCGTTCGAGGAACGCGAATGGATCCGCCAGTACGCCAACTACGTCCTGACCAACCCCGACATGCTGCACCGCGGCATCCTCCCGTCCCACCCCCGCTGGTCCTCCTTCCTGAAGTCGCTGAAGTACGTCGTCATCGACGAGTGCCACACCTACCGGGGCGTCTTCGGCTCGCACGTGGCCCAGGTACTGCGCCGGCTGCGCCGCCTGTGCGCCCGCTACGGCGCCTCTCCCGTCTTCCTGCTGGCCTCCGCGACCTCCGCCGAGCCTTCGGTCGCCGCCGGCCGCCTGACCGGCCTGCCCGTGGTGGAGGTGGCCGACGACGCCTCACCGCGCGGTGAACTGGTGTTCGCCCTCTGGGAGCCCCCGCTCACCGAGCTGCAGGGCGAGAAGGGCGCCCCGGTCCGCCGTACCGCCACCGCCGAGACCGCCGACCTGCTGACCGACCTCGCCGTCCAGGGGGTGCGCTCGGTCGCCTTCGTCCGCTCCCGGCGCGGCGCCGAGCTGATCTCGGTGATCGCCCAGGAACGCCTCGCCGAGATCGACCGCTCGCTCGCCCGGCGGGTGGCGGCCTACCGGGGCGGCTACCTCCCCGAGGAGCGCCGCGCCCTCGAACAGGCCCTGCACTCCGGCGAACTCCTCGGCCTCGCCGCGACCACCGCCCTGGAACTCGGCATCGACGTCTCCGGACTGGACGCCGTGGTGATCGCCGGTTACCCGGGCACGCGCGCGTCGCTGTGGCAGCAGGCGGGCCGGGCCGGCCGCTCCGGCCAGGGCGCGCTCGCCGTCCTGGTCGCCCGGGACGACCCGCTGGACACGTTCCTCGTCCACCACCCCGACGCCCTGTTCGACCGGCCCGTGGAGTCCACCGTCCTCGACCCCGACAACCCGTACGTCCTCGCCCCGCACCTGTGCGCCGCGGCGGCGGAGCTGCCGCTGACCGAGGAGGACCTGGCGCTGTTCGGCCCCGCCTGCGAGGAGCTGCTCCCCCAGCTGGAGGCCGCGAAGCTGCTCCGCCGCCGGACCAGTGCCTGGCACTGGACCCGCCGGGAACGGGCCGCCGACCTCACCGACATCCGCGGCGGGGGCGGCCGCCCGGTCCAGGTCGTCGAGTCCGGTACGGGACGGCTGCTCGGCACGGTCGACGCGGGCGCCGCCCACGCCACCGTGCACGAGGGCGCCGTCCATCTGCACCAGGGCCGCACCTACCTGGTGCGCTCCCTGGACCTGGAGGACTCCGTCGCCCTGGTCCAGGAGGCCAGCCCCTCCTACGCCACGGTCGCCCGCGACACGACGTCCATCACCGTCCTGGAGACGGACACCGAGATCCCCTGGGGCGACGGCCGCCTCTGCTACGGCTCCGTCGAAGTCACCAACCAGGTCGTCTCCTTCCTCCGCCGGCGCCTGATCACCGGCGAGATCCTGGGCGAGACCAAGCTCGACCTCCCTCCTCGGACGCTGCGCACGCGCGCGGTGTGGTGGACGGTCACCGAGGACCAGCTCGACGCGGCCCGGATCACTCCGGAGATCCTCGGCGGCGCCCTGCACGCCGCCGAGCACGCGTCGATCGGCCTGCTGCCCCTCTTCGCGACCTGCGACCGCTGGGACATCGGCGGCGTCTCCGTCCCCCTGCACCCCGACACCCTGCTCCCGACGGTCTTCGTCTACGACGGCCATCCCGGCGGCGCGGGCTTCGCGGAGCGCGCCTTCCACACCGCCCGCGCCTGGCTGACCGCCACCCGCGAGGCCATCGCCTCCTGCGAGTGCGAGGCCGGCTGCCCGTCCTGCATCCAGTCCCCGAAGTGCGGCAACGGCAACGACCCGCTGCACAAGAGGGGCGCGGTACGGCTGCTCACGGAACTCCTGCGGGGGGCGCCGCAGAAGGAGACCCCGGCGGAGACGGGGGCCCCGCCCGCGCCCTGACCTCCGCGGCGAACGGTCCCCGGCCCGCGGCCGCGGACACGTCCGAGACGTCACCCACGAGCGCGCACCGCACCAGCCGGGTGCCCTGGGCCCGGGCCACCCTCTCCGCCCGCTCGCAGGCCGCTGGGGCACCCTCCGCCCAGTGGTCCGCCGCCGCGAGGGCGGCGAGATCGGCGCCACCCGCCGCGCGGTGCCGGGTGACCACGGCTTGGCCGAGGGCAAGCACGACTGCGAACACCACGCAGAGGACGGCCAGGGTGGTGACGGTCCATACGGTGGCGGAGCCGCGGTCGTCGGGGCGGCGGTCGCTCGAGCGGCGATCACCCGAGTGGGGGTCACCCGAGTGGCGGGGGCTCATGGACCCACCCCGGGCTCGGTCCCGGTCCCGGGCGCGGCTTCCGGCACCGCCCCGGTGTCCGGCGCGGCCTCGGTGTCCGGCGCCGCCGCCGAGTCCGGCACCGCCCCGGCAGGCGGAGCATCCAGCCCCACCCCGCCCTCCTCCACCGCCGCCACGGCCTCCTCCCGTACCTCGAAGGGCAGTCCCCGCAGCACCGGCGGCTTGGCCACGACGAGCACCCGGACCTGGTCCCCGGTGCGGCTGACGGTGACCTCCGCGCCGGACGGGGCGGCCTCCCGGGTGACCGCGGTGACCGCGTCGGCCGGGTCTTGGCGTGCCGCGGCACGGGCGCCCGTGCGGGCCGCGTCCACGCACTGGATCTGGGCGGCGATCACGAGCAGCCCCCACACCAGCGCCATCGCGAACATCACCAGCACGGGCAGCACCACGGCCGACTCCGCCGTCACGAACCCCCGGTCGGCGCCGCGCCGCTCACATCCGCGCATCGAGCGCCCGCTTCACGATGGCCTGGAGCTCCGCGTTGACCTGCCCGCTGGTGACCACCTTGTAGAGCACCACGGCGAACGCCACCGCCGCGATGATCCCCATCGCGTACTCGGAGGTCACCATCCCCGAGTCCCGCCGTCCGACACAGACCCGCATGCACGCCCGTACTGCCTTCGCTGCCGTATTCCTTGCCTTGCGCATTACCTTGTTCATTGCAACCCCCGTGAGGATCAGTTCCGTTGATACGACTGCTGGTCAGAGCCGAAAGCCGGTCATCCACCACCCCCTTCCAGCACCCCGTCGGCCAGCCCGATCACCACGGGCAGCACACCCACCGCGATGAACGCGGGCAAAAAGCACAGCCCCACCGGCGCGGTGACCAGGACCGCCGCCCGCCGCGCCCGGGCGGTCGCGGCACGCGCCCAGGTGGCGCGGGCGTCGGCGGCGATGCGGGCGACCGGTCCGGCCGCCGGAAGCCCGGACACATCGGCCCGCTCCAACAACCGCGCCAGCGCCCCGGCGCCGGGCAGCGCCCCCAACTTCCGCCACGCCTCGCCCGGTTCAGCTCCCAGCCGTACCTCGGCCGCGCCCCGCGCCAGCCCCTCCCCCACCGGCCCGCCCAACGCCTCGCCCACGGCCTGCGCCGCGATCACCGGCCCGGCGCCGGCGGCGATGCAGGCCGCCAGCAGATCGGCGGCGAGGGGAAGTTGCCGGGCCGCCTCGGCGGCGTCGTACACCGCGCCCTCGGAAACGGCACGCCGCCCCCGCCACCGGTCCAGGGCAACCGCACCGGCCAGCCCCACCCCGGCCCCGGCGACCCCACCGACCAGCACCCACCCGGCACACCCCACCGCCACGGCGGGCAGCCACCGCCGCACCAGGCTCCGCACCGGGAACCTCGGCACGCCCGGCGGCACTTCCGCAGCGGCCATCAGCCCGGCGAGCCGCCGCCGAACCCTCCGCTCACCCCGCACCACCCCCACCCACCGCACCAGCCACGCCAGGCCCAGCACGATCCCCACGATTACCCCCAGCCTGTGGACAACTTCCGTACTCACCACGCCTCCCTTCACCAAGCCCCTCAGCCGAACCCCGCCCCAGAACCGCCCCTGGACCTCACCCGACCCGCCCTCGCCCCCCACCCCGGACCTCACCCCCCTCACACCGCCTCCGCCCCCCGCACGATCCGCATCGCCCACCACACCCCCAGCCCCTCCAGCACCCCACCGGCGAACAGACACCCCAGCCCGGCACCGCTGTGCAGCAGCACGCGCAGCGGATCAGCGCCCATGACCGCGCCGAGGAGCAGTCCCAGGACCGGCAGCCCGGCGAGCATCAGCGCCGTCGACCTGGCGCCCGCCAACTGCGCCCGCAGATCGGCCCGCTGGTCGCGCTCTGCCCGCAGCGCCGCTTCGAGCCGGTCAAGTCCGGCCGCGAGTCCCGCGCCCCGGTCCACGGCCACCCGCCAGCACGCGGCGAGACCCAGCAGCCCCTCGGCGCCCGGCTTCCGCGCCGCCGCCGCGAGGGCGCCGGGAACGTCGCCGCCGAACCGCGCGGCCGCCAGCACCGCCGCCTGCGCGTCCCCGAGTCCGCCGGAGTCGAGCGCCGCCCGCAGCAGCGCCTCACCCGGCTGCCGTCCCGCCCGCACCTCCCCGGCGAGCGCCGCGCACAGGGCGATCACCGCGTCCCCCCGGCGTTCCCGGGCCCGCCGCGCCGCACCGGCCAGCCGCACCCTGCGCAGCAAGGGCACCGCCACCGCACCGGCGACGAGCGGCAGCGCCGACGCCCCGAGCCCCGCCAGCACGACCCCGGCGACCGCCGCCCACCACTCGGCCCGCAACCGCCCCCGGATCCGCCGCAGTTCACCGGCCGCCTGCCGCCACCCGGGCGACCCGGCCGCCACCACCCCACCACCGGCGAGCAGCAGCCGGGCCCGCCGAGCCCCGGCGTCCCGCCCGCTCAGCAGCCACAGGGCGGCCCCGGCACACACCACGGCCGCGCCCGTCGAAACCCCGCCCACACCCGTCTCACCCATCCCCGCTCCCCCACTCGAAGTCCTCGTCCCGGAGCAGCCCCCGCAGCCGCCCCCACCCCCGCTCGACCACGAACGCCCCCGCTCCCCACCGCAGCGCCGGAACCGTCCGCACCAGCCCCGACGGATCCCGCTCCAGCACCTGCACCTCGGCGATCCGCCGCCGGCCGTCGCGCCCCCGCACGAGATGCAGCACCACCGACAGCGCGGCCGCCACCTGGCTGTGCAGCGCCGCCCGGTCGAGTCCCGCCGCCGTACCGAGGGCCTCCAGCCGGGCCGGGACATCGGCCGCCGCGTTGGCGTGCACGGTGCCGCAGCCGCCCTCGTGACCCGTGTTGAGCGCGGCCAGCAGATGGACCACCTCCGGTCCGCGCACCTCGCCCACGACCAGCCGGTCCGGCCGCATCCGCAGCGCCTGGCGGACCAGGTCCTGGAGCGTCACGAGCCCGGCGCCCTCCTGGTTGGCGGGTCTGCTCTCCAGCCGTACGACGTGCGGATGGTCGGGGCGCAGCTCCGCCGAGTCCTCGGCGAGCACGATTCGCTCTCCCGGCCCGACCAGTCCGAGCAGCGCGCTCAGCAGCGTCGTCTTGCCGCTGCCGGTGCCGCCGCTGATGAGGAAGGACAACCGCGCCTCGATCAGCGCCCGCAGCACCCGGTCCCCGCCCGGCGGTACCGTGCCCGCCGCCACCAGCTCGTCCAGCGTGAACGCACGCGGCCGTACCACCCGCAGGGACAGGCAGGTGCAGCCGACGGCCACCGGGGGCAGCACGGCGTGCAGCCGGGTCCCGTCGGGCAGCCGGGCGTCGGCCCAGGGCCGCGCGTCGTCCAGGCGCCGTCCGGCCACCGCGGCCAGCCGTTGCGCGAGGCGTCGTACGGCCGCCGCGTCGGGGAAGCGGACGCCGGTCAGCTCCAGGCCGCCTCCGCGGTCCACCCAGACCCGGTCCGGGGCCGAGACCAGCACATCGGTCACCGACGGGTCGGCGAGCAGCGGTTCCAGGGGCCCGCTGCCGACCAGTTCGGACCGCAACTGCTGCGCGGCGCCGAGGATTTCGGCGTCCCCGAGCACGCGCCCTTGTTCGCGCAGCGCCTGCGCCACGCGCGCGGGGGTCGGCTCGGCCCCGCTCTCCGCGAGCCGGCGTCGCACGCCGTCGAGCAGCGCCGGTGTCATGTCGGATCCGGCCGCGAGCGCCTCCTGTCCCAGGTACGTGCTCATGCCGTCCCCGCCTCCAGCAGTGCCCGCTCCCAGAAGGTGCGGCAGAAGCGCGCCAGCGGTCCGCGTCCGGCCGCGGCGGGCGGCGTCCTGCCGTTCTGCGGGCGGCTCAGCCCCGCTTCGACCGGCACTTCTCCGGCCAGCGGCAGTCCGAGGAGCCGGGCCACCTCGCGGTCGTCGAGGCCGGGCGCGTACGGCCCGCGTACCGCCACCCGCAGGTCCCCGAGCACCATCCGGACCGCGGAGGCCACCCGTCCGGCGGCCGCGACGGCGCGCAGTTCGCCGGGGACGACGAGGATGCCGAGGTCGAGCTGGGCGAGCACTTCGGCGACGCCGTCGTCGATCCGGCGCGGCAGGTCGACGACGACCGTGCCGCTGCGGCGCCGGGCGGCGGCCAGCACCGCCCGTACGGCCTGCGGCGGGACGGCAACGCAGTCCCCGCGGTCCCAGCTGAGCACCCGCAGGTTGTGCAGCCGGGGCAGCGACTCCTCCAGGGCGCCGCCCCCGACCCGTCCGCGTGAGGCGGCGAAAGCCGGCCAGCGCAGCCCCTCTGCGGTCTCGCCGCCGAGGAGTACGTCGAGTCCGCCGCCCAGCGGATCGGCGTCCACGAGCAGGGTGCGCAGTCCCTCCCGCGCGGAGGTGACGGCCAGGGCGCACGCGAGCGTGGACGCACCGGCCCCGCCCCGCCCGCCGATCACGCCGACGGTGAGGGCGGGCCGGCCCACGCCCTCGGCCACGTCGGCGATGCGGTCGACCAGCCACTGCTCCCCGTCCGGGAGCATCAGGACATGGTCGGCGCCGATCTCGACGGCCCGCCGCCATACCCCGGAGTCGTCCTGGTCCCGGCCGACCAGCACCACGCCCCGTCTGCGCGGCGCGCCGCGCACCCGGCGGGCGGCGTCGTCGCCGACCAGGACCAGCGGTGCGGTCTCCCAGTTCCCGCGCGGTTCGGGGACGCCGTGATGGACCTCGGGCGTGGCGCCCGCTGCCGCGCACAGCCGCAGCAGGTCGTCCAGCAGGCCGGCGTCCTCGGTGACGATCAGCGGTGCTCCCGGCCGCCCCGAGGCGGCGGGCGGCGGTTCTTGGGTGGCGGCAGCGGCCATGGCATCCCCCTGTGTCGCGTCTGTCGCGGGGCCCCTGCGGCCACGCGATTCCCAAAGGTGCGGAGAACCGGCGTCCGGTCTCCGTATGAGCGGCCGATACGAACCGGCCAAACGCGCCCGACTAACCGGAACCGGTCATGAAGTCCGCCCCGGCGGGACGCGTTGGGAAACACGGTGCAGCGATGCCGGAAATCGTGTGGATCTTGGTCGATAACTGTGGACAACTCGATGGTTGTGAATATCGCCGTCACCCATACCGGTGACCCGTGTACTGGTCCCGTACGACTTCCGGAGAGCAGTCCACCGACTACCCACAGTGACGGATCATGGGCATGCCGAAGAGGCGGCCTGAGCCGCCTCGCTGCGACCTCGCGGTCGGTCAAAGAAGGGGGAAAACGCACCCGGACATGCGACGACCCCCGCCGGGGGGGAGAGCGGGGGTCGTCTCCACGGCCGACTCGGGGGGGGGGGGGAGGAGCCGGGCCGGGTTAGCACGGTCGCGAACGATCCGTGACTTCCATGGTGTACCCGAGAGGCCTCTCAGGCAAACCCACGCGCCCCACCTTACGCCGAATGGGCTGCGCCTATGCTCAGGGTCGTGGAAAACCACTCCTTGCCCCGCACAGCGGCCTTCTTTGACCTGGACAAGACGGTCATTGCGAAGTCGAGCACGCTCACCTTCAGCAAGTCGTTCTACCAAGGCGGTCTGATCAACCGCCGGGCCGTCCTGCGGACCGCGTACACCCAGTTCGTGTTCCTCGCGGGCGGCGCCGACCACGATCAGATGGAGCGCATGCGCGAGTACCTGTCCGCGCTGTGCCGCGGCTGGAACGTCCAGCAGGTCAAGGAGATCGTCGCCGAGACCCTGCACGACCTGATCGACCCGATCATCTACGACGAGGCCGCCTCCCTCATCGAGGAGCACCACACCGCGGGCCGCGATGTCGTGATCGTGTCGACATCGGGCGCGGAGGTGGTGGAGCCCATCGGCGAGCTGCTCGGCGCCGACCGCGTGGTGGCCACCCGCATGGTCGTCGGCGACGACGGCTGCTTCACCGGCGAGGTGGAGTACTACGCGTACGGCCCGACGAAGGCCGAGGCGGTCAAGGAGCTCGCCGCGTCCGAGGGGTACGACCTCTCCCGCTGCTATGCCTACAGCGACTCGGCGACCGACGTGCCGATGCTCCAGTCCGTCGGCCATCCGCACGCCGTGAACCCGGACCGCGCGCTGCGCCGCGAGGCACTCGCGCGCGGGTGGCCCATTCTCGACTTCCACCGCCCGGTCCGGCTCAAGCAGCGGCTGCCCGGGTTCTCCGTCCCGACCCGTCCGGCGCTCGTCGTGGCGGCCGCTGTGGGAGCGGCGGCGGCCACCGCGGGGCTCGTCTGGTACACCAGTCGCCGCCGCACCGCACTGGCCTGACCTGCGCCGTTGCCGACCCTTGGGCCGGTTCGGCAGGTCCACGCCCGTTTAGCTCCTGTTTGAACGCAAAAGTAAAGAACGGCAGCCAGGGCTTCCGCTTGCTCCGGACCTGGAGTAGAAAGGATTCAACGGCCCGCGAGACCAAGGGCATCCGCGAGGATCACCTTTACACCGCAACTGGCCCCACGGACCGAGCATGGACACCGGGCACCCACGCGACGTCGACCCGTCGATTACGGGCCAGCCGCACCAGGGCACGGGCAAAGTCCCCGACCTGATGGGCAATATATCGAGGACGCTTGGTAACCCGGTGAACATGCCAGCGGCGGTACGAATCTCTTCGTACCGCCGCAACCCTTTTCCCGAGGACTTCTACGCCGCCCCGCGCTGAAGCGCCTCGCACACCGCCGTCGATTCGCGCGCGCCCAGCTCGATCGCCTTGCCGCAGTGGGCGATCCAGGCGGCCACGCCCTCGGGAGTGCCGGAGACGTATCCGTCGAGCGCCGCGAGGTAGGCCGCGCGGCCGAGTTCGCCGTGGCCGACCTCCGAGGGGCAGACCGACTTCGGGTCGAGACCGCTGCCCACCAGCACGATGCGCTCGGCCGCCCGCGCGACCAGGCCGTTGTGGGAGGTGAACGGGCGCAGCGCCAGCAGCTCGCCGTGCACCACGGCGGCGGTCACCAGCGCCGGTGCGGACCCGCCCGCGATGATCAGCTCGGACAGGCCGTCCAGCCGGCCGTGGACCTCGTCGGCGCCGGGCAGCGGCAGCTCGACGAGCGGCTCGTCGACCGGCTCGCCGGCCTGGCGCGGGCGCCCGACCTCCGGCCCGTTGGTCGCCGCCGCGACCAGGTGCAGCCGGGCCAGCACGCGCAGCGGCGACTGCCGCCAGATCGACAGCAGCTGGCCCGCCTCCGCGGTCAGCCGCAGCGCGGCGCCCATCAGGCGCGCCTCGTCGTCCCCGCTGAAGTCGGTGCGCCTGCGCACCTCCTCCAGGGCCCAGTCGGCGCCGGACAGCGCCGCCGAGCCGCGGGCCCCGCGCAGCGCCGCCTCGGAGGTGATCGCGTTGCTGCGGCGCCGCATGACCCGGTGCCCGTAGATCCGGTCCACGGCCTTGCGCACGGACTCCACGGACTCGGCCACGCCGGGCAGCGCACCCAGGGCCGCGAGCGGATCGGCGGTCGCGCCTGTCGTACTCATGAGTACGACATTACGCATTCCAGTGCCCGGCCCCACGATCGAGTGGCCTTCTTCACGTTTGCCCGCCCCAGGCGCCCGGGCCGCCACTACGCTTACTGAACATGAAAATTGCTTTCGTCGGGAAGGGCGGCAGCGGCAAGACCACCCTGTCGTCCCTGTTCATCCGGCACCTCGCCGCGACCGGGGCGCCGGTGGTCGCGATCGACGCCGACATCAACCAGCACCTGGGGGCCGCGCTCGGCCTGGACGAGCCCGAGGCGGCCGCCCTGCCGGCGATGGGCGACCGGCTCCCGCTGATCAAGGACTACCTGCGCGGCGCGAACCCGCGGATCTCCTCCGCCGAGACGATGATCAAGACGACCCCGCCCGGCGAGGGCTCCCGGCTGCTGCGGGTGCGCGAGGACAATCCGGTCTACGACGCCTGCGCCCGGCCGGTGGAACTCGACGGCGGCACCGTCCGTTTGATGGTCACCGGCCCCTTCACCGACGCCGACCTGGGGGTCGCCTGCTACCACTCCAAGACGGGAGCGGTGGAGCTGTGCCTGAACCACCTGGTGGACGGGCGCGACGAGTTCGTCGTGGTCGACATGACCGCCGGCTCGGACTCCTTCGCCTCCGGCATGTTCACCCGCTTCGACATGACGTTCCTCGTCGCCGAGCCGACCCGGAAGGGGGTCTCCGTCTATCGCCAGTACAAGGAGTACGCCCGCGACTTCGGCGTCCGGCTGAAGGTCGTCGGCAACAAGGTGCACGGACCGGAGGACCTCGACTTCCTGCGCGCGGAAGCCGGGGACGACCTGCTCGTCACGGTCGGGCACTCGGACTGGGTGCGCTCCATGGAGAAGGGCCGCCCACCCCGGTTCGAGCTCCTGGAAGAGGCCAACCGCAGCGCCCTGCACCGGTTGCAGGAGGCCGTGGACGCCACCTACGAGAGCCGGGACTGGGAGCGCTACACCCGCCAGATGGTGCACTTCCATCTGAAGAACGCGCAGTCCTGGGGGAACGAGCGGACCGGGGCCGACCTCACCGCACAGGTCGACCCCGCCTTCGTGCTCGGTGAGAGCGTCACCGCTCCCGCCTGAGCGGCGCTACTGCCGGGCCGCCGGTGCCCCGGGGACGCCCTTGGGCGCCGGGGCCGGGCGGTCCGACAGGAAGGACTCCCAGCCCTGCTTCGGGGCCTGGCCGACCGGCAGGGTGGTGAGCTTGGCCAGCACCTTCGGGTCCTGCGCGTCCAGCCAGTCGGCGAGCTGCCGGAAGGAGACGCAGCGCACCTCCTCCTTGGTGCACACGTTCTCGATGACCTCCTGGATGGCCCGCATATAGGTGCCGCCGTTCCAGGACTCGAAGTGGTTGCCGATGATCAGGGGCGCGCGGTTGCCGTCGTAGGCCCGGCGGAAGCCCTGGAGCAGGCCGTCGCGCATCTGGTCGCCCCACAACTCGTACTTGTCGGGGTCGCCCTGGCTGGTGGTGCCGGACTGGTTGACCATGAAGTTGTAGTCCATGGTCAGCTGCTCGAAGGTGTGCCCGGGGAACGGCACGAGCTGCATCGACAGGTCCCACAGGCCTTGCTTCTTCTTGGGCCAGACCTGGTTGTTGACGCCGCTGGTGTCGTAGCGGAAGCCGAGTTCCCGGGCGGCTTGCATGAAGTTCTCCTGGCCCTCCAGGCAGGGCGTGCGGGCGCCGATGAGCTCGCGTTCGTAGTCGAAGGGCAGCGGGGAGGCGTCCTTCAGACCGGTGTTGGTCTTCCAGGACTTCACGAACTGCTTCGCCTGGGCGATCTCGTCCTTCCACTCCTCGACCGACCATTCGCCGACCCCGCGGCCCTTGCCACAGAAGTGGCCGTTGAAGTGGGTGCCGATCTCGTTGCCCTCCAGCCACGCGCCGCGCAGCTGCTCGACGGTGGCGGCGATGCCCTGCTCGTCGTTGAAGCCGATGTCGGAGCGGCCCGGTGAGTGCTGCGGCGGCCGGTACAGATCGCGCTTGTGCTCGGGCAGCATGTACACGCCGCTGAGGAAGTACGTCATCGTCGCGTTGTTGTCCCGGGCGACCTTGCGGAAGTGGGAGAACAGCTTCTGCCCGTCCTCGCCCGCGCCGTCCCAGGAGAACACCACGAACTGCGGCGGTTTCTGCCCGGGCTTCAGCCGTTCGGGCCTGGGCAGGTGCGGCTGGGCTCCGGTGTACGCGGTCGAGCCGTCGCCGATCAGGCGGACCGCGCTCTTGGGCGGCGCCTGGGCCGGCTTGGCCTTCTGCGGGCCGGAGACCCCTTCCTCGGTGCCGTCGCTGCCGATTCCGCAGCCGGCGATTGATGCGGCACAGACCGCGGCGACCACGGCGCCCGCGGCGATCCTCTGGGTGGCGGCCATGTTCCGCCCACCTACTTCCTTCTCTCAGGCCAACGCTGACTGGGCGTTTTCTGGTGATCTGCCGGGAAAATGCCGACAGCGCCGCCAAGGTCGCACGGGACCAAGAAGGAATTAGTATGACAAGCCGACCAATGGGCCACTTCACTCATTTCGGTGAGTTATTCGCCCATTTGCCCGGAAACTCTATGCTCGCCCTTTACTCTGCATTACGATCCGTTTACCGAGCGTTGATTCATCCCGCCGCTGCACGCCGTGACCCACGGCCGCGACCCGACCCCCCGCCGACCGGACGGGGGACCACCAGATCCGCGACCGCGCTGCCCCGGAGGAGACGGGAATCCATGTCAGCCTGCGTCCCTACCCGCGCCACCGACCCCACTCGGACCGAGCGCACCCAGTCCCCCAGTACGCCGCCCACGCGCCCCCGCCGATTCCGGCTCGCCGGCGCCGATGTGTCCGCGTCGATCGCGGTCTTCCTGATCGCCCTGCCGCTGTCCCTGGGCATCGCCCTCGCCACCGGCGCGCCCCTCCAGGCCGGTCTCGTGGCCGCCGCCGTCGGCGGGCTGGTCGTCGGCCGGCTCGGCGGCTCCCCGCTTCAGGTCAGCGGCCCGGCCGCCGGTCTCACGGTGGTCACCGCCGACCTCATCCAGCGCTACGGCTGGCGCACCACCTGCGCCATCACCGTGCTCGCCGGACTCGCCCAACTCGGCCTCGGCTGCCTGCGCGTGGCGCGCACCGCACTCGCGGTCAGCCCCGCCATCGTGCACGGCATGCTCGCCGGCATCGGCGTCACCATCGCCGTCGCCCAGCTGCACATCGTCCTCGGCGGCACCCCGCAAAGCTCCGTCCCCGACAATCTGCGGGCCCTGCCCGCCCAGTTGGCGGATCTGCACCCGGCCGCCCTGTCGGTGAGCGCGCTCACCCTCGCGCTGCTGCTGCTCTGGCCGCGCCTACCCGGCCGGGCCGGCCGCCTGCTGCGCAAGATCCCGGCCGCGCTCGTCGCCGTCGCCGGAGCCACCGCGGCCGCCTCGCTCGCAGGGTTCCGGCTGCCCAAGGTGGACCTGCCCTCCTGGAGCAGCCACGCCCTCGCGGGACTCCCCGAGGGCCCGGTGCTCGGCGTCGTGGCGGCCGTGCTGACCACCACCCTCGTCTGCAGTGTGCAGTCGCTGCTCGGCGCGGTCGCCGCCGACAAGCTGGTGGCCGGGCGCCCCGGCCCGCCCGCCCCCGTCGGCCGTTCCGACCTCGACCGCGAACTGCTCGGCCAGGGCGCCGCCAACATCGTCTCCGGCGGCCTCGGCGGGCTGCCGGTGGCGGGAGTGGCGGTGCGGACGTCGGCGAATGTGCACGCGGGTGCCGTGAGCCGGAACTCCACGATGCTGCACGGCGTTCTCGTAGTAGTCGCCACCCTGCTGATGGTCCCGCTCCTGGAGCTCATCCCGCTCGCCTCGCTCGCCGCCCTGGTGATGGCCGTCGGCATCCAGATGGTGTCCCTGCACCACATCCGCACGGTGACCCGCCACCGCGAAGTGCTGGTCTATGCCGTCACCACCGCCGGCGTGGTCTTCTTCGGCGTCCTGGAGGGCGTGGCGCTGGGGATCGCCGTCGCCGTCGCCGTCTCCCTGCACCGCCTCGCCCGCACCCGGATCACCCACGACGAGCAGGACGGAGTCCATCACGTACACGTCCGGGGCCAGTTGACGTTCCTCGCGGTCCCGCGGCTCAGCCGGGCCCTGCATCTCGTACCCCACGGAGCGCCTGCCGTCGTGGAGTTGGACGGGTCCTTCATGGACCACGCGGCGTACGAGACGCTCCAGGACTGGCAGAACACGCACACCGCGCGGGGCGGCTCCGTCGAGCTGACCGGCCGCCGCGCGGGGCTCAAGATCTCCGAACCGGGGGTCCCCACCACCGTGCACAACGAACCCGGGTCGGCCGAGGCGGCCGCTTCCGCCGGCTGCCGGTGCCGCCCCTGGACGCCCTGGCGCAACCACCAGTGCGAGCAGCCCCACCTCGGGCCCGCTTCCGGCGCACGGCAGGACGGTCCCGGCGACGGCGACGGCGCCGGAGGCGGTACGCCGGGACCGGACCGCGGCCGCAGCGGGCATGAACTGGCGCGTGGTATCAGCGCGTTCCAGCGCCACACCGCACCCCTGGTGCGCGGGGAGCTGGCGCGGCTGGCGCGGGAGGGGCAGCGGCCCTCGCAGCTCTTCCTCACCTGTGCCGACTCGCGTCTGGTCACCTCGATGATCACCTCCAGTGGTCCCGGGGACCTGTTCGTGGTGCGCAATGTGGGCAACCTCGTTCCGCCCCCGGCCGACGCCGCGAGAGACACCCGGCCCGGCGAGGAGTGGGGGGACGACTCGGTGGCGGCCGCGATCGAGTACGCGGTGGAGGTGCTGAAGGTGCGTTCCATCACCGTGTGCGGGCACTCCGGGTGCGGGGCCATGCAGGCGCTGCTCGCCGCCGAGCCGGAGGGCGCGGCGACCCCGCTCAAGCGGTGGCTGCGGCACGGGAGGCCGAGCCTGGAGCGCATGGCCGACGCCGGCCGGCCGTGGCCCCGGCTGGCGGGGCGGGCACCGGCGGACGCGGTCGAGCAGCTCAGCCTGACCAACGTGGTGCAGCAGTTGGAGCATCTGCGGGCCCATGAGTCGGTGGCCCGGGCCCTGCGCGAGGGGGCGGTGGAGCTGCACGGGATGTACTTCCACGTGGGTGAGGCGCAGGCGTACCTGCTCACCGGACCGGACGAGGGCCAGGTCTTCGACCACGTACGGGCGGAGGAGGTGCCGGTCTGAGGGGCGGCCCGGGGTCCGGAGCGGGAAAAGCAGGCCAGAGGCTGAACTCCGCCTGGTCAGCGTCCGTGGGTACGGATGACAGCGAGTGCCGCACCACGGCCGTGGACACAGCCACACAGGTCTAAACCAATTTCCCGTCGGCCCTTGTCACCGGGCCCCCGGGTCTGATGAGCTGTGGCCTGGGACACAACGGACACCCTGGGAAAGGGAGATGTCGTGAGCAACGAAAGCCTGGCCAACCTCCTCAAGGAGGAGCGACGCTTCGCGCCGCCCGCTGACCTGGCCGCGAACGCCAACGTCACGGTGGAGGCGTACGAACAGGCCAAGGCTGACAGGCTCGGCTTCTGGGCCGCGCAGGCCCGCCGCCTGAGCTGGGCCAAGGAACCGACGGAGACGCTGGACTGGTCGAACCCGCCGTTCGCGAAGTGGTTCAAGGACGGCGAGCTCAACGTCGCCTACAACTGCGTGGACCGGCATGTGGAGGCCGGACACGGGGACCGGGTCGCCATCCACTTCGAGGGCGAGCCCGGCGACGGCCGCGCGATCACCTACGCGGAGCTGAAGGACGAGGTCTCCAAGGCGGCGAACGCACTGCTGGAACTGGGTGTGCGGAAAGGCGACCGGGTCGCCGTCTACCTGCCGATGATCCCCGAGGCTGCCGTCGCGATGCTCGCGTGTGCCCGGATCGGCGCCGCGCACTCGGTGGTCTTCGGCGGCTTCTCCGCCGACGCGCTCGCCACCCGGATCCAGGACGCCGACGCCAAGGTCGTGATCACCTCCGATGGCGGCTACCGGCGGGGCAAGCCGTCCGCGCTGAAGCCGGCCGTGGACGAGGCCGTCACCAAGGCGGGCACCGTCGAGCATGTGCTCGTGGTGCAGCGCACCGGCCAGGAAGTCGCCTGGGACGCGGACCGGGACGTGTGGTGGCACGAGATCGTCGGGCGGCAGAGCGCCGAGCACACCCCGGAGGCCTTCGGGGCCGAGCACCCGCTGTTCATCCTCTACACCTCGGGGACCACGGGTAAGCCGAAGGGCATCCTGCACACCTCCGGCGGCTATCTCACCCAGGCCGCCTACACCCACCACGCCGTCTTCGACCTCAAGCCCGAGACGGACGTGTACTGGTGCACCGCCGACGTCGGCTGGGTCACCGGGCACTCCTACATCGTCTACGGGCCGCTCGCCAACGGCGCCACCCAGGTGATGTACGAGGGCACGCCGGACACCCCGCACCAGGGCCGGTTCTGGGAGATCGTGCAGAAGTACGGGGTAACGATCCTGTACACGGCGCCCACCGCCATCCGTACGTTCATGAAGTGGGGCGACGACATCCCCGCCAAGTTCGACCTCAGCAGCCTCCGGGTGCTGGGCTCGGTGGGTGAGCCGATCAACCCCGAGGCGTGGATCTGGTACCGCAAGCACATCGGCGGCGACCGCACCCCGATCGTGGACACCTGGTGGCAGACGGAGACCGGCGCGATGATGATCTCGCCGCTGCCCGGCGTCACCCAGACCAAGCCCGGCTCGGCCCAGACCCCGCTGCCCGGCATCTGCGCGACCGTCGTCGACGACGAGGCCCGCGAGGTGCCCGACGGCGGTGGCGGCTACCTGGTCCTGACCGAGCCGTGGCCGTCCATGCTGCGCACCATCTGGGGCGACGACCAGCGGTTCCTGGACACGTACTGGTCGCGCTTCGAGGGCAAGTACTTCGCCGGGGACGGCGCGAAGAAGGACGACGACGGCGACATCTGGCTGCTGGGCCGGGTGGACGACGTGATGCTGGTGTCCGGCCACAACATCTCCACCACCGAGGTCGAGTCCGCGCTCGTGTCGCATCCGTCGGTCGCCGAGGCGGCCGTCGTCGGCGCGGCGGACGAGACGACCGGGCAGGCCATCGTCGCCTTCGTGATCCTGCGCGGTACGGCCGCCGAGACCGAGGACCTGGTGGCGGAGCTGCGCAACCACGTCGGCGCCACCCTCGGGCCGATCGCCAAGCCGAAGCGGATCCTGCCGGTGGCCGAGCTGCCCAAGACCCGCTCCGGCAAGATCATGCGCCGCCTGCTGCGGGACATCGCCGAGAACCGCGAACTGGGAGACGTCACCACGCTCACCGACTCCACGGTCATGGACCTCATCCAGGCCAAGCTCCCGGCGGCACCGAGCGAGGACTGACCTCCGCGGCTCTGCGGACGCCCGGCGCCCCACCGCGCCGGGCGTTCCCCCGCGCCGGTCCGGCAGGGGTACCGGGCGTGCGGCCCCGCCGTACGTTAGATAAGCTAAACATCACGTAAGACCCTCAAGGTGCGCCGGGAAGTCTGGTCGGCAAGTGTTTGTGCTGCCCACTCACCGGAGGTTCCCGTGTCCGCGCCCCGCACCCCCCGCAAGGTCTTCGGCCGGCTGTCGCTGCCGGAGCGGACCTTCGTCACGGACGCGCTGCGCGCCGAGACCGTCGGCGGTGTGCTGCTGCTCGTCGCCGCCGTCGCCGCCCTGCTCTGGGCGAACATCCCCGCGCTGCGGGACAGCTACGACAGCGTCAGCCACTTCCACATCGGGCCCGCGGCCCTCGGCCTGGACCTGTCCATCGAGCACTGGGCCGCCGACGGGCTGCTCGCGATCTTCTTCTTCGTCGCCGGGATCGAGCTCAAGCGTGAGCTGGTGGCCGGTGAGCTGCGGGACCCCAAGGCCGCCGTACTGCCGGTGGTGGCCGCGCTGTGCGGCATGGCCGCGCCGGCGCTCGTCTACACCCTCACCGCCGTCGCCGGCGGCGGCTCCCTGAGCGGCTGGGCCGTACCCACCGCCACCGACATCGCCTTCGCGCTGGCCGTGCTCGCCGTCATCGGCACCTCCCTGCCGAGCGCGCTGCGCGCCTTCCTGCTCACCCTGGCCGTCGTCGACGACCTCTTCGCGATCCTGATCATCGCGGTCTTCTTCACCGACCAGCTCGACTTCGCCGCGCTCGGCGGCGCCGTCCTCGGCCTGGTCGTCTTCTGGCTGCTGCTGCGCAAGGGCGTCCGCGGCTGGTACGTCTACCTGCCGCTCGCGTTCGTCATCTGGGCACTGATGTACAACAGCGGCGTCCACGCCACCATCGCCGGTGTCGCCATGGGCCTGATGCTGCGCTGCACTCGGCGCGAGGGCGAGGAGCACTCCCCCGGCGAGCACATCGAGCACCTGGTCCGGCCGCTCTCGGCGGGCCTGGCCGTGCCACTGTTCGCGCTGTTCAGCGCTGGTGTCACCCTCTCCGGCGGAGCGCTCGGCGAGGTGTTCACCCAGCCCGAGACGCTGGGGGTGGTGCTCGGACTCGTGGTCGGCAAGGCGGTCGGCATCTTCGGCGGTACCTGGCTCACGGCCCGCTTCACCAAGGCATCGCTCAGTGACGACCTGGCCTGGGCCGATGTGTTCGCCGTGGCGTCCCTGGCCGGGATCGGCTTCACCGTCTCGCTGCTCATCGGCGAACTCGCCTTCGAGGGCGACACTGCCCTGACCGACGAGGTCAAGGCGGCCGTTCTGCTGGGCTCCCTCATCGCGGCCACGCTGGCGTCGGTGCTGCTGAAGATGCGGAACCGCCGGTACCGCCAGCTGACCGAGGCCGAGGAGCGCGACGAGGACCTCTCCGGCATCCCCGACATCTACGAGGAGGACGACCCGGCGTACCACCTGCGGATGGCGGCCATCCACGACGCCAAGGCCGCCGAGCACCGCCGGCTCGCCGAAGTAAAGGCCGCCGAACAGGCACGGCTTGCCGAAGTGACGGGTGGGGCAGGCGAGGAGGACGACCGTCGGGCATGATCTGACGGGACGGTACAAAAGACGAGACCTCACCCACAGGGTCAGAACAGGGAGAACGCGATGAGCGCACCCGACGGCAGCCCGGTCGGCGCCGAACGCAGCATCGGCCAGCTGTTCGCCTCGGCGACGACCGACATGTCGGCGCTGGTGCACGACGAGATCGCGCTGGCCAAGGCCCAGCTCAAGCAGGACGTCAAGCGCGGGGCGACCAGCGGCGGCGCGTTCATGGTGGCGGGCGGGGTGCTGGTGTTCTCCCTGCCGATGCTCAACTTCGCACTGGCGTACGGCATTCACACCTGGAGCGACTGGAATCTCGCCATCTGCTTCCTGCTGTCCTTCGCCGCGAACGTCCTGATCGCCGTGGTCCTCGCGCTGATCGGGGTCCTGTTCGCGAAGAAGGCCAAGAAGAGCAAGGGCCCCCAGAAGGTCGCCGCCTCGATGAAGGAGTCCGCGGGCGTCCTGCAGAAGGCCAAGCCGCACCCGCGTCCGGCGCCGGCCCTGGAGGACCGGTCGCCCGCCGCCATCGAGGCTGTGGCACGCTCATCGTCATGACGGACCCGGCCCCCACCCCTTCGGCACAACCCGCCTCGGTCGTACGACTCGATGGTCCCTGGACCCATCGGGACGTGGCCGCCAATGGCGCGCGCTTCCATATCGCCGAGATGGGTGACGGGCCGCTGGTCCTGCTCCTGCACGGATTCCCGCAGTTCTGGTGGACCTGGCGGCACCAGTTGCCGGCGCTCGCCGACGCCGGGTTCCGGGCCGTCGCCATGGACCTGCGCGGCGTCGGCGGCAGCGACCGCACCCCGCGCGGCTACGACCCCGCCAACCTGGCGCTCGACATCACCGGCGTGATCCGCTCCCTGGGCGAGCCGGACGCCGCCCTCGTCGGCCACGACCTCGGCGGCTATCTGGCGTGGACGGCGGCCGTGATGCGCCCCAAGCTGGTGCGGCGGCTGGCGGTGGCGTCCATGCCGCATCCGCGGCGCTGGCGCTCGGCGATGCTGTCCGACGTCAAGCAGACGGCCGCGGGCTCCTACATCTGGGGGTTCCAGCGACCCTGGATCCCGGAGCGCCGGCTCACCGCCGACGACGGGGCGCTGGTGGGCCGGCTCGTCCGGGACTGGTCCGGGCCGCGGCTGCCGGAGGACGACGCGGTGGACACGTACCGCCGCGCGATGTGCATCCCTTCCGCCGCGCACTGCTCGATCGAGCCGTACCGCTGGATGGTCCGCTCCCTGGCCCGTCCCGACGGCATCCAGTTCAACCGGCGGATGAAGCGCCCGGTCCGGGTGCCGACCCTTCATCTGCACGGTTCGCTCGACCCGGTGATGCGCACCCGCAGCGCGGCCGGTTCCGGTGAGTACGTCGAAGCCCCCTACCGCTGGCGCCTGTTCGACGGACTCGGACACTTCCCGCAGGAAGAGGACCCGGTCGCTTTCTCTACCGAACTGATCAATTGGCTGAAGGATCCCGAACCGGATCGGTGACCGTTCCGACGCACCCGGTATCCGCATCTGAACACCTGTACTACGAACAGCCAATTGCCCGGCGCATAGGCCAATTGGGGGCCCTGGGAGCGGTTATCGACCTTGGGGCGGGGGCAGACGTCGGGGTATGGGCTGGACGCACGACTACAGTGACGGAGCACGCACTCGCCGCTCGGGCAACGCCCGGAGCCCCCGCCAAGGCGGTGCCGCCCCGCAGCTCGCGGGCACCGACCCCAGGGTGGGCATTCCGCGCATCCTGCGCCGCCGTGCCCGCTGGGTCTCGGTACGCCTGCGTCACCCCCGCGGCTGAACTCCTCGGGCGGGTTCCACCCGGCTCACAGCGCGCAGCTGTCGCTGTCCACCTGCTGGTTGGCGGTGCGGCCGGCGGCGATGTCGTCCTGGATCTCGTCCGCGGTGAGCGCGTAGCCGGTGTCGGCGTCGTCGAGTGACTTCGCGAAGACCACGCCGTACACCTTGCCGTCGGGCGTGAGCAGCGGGCCGCCGGAGTTGCCCTGGCGGACGATCGCGTACAGCGAGTAGACGTCGCGGTGCACGGTGCCGCGGTGGTAGATGTCCGGGCCGTTGGCCGGGAGACGGCCGCGGACCCGGGCCGCGCGCACGTCGTACGCGCCGTTCTCCGGGAAGCCGGCGATGATCGCGTCGTCGCCGCTGCGGGCGTCGGTGGAGGTGAACTTCAGCGCGGGCGCGTCCAGATCGGGTACGTCGAGTACGGCGATGTCGCGCTTCCAGTCGTACAGGACGACCCGCGCGTCGTACTTGCGGCCCTCCCCCCCTATCTGGACGGTGGGTTCGTCGACGCCGCCCACCACATGCGCGTTGGTCATCACCCGGCGGTCGGCGTAGACGAAGCCGGTGCCCTCCAGGACCTTGCCGCAACTGTCGGCGGTGCCCACGACCTTGACGATGGATCGCTTCGCGCGGGCGGCGACCTTGCTGTTCGCCAGGGCCGGGTCGGGGGGCTGGACATCGGTGATGGGCTCGTTCGAGAACGGGCTGAAGACCTGTGGGAAGCCGTTCTGCGCGAGGACCGAGGAGAAGTCCGCGAACCAGGTGTCGGCCTGCGCGGGCAGCGCCCGGGAGACCCCGAGCAACACCTTGGAGTTGCGGACCTCCTTGCCGAGCGTCGGCAGGGTGGTGCCGGCCAGCGCCGAGCCGATCAGCCAGGCCACCAGGAGCATCGCGACGACGTTGACCAGGGCGCCGCCGGTGGCGTCCAGGGCGCGGGCCGGGGACCAGGTGATGTACCGGCGCAGCTTGTTGCCCAGGTGGGTGGTCAGCGCCTGGCCGACGGAGGCGCAGACGATGACGACGATCACGGCGACGACGGCGGCGGTCGTGCTCACCTCGGAGTTGTCCGTCATGGCGTCCCAGATCACCGGGAGCAGATAGACGGCGACGAGACCGCCGCCGAGGAAACCGATCACCGACAGGATGCCGACGACGAAGCCCTGGCGGTAGCCGACGATCGCGAACCACACCGCGGCGACCAGCAGCAGGATGTCCAGCACGTTCACCGCTTCAAGCCTCGCCTCGTCACTTCACGCCCCCCCCCCGGATTGCGGAACACGGCGTCCACCCTGTCATGACCGCCAGTCCAGCGGGACCTGGTTCTCCCGGTCCCAGGGCAGCTCCCAGCCCGCGAAGTGCAGCAACCGGTCGATGATCCCGGCGGTGAACCCCCACACCAGGGCCGATTCGACCAGAAATGCCGGACCGCGGTGGCCGCTGGGGTGGACGGTGGTGACGCGGTTGGCGGGATCCGTGAGATCCGCCACGGGGACGGTGAAGACCCGGGCCGTCTCGTTCGGATCGACGACACCGACCGGAGTCGGCTCGCGCCACCAGCCCAGCACCGGGGTGACGACGAAGCCGCTGACCGGGATGTACAGCCGGGGCAGGACGGCGAAGAGCTGCACGCCGGACGGATCGAGCCCGGTCTCCTCCTCGGCCTCACGCAGAGCGGCTCGCAGCGGCCCGTCGGTCTTCGGGTCGCCGTCCTCGGGGTCGAGGGCACCGCCGGGGAAGGAGGGCTGGCCCGCGTGCGAGCGCAACGAGCTCGCCCGCTCCATCAGCAGCAGTTCGGGGCCGCGCTCGCCCTCACCGAACAGGATCAGCACCGCGGACTGCCGCCCGGCGCCGTCCTCCGGCGGCAGGAACCGGCTCAGCTGCACCGGCTGGACCGTCTCCACGGCGCGCACCACCGGATCCAGCCAGCCGGGCAGGCCCTCCTTGCTGAGCGCCACCGGCCCGCCCTGTGTGTTGCTCGCGCGCGTCATCGCCACCCCCGTCGTTCTGCCGTGTCCAACGCCGGGCCCCGCCTGGATCGTTCCTGGGCCGGTCCCTGAGATCGCCCCTGAGAAGACCCCTGAGGCCGCTCCAGGGACGACCCCGGGTCTCGCTGCCGAGGGCCGCCCGTCATCCGGTCCCCAGCGGCGGGGCCGCCCTGCCGCCCCCGTCCAGATAGGCCTGTGGGGGCTTCAAACGCTGGCCGGGGAAGCCGCCCTTCTCGTACTTGAGCAGCTTCTGCGCCTTCTCCGGGTCGGTCTCGCCCTCGCCGTACGCGGGGCAGAGCGGGGCGATGGGGCAGGCGCCGCAGGCCGGTTTGCGGGCGTGGCAGATACGGCGGCCGTGCCAGATCACGTGGTGCGAGAGGTCGGTCCAGTCGCTCTTGGGGAACAGCGCGCCGATCTCCGCCTCGATCTTGTCGGCGTCGGTCTGCTCGGTCCACTGCCAGCGCCGTACCAGCCGCTGGAAATGGGTGTCCACGGTGATGCCGGGCCGCCCGAAGGCGTTGCCGAGCACCACGAAGGCGGTCTTGCGGCCGACGCCGGGCAGCTTGACGAGGTCCTCGAGCCGTCCCGGCACCTCGCCGCCGAACTCCTCCGACAGGGCCTTGGACAGCCCTATGACCGATCGGGTCTTGGCCCGGAAGAACCCGCACGGGCGCAGGATCTCCTCGACCTCCTCGGGGTTGGCCGCGGCCAGGTCCTCGGGGGTCGGGTACTTCGCGAACAGGGACGGGGTGGTCTGGTTGACCCGCAGGTCCGTGGTCTGGGCCGACAGGACCGTGGCGACCAGGAGCTGGAAGGGGTTCTCGAAGTCCAGCTCGGGATGGGCGTACGGGTAGACCTCGGCGAGTTCGCGGTTGATGCGGCGGGCCCGGCGGACCAGGGCGGTGCGCGACTCGGCCTTCGCGGGCTTCACGGCGGTCTGTTTGGCGGCAGCCTGCTTCACGGCGGTTTGTTTTACGGGCGCCGTCTTCTTCGCCACAGCCGGCGTACGCTTTGCCGCTTTTGCCGGTTTCCTTGCGCCACCGGGGTCTTGTTCGCCCACAGCGGAATCACGACGTACAACCACCCGCCCAGCCCCCTTGGCCTGTGCTCTCACCGGCGTTTTGGACACCCGGCCAGCCTAGAGCCCGACACTGACATCCGCCCCGAGCCCTGAAGATCGGCGCCCAATTGGACCCCTGCCGCTTACCCCGGGACACGTGTGCGGCATCCTTGTGACAGATCACACTGTTTGGACCGTCCGGCAAAACGGGGAACACGGTCCCCTGGTACCAAGGGGGAGCAAGATCCCCTGAGCAGGTCGACAAGGAGAGAACTCGTGGACGACGTTCTGCGGCGCAACCCGCTCTTCGCGGCGCTCGATGACGAGCAGTCCGCGGAGCTCCGCGCCTCCATGAGTGAGGTGACCCTCGCGCGCGGTGACTCCCTGTTCCACGAGGGCGACCCCGGTGACCGGCTCTACGTCGTCACCGAGGGCAAGGTCAAGCTCCACCGCACCTCCCCCGACGGCCGCGAGAACATGCTCGCCGTCGTCGGCCCCGGCGAGCTCATCGGCGAGCTGTCGCTGTTCGACCCGGGCCCGCGTACGGCGACCGCCACCGCGCTGACCGAGGTCAAGCTGCTCGGCCTCGGCCACGGCGACCTCCAGCCCTGGCTGAACGTCCGCCCCGAGGTGGCCACCGCGCTGCTGCGTGCCGTCGCCCGCCGGCTGCGGCGCACCAACGACGCGATGTCCGACCTCGTCTTCTCGGACGTCCCCGGCCGTGTCGCCCGCGCGCTGCTGGACCTCTCCCGCCGCTTCGGCGTGCAGTCCGAGGAGGGCATCCACGTCGTCCACGACCTCACGCAGGAGGAGCTGGCCCAGCTGGTCGGCGCGTCCCGCGAGACGGTCAACAAGGCCCTCGCCGACTTCGCCCAGCGCGGCTGGCTGCGCCTGGAGGCCCGCGCGGTGATCCTGCTGGACGTCGAGCGCCTGGCGAAGCGGTCGCGCTGACGCTCGGTCTCGGCCGCACGGCTGTTCAGTTCAGGGCTCGTCTCCTCGTGGGGCGGGCCCTGTGTCGTACTCCGGGCCTCGGGCCCGTGCTGGCCGTGCCGGGCCGCGCCGCGCCGCGCCGCGCCGCGGCGAAAGTGAGCTGCCCGGGGTCCGCTCTCGGGGCAGAGTTGATCCATGGCTGAAACCGTGCAGCGCCCCGGACTCGACTCCCAGGGCTACGTCGCGCGCGAGGGGTCCCTCGGACGGATCGCGCACGACTTCCGGCCGGTCGTCGCCGCCGCGCGGGACGGGCTGCTCGACGTGTTCGGGGCGCGGATGCACAGCGCGTACCTCTACGGGTCGATTCCGCGCGGCACCGCGCGCGTGGGGCGCAGTGATCTCGACCTGCTGGTGGTGCTGCGCGCCGAGCCGACGGAGGCGGACCGCGAGGACGCGCGGATGCTCGGTGAGGGGCTCGACAAGGAGTTCCGGCGCATCGACGGGGTCGGCACGCTGCTGTACAGCCGGGCGCGGGTGCTGAGCGAGCCGGAGCGGTACGACATGGGCTGGTTCCTCGCCTGCCTGTGCACGCCGCTGCTGGGCGAGGATCTCGCCGAGTACCTGCCGCGCTACCGGCCAGACTCGCTGCTCGCCCGGGAGACCAACGGCGACCTCGCGCTCCTGCTGCCCCGCTGGCGCGAGCGGATCGCGGGCGCCGCCGACTCCGACCAGGCGCGCCGGCCCCTCGTACGGTTCATGTCCCGCCATCTCGTGCGCACCGGGTTCACGCTGGTCATGCCGCGGTGGAACGGCTGGACCAGCGACCTGGGCGAGATGGCGGAGGCGTTCGGCGCGTACTACCCGCGGCGGGCGGCGCAGATGCGTGCGGCGGCCGTCCTCGGGTACGAGCCGACCGGCGATCCGGCGGTGCTGCGGTCGTACGTCGACGACCTGGGCCCCTGGCTGGCCGAGGAGTACGCGCGCGCGCACGGCGTGAAGACGCCACGCCCCGGCTGAACCGGCTGAACCGGCTGAACCGGTTAGATCAGGCCGTGCTCGCTCAGATAGTCCAGCTGCGCCCGCACCGACAGCTCCGCGGCCGGCCACAGCGAGCGGTCCACATCCGCGTAGACATGGCCCACGACCTCCGCGGGCGTCCGGTAGCCGTCCTCGACCGCCGTCTCGATCTGGGCGAGGCGGTGGGCGCGGTGGGCCAGGTAGTACTCGACGGCGCCCTGGGCGTCCTCCAGGACGGGCCCGTGGCCGGGGAGGACCGTGTGGACGCCGTCGTCGACCGTGAGCGAGCGCAGGCGGCGCAGGGAGTCCAGGTAGTCGCCGAGGCGGCCGTCGGGGTGTGCCACGACCGTCGTGCCGCGGCCCAGGACGGTGTCGCCGGTCAGGACCGCCCGGTCGGCCGGGAGATGGAAGCACAGGGAGTCGGCGGTGTGCCCGGGCGTCGGTACGACCCGCAGCTCCAGACCTCCGACCTGCACCACTTGACCGGCGCCGAGCCCTTCGTCGCCGAGCCGCAGCGCCGGGTCCAGGGCGCGGACCTTGGTGCCGGTCAGCTCGGCGAAGCGGGCGGCGCCCTCGGCGTGGTCGGGGTGACCGTGCGTCAGCAGGGTGAGGGCGACGCGCTTGCCGGCCCGTTCGGCGGTGTCGACGACGTTGCGCAGATGGCCTTCGTCGAGCGGGCCGGGGTCGATCACGACGGCGAGGTCGGAGTCGGGCTCGGAGAGGATCCAGGTGTTCGTGCCGTCCAGGGTCATCGCGGAGGCGTTGGGCGCGAGGACGTTCACCGCGCGCGCGGTGGCGGGGCCCGAGAGAACCCCGCCTCGCGGCCGGCCGGGAAGGGTGCGTGCGTCCGTCATGCGAGGGCTCCCCCGGTCGGTTCGGTCGGGATGTGCTTGGTGAACTCGTCGTGGCCCGGCCAGGACAGCACGATCTCGCCGTCCTCCAGGCGGGCACGCGCGATGACGGGCGTCATGTCCCGCGCGGGGGCGGCGGCGAGCGCCTCGGCGGCCGTGGCGCAGGGGGCCAGCTGGCGCAGGGTGGCGATGGTGGGCGGCATCATCAGCAACTCGCCCTTGTCGTACGACTCCGCGGCCTCCTGGGGCCGGATCCACACCGTGCGGTCGGCTTCCGTGGAGGCGTTGCG
Source organism: Streptomyces sp. NPDC002776 (assembly GCF_053592195.1). Taxonomy (NCBI): domain Bacteria; kingdom Bacillati; phylum Actinomycetota; class Actinomycetes; order Kitasatosporales; family Streptomycetaceae; genus Streptomyces; species Streptomyces sp. NPDC002776. The sequence continues at coordinate 358,297 of NZ_JBSFVG010000003.1, read as the reverse complement.
GGTGCGCTGGCCCTCCGGGAGGGCGGCGACGAAGAACCAGGTGTCGTAGCGGCGGGACTCGAACTCCGGGGTGATCCAGCGGGTCCAGGCGCCGAGCAGGTCGGAGCGGAGGACCAGGCCCCGGCGGTCGAGGAACTCGGCGAAGGACAGGTCGCGGGCGACGAGGGCGGCACGGTCGGCCTCCCAGTCGGCGCCTGTGGTGTCGCCGACGACGGAGTCGGGGGTCGGGCCCGCGAGCAGGACGCCCGCTTCCTCGTACGTCTCGCGTATGGCCGCGCAGACGATCGCCTGGGCGCTGCTCTCGTCGACGCCGAGCCGTTGCGCCCACCACGCGCGCGTGGGGCCCGCCCAGCGGACGTGGTGGTCGTCGTCGCGGGGGTCGACGCCGCCGCCGGGGTAGGCGTACGCGCCGCCGGCGAAGGCCATGGAGGCGCGTCTGCGGAGCATGTGGACGGCGGGGGTGCCGGTGGCGGTGTCCTTCAGGAGCATGACCGTGGCCGCGCGCTTGGGGGGCACGGGGGTGAGGGTGCCTTCCGCGAGCGCGCGGATGCGGTCGGGCCACTCCGGGGGGTACCACTGACCGTTCGCCATGTCCGGAGGCTATCTCGGGGCGCGCGGATGTTCGAGAGGTGCCTGGGGTGAGAGCGGCGGGGGGTTGCACCGGCCGGGTTTCGGTTGCCCGCGCGTAGGGGTGACGCGGGGTGGACGGCGGGCGCTGAGGAGTGCCGCGGCGTCGGAGTGACTGCCGGGTGGGTCACGGGCCTGGCGCTATGGGCTGCCGCGTGTGGAGGTGACCGCCGGGTGGGACGCGCGGCCCGGCGCTGACGGGGTGCCGCGTGTGGAGGTGACCGCCGGGTGGGACGCGCGGCCCGGCGCTGACGGGGTGCCGCTGCGCCCACCCGTGCCGCCCCAGCGGCACGACTGCCCGCAGCGGCGGCTGGTACGGCTGGCCGACGCGCGGCGGCGGGTACGGCAACCCGAGGTCCCGCAGGCGCGCAAGGCGTACAACGACCGCTGCCGGGCGGGCACCGCCGCAGCGGTGCCGCAGTCGCGCGAGCCAGGACGACGGCCGCTGCCGGGCGTGCCCCACCCCAGCGGGATGCGGGCGCAGGCGGTGGCGGCCGACCTCGCGAAGCCGGTCCGGCTCCGCCCCCGCCCGCCCGCCGCTGCCCGTTACGCCTGTGTCAGTTCCACCTGGATCTCGATCTCCACCGGCGCGTCCAGCGGCAGGACCGCGACGCCGACCGCGCTGCGGGCGTGGACGCCCTTGTCGCCCAGGACCTCGCCCAGGAGTTCGCTCGCGCCGTTGAGGACCGCGGGCTGGCCCGTGAAGTCGGCGGCCGAGGCGACGAAGCCGACGACCTTCACCACGCGCGCGATCCGGTCCAGGTCACCGGCGACGGACTTGACCGCGGCGAGGGCGTTGAGGGCGCAGATGCGGGCCAGTTCCTTGGCCTCCTCCGGCGTGACCTCCGCGCCCACCTTGCCGGTGACCGGCAGCTTGCCCTCCACCATGGGAAGCTGACCGGCGGTGTAGATGTACACGCCCGACTGCACCGCCGGCTGGTACGCGGCGAGCGGAGGGACGACCTCCGGGAGCGTCAGCCCCAGCTCGGCGAGCTTCGCCTCGACCGCGCTCACGCCCGCTTCTCCCGCTTCAGGTAGGCCACCAGCTGCTCCGGGTTGTTCGGCCCGGGCACGACCTGGACGAGCTCCCAGCCGTCCTCGCCCCAGGTGTCCAGAATCTGCTTCGTGGCATGGACGAGCAGCGGCACGGTTACGTATTCCCACTTGGTCATGTGGCCGACTTTAGCCGCTGCCGTATCGGCCCCCGCGCACACGTTGTCCACAGCCTCCGGAGTGATCCGGCGGCCGACTGGTTAGGCTCGCATACGTGAGCAGGCTCCAGGTCGTCAGCGGCAAGGGCGGGACCGGAAAGACCACGGTCGCCGCCGCGCTAGCCCTCGCCCTCGCCACCGAGGGGAAGCGGACGCTTCTCGTCGAGGTGGAGGGCAGGCAAGGTATCGCTCAGCTCTTCGAGACTGAGGCGCTGCCCTATGAGGAGCGGAAGATCGCCGTCGCTCCAGGGGGCGGGGAGGTGTATGCCCTGGCCATCGACCCCGAACTGGCCCTTCTGGACTACCTCCAGATGTTCTACAAGATGGGCGGCGCGGGCAGAGCGCTCAAGAAGCTCGGCGCCATCGACTTCGCCACCACCGTCGCCCCGGGGCTGCGGGACGTCCTGCTGACGGGCAAGGCCTGTGAGGCCGTACGGCGAAAGGACAAGAGCGGGCGGTTCGCGTACGACCACGTCGTCATGGACGCCCCGCCCACCGGCCGCGTCACCCGCTTCCTGAACGTCAACGACGAGGTCGCGGGCCTCGCCAAGATCGGCCCCATACACAATCAGGCGCAGGCGGTCATGCGCGTGCTGAAGTCGTCCGAGACGGCCGTGCACCTGGTGACGCTGCTGGAGGAGATGCCGGTCCAGGAGACCGCGGACGGCATCGCCGAACTCCGCGCGGCGCGGCTGCCGGTGGGCCGGGTCATCGTGAACATGGTGCGGCCCCAGGTGTTGGACGCGGCCCAGCTGGAACTCGTACGCGGCACACCCCGTACGGCCATCGCGCAGTCCCTGTCGGCGGCCGGCCTCGGCGGGGCGCGGCGCGGCGGGCACGCGGAGCGGCTGGTGGATCCGCTGCTGCGGCAGGCCGAGGAGTACGCCGAGCGCTTCACCCTGGAGCACGAGCAGCGGGCCGTCCTCGGCGAACTGGGCCTGCCGTCGCACGAACTGCCGCTGCTCTCCGAGGGTATGGATCTGGCAGGGCTGTACGAACTGGCCACCGAGCTGCGAGAGCAGGGGATGACATGAGCCCGGAAGCCCAGACAGGCGCCCATCACCACCTCGCCCCCGCCCGCACCCTGGAGGTGGATCCGCTGCTGGACGACCCCGGGACCCGCATCATCGTGTGCTGCGGGTCCGGCGGCGTCGGCAAGACCACCACCGCGGCGGCGCTCGGCCTGCGGGCCGCCGAGCGCGGCCGGAAGGTCGTGGTGCTCACCATCGACCCCGCGCGCCGGCTCGCCCAGTCCATGGGCATCGACTCGCTCGACAACACCCCGCGCCGGGTGAAGGGTCTCGACGACTCGGCGAGCGGCGAACTGCACGCGATGATGCTCGACATGAAGCGCACCTTCGACGAGATCGTCGAGGCGCACGCGGACCCCGAGCGGGCCGCCGCGATCCTGGGCAACCCGTTCTACCAGTCGCTCTCGGCGGGCTTCGCGGGCACGCAGGAGTACATGGCGATGGAGAAGCTGGGCCAGCTGCGGGCGAAGGACGAGTGGGACCTCATCGTCGTCGACACGCCGCCCTCCCGCTCCGCGCTGGACTTCCTGGACGCGCCCAAGCGGCTCGGCTCGTTCCTCGACGGCAAGCTGATCCGGGTGCTGCTCGCCCCCGCCAAGGTGGGCGGGCGCGCGGGCATGAAGTTCCTGAACGTCGGCATGTCGATGATGACCGGCGCCCTCGGCAAGCTGCTGGGGGGTCAGCTGCTGAAGGACGTCCAGACGTTCGTGGCCGCGATGGACTCCATGTTCGGCGGCTTCCGTACCCGCGCGGACGCGACGTACAAGCTGCTCCAGGCGCCCGGGACGGCGTTCCTGGTGGTCGCGGCGCCGGAGCGGGACGCGCTGCGGGAGGCCGCGTACTTCGTGGAACGGCTGGCCGCCGAGGACATGCCGCTCGCGGGTCTGGTGCTCAACCGTGTCCACGGCAGCGGCGCCGACCGGCTGTCCGCCGAGCGGGCGCTCGCCGCCGCGGAAAATCTTGAGGAGTCCCGCATTGTCGATCAGGAGGGCGGGAAAGCTGGACTTCGTAACTCTCCCGACACGTACGGCAGTTCACCAGATCCCGCATCCGAGGCCGCCGAGGAAGGCTCCCCCGCCGCCATGGCCACGGTCACGGCAGGCCAGGATGCGCCCTCCACCGACGAGCTAACCGCCGGCCTGCTGAAGCTGCACGCGGACCGTATGCACCTGCTCTCCCGTGAGCAGCGCACGCGGGATCGCTTCGCCGCGCTCCACCCCGAGGTGGCGGTGGCCGAAGTGGCCGCGCTGCCCGGCGACGTGCATGACCTCGCGGGACTGCGCGACATCGGAAACCGGCTGGCGGCCGGCCGACCGGAGCTGCCCAACCCCGGGGCCTGACCGACCTGAGCCGTCAGCTCACCGCCGCGTAGTTCTCGTACACCTCGTCATCGTCGAGGGGCAGGATTCCTGCCCCGCGCTCGTACTCCGTACGAGCCGTCTCCAGCAGCCGGCGCCACGAGGTGACGGTGGGCCGCCTGCGCAGCAGTGCGCGGCGCTCCCGCTCCGTCATGCCTCCCCATACGCCGAATTCGACGCGATTGTCGAGCGCATCGGCCAGGCATTCGGTGCGTACCGGACACCCGGTGCACACCGCCTTGGCCCTGTTCTGCGCTGCTCCCTGAACGAACAGTTCATCCGGATCGGTAGTGCGGCAGGCCGCCTGCGCACTCCAGTCGGTTACCCAGCCCATACCGGCGCCGTCCTCTCCCGAATCGAGGCTCCCCCACGGCGGCAGCGGCATATTCACCGCCGCCAGTTGAGGACGTTACGGAAGGTGGGCACAGCGCAACACCCCCAGCGGGCCCAATCTTGAATGGTCCGAACGGACTATGGGTAAGCGGCAGATCACCCGGGGGAGTGAGCTGGGGACATGCGTGATCATCCCGGCAAAGCGGGACAGTTCAGTTGAGTCACAACGGGCGCCAGGTGACACACAAGGCGGATTCGGACACGCCCCCATCAGAAAACTGATGGCCGACCGGAACGATTCGAGGTCGCCGGACGTATTGATACGTGGACCTACTGCTGTGACAGTTGAGAGCAGCTTAGGCCAAGGCATATACGCGTGTCCGGCGAATGAGAACGTAGACACCTCACGTTGCTATGCCGTCAAGTCCGGGGCTTCCGGCCGGTGTAGCGTGACCTGCCTCTTCGAACGGGTGGGATGGATCCTTGGTCGACGTGGTGCGGGCCACGCAGCGACCTAATCCCAGGCCTCGACCGCGCTGCGGTCGGGCCGCCACCTCACTAGCCGTTCGTGACACCAGCGCACCCCACGGGCCTCGGTCTATGCAGGAGCTCGGGCGGCTCGGGCGAATCGAGAGGTCACCATGTGGCGGGCTCGCACCACGAAATCAACGAGCGAACACAACAGCAGGTGGTGGCGGCCACGAAGGCGCCGGACGCCGCCGCTCTGTTCTTAGGCTTCGAAGCCTGGGCATACTCAGGCATCCGCCCGGCGCCCACGTGACCGCCACCACTCGCACCAGACCGCGCACCGATCTACGTTGAGGCCTCGACAGCCCGGCTGCACCTGGATGTCACGGTCTGGTACTCGAACGCTCCGAGAAGCCCCTGCATCTGCGGAACGCTCATAACTACGGATTAGGCTGCCCCTATGCCAAAGAAGCGCTCGGGCGGTGGTCTGTCGCCAACGCAGCAGGCCGCCAAGTTCCTCGGTGTCAGTGTGCTCTCGGGAGCCGTCCTGGCGGGCATCGCCCTGCCCGCGGTCGGGGCGCTGGGGCTGGCCGCCAAGGGCTCGGTCGAGAGTTTCGACGAGCTCCCCGCCAACCTCAAGACGCCGCCGCTGAGTCAGCGCACCACGATCCTCGACGCCAAGGGCGGCACGCTCGCCACGGTCTACTCACGCGACCGCACGGTGGTCGACCTCAAGGACATCTCGCCGTACATGCAGAAGGCGATCGTCGCGATCGAGGACGCCCGCTTCTACCAGCACGGCGCGGTCGACCTGAAGGGCATCCTGCGCGCCCTGAACCGCAACGCGCAGACCGGCGGGGTCGCCGAGGGCGCCTCCACGCTCACCCAGCAGTACGTGAAGAACGTCTTCGTGGAGGAGGCCGGCGACGACCCGACGAAGGTCGCCGAGGCCACCCAGCAGACCCTCGGCCGCAAGATCCGCGAACTGAAGTACGCGATCCAGGTCGAGGAGGAGCTGGGCAAGAAGAAGATCCTCGAGAACTACCTGAACATCACGTTCTTCGGCCAGCAGGCCTACGGCGTCGAGGCCGCCGCCCAGCGGTACTTCTCCAAGCCCGCGAAGGACCTGAAGCTCCAGGAGGCCGCGCTCCTCGCCGGCATCGTCCAGTCGCCCTCGCGCTACGACCCCGTCAACGACGAGGCCGAGGCCACCAAGCGGCGCAACACCGTGCTCCAGCGCATGGCCGAGGTCGGCAACATCTCCCAGGCGGAGGCCGACAAGGCCAAGGACAAGCCGCTGGGCCTGGAGGTGAGCAAGCCGAAGAACGGCTGCATCACCGCCGTCAAGGGCGCCGGCTTCTTCTGCGACTACGTCCGCGCGGCCTTCCTGAGCGACCCGGTCTTCGGCAAGACCAAGGAGGCCCGGGCCAAGATCTGGAACCAGGGCGGTCTGACCGTCCGGACCACCCTCGACCCGCAGGCCCAGGAGTCGGTCCAGCAGTCGGTCAAGGACCACGTCAACCAGAGCGACGACGTGGCGACCGCGGCGACCATCGTCGAGCCCGGCACCGGCAAGATCCTCGCCATGGGCCAGTCCCGCCCGTACGGCTTCGGCAAGAACGAGACCCAGATCAACCTCTCGGTCGACGCGGCCATGGGCGGCGGCGCGGGCTACCAGCCCGGTTCGACGTTCAAGCCGATCGTGGCCGCGGCGGCGATCGAGGGCGGGATGCCGCCGAACAAGGTGTACGGGTCGCCGTACCAGATGGACTACCCGACCCCGGTGTCGACCTGCGAGGGCGGGACCTGGGACGAAAAGGGCGTCCCGCTCGAGAACGAGAACGAGTCCGAGGTCGGCCCGTACGACATGCGGGAAGCGACCGCGAAGTCGGTCAACACCTACTACGTCGAGCTGATCAGCGACATCGGGATCTGCCCGGTGACGGAGCTGGCCGAGAAGATGGGCGTCGAGCGCGCGGACGGCGGCAAGATGGCGCAGGCCCCCTCCATCGCCCTCGGCACCCAGGAGGTGTCCCCGCTGACCATGGCGAACGGCTACGCCACCTTCGCCTCGCGCGGGATGTACTGCACGCCGGTCGCCATCGAGTCCATCACCCAGAGCGTCGGCGGCAAGGACAAGTCGCTGGAGGTCCCGAAGTCGACCTGCTCGCGCGCGATGTCGGAGAAGACCGCCGACACCATCAACACCCTGCTGCGGGGCGTGGTCGAGGACGGTACGGGCCAGCAGGCGGGCCTCGGCGCCGGCCGCGCCAGCGCCGGTAAGACGGGTACGACGGACGAGCGGTTCGCGGCCTGGTTCGTGGGCTACACCCCGAACATGGCCGGTGCGGTGTGGGTCGGCGACCCCGCGCACAAGCGGAAGATGCAGGACATCACCATCGGCGGCGTCTGGCACGCCAAGGTCTTCGGTGGCCAGGTGCCCGGCCCGATCTGGCGCGACATGATGACCGGCGCGCTGGAGGGCAGGGAGGCCCCCGAGTTCAGCCTCGTCGACATCCCGAGCGGCGACACGGGTGACCGGGACCGTGGCGACGGCGACGGCGACGGCGGCGGTGACCGTGGCGGCGACGGTGACAACGACAACGGCAATGGCGACGAGAACGGCAACAACGGCAACGACAACGGCGGCCTGTTCGGCGGGATCGTCGACGGCGGCACGACCACCGGTACCGATGGCGGCACGAGCACCGGCACGGACGGCGGTACGACCGTACCGACGCCGTCGTTCTCCATCCCGGAGGACTTCTTCCAGGGGCAGACGAACGGGAACGGGAACGGCGGGCGGGACTGAGGCCAGCCGGGACTGAACTGAGCGGTACGACTACGGCCCCTTTCCCTCTACGGAGGTCCTCCACGGAGGTCCTCTACGGAGGGGAAGGGGCCGTAGGTCTGTCCGCCCTCGGGGCCGGTCAGCCCGCGAGGAGCTTCTTCACGGCCGCGGCGACGCGACCGCCCTCCGCCTGACCCGCCACCTTCGGGTTCACGATCTTCATGACCGCGCCCATGGCCCGCGGGCCCTCGGCACCGGCCGCCCTGGCCTCACCGACGGCCTCGGTGACGATCCGCTCCAGCTCCTCGTCGCTGAGCTGCTGGGGCAGGTACGCGGCGAGCACCTCGCCCTCCGCCTTCTCCCGCTCGGCCGACTCGGCACGGCCACCCTGGGCGAAGGCGTCCGCGGCCTCGCGGCGCTTCTTCGCCTCCTTGGTGATCACCTTGAGGACCTCGTCGTCGGACAGCTCGCGCTTCTGCTTGCCCGCGACCTCCTCCTTGGTGATCGCGGCGAGCGTCAGCCGGAGCGTCGAGGAGCGGAGCTCGTCGCGCCCCTTGATCGCGGAGTTGAGGTCATCCTGCAGCTTCGACTTGAGCGTGGTCATGACGTCGATTGTCGCAGGTACGGGCGGCAGAAAGCCCCTCGATTTCCCCGGCGGTCCCTTGCGGGGCGCCCCCGGCGGTCCCCTGAGGGGCGGCCGGACACGGTAGTTGGGACGATCTGACACGATGGAGGTATGCGCGCGCGATACGGAGTACCCCTGGGAATGGCGGCGGCCGGCGCCGCCGGTCTGCTGTATTCGGCGGGTTTCGAAGCCCGCTCCTTCCGCCTGCGGCGGGTGACGGTCCCCGTCCTCCCCGCCGGTATGCGTCCCCTGCGCGTGCTGCAGGTCTCCGACATCCACATGGTGAGCGGACAGCGCAAGAAGCAGCGCTGGCTGCGCTCGCTGGCGGGCCTGCGCCCCGACTTCGTGATCAACACCGGCGACAACCTCTCGGACCCCGAGGGCGTACCGGAGGTGCTGGACGCGCTGGGCCCGCTGATGGAGTTCCCGGGCGCGTACGTCTTCGGCTCCAACGACTACTACGGCCCCAAGCTCCGTAACCCCGCCCTCTACCTGATCGAGAAGGCGCAGGGCAAGCACGGTCTGAACGGCAACCCGCCGGCCGTCGGCGCGCTCCACAATCCGTGGGAGGACCTGCGCGACGGCTTCGACACGGCGGGCTGGGTGAACCTGACCAACACGCGCGGCGCCCTGAAGGTCGACGGCGTGTCGGTGGAACTGACGGGGCTCGACGACCCGCACATCAAGAGGGACCGGTACGCCGAGGTCGCGGGCGGCCCGTCGGGTACGGCGGACTTCTCGATGGCCGTGGTGCACGCGCCGTACCTCCGCGTCCTGGACGCCTTCACGGCGGACGGCTATCCCCTGGTCCTGGCCGGCCACACGCACGGCGGCCAGCTCTGCATCCCCTTCTACGGCGCCCTGGTCACCAATTGCGACCTGGACACCGACCGGGTGAAAGGCCTCTCGACGCATACGGCGGACGGCCGCAGGGCGTACCTGCACGTCTCGGCGGGCTGCGGCGCCAACCGCTACACCCCGTTCCGCTTCGCGTGCCCGCCGGAGGCGACGCTGCTGACGCTGGTGGAGAAGCGGCGGTAAGGGGTTGACGTGGGGGTAACCCGCACGGGCCACCCGCATGGCCCGTTATGCCCCATTTGCTTAGCGTGGGGGGCATGACCGCCCCCATACCCAGGGACATCCCGGACCTGCCCGCGATCCCGGGCATTCCCGGGTTCCTGCCCTCGCCCGTTCCCGCCACGGCCGTGGTGGAGCCCGTACGCCGCCGCCTGGCCGCCGCGTTCCGCCTGCTGGTCGCCCTGCTGGCGGCCGGGGCGGTGACGATCGACCTGGTTCTCGGCAGCCCCCTGCGGGTGCTGAGCTACTTCACGATCCAGAGCAACATCCTGCTGGCACTGGTCATGGTGCTGGCGGCACGCCGGGCATGGGCGGCCCGCCGCCCCCTGGCGTCGGGCCTGACGGGCGCGGCCCTGCTGTACGTGTCCACCACGGGCCTGGTGTACCACCTGCTCCTGGCGAACGCGTCGAGCCCGTTCTCGATGACGGGAGACACGGCACCGTCGACGGGCTGGCACGCGGTGACCAATCTCGTCCTGCACACGATCACCCCGGTCGCGGCGGCCCTGGACTGGCTCCTGCTGACGGCACCGGGCAGCCTGCACCTGCGCCAGGCGGCGGCCTGGCTCCTCTACCCCCTGGCGTACCTGGCCTTCTCCCTGACCCGAGCCGAACTGCTCCCGGCCGGCACCCCGGCCCGCTACCTCTACCCCTTCCTCGACGTGGGCCTGCACGGCTACAAGAGCGTCCTGGGCAACGCCCTCCTGATCGGCCTGTCCATCTACGCCCTGGCCGTCCTCCTGGTCGTCCTGGACCACACCCGCCCCAACATGGTCCGCCACCGGGCCCACCACCGCGCCAAAACCGGATTTCGTCTCCAGCCACCGGTGGGCTAAAGTAAACGACGTCACCGCGTCGAGCGGGGACATCGGGGTGTAGCGCAGCTTGGCAGCGCGCTTCGTTCGGGACGAAGAGGTCGTGGGTTCAAATCCCGCCACCCCGACGCTGGTAAGAGGGCCATTCGCATGATCGCGAATGGCCCTCTTTCATGCTCGGGGGGCCAAACAGGGGGCCAAACGAATTTGATCAGGCCACCGCGTCGGCCTTTGTGTCCTCCCCTTCCTGATCTTCGGCGAAGATGTCGTCCATGGCTTCGGCGCCCTGCGTGATCACGGGCCGGAGCTGTTTGCGGTAGACCGCCTCTGTGGTCGCCTGGCTGCTGTGACCGACCAAGAGCGCGATCCGCTCCAAGGGGATGCCGTGGTCGGAGAGCAGGGACACGAAGCTGTGCCGGAGCTCCCGAGGGGTCCACTCAGGCTTCAGTCCGGCCTTCTTCACGATGGCCTTGAAGTCGCGTCGAACGTTGGCCGCGTCGAGCGGCTCGCCGCTCCGAGTCGTGAAGACACGGCCGGTCGGACTCCACTCCTTCCCTCTCGATGCCCGCTCCTGCTTCTGCCATCGCATGTGCTCTTCGAGGACTTCGACCACCTGTTTCGGCAGAGCGATGGTCCGGCGGCTCTTCCTGGTCTTGGTCTCACCGTGCTTGCGCACCGAACGCCACACCGCGACGTGAGGCGGGATGCCGTCCGTCGTCTCCAGAAAGACGTGATCCCAGGTGAGGGGCCGCGCCTCTTCCGTGCGCACGCCGCTGAGGAGCGAGAGCACGAGGTAGGCGTACAGCCGTGACGGACGCGCGGCGGTGAGCACGGCTTTCGCCTGCTCCAGGTTCAGTGCCTTGCTCGGTCGGCCGGGGCGTCCCTCCGGTGCTGTGACGAGTAGGGCGACGTTCCGCGCGGCCTTGTCCCTGCGCTGAGCATGCGCGATGGAGCGGCGCAGGATGGCGAGCAGGTCACGCAGGCTTCGCGTCGCGAGGAATTCGGCCCTGTCGTCCAACCAGTCGTCGACGTCGTCCGCACTGAGTTCCTTCAGCTTGGCCTTGCCGATGAACGGGATCAGGTGCTTGTTCGCCATCGAGCGGTTCTTGCCGATGGTGCCCTTCTCGTCGCGTCCCTTCAGCCCGCGCTCCAGCCAGTCGTTCACCGCGTCGGCCACGGTGTAGTTGGCCGGCGCTTTGACGCCCGTCCGCACCTCCTTCTTCAAGTCCCGGATCTTGTTGCGGACTTCGGTCTTCGTCTTGCCGTACACCTTCGGCCGACGGCGCTTGCCGTTCGGGGCGTATCCCAGGGAGACGGCTCCGACGTAGCTCTTCTTGACGGGGTCCCAATAGATGGTGTCCGCGCCGTGGCCAGCCCGGGTGCGCTTCGGGGTATCGCTCATCTTCTGTTGTTCCTCCGTAGGACAGGGCCGCGCCCTGTAGGGCGCGGCCCTGTGGAACTGGGGTGATGGGGAGTTCAGGCGGTGGCCTCTGCCTCGCGCTTGAGGAGTTCGACGTACTGCGCGATGTACTCGGGCGGCACGAGTCGGCGGCGACCGATGCGGACGGTCTGGAGTCGTCCGAGGCGGATTTCCTCGTAGACCAGCGAGCGGCCGATGCCCAGCGCCGCCGCAGCTTCTTCCGGTCGGTACAGGAGCCGCTCGGCGGGAGCGGCGAGCGTGACGCTCATTCCGGAGTGCCTCCTAGGCGGGGGTGTCTTGGTGCCTTCTCAGAAGTCCGCTACATCCGCTACGCCGCTACATCGCAGGTCAGCGGGGGTGTTTGTGTAGCGGACGTGCGGGATGTAGCGGCTACGGCGCTACGCGGGGGTGTGGCCGTAGCCGCTACATCGGGTGGTTGCCGCTACAGGAAATGGGTGTCTGACCTGGGGTGTAGCGGATGTAGCGGCAGTAGCGGACCTACGGGGACGGGGGCGGGCAGTAGCGGGCCCACGCGTCTTCGAGGTCTTCGCTGTAGTAGCCCTTGAGGACCCCTCCGGCCGTGCGGATGTTCCGTGAGGCGACGGGGGTTCCGTCGGCGGTGACGTACTGGCTGAGCATCTTGGACAGGCGCCGGTTGTCGAGTGCCTTGCCGTCGAGGTCGGCCCACGGGGCGTCGTCGAGGGCGTTGAGCCGGTCGAGTACGGCGATGGTGGGCAGGCGGTCGACACCGACCATGACGTGGTCGCGGAGGTCGGTCAGCAGGCGGATGCCGATGCTGCCCTTGTCGTTGACCTGGGATGCCTTGACCAGCTCGGTGCAGGCTTCGCGGGCACGCTTGGGCCACTCGCCCCCGACCGCGTCCGCGACGGCGAGCAGGGGTTCCCACACGTCGGCGGGGCGGTCGGTGACGCCCTCGGGCATCTCCGGCCAGGCTCCGGCGACCTGGTCGCGCACCTGCTCCGCCCACATGGCGAGGCGGTCGCGCAGGGCGAACCCTTCCTTCTCGTGGATGCGCGAGCGGTAGGGCTCCGCCTTCTCGTTCCTCGCGCGCCGGCGCATGCGGATGATGACCGAGCGGGTGAGGATCGTGTCGGGCAGGGAGCCGAGACCGGCGACCGCTACGGCGGTGTAGGAGGGGAAGGCCTGAACGGTCTGGTTGGCGCCGTCCCCGACGCACCGGTACATCACCTTGCCGCGCCGGTGCCCGGCGTTGATGAACCCGCGGAGCTGTTCGTTCTCTCCGGCCTTGGGGCCAAAGATGGTGTCGATCTCGTCGAACAGGATCGTGGGCCGTTCGCCGTCGACCCCGGAGACGGAGCGGAACAGGGCGGCGGCGGACGCGTCGACTGCGGCCATGGGGTTCGGTACGAGGGTTTCCACGATCTCCAGTGCCCGCGACTTTCCGGACCCCGGTTCGGGGCTGAGGAAGGCGATGCGGGGGGTGGACTCGAAGCAGTCGAGCAGGTGTGCGTGGGCGTCCCACAGCGTCACGGCGACGTAGGCGGCTTCGGTGGGGAAGACGTTGAAGCGCCGGTGGAAGGCTTCCACCTCGTTGAGCAGCGCGGCGCCGTCGATGGTGGGCGGGGCGGGGGTCTGGTCGGTCATGCGGCCCGTCCTTCCTGGGGGTTGCGCAACGGGCAGGTGGTGCGGTGGGAGTCGTGATCGGCGGCGAGTGCGAGCACGCGGCGGATGCCGACGGCGGAGCGGTCGCGTCCGCACGCGCACCACGACGTGGCGGTGGGGGTGGCGCCGCGACCGGGCGCGCTGATGTGCAGCCACGCGATGGCGCGGCGCCCGTCGTCGCCGTGGCGGTCAGTGCCAAGGGCAGTTCGGACGCCTTCGGCGACGCCCTTCGGGTCGCCCATGGCCGGTGCGGGCGGGGCGAGTTCGGCGACGTGCCCTCCGCTCGCGGGGGGTTGGCCTTCCAAAGGGGAGGGTCGGGGGGCGTTCATGCCGCCTCCCGGGGTCGGGCCTTGCGGATGGAGCTGTTCAGGGCACTGCGGATCGTGGCGCGGCACTCGGCCGCGGTGAGTCCCCGCCCCTCCCCCGCCCCTTGGAAGGCCTCTTCCACCACGTGCCGGGGGATGTCGCCCCAGGCGACGAAGCGCCCCACCTTGAAGGCGCACCGGTTGAGTGTGGTGTTGCGCTGTTTGTCCGGCGCGGCGGACACGACGGCGCACTCGGCTTCCAGTGCGGACAGGGCCGCGCGGCTCCCGTCGACCGCAGGGAGCGTCAGCGGGCCCGTAGAGCGCCCGGGGGAGGGTTTCAGGATGGTTTGTAGCCATTCGGGCAGCGGAGCCGCCACAGAGCCGCTGACGGCTTCGTACGCTCCGGTGTCGGTGGTGCTGCCCGCAGCGACGACGTAGCCGCCCCACGCGCGGGTGTCGACCAACTCGCCGATGGTCCCGGCCGTGTTGGCCAGCCGGACGCCGTTGGGGGCGGTGAAGTACAGGTGCGTGCCGCCGCTCGCGGTCCGCACTCGGTAGGTGTCGGGGACGGCGTGTCCGGCGCGCTCGCAGAGCGCCTCAAAGGTCGTCGCACCGCACGGCGCGTCCGCACTGCCTTTGGTCTTGGGCATGTCGAGGTCGACGACGACCAGCCCGGACGGGCCGGTGGCAATGCCGATGTTGAACGCGTCGGCCGACCAGGCGGCGCGGATGCGGTCGGGGTCGGTGGTGGCGCGCCGCTCCCACTTCACGTGTCCGCCGGCGCACTGGCCGGTGCGGGGGCAGGTGGCTTCGCCGTGGAGGGCGGGCCGCTTGGTGCCGGGGCGGAGGGGGAAGACGTGCCAGCCGCGGGCGGCGGCTTCCAGGGCCGCCGCGAGGGGGTCTCGCGGGATGGTGCGGGCATGGGTCATGCTGGGGGTTCTCCTGATCTCTTGGAGGGACGGGAGGACCGGGGCGGGCGCAGGCTTTGGAGAGACGGCGCCCGCCCCGGGCGTAGCTAGTACTGGTCGCGCAGCTCGCAGAAGTCGCAGTCACAGTCGTCGGGGTGCGGGCAGTCGCAGCCGCACGGGTGCCAGGCGCCGACGCAGTAGCACTGGCACATGCCCTCCCCGCACGGCTGTTCGTCCTCGTCGTCGCTCGTGTCGTAGCCGAGCGGGCTGAGGGCTGAGTGGACCTGGTCGAGGGCTTCGGCAAGGCGCTGTGCGCGGCTGATCGCGACGCGCGTCGTCTGTACTGCGGACGATGCGGCCTGGTCAGGGTCCTTGCCCCCGTCCACGGTGAGCCGGTCGGCCTCGTGGGCGTCGGTCACGGGCACAAGCGCCTGCGTGATGGCCTGAGGCAGCATGCGTGACAGGTGCGCGAGCGTCCCGATCAGGCTGTAGGCGTCGCTGGGGTACTGCCAGTCCGCCCCGGCCACGCGGGTGCGGTGGTTGATGGCGCGGACGGCTTCGGCGGCCTGGTCGGCCAGGGATACGGGACTCTCCAGATGGCTCATGCGACGCTCCCGTCAGGTGTGGAAGTGGTTGCGCTTGATGACTGCCTTGCGGATGTTGACCGTGGTCGCGCCCTTGTGGCTGCTCTCGCTGAAGACCTGCACGGCCACCCAGCCGCCGAAGAGGACGGCGGCGAGGATGACGAGCTGGGTGATGAGCGCGGTCAGGGCGGTGATGAACGCGGTCAGCAGGAACAGCCCGCCGCACACGGCGGCGAACCCGACGCCCCCGAGCGCGATGTTCACCGCCGCGCGGGAGACGGGCGGCTTGTGCGTGACCGGCTCGGGCTGCATGGGGGTGATGGCGTAGCCGGTGACGACCCGTCCGTCGGGCAGGACGACGCTCGCCACCGCCGGGATGCCGCCGGGCTGCATGGGCATGAGCGGCGCCGTGTGCGCGGGCGTGATCGGGGTGGGGTGGTGGATGTCCATGGCCGCCGGGTCGTACGTGGCCGGGAGACGAGTGGATTCGTTCACGGTCGGGGCCTCCTGTCAGCCGAGGTCGTTGAGGGCGTCGGCGCCCGCCTGCACGAGGTTGTGGATGGGCTCGTACGCGCCGGTCCCGGCGGCGAAGAACCCGAAGAGGAACAGGACGATGGCCGCGCCGCCGCCGGCGGACTTGGTCTTGACGGCGAGGGCGGAGGCGGCGCCGAACAGGAGCACGGCGGAGATGTTGAGGATCATCGGAGTCCTTCCGGGCAGGGGGTGTCGGTTCCGGCGCGGTAGATGCGGGCCCAGCGGTTGTAGAGCCAGCGGCCGACGCGTATGCGCTTGCCGGTGGCCTTGCAGCGGCGGCAGTCCTTGCCGCGCTTCATGCGGCCCTTGCGGTCGGTCTTCAGGGCGTGGCCCATGCCGGAGCACGTGCGGCAGTCACCGAACGGCGAGGCCGCACACAGCCCGACGTAACCAAGCGTGACGGCGAGCAGGCAGGCGATAGCAAGGAGGATGGAGGTCATCAAGGGCCCTTCCAGGCGGGTTTCAGGGGTTTCCGCAGGTGGGCCGCTATCCGCTAGCGGCCTGATCAGAGCTGGTTTGGGGCGCTAGCGGGGCCGCTAACGTTAGCGGGGTGTGGCGCTATCGTTAGCGGCCCCGGACGGTCAGCTCGCGTCCCGCTTTCCGTCACGCTCCGCAATGGCGGTGGTGATGTGGGAGCGGTCGACACCGCGCCGGTTGACGACCTTGCCGTCCACCCGGCGCCCGACCTGGATGGTGGCGATGCCGTGCGGCTTGAGCGCGGCGGCAAGCGCGTCGGGCTCCCACCCGTCGTAGACCTCGGGGCGCAGTTCCGCGAGCCGGGCAACGACCGTCTCGGACCACGCCTTGGTCTCCTTGGCGGGGACGACGGCGAGGATGTCGGCGAGCAGGTCGTAGGCGGGGCCGGTGACCGTCTCGGGTGCCTCGCCGAGCGCGTGCCCGGACAGGAGCCCTGCCTTCTCGCGGGCGGTGCGGGCACGGGCGGCGATGGCGTCGGCGGCGGGGGCGTCGACGTAGACGGATGCGACGATCCGGGCGTCGGCTCCCTCGCCCACGAAGTAGTGGATGCCCTTGTCACCCCAGGCGAACATGGTCGCCCGTACCCCGCGCTTGTAGGCGGAGGTGCCGAGGACCATGTCGTTCTCGGTCTGGCCCATCACCTTCAGGCACCAGCGGGCGCCTGCGTTCGCGGAGATGCCGGTGGGAAGCGACTTGGCGTCGGGGCGCTGGGTGGCCAGCAACAGCACGATCCCGGTGGCGGGACCGCGCTTGACCAGGTCGGTGGCGATCTCCTCGAACTCCTTGCCGTGCTCGGGGTGCTCGAACAGCACTTGGCACTCATCCACCCCGACCACGATCGGGTGCAGCCCAAGGGAGCGCTTGTCGGCAAGCGGGCTGGTGACCTTCGACTCCGGGCAGATGTCGCGGGGAAGCGAGCGGATCACCTTGGTACGGCGCCGCAGTTCCTCGCGCAGCGCCCGGAAGTCGGCCAGCGCGTAGCCGATCGCTTCGTCGTCGTCGCCCGCGGCATGGCGGTGGGAGACGGCGTTGCCGACCGGGTCGAGGTCGCCGGTTCCCTTCATGTCGTAGGTGTGCAGCTCGGCGCGCGGGTCGAGGGCGGCGATGAGCAGCAACAGCCGCAGAAGGAACGTCTTGCCCATGCGAGGGATGGCGCCGATGACGCCAGCGATGTACATGAGGGTGACCTCAACCCAGCGTCCGCGCTGGTCGGTGCCGTAGGCGACCGGCTTGAACAGGTCCACCGACCCGCTCTTGACCAGCGGCCACGCGGGCTTCTTGGCCTGGTTCATGTCCTGGTCACCCACCCACAGCACAAGCCGCCCGGTGTGCTCGTTCGGTACAGCTTCGGGCCACACACAGCCCAGCGGGCGCCGCAGACCGGACGCCAGACGCTCGCGCCGCTCGATGATGTCCGTGACCGTCACGCCGTAGGGGAGGTTGCCCTCAGCGCGCCAGCCGGGCCCGTCACGGGTGATCGGCGCGGTGAACTCGAACCCGTCCCGCCCCTTGCCCTGCGCCTGGTTGATGGCGGGAATGCCGAGCGAGCCCAGCGCGCGCAGCACGATGTCACTGGTGAGCTTGACCGCCTTGGGCAGTTCCACCGCCCGGTGGATGACCGGGGCATCCGCGCGCCGTCCGGCCGACCCGAGCGCCATCACCAGCGCACTCACCGACACCGCTTGCAGCCAGCCGGGGGCGAGAACGTAGATGGCCAGCGCGGAGCCAAGACCGACGAACAGCGCCAGCACGGCTACGAGGGTACGGAGCCGGACGCGTCCGTCGCGCTGCCGGGACAGCTTCAGGTACTCGGCGGCGTCCTCGCGGCGCACGGCGGCGAGGCGGACCGGCTCGCCCTCGCGGTCGGCCACCCACCGCATCGTCCCGCCGACGAACCGGGCGGCACCGGTCGGAGCCTGCAAGGCGAGCCGGGCGGCGTAGACCGGCGCACGCAGCGCGTGGTACCCGGCGGTGTGGGCGTAGTGGCGAGCCACCCACCCCGACGCCGTGCGCAGCTCCGCAACCGACTTGAGCCACACGGGGACGACCGCGCGGCGTCGGGCGCCGGCGAGCCGACCGAGGTAGCCGGGGCCGGTGGCGGTCGGGGCCGACTGGTCGACCATCACGGGCGCGGTCGGGTCGCCCGACTCGGCACCCGACCGGCCAGCGCCGGAGTCGGCCGACGGGTCGGGTGTGGGTCGGGTGGCCGGGTCGGCCGACCCGGTACGGGCCGACCGGGCCTTGTCGAGGTCGACCACGTCCGCCCGCGCGTCGGGGCCGGAGTCGGCGGCCATCTCGGCTTCGAGCCGGTTGAACAGTTCGTTGTCGTCGTCGGGGTGCTTCACTGAGACGTCCTTCCTGAGCGGAGGGGTGAGCGGGCCCGGTCGTCGCTGTAGGAGGTGAGCGGCCGGGCCCGTACGAGTGATGGTGAGCGCCCTACCGGGCGGTAAGGGATACAGTCCGTATCCCTTCGCGGAGGGGGATGCTTCTACCCCCTACGTGATCAAGCGGCGCGCTGTTCCTCGGGGTAGGCGCAGGCAACGCACGTGCCGAGCGAGGCCGGCAGGCAGTAGCTGTAGGTGATCCGGCACTCGGGGCAGGTGCGGCGGGCGAGCATCGCCAGCGCGAGCGCGCCCCACTTGCGCGAGGTCATCGGCCGTACCGGCTTGGCGAGGTCGACGCGGTAGAGGTAGGCGACCAGCGGCGGGCGCCGGTGCCGCCCGCGCATGACCTGAGCCGCCACCGGCTGACCCCCCGGACGCAGACCGAGCGCCCGCAGTCCCCGGCGGGTGGCGTAGCCGTCCGGCGCGCACTTCCACGGGTAGGTCGGGATGCCGTAGCGGTCGCCGTCCGGGTCGAAGAACGCGGCACGGGCCACCATCAGGCAACCCGCTTCCACGCGGCCCGAAGCCGGACCTCGGATGCGGAGTGGCCGGCCGCGCGGAACCGGGCGGACATCTCCCGGTAGGACAGCGCGGGCGTCTCACTGTGACGGATCTCGTCAACCAGCGCGTCAAGTGAGTCATCGGTGAGCGCGGGGCCGGTCTCCAGCGCGAGCGAGGAAACCGGCTCGGTCGGCCCCCAAACGGGCAGTTCCCACGCGGGTGTGACGCCGGGTGTGACGCGGGTCGTCACGCTGGTCAGCGCCCTGCCGGTGTCCTCGCCATCGCGCGCCGTCTCCAGCGTCGACCACGCCCCCGCGAGAGTCTGCGCGGTCTTGGCCTGGACACGTGCGACGCGTGCCCCGGCTTCCGTCACAGCCATCAGCCGGGTCTCCTCGGTGGCCGCTTCCGCCCGCAGTCGCGCACGGGCCACGGCCGCTTCGTCGCGGGCCTCTTGCTGGATTCCCCGGATCGCACCGAGCGCGGCCGGGGTGAGCGCGGTCCGCTCCCACAGTCCGTGAACCAGCCACAGCGCCTTGGCCGCCAGCGGCAGCCAGGCCACAGCCAGCCACGCGCCGACGGCGTGGTCGGCGGTGAGCGCGTGGGCGACCAGAACGCCAGTGGCGACCAGGCCGAAGAACCAGCCGACGGCGGTGACCGTGCGGCTGTGGTCGCCCTGCGCGGCGAGGCGGCGTTCGTAGGCAAGGGTGGCCAGCCATCCGCCGTCGATGCCGAGACCGACGACCAGCGCAACGGGCCATGGCACGGCGGTGCCCAGCCACATCAGTACGACGGCGAGGGTGAGGACCATGGACACCGCCGTCATCGCGACGGCGGGAAGAACGGTCTTGCCCCTCATGCCGCACCTCCCACCGCGAGCAGTACGGCGAGGATGAGCAGCGCACCGCCCGCGCACGTCAGGTCGACCGCCCGGCGCAGGCAGGTGAACTTGGCGACCGCCAGTCGGGACAGACCCGCGATGTCGGCGGCGAGGTCCCGGGACGCGGCGGCGTCGGTGATCTCCTGCGGAGTGAGCGTGGCCCACAGCGGGAAGCCGTGCCGCCCCTTGATGTTGGGGCGCACCGACCGCAGCAACAGGCCGGCCGCCGCAACCAGCAGCGCCAGACCGCATCCGCCCGCCACGTACACGGGGACGTTCAGCGGCAGGTCCCCGGCGACCGTCCACGCGCCGGCCAGCACCGCGCCGACGAACGCCAGCAACAGCGCCGTCTTGGTATCGGTCCGCGTGATCTCCGCCTTCACCTCAGCGTGCGCGGCGGTCAAGTTCTGCGTGGTGGTGGTCATGCCGCCTCCGATCCGTTGCTCTCGAAGCGGTGGGCGTCGCGCAGGAACGGCACGGTGTGGGTCAGCGCGTCGGCGTAGAGCGCGTCCCACGCGGCGATCTCGTCGCCGTCCTCCGCCAGCTCGTTCAGCTCCGCGAGCACCTCGCGGGCGACGTCAAGGCGGGCACGGCGTTCCTTGGCGCTCTCGCGCCGCAACGGGCCGCGGAACAGCTCGATTTCCAGCCCGAGCGGCTGTTCGTCGAAGGGGTAGGCCAGCTCCGCGCACTCGTCTGCGGTGACGACCTGGTGATGACCGATGTAGCTACGCATGGCAAGGCTCCTGACGGCGGAGGAACGGGAAGACCGCCGGGGCGGGCGCAGGCTTTGGAGAGACGGCGCCCGCCCTGCGGCGGAGGCATTGAGTTCGAAGCGCGGCAGCAACTGCCGCGAAAGGTTCTGCGGATGTCAGATCACGTAATGCCAGTCACGCCCCGAAGGGCGGATCCGGGCAGGTCACCCGGCCCGACATGGGCGGTCGGGATGGTGACCCGCACCCATCGACCGCACGTGTTCATGCGGCTGGGTCGGCACTCTGTTGAGTTCTTCGTAGCGCTTGCTCCGGGCCTTGCATCCGGGCGCTATTTGTGCAGGTCAAACGGGTCTTGCAAGGGCTCCGCCCCTTCCGGGGCTGCGCCACTTAGCAACTCTGCCTCAGAGTGCACTGTGAGGCAGAGTCCGTCAAGTCCCCTCGCGGAACAAGCGGCGTGGGGCGCTGGTTCTACCTCTGCGACTTGGGCACTATGAGGCAGAGACAACGAGACTTGGGGTGTAGATGGTCGAGTGGACCGGCGACAGGTTCGCCTATCAGCAGGTCGCGGATGACCTGCGGCGACGCATCGCGGCCGGCGAGTTCGCCGAGACTGGACAGCTCCCCTCGTTGGGGCAGCTCCAGAAGTCCTACGGGGTCACGGTGACCGTGGCCCGCGCCGCCATCAACCAACTGAAGGCAGATGGCCTCGCGGTGAGCCATCAGGGCAAGGGAGCCTTCCTGACGCCCGACGCCGACCGCGCTGCACAGCTCGCCGATCCGGTCGGGGCGGTTACCGAACTGCGCGAGGAAGTCGAAAAGCTGCGGAGCGAGGTTGGGGAGTTGCGCCAACGTGTCGCGACCCTGGAAGGGAAGTGACCTTCCGGCGAGCCGGGACGGAACCTGAACAATCGCGCCGCAGGACATCTAAACCTCCTCGTTCGGTGTGTGCACTACTTCACATCCGTGGCGCGAAAACCGGTATCACGTCCCACTACCCGAGAAAGGCCAAGCGGTTTTATACATCCGCTTACACATGCGCTATCACGATTTTCCATACGCCTAGTCGAGCCGCTACAGTCGCAGCTCGACTAGCTATCTAGGAGGGGCAGATGGCTCGGAAGCACCCGGATTGGAAGCCCGATCTTCTGCGAATGCATCGTGAAGAAATAGGGCTCACTCTGGAAGATACGGGGGAGAAGCTACGTGAAATCGCGGAGCGTCACGGCTTCAATATTGCCGCGAACTTCCAAACAATCTGGGGCCACGAAAAGGGTTCGGTATATCCCGGTCCGCATTATCGTCGGGCGTACTGCCGTCTCTATCGTCGCAACGAAGCTCAACTTGGCTTCCGTAAAGCCCTGCCCGGAGAGGATGCCTCTGTGGAATCCGTACCGGCGCCCGCTACCGCTGCGCGAAAGCTCCCCGACCAACCGGACGCAGTACGTCAAGCGCTCAGCAGCATCCGCGAAGGCACTGACGATGTGGACAGCGAGGCTCTGCGCAATCGTGTCGTCGATGCATGGCGCCGCCACACCGCAGGGGGAAGTGCCGACGGCCCCACCGTGATCCTGGTCGGAGGGTATGCCGGATCGGGGAAGTCGGAGTTCGCGAAGTTCCTCGGTGGACTAACCGGCTGGCCCATCCTGGACAAGGACTCGCTGACACGTCCGCTGGTGGACCAACTCTTGGTCGCCATGGGCGGGGAGGCGCATGACCGGAGTTCGGAGCTTTACCGGGAAAAGGTCCGGCCACTCGAATACCGGTGCCTCATGGAGGCCGCATGGGACAATGTGGATTGCGGAATTTCTACGATCCTCGATGCCCCGTTCATTTCGGAATTCTCCCAAGCCGAATGGATGCAGCGCTTTCAGAACCGCTGCCGATCAAAGCGCGTATCCGTCGCGACCATATGGGTTGAGTGCGACCCGGAGTCGATGCGCGAGTACATCGAATTCCGCGGGGCGGCTCGCGACGCCTGGAAGATGGAGGCGTGGGACGAATACGTCTCGGGACTCGACCTGAAGATGCGTCCGCAGGGCCCGCACTTCGTCGTCGACAACCGGCTTGGCGCCGCCGTCGCCCTGGTCGACGAAGCCCGTGACGTACTGAGTGGAGGCGGACTGTGAGCCCTTCCGGCGTCATCCTCTACGGCCCTCCGGGGTCCGGCAAGGACACGATCACAGCCGAACTGTCCAACCTGCGACCGGAGTTCACGCTCTTCCAGCGACTCAAGGCAGGCCCCGGGCGGACCACCGGATACCGGCTCACGACACGCGAGCACATTGAGGAACTGGCACAGGCCGGAGACGTTCTGTACCGCAACAGCCGGTACGACGCGGAGTACGCCATCGACCGCGGCGAGGTTTCCGCGCTTGTCGACTCGGGGCGCATCCCGGTCCTCCACATGGGGCAGGTGGCCGGAGCCCGTGCCGTCGCAGCCCACCCGATCAACTGGGTGTGGGTGCTTCTGTGGTGTCCCGAAGGCGTGACGCATCGGCGCTGCCAGGGGCGCGGCGACAAGGACTTGGACACCCGCCTCAAGATCTGGCACGAGACGCGGCAGGATCTCTTGGACCATGCCGCGGAGCCCTGGTCACTCGTCATCCGAACCGATCAGCTCAGCGCGGCTCAGGCAGCGCAGGCCATCGACGAAGCACGGTTGGCCGGCGCACCCGCCGAAGTGCGCGATATTCGGGGGCTCGTCGGATGACAGTCGTCGGAGTCCTGCACCCGGGCAGCATGGGCGCCGCAGTGGCAGCACAAGCCCGACTCAGCGGAGCCGAGGTTCTGTGGTGCCCGACCGGGCGCAGCTCGGCGACGAAAGACCGAGCCCTCAGCTACGGACTGACCTCAGCGAGCAACCTGGGGGAGCTGGTCAACGCGGCTGACGTCATCCTCAGCATCTGCCCGCCGGCGTACGCGGAAGACGTCGCAACGGAGGTTGCGGCTCACGCGTTCGCGGGGATCTACGTGGACGGCAACGCGATTTCTCCGGCCACGATGGCACGCGTCTACACCATCGCGACCCGGGGCGGGGCGACCGTGGTGGACGGGTCCATCATCGGCTCGCCTCCGTCCGACTCGAAGTCTCCCCGCCTCTACCTGTCCGGCCCGGAGGATGCACTGACGCCTGTGACGTCGCTCTTCTCTGGATCGGCGGTTCACGCGTACGCACTCTCCGGCGGAGTCGGCCGTGCATCCGCGCTCAAGCTGTCGTACAGCAGCTACCAGAAGACGAGCCGCGTACTCGCTGCGGTCTCGTACGCCCTTGCCCGTGACTACGGAGTGGAGGCGGAGCTACTCGACATCGCGCAGGGACGCACTACCAGCTACCTCGCAGAGACCGGCTACATCCCGAAGGTGGCAGCGCGGTCATGGCGCTGGGGCCCCGAGATGGAAGAGGCCGCAGCCACGCTGCGGGAAGCCGGGCTTCCCGCAGAACTCGCGGAGGCATCGGCCGCGGTCATGAGCCGGTGGGACGACCTCAGGGGTTCGTCCCTGGGCATTCCCGAGGTACTTGAGCATCTGCACGACGCTCCCGAGCGCCAGCCTGATTAGACCGTCGCCTGCCGCATCGCCACGATGGCCTCCGCGACGCCCGACGCCACGATGTCGGCTTCGCGGAGGCCATCGCTCCATGTGCGGCCATTGGCCACCCACGCCGTACGAAGCCCCGTCGCGCGAGCCCCCTCTATATCCGTCTCGGGGTTGTCCCCGACCATCCACCCTCCGACGCTGAGTCGGAGGCCGCACAGGGCAACGGCAGCCTCGAAGTGCTCGCGCGCCGGTTTCCTGGCCCCGATCTCCTCTGAGACACAGATGCCGTCGAAGTGCGACGCGAGTCCAAGCGCGGCGAGCTTGGCCCGTTGGATATCCCCCGCGCCGTTCGTCGCGATACCGAGCGTCCAGCCCTCACCGCGCAGCGCTTCGAGGCCCTCGCGTACCCCCGGGAAGCAGCGCACCGACCGAGCGATGCCGTCGACGTACTCGCGCCATAGGTCGCCCGGGTCGTCGCTGAGCCCGAGCGCCTCCCGCAGATGGACGAAGTCTGCCGGGTAGGCCCGCTCCCGGAGCCGCTCGCAGATGATGGATTGCGCTTCCCCGGGCAGTCGCCGCGCCCGCACGAAGCCGCGGACCCAGTCCTCCAGGCCCCCACGCCGGTCAACCAAAGTGTTGTCGAGATCGAAAAGTGCCAGCACACAGCAACGCTACATGACCGATAGCAGGCACCTCGCGGTCGCTAAATCAGGCTCAGCTCCTCAGCAGCTTCCTGGATAGATTCATCAGGAAGTACCCGAATCCACTGACGTGTTGCGAGGTTAGCGATAGCACGAAGAATATCTTCACGCTTCAACGGGGGCACGCGCCTAACCTTCCAAGCCTCCACGGCATTCAGAACTTCCGTGGCGGTCGGAAGGTCACCATTTCTGCGGTAGAGATGATAGGCCGTGTAATGGACGGTAGCCGCGATCTCCGCTTGCGTCGTATCGAATCGCGCGACCAGGTCGCACGTCGCATCGATGGCTTGATCCCACTTCTCAATTTGGGAGGTGAATTCCTTGCGAGCAGCCTCGTAGGCGTCACCCACTCGAACTTCGAACATCTTCCCGCGCTGCCGTTCGTCGAGCAGGCCGTTATTTTGAAGCTTTGCGATTGCTGGCTTCAATTGCGATGAGAACGGCCCAAAGCTGGCTCGCTCATACTCGAATCCTGTCGGCAATCCGGCCACCGTTGCAAAGTACGCGAGCTTCTGAAGCATCACGCGACCGACTGGCCATCGGTACGGCTGATCTTCAAGGCGATGCAAGATTTCGACCAGCGCAATGAGCGAAGGATCAATTTTCCTCCGCGGCTCATCTCTCTGCTCATCATCCCAGAGATTGAGTTGACCGCCGGCTACGTCAACTCCATGCGGAGCGTAAAGCTCCACAGGAATGTCGAGCTGTGCAAGGCGGTCGATCAGAATAGGACCAACTACCGCCCATTCGAGCTGACCATTGCCGCAGCCCAGGGGCGGTACAGCGATAGAACGCAGGCCCCAAGCGCGGTAGTTCGCCTTGAGGTATTCGAGCCCATCAACGATGTCGGATAGCTTGCTCACACTACGCCAGTGAGCTTTCGTTGGGAAGTTGATAACTACATGCCCATCAACCTCAAACGGGTACGGTTGCCCTAGGTGGACTTCTTTCGCATCGCACCGGCGAACATAGTCCGCGAACATGTCCGGATAGCGCTTCTTGAAGGCAAGCGCGATCCCCTTACCCATCACCCCAACAGTGTTGACCGTGTTCACGAGTCCATGCATAGAAGACTTCAGCAAATCACCCTGAACGATCCGCACGTTGTCAGCGGAAGTAGACACGTTTATTCACCTCCACCTTCCAATGGGTCTGTGCAGCCTTGCAGATTTCCGCATGCTCGCTATTCGAAGTATAACAGCCGACGATGTAAGTAGGCAATACAGAATTAGGCACCAAGACTTCAGCGCACCGCGCACGCTTCTGCTCGACATACTGCCAGTAGTCGTTACTATTCCAGTTGTCGGAATACACAAGCTTGGCTTCCAAGAAGGACAAACCTGACGGCGACGCAAGGAAGCGGGTCGTATCCGCAGCCGCATTCCCATCCGTTACGACGGCACCCGAAATATCCAAAACGCTCGGCGCAACTCTCACGACAATCAGGTCATCGTGCCCGTGCCGCGTCAAGTAATACATCATCGGATTGCGCGCGTCGAAGTACAAGTTTGCGTAAGAGTGCAGCGGCCCGCCATTCGGAACGACTTTGCGTGCACGCCGGTCCTGTACATCAGGTAGGGCAACCGAGAGGTGCTCTACAGCCTCCGCAGCGCGGTGGCTCAACAGGCCATGAGTTCCTATGGAGGCGAGGTTAGAAATGGGGGTAATGTAATGAAGCTCAGCGACCCTCTCACGCTCCACCTTCGCTCCTATCTGCGGAGAAGTCTCCGTGTCCCATCCGCAGAGAGCTACGCCAGGACCCCGGCGGCTCGTCAGCGGTTGCCATAGGAACATCATGCAGCCTGGCACTGACATCGACCCCAGACATGCTCAGTTGCCGTGCCAGACGGCCGGCGGACTCGGCATGACGTGCGCTGTCAGGTCTCTGTACCGCGAGGGTCATGCGGTTGCTCACCGACGACAGCGCACCATCACGATCGATTCAGCACCTGCTCCCCGTGGCAAGCCTCGACCAGCACAGACACGGCCTGAGTGGTGGACAGTCGGGGGCCAAACGGGGGGCCAAACGTAGCAGCTGGCCCGAGACTGTCACGGACGGTAGTGGACAGTGCCGGAGCCAAACGAGCAGGTCAGTTAGCCGGAACCAAGGTCACAAAGGGGCCTGATCGCGTTCGGGACGAAGAGGTCGTGGGTTCAAATCCCGCCACCCCGACGCTGTACAGAGGGCCTGGTGTGTAGGTTGCACCGGGTCCTTTGTCGTGTTCTGGGGACCGATGAGTTTGGGTGGGGTGGGGAGTCTCTTCTTCGGTAACGCCGTTCGGCACTACAGGAGAGGTTCGATATGACCGCCGTGGTGAAGGGTCCCGCCAGTTACTTTCCGTCCATCGAGAAGAAGTACGGGCGGCCGATCCCGGAGTGGATGGAGCTCATACGGGGGGCTGGGCTCAGTAAGCACATGGAGCTGGTGGGGTGGCTCAAGGCGGAGCACGGGGTGGGGCACGGGCATGCCAATGCTCTGGTGGCGTACGCCCTGGCCAGCGGGGACAAGCAGGGGTAGGGGTTCACGTTTCGTCGTACGGGTCCTCCGG
This sequence comes from Streptomyces sp. NPDC002776, assembly GCF_053592195.1. Classification (NCBI taxonomy): domain Bacteria; kingdom Bacillati; phylum Actinomycetota; class Actinomycetes; order Kitasatosporales; family Streptomycetaceae; genus Streptomyces; species Streptomyces sp. NPDC002776. The sequence continues at coordinate 330,827 of NZ_JBSFVG010000003.1, read as the reverse complement.
GGGTGGCGTCGGGGTTGCCCTCGTCACCTTCAGGTAGGGGATGGGGGCGCCGTTCACCGGGTCTTTCGTGGTGCGGGGGGTGTAGGTGCCCGTTACGCGTAGCCAGGTGTCCGGGCGGAGTACCGGGGGGACCTGGCCCGTCAGGGCGATCTTGATCGGCTGGGCGTCCGCCGCGCAGCAGTTCAGGGTCATGCGGACGAGGTAGGGGGTGCCCGAGGGGGACAGGGCTACGAAGCCGGTGATCTCCACGCGGCGGTTCTTCAGGGTGCGGCCCTGGTCGTAGACCGCTCTCGCCGCGTAGTCCGGCAGGGAGAGGGGGGTGGGATCGTGGGGTGGCAACTCCTCGTAGCCGTACGGCTCTTGCAGGGCCGTGCCGGTGCGGAGTGCGCTGTATGAGCCCAGGGCCGGTGGGGCCACCAGGATCAGGGCCAGGACCGGGAGGGTCAGGAGCCAGCTGATGCGGGGTTCCGGGTGGGTGGGCGGGGTGGGGGTCTTGCGTTCGTACCAGACCGTGGCCAGGGCCGCCGCGATCAGGATGGCCGCGGAGAGCAGGAGCAGCGGGCGCAGGCCGGATTTCACGTAACGGAGGTACAGGTCCGTCGTGCCGGCGTGCAGCAGTGACGCGCCCAGCAGGAACAGGAGGGCCGCCTGGGCCTGGCGCTTCACAGGAGCACCGCGCCGGTCGCCGTCGAGACCGCCACCGCCACCACGAAGGTGGTCGGAGCGAAGCGCAGCGCGAAGGCGCGGCCGAAGGTGCCCGCCTGCATCGCGAAGAGCTTCAGGTCGATCATGGGGCCCACGACCAGGAAGGTGAGCCTGGCCGTCAGGGAGAAGTGGGTCAGGGACGCCGCCACGAACGCGTCCGCCTCCGAGCAGAGGGAGAGCAGTACGGCCAGGGTCGCGAGGGCGAGGATCGCCAGTGGTGGGTTGGACGCCAGTTGCCGCAGCCATGTCTCCGGTGCCGCCGCCTTCAAGGTCGCCGCCGCGATCGCGCCCACCACCAGGAAGCCGCCGGCGTGCATCACGTCGTGACGGACCGAGCCCCAGAAGGCGGCTCCCCTGGTCTGCCCCTCGTGGGACGAGCGGATCGGTGGGCGCAGCCAGTCCGCGCGGCCCAGGCGCAGCCACAGCCAGCCCATCGCGCAGGCCGTCATCAGGCTCGCCAGCAGACGGGCCAGGACCATTTCCGGGGTGCCGGGGAAGGCCACCGCCGTCGAGGTCAGGACGATCGGGTTGATCGCGGGGGCCGAGAGGAGGAAGGCCAGGGCGGCGGCCGGGGTCACTCCCCGGCGGACCAGTGCGCCCGCCACGGGGACCGACGCGCACTCGCAACCCGGCAGGACCGCTCCCGCCGCTCCCGCCACCGGGACCGCCAGGGCCGGGCGGGCGGGGAGGGCCCGGGCGAAGAACGCCGGGGGGACGAACACCGCGATCACCGCCGAGAGCAGCACGCCCAGCACCAGGAAGGGCAGGGCCTGAACCATCACCGCCACGAAGACCGTCGTCCAGCTCTGCATCACCGGGGCGGACAGGGCTCCGCGCAGGGGGTTCTGCAGGAGCACGGCGAGCAGCAGCAGTGTGATGAGGAGCAGAGGCGCGGACTGGCGGCCTTCGTCCTGGTCGGGGGGTCGGGGGCGGGTGGTGGTCGCCACGGGCGGTCGCGTCCCTCCGGTGGGCTCTTGCTCGTCTTCCTCCCCTCTTCTACGGGGAGTTGGCGTTCTTTGTTCAGGTGGATGCTGGAACCACCTGTCCCGGTGAGGCAGTCTTTCCCCTCGTGGTGAGCGTTCCGAGTCAGGGTCAGCCGGGTGGTGCGCCGGCCGCGCACATGGTGGTGTGCGGCGACGACGGGCTCGCGCATCGGCTCGCCGCCGAACTGCGGGGCGTCTACGGCGAACAGGTCACGCTCGTCGTACCGCCCTCCGAGCGGGAGGTGCGGCCGCCGGTGGTCGGGCGGGCGCGGGCCGCTTCGGCCGCGCTGCTCGACCGGGTGGTCAGCGCCGCGGTGAGCCGGGCGGCGGGGAACGGGACTGCGGGGAACGGGGCGTCGGTCGGCAGCGCGCGGGTCGTGGAGGCCACCGAGGTCACGGAGGCGGTGCTGGCGGACATCGGGGTGGAACGGGCCGCCGCGCTCGCGCTCGTCTTCGAGGACGACGAGACCAACATTCGCGCCGCCCTGACCGCGCGGCGGCTCAATCCCCGGCTGCGGCTCGTTCTACGGCTCTACAACCGGCGGTTGGGGCAGCACATCGAGGCACTCCTCGATCAGGCGGCCGCGTTGGCCACGGGGGACGGTGTCTCCGACGCCTCCAGCGTCGTACTGTCGGACGCCGACACCGCCGCTCCCGCGCTGGTCGCGACCGCGCTCGTCGGGACCAGCAAGGTCGTACAGACCGATGGGTTACTGCTGCGGGCGGTCGAGCGGCAGCCGGGTGGGGACGGGCGGGTGGCGGCGGGTGGGCTGGCCACCTTGGCCCTGCTCTCCGGGCCGGGGAACGATGCCGGTTCTTCCGAGAGCGGGGAGCAGGGGCCGCTGTTGCTGCCCGACGAGGCGGCGGTGCGGGAGGCGCGGGGGCGGGGGGCCGTCGTGCTGGAGCAGGTGTCGTATTCGGGACCTTCCATGTCGGGTGGGCGGGGGGTGGTGCCGGCGTTCGGGTCGCTGTTCTCGCGGCGGCTGCGGTGGTCGTTGGCGGGGCTGGTGGGGTGCGTGTTCGCGCTGGCCGGGGCGTTGACCGTGGCTACGGGGGATCATCCGCTGCACGCCACGTACGAGACACTGCTCGATCTCTTCGCCATCAATGAGCCGGCGCTGCAGGAGTCGACGGGGCGGCAGGTGCTTCAACTCCTCTCCGGATTGCTGGGGTTGCTGTTGTTGCCGGTGTTGTTGGCGGCGGTGCTGGAGGCGCTCGGGACCTTTCGGAGTGCCTCCGCGCTGCGGAAGCCGCCTCGGGGGCTGAGCGGGCATGTGGTGCTGCTCGGGCTGGGGAAGATCGGGACGCGGGTGCTGACGCGGCTGCGGGAGCTGCATGTTCCGGTGGTGTGCGTCGAGGCCGATCCGGAGGCTCGGGGGATGGCTACGGCTCGGCGGTTGCGGGTGCCTGTGGTGCTGGGGGATGTCACGCAGGAGGGGGTGCTGGAGGCGGCGAAGGTTCATCGGGCGGATGCGTTGCTGGCGGTGACCAGTGCGGATACGACGAACCTCGAGGCTGTGCTGGCGGCTCGGTCGGTCCGGCCGGACCTGCGGGTGGTGCTGCGGTTGTACGACGACGACTTCGCGACCGCCGTGTACCGGACGCTGCGGGCGGCGCATCCGTCCGCCTCCACTCGGAGCCGGAGCGTGACGCATCTGGCTGCGCCGGCCTTTGCCGGGGCGATGGTGGGGCGGCAGATTCTGGGTGCGATTCCGGTCGAGCGGCGGGTGTTGTTGTTCGCGGCTGTGGAGGTGGGCGGGCATCCGCAGTTGGAGGGGCGGACTGTGGGGGAGGCGTTTCGGGCGGGGGCCTGGCGGGTGTTGGCGTTGGATACGGCGGTGGGGGGTGCGGGGGGATCGGGGCCGGGTTCGGGTTCGGGTTCTGGTCCTGTTTCGGGTGCCGGTTCCGACGGTGGGGGCGGGGATTGGGGTGGGTGGGGGTCTGGGGGGATCGGAAGGGCTGGGGGGTCCGGAGGGTCCGCGGGGACCGGGGGGTCTGGGCTGGTGTGGGATCTGCCTGACACGTATGTCCTGCGCGGGGAGGACCGGGTGGTGCTGGCTGCTACGCGGAGGGGGCTGGCGGAGTTGCTGGGGCGGAGGCGGTGGGAGTCGGCGGGGGCGTGAGCGGGGCACCGGGGCTGGCGGGGTCGGTCGCCTTGTAGGTGCCGGTGGGTGCGGGTGGCCGCCGGGTGGGACGCGCGCGCCCGGGTGCTGGCGGGGTGCCGGTGTGTCGGGGGCACCGGCGGGTGGGACGCGCGGCCCGGCGCTGACGGGGTGCCGCGTGTGGAGGTGACCGCGGGGTGGGACGCGCGGCCCGGCGCTGACAGGGTGCCTCCCCCAGAGGGGGGACCCCCAGCACCCACCCGTGCCGCCCCAGCGGCACGACTGCCCGCAGTTGGGCGGGTAGGGCTGCGGTAACGGCGGGTATCGGCAACGCGCAGCGGCGGCGGGTGTGGGTGCGCCGCAGGCTGAGTCGCAGGGGTGGTCCAGCTTGCGCGAGCCGTGAACACCGCCGCTGGCGCGGGTGTTGTTGCCGGGTGGGGCCCGGCCCAGTGGCAGTGTTGGCTGCGGGTGGGCCGGATGGGGGTGTCAGGGGGTTAGGTGGCGGGCTGCGAAGTCGAGTTCCAGGCGTACTTGTTTGATGCGTTCGTCGACTACCAGGGAGCCGTGGCCGGCGTCGTAGCGGTAGACCTCGTGGGGTGCGCCGCGGGATGCCAGGCGTTGTACGTAGTTGTCGATCTGGCGGATCGGGCAGCGGGGGTCGTTCACGCCTGCGGAGATGTAGACGGGGGCTTTCACGTTGTCCACGTAGGTGAGGGGGGAGGAGGCCTCGAAGCGGTCGGGGACCTCCTCGGGGGTGCCGCCCAGGAGGGTGCGGTCCAGGGCCTTCAGCGCTTCCATCTCGTCGTGGTAGGCCGTGACGTAGTCCGCCACCGGGACCGCCGCGATGCCCAGGGCCCAGGCGTCCGGCTGGGTGCCCAGGCCGAGCAGGGTGAGGTAGCCGCCCCAGGAGCCGCCGGTGAGGATCAGGCGGGCGGGGTCGGCCAGGCCGGAGGAGACCGCCCACTGCCGGACTGCCTCGATGTCCTCCAGCTCGATCAGGCCCACCCGGTGCTTCAGGGCGTCCGTCCAGGCCCGGCCGTAGCCCGTCGAGCCCCGGTAGTTGACCCTGATGACCGCGTAGCCGTGGTCGACCCAGGCCGCCGGGCCCGCGGCGAAGGCGTCGCTGTCGTGCCAGGTCGGGCCGCCGTGGATGTCGAAGACCGTGGGGAGGGGGCCGCCGGTGTGGTTCGCCGGCTTCTGGATCAGGGCGTGGATCCGGCCGCCGGGGCCCTCCACCCAGACGTCCTCCACCGGGACCGAGCCCGGCGACCTCATTCCCGGCGGGTCCAGGACCACCTCGCCGGTCGTCGAGCGGACCGTCGACGGCTCGGCCGCCGAGGACCACAGGAACTCGACGGTGCCGTCGGGGCGGGCCGTCGCGCCCGAGACCGTGCCCTGGGGCGTGGGGATCCTGGCCAGTTCGTGGGTGGTGAGGTCGTAGCGGAAGAGCTCGCTGCGGGCCTCGTGGCTGTGCGCCACCAGCAGGCCCGAGCCGTCCGGGTACCACTCGGCGCTCACATCGCCGGGGAGGTCCAGGGACAGGTCCGTCTCCTCGCCCGTCGCCACGTCCCACACCAGCGGTTCCCAGCGGCCGCGGCGCTGGTGGCCGACGAGGAGACGGGTGTCGCCGTCGACCGGGGCGAAGCCCAGCACCTCCAGGCCCAGCTCCACGGTGCCGCCCCGGGTGTCGTCCAGTTCGGCGACCGCCGAGCCGTCCGGGCGCAGGACGCGCAGGGCGGAGTGCATCGCGTCGCCGTGCTCCGTGTGCTCGACGGCGATCAGCGAACCGTCGTGGGAGAGGTCACCGACGCCCGCGGACTCGCGGTGGCGGTAGATCTCCACCGGGGGCTCGCCGATGCGGGCGACGTGGATCGTGGTGCCCTCGTCGTCCGTCGAGCGGCCCACGATCGCCGTACGGCCGTCTCGGCCGAGGGCCAGGCCCGCCGGGTAGGAGGCGTCCAGGCCCGGGGTCGCCAGCTCGTCCTCGCCACCCGTGAACGCCTGGCGGCGCCACACGCCGAACTCGTCGCCGTCCTTGTCGTCGAACCACCAGATCCAGGCGCCGTCCGGGGAGAGCACGCCGTCCGTCGTGCCGTTCGGGCGGTTGGTCACCTGGCGCTGCTCGCCCGTGGCGCGGTCCCAGGCGTACAGCTCGTACGTCCCCGTCGCGTTCGACACGAACAGGGAGCGGTCCGGGGCGTCCTCCGCCCAGTCCGGCAGGGACACCCTGGGCGCCCGGAAGCGCTTCTCCCAGTCCGGCATGTCCCGGTTCTGCTGCTGATCCGGCGCGGCGGACCCGTTGCTCTCAGTCATGGCCCCATAGTGCCTGGCCGGACCGACACCGCGCTGGCCCGGTCCTCAGGCTGTGGATAACTTGCTGTGGATAACTTCCTTGGACGGTGACCGCCGCGGCGTTGTCAGTGGTGGGGTGCACACTGCGGGGCATGACCGAATTGCGGAAGACCGTCGGGGAGTTCTGGGCCGCCGCGGAGGCGCGGGACTGTTCAATCGGGAGTTTCCCGGGGACTGGCATGTGCGGATCGAGCGGATCGTCGCCGAGGCGGGGCAGGCCGTGAGCTGGATACGGTTCACGAACGGGGACGAGGTGAATGTGGGGATCTCCTTCTTCACCGGGGACGAGCGGGGGCTGATCACCGGGGTCACGGACTTCTGGCCCGAGCCGTACGAGCCGCCCGCGGACCGGGGTCATCTCACCGAGCGGTTCTGACCCCGCGGGTCGGGGGGTGGGGTGGTGCCCGTACCGTGGTGGCGTGTACCGGTTTCTGCTGACGCCCCGTTGGTGGGGGATCAACGTCTTCGTGCTGCTCGCCATCCCCTTCTGCATCTTCATGGGGTCCTGGCAGCTCAGCCGGTTCGAGGAGCGGGTGGCGGACCACCAGGGGGCCGGGGCGCGGGCCGCGTCGGACAAGCGGGAGGCTGCTCGGCCCCTTGCCGAGATGCTGCCTGTGGACAAGTCGACGGTGGGGAAGCAGGTCACGGCGACCGGGCGGTACGGGACGCAGTTGCTGGTGCCGGATCGGGAGCTGGACGAGCGGCGGGGGTTCTACGTCGTGACGCTGCTGCGGACCTCCGGGGGCTCGGCTCTGCCGGTGGTGCGGGGGTGGCTGCCTGGGGATGCCGATGCCGCGAAGGTGCCGGCCGCGCCGTCGGGGGTGGTGACGGTGACGGGGGCCTTGCAGGCGTCCGAGCAGCCCGGGGAGAACGGGGTGCCTGGGCAGGGCGGGTTGCCTGCGGGGCAGGCCGGGGCGATCAGTGCGGCGTCCTTGGTGAACCTTGTGCCCTACGACGTGTATGACGCGTGGGTGACCCTTAATGAGGGGGACGGCGGGATGAAGGCCGTGCCGGTGAGTGCGCCGGGGGGCTCAGGGTTGGATCTGAAGGCGTTCCAGAACCTCGGGTATACCGGGGAATGGTTTGTCTTCGCCGGGTTCGTGGTCTTCATGTGGTTCCGGTTGTTCCGGCGTGAGGTGGAGTTCGCGCGGGATGCGGAGCTTGGGCTGGTGCCGCGGGAGGATGACGAGCGGGTTGGCGTGTGAGGCGCCCCGGGGGCACTCGCCCTCGCTGGTGGAGTGCCGCTGCGTCCCGGTGACCGCCGGGTAGGACGCGCAGCCCGGCGCTGGCGGGGTGCCTCCCCCAGAGGGGGGACCCCCAGCGCCCACCCGTGCCGCCCCAGCGGCACGACTGCCCGCAGCTAGGCGGACACGGCTGGCCCGCAGCGGCGGCGGGGACGGCAACTCGAAGCCCCCGCAGCCGCACAAGCCCTGCGGGCGCCCGCTCCCGGGTGGGGCCCGCCCAGCGGCGCAACTCCCCGCAGCTGGGCGGATACGGCTGTGCCGCAGCGGTGGCCGGTACAGCCGTCCCGCAGACCTACGAGGCCGCTGCCTGGCGGCCCCGCCCTCAGTGGTCCACACCGCAAGAACAGCACGGCGGCCGGCTCAGTCGGCCAAGCGAGTGCGACTCCCCGCCGCAGCCGCGAACCGCAACCCGCGCCGCCGTGAATCCTGCCGCCCCGCCGGAGGCCTACGCCCCGGCCAGTACCCCGGTCCAGTACACCGTCCCCGCGCAGGCCCCCGTGATGGTGGCCTGGGCGCTGGGGGCGCCTGGTTCTGCCGTGTTGGTGACCGTCACCGTGCCGTCCGTCGTGCCGTCCTCGGTGAGGAGCTGGGTGGACATGCCTCCGTCGGTGCCGGTCGCGGTGCCCTCGGTCGTGCCCGTGCCGGTGGACGGGCTGGGGTCCGGGGTGGGTTCGCCGCCGCCGCCGACCGTGCCGCCCGAGTTGTCGCCCGTGGTGGAGCAGGCCTCCGAGGCGACCCAGGCGAACTTGACCTCGTAGGACGCGCCCGGCTTGAGCAGCAGGGAGGTCAGTTCCAGGGAGGGGTCGGGCAGGGCCATGGCCGGGTCGCCGGAGATGTGCCGGGCCGTGGAGATCTTCGTCGGGTCCGCCGCGCCACCCGCCACCGCGCTCAGCGAGCCGGGGTTGGTGACCGAGCAGTCCACGAGGGAGGAGTTGGTGAAGCGGAACGTGCCGTAGACCGTGCCCGCGCCGTCCGGCGCGTCCGCGCCCGCCGCGGCGACCGCCAGCTGCTCCGCCGTACACAGGGCCGCGCCCGTGCCGGTGGTCACCGCCGGGTCGGCCGAGCCGCCGGAGTCGGCGCCGCCGTCGTCGCCCTTGCCCTCGTTCTCCTTCTCCTCGTTCTCCTTGCCCTTGTCCTCGGTCTTCTCGGAGGAGCCGCCGGACGAGTCGTTGCCGGTGTCGGGGTCCACGCCCTGGCTGGCGCCGCCCTGCGTCTGGGTGCCGTGGCCCGCCACGGAGGGGTTGGCGCCCGGGCCGGTCGTCTGCGAGACGTGCACCAGCGCCGGAACCGCCGTACCCACGAAGAGGGCCGCGGCGGCCATGCCGACGAGGGCCTGCCGCTTGCGGGCCCGCCGGGCGGGCACCGCCCGCCGCAGATGGTCCAGTGTGCCGTCGCGCGGCTCGATCTCCTGCACCGCGTCGTGCAGCAGCCTGCGCAGGTCCAGATCGTCCGAGTCGAGCCCGAGTGGGCTCTGGCCGTCGGGGCCGTGGTTCACAGTTCCGTTCCCAGCGTGCGATTGCTTCGGCGTCCGGTCCCCGCCCGGGACGCCCGGGTGACGCCGTCGTTCGTCATGGTCGCCGCTCATGCGGGCGCCTCCATCGCGACCCGCAGCGCCGCGATGCCGCGCGAGCCGTACGCCTTGACCGAGCCCAGCGATATGCCGAGCGTCTCGGCGACCTGGGCCTCGGTCATGTCCGCGAAGTAGCGCAGGACGAGGACCTCGCGCTGGCGGCGCTGCAGGCCCTTCATCGCCTTGATCAGGGAGTCGCGCTCCAGCTGGTCGTAGGCCCCTTCCTCCGCGCTCGCCATGTCCGGCATCGGCTTGGACAGGAGCTTCAGGCCGAGGATGCGCCGGCGCAGGGCCGAGCGGGAGAGGTTCACGACCGTCTGGCGCAGGTACGCCAGGGTCTTCTCCGGGTCCCTGACACGTTTGCGCGCCGAGTGGACGCGGATGAACGCCTCCTGGACGACGTCCTCGCAGGAGGCGGTGTCGTCGAGGAGGAGCGCCGCGAGGCCCAGCAGCGACCGGTAGTGGGCGCGGTAGGTCTCGGTGAGATGGTCGACCGACGTACCGGCGGCCGCCGCGTCCTCGCCGTACTCGGCGCCGTCACGCTGACTGGGGATGCGGGTCGGCCGCGCTGCGGGCATGGGCGCGATCACCGGCATGCCGCCGGGCGTGCCGGGCATGCGGGTGCGGCGGGAAGGGCGCGGGGGCCGGAGGGCCGTGCCGCGCGTCGCCGCATGAAAGTCGAGTACCTCTGCCACGCCTGTTGGACACGCTTCCCCCCAAGAGGGTTGTACGTGCCGGACGTCACGTTTGTGTCAGGCAGCACGACTGACGGCGCCTCAGATGCACTCATGCGTCCCGCTCTTCCCTTATGTCCCATATGAACGGACGTCCCCACGCCCTGCTCATGGCGTCCCCACGCCAGAAAAACGCGTCCACACACCCGCCGAAGGGCGACCGCAAAGACGCTCCCCGCCCTCCGCGCGGTTGCGGAGGGCGGGGAGGAAATCTTCGAACGCCGAAGAGGTCCAGTTCAAGTGGTACGGACCATCATCCGGCTCACATCATTCACGCAGATCCTACAAACGATTCGTGGCAGGCCCCGGAGTTTTTCGGCCGACGGCCTCCGTCACGAAAACTCCGCCGCCACCAGCTCGGCGATCTGCGCGGTGTTCAGCGCCGCTCCCTTGCGCAGGTTGTCCCCGCACACGAAGAGCTCGAGCGCGGTCGGATCGTCCAGCGCCCGGCGTACCCGCCCCACCCAGGTAGGGTCGGTGCCGACGACGTCGGCCGGGGTGGGGAACTCCCCCGCCTCCGGGTTGTCGAAGAGGACGACTCCGGGGGCCGTGGCGAGGATCTCGCGGGCCCGGGCGACCGTGACCTCGCCCTCGAAGCGGGCGTGCACGGTCAGCGAGTGCGTGGTGATCACGGGGACCCGGACGCAGGTGACGGCTACGGGGAGCCGGGGCAGTCCGAGGATCTTGCGGGACTCGTCCCGGACCTTCATCTCCTCCGACGACCAGCCGTCGGCACGCGGCGTCCCGGCCCACGGGACGACGTTCAGCGCGACCGGCTCCGGGAAGGGACCGGTGTTGTCGCCCACGGCCCGCCGTACGTCGCCGGGGCTGGTCCCCAGTTCGGTGCCGGCGACCAGGGAGAGCTGCTGCCGGAGGGTCTCGACGCCCGCCCGGCCCGCGCCGCTCACGGCCTGGTACGACGACACCACCAGCTCGCGCAGGCCGAACTCGGCGTGCAGCGCGCCGAGGGCGACGATCATCGAGAGGGTCGTGCAGTTGGGGTTGGCGATGATGCCGCGCGGCCGCATCCGGGCGGCGTGCGCATTGACCTCGGGGACGACGAGGGGCACCTCCGGGTCCATCCGGAAGGCGGCCGAGTTGTCGACGACCACGGCGCCGCGCGCGGCGGCGACCGGCGCCCACCGCTCCGCGACCTCGTCGGGTACGTCGAACATGGCGATGTCGACCCCGTCGAAGGCCTCCTCCGACAGGGCCACCACCTCGACCTGCTCCCCGCGCACGGCCAGCTTGCGGCCGGCCGAGCGCGGCGAGGCGATCAGCCGGATCTCGCCCCAGATGTCGGCGTGCTGGGACAGGATCTGCAGCATGACCGTGCCGACGGCCCCGGTCGCCCCCACGACCGCGAGCGTCGGTCCAGCGCCTGCCGTCACCTTCCCGTCGTCCGCCCGCAGGGCGGGCCGCGCGGCGTCTGGTGCGTGCGATCGCAAGGCGCCGGAGTGCCCGCGTGGCGGAGTCACGTGGGCACTCCGGCAACGCGGCGAGCGTGCGTGCCAGGCGTCGCGCGGCAGGCGGGAAGGTGACGGCAGGCGCTGCTCATCGCCCGGTGCCGCCGTACACCACGGCCTCGTCGCTGTCGGAGTCCAGGCCGAAGGCGGTGTGGACGGCGCGGACGGCCTCGTTGACGTCGTCGGCCCGGGTGACGACCGAGATGCGGATCTCGGAGGTCGAGATCAGCTCGATGTTCACGCCGGCGTCGGACAGCGCGGTGAAGAAGTCGGCGGTGACGCCGGGGTTGGTCTTCATGCCCGCGCCGACCAGGGAGATCTTGCCGATCTGGTCGTCGTAGCGCAGCGAGTCGAAGCCGATGCCGTGCTTGTTCTTCTCCAGGGCGTCGATGGCCTTGCGGCCCTCGGACTTGGGGAGGGTGAAGGAGATGTCCGTCAGGCCGGTGGAGGCGGCGGACACGTTCTGCACGATCATGTCGATGTTGATCTCGGAGTCCGAGATCGTACGGAAGATCGCGGCGGCCTCGCCCGGCTTGTCCGGCACACCGACGACCGTGATCTTGGCCTCGGAGGTGTCGTGCGCGACACCGGAGATGATGGCCTGCTCCACCTTCTTGTCCCCTTGCTTGATCGGCTCACTGCTGACCCAGGTGCCCTGGAGTCCGCTGAAGCTGGACCGGACGTGGATCGGGATGTTGTAGCGGCGGGCGTACTCCACACAGCGGTGGAGCAGCACCTTCGACCCGGAGCTGGCCAGCTCCAGCATGTCCTCGAAGGAGATCCAGTCGATCTTCTTCGCCTTCTTCACCACACGGGGGTCGGCGGTGAACACGCCGTCGACGTCGGTGTAGATCTCGCAGACCTCGGCGTCGAGGGCGGCGGCCAGGGCGACGGCCGTGGTGTCGGAACCGCCCCGGCCGAGCGTGGTGATGTCCTTCTTGTCCTGGCTCACGCCCTGGAACCCGGCGACGATGGCGATGTTGCCCTTGTCCAGGGACTCCCGGATACGGCCCGGCGTGACATCGATGATCCGGGCTTTGTTGTGGACCGAGTCGGTGATGACCCCTGCCTGGCTGCCGGTGAAGGACTGGGCCTCGTGGCCCAGGTTTTTGATCGCCATCGCCAGCAGGGCCATGGAGATCCGCTCTCCGGCGGTCAGCAGCATGTCGAACTCACGCCCGGCAGGCATCGGGGATACCTGCTCGGCGAGATCGATCAGCTCGTCCGTCGTGTCGCCCATCGCGGAAACGACGACGACCACCTGGTGGCCGTTCTTCTTCGCTTCCACGATCCGCTTGGCGACGCGCTTGATGCCCTCGGCATCGGCTACGGAGGAGCCTCCGTACTTCTGCACGACAAGGCCCACGTGCGCTCCTCGCTCAGTCCGTGTGTGTCGGCTCAGTTTAACGAGCGCGTGAATTTCGCCTTCGCGGTATCGCATGGTGAGATCCGGCGCCCAGGTCAGCGCATGCCCGGAGAAACACTCCGGGAAAAGTGCCGAGCGTCACAGGAGGCCCCTGTGCATTGACGTTCAAGCACCCAGGGGACGGCTATTTGACCTCGCGCAGGCCCAGCGGCCCCGCGATCTCCTCCACCATGACGCGGCCGGCCTCGAACTCCAGGGTGTCGTCGCCCACGGACTGGTCGGTGTCCAGGCCGTCCAGCTCCGCCAGGGGCTGGTTCAGGCGGATGTGGGCGAGCACGGACTGCAGCGCGCGCAGGGTCGCGGACGCGGTGGAGCCCCAGTTGGAGAAGTAGGAGAACTGCCACCACCACAGCGCTTCCGTGGTGCGGCCCGCGCGGTAGTGGGCCATGCCGTGGCGCAGGTCGGTGATGACGTCGGCGAGGTCGTCGGAGATACGGGCCGGTACGGGCGCCTTGCGGGGCTCGTACGGGTCGAAGACCTCCGAGTAGACGTCCACCGGGTCCAGCATCCGGGCCAGGTTCTCGCGCAGCCCGTCCACGTCCGGCTCCGGGCCCAGGTCGGGCTCGTAGCGCTCGTCGGGGACGATGTCCTCGTGCGCGCCGAGCCGGCCGCCGGCGAGCAGCAGCTGGGAGACCTCGAGCAGCAGGAAGGGGATCGCCGATTCCGGCTCGTCGCCCTTCGCCACCTCGGTCACCGCTACGAGGAAGCTCTCGACCTGGTCCGCGATCTGGACCGCGAAGTCGTCCGGGTCCTGGTTCGTCGCGTGCAGCGTGGCGTCAGACATCTAGGAGTCGTCTCCCCTCGAAGGCGCGGCCGAGGGTCACCTCGTCCGCGTATTCCAGGTCGCCACCCACCGGGAGGCCGCTGGCCAGGCGGGTGACCTTGAGGCCCATGGGCTTGATCATGCGGGCGAGGTACGTGGCCGTGGCCTCGCCTTCCAGATTGGGGTCCGTGGCCAGGATCAGCTCCGTGACCGTACCGTCGGCCAACCGCGCGAGAAGTTCTCGTATACGCAGGTCGTCCGGACCGACACCTTCGATCGGGCTGATCGCTCCGCCCAGGACGTGGTAGCGGCCGCGGAACTCGCGGGTGCGCTCGATGGCGACGACGTCCTTCGGCTCCTCCACCACGCAGATGACCGCGAGGTCGCGGCGGGCGTCGCGGCAGATGTTGCACAGCTCTTCCTGCGCCACGTTCCCGCAGGTCGCGCAGAAGCGGACCTTCGCCTTGACCTCCAGGAGGGCATGCGCGAGGCGCCGTACGTCCGTCGGTTCCGCCTGGAGGATGTGGAAGGCGATCCGCTGCGCGCTCTTGGGACCGACGCCGGGCAGCCGCCCCAGCTCGTCGATCAGGTCCTGGACCACGCCTTCGTACAACGGACTGCCGCCCTTCCTGGGGGTTCCTTCACTACGTACGGTAGAGGGCCCGGGGCCGTCTTAGAAAGGCAGGCCGGGGATGCCGCCGCCGAGGCCCTGCGCCAGCGGGCCGAGCTTCTGCTGCTGGAGCGTCTGGGCGTTCTCGTTGGCCGCGTGCACCGCCGCGACGATCAGGTCGGCGAGGGTCTCGGTGTCCTCGGGGTCCACCGCCTTCGGGTCGATCTTGAGGGCGCGCAGTTCGCCGGCGCCGGTGACGGTCGCCTTCACCAGGCCGCCGCCGGCCTGGCCGTCGACCTCGGTCCTCGCCAGTTCCTCCTGAGCGTTCGCCAGGTCCTGCTGCATCTTCTGGGCCTGCTGGAGCAGCTGCTGCATGTTGGGCTGGCCACCACCGGGGATCACGATCAGCTCCTTGTCGTACGGCTACTGGAACGAGCCTACGTGGTCTGCCCAGCCATCGCCCCGGCACTCTTTCGAGTGAGTCGAATGTGGGGTCTATACCTGATCAAGGGCCACTTCCGAGCGGAAAAGCGGTGAAAGCTGTCCCTTCGCCACCCATTGGGCGGTAGGAAGTGTCTGCGCATGAGGAACCAGGTAGGGACCACGTAGGGACCAGGTAGGGAGTGCCGGGTGGGTCAGCCGGAGATGCAGCCCGAGTATCCGCCGGGCGATCTGACGGGGCGGGCGTTCCCGCTGGGCGACTGGGGCGAGCCCGCGGTACGGCTGGACGAGCTGTACCAGTGGGTGGAGCGCGGGGCGCTGGAGACGGCGGCCTGGTATCTCGCGGACCGGGTGTGGAAGCGGCGCGGGGCACGGGTGCTGCGCGCGGGTGCGGCGACCGGCGCGGTGGCGGGGGCCGCGCTGCCGTTGCTGGACCTGACGGGGGCGATGGGCGGGGCGGCGCCGTGGGGGTATCTCGCGCTGCTGCTCGCGGTGGCCTGTGTGGCGGTGGACCGGTTCTTCGGGGTGACGTCCGGGTGGATAAGGGACGTGGCCACGGCGCAGGCGGTGCAGCGGCGGCTGCAGGTGCTCCAGTTCGACTGGGCGTCGGAGAGCGTGCGGGAGGTGCTGGGGCCGACGGACGGGACGGCGAGCGAGGCCGCGGAGCGGTGTCTCGGGGTGCTCCGGCGGTTCTCGGAGGATGTGACGGAGCTGGTGCGCACGGAGACGGCGGACTGGATGGTGGAGTTCCGCACGGGGTCGGCGCCGATGGGGATCCAGGGGACCGTGGCCGGGGGTGGCCGGACGGACGGGACGGTGCTCCAGGGACGGTTCCCGCTGCCGCCGGGAGGTCCCGCGCGGCCGAACATGCCGCGGCAGCGGCCGCCCGAGGCCAGGTGACGCCAGCGGCCCGGGCGACGCCCGCTACGCGGACTCCCGGCAGAGCCGTTCCCCCTCGGGGGTCGAGCACGGGACGTGGTCGTGGGTGCGGATCAGGCTCTCGCCGCTGTTGCGGACGTAGTCGAGGAAGCTGCCGGCCAGGGAGCCGCCGGGCGGGTCGCCGTGGGTGTACGCGTACTCGACGCCGAAGTACGGGTACGGGGTCGGCTCCTCCACCGCCGCCACCGAGGCCGTGGCGCCGTCCAGCGGGACACTCGTGATGTTCCGCTGGGCCGTGGCGAGGTTCAGCTCGCTGTAGCCGATCGCGCCCCTGATCTCCGCCACCTTCTTCAACACGTCCTGCGTGGAATCCAGTTCGCAGCGGACGGGGGCCGAGCGGTCGGTGCGGATGTCGCAGTCCAGCGAGGTGCTCGGTACGCCCTCCCAGGTGCCGTCCAGGACCTGGTCCTGGAAGACCTGGCGGGTGCCGGAGTCCGCGTCCCGGCTCACCAGGACGATGCGCCAGTGCGGCAGCTTCGGGTCGAGCTGGTCCCAGTGCCTGAGGTCGCCCGAGTAGATGCGCCGCACGTCGGCCAGGGTCAGTCCGCCGGGGAACTCCAGGGCGTCGTTCACCACCACGGCGAAGACGGAGAGAGCGATCGGCAGGCGGGTCAGTGAGCCGTCGGCCCGCTTGCTGGGTCCGTCGTGGAACGCGATCATCGAGGCCCGCTCGCCCCTCGACTCGCCCTCCAGCGCGGCCAGTTCGCCGACGCCCGCCGAGCTGCCGCGTGCCTCCACCGTGATCGTGGAGCCCTCGCAGTCCTTCTCGTACTCCCTGGCCAGGTCGCGGACCACCGGTGCGAAGGCCGTCGAGCCCGTGATCGTGAGGCTGCCCTGCTCGCAGCCGAGCGGGGGCGGACTGTCGTCGCGGATCACGACCATGGTGGAGAGGGTGAGGACGGAGACCGTGAGCATGATGGTGATCAGCCGGGCCGCCCGGCTGAACAGCGGTGGCTTGTCGTCCGGGGTGGCGCTGCGGTTGGGGTGCACCTCGCCGTCCCGGATGCCGCCGATGAGGCGGATGTCGCAGCCCACGTCGCCGCCCGAGAGCAGGACGAGCAGCTTGAAGTGCTCGCCCCGGTTGAGGGGGACGCGCGGGATGCGGAGGGTGTTGCCGCCGGTGTCGTAGCCGAAGCCGGCGTGCGGGGTGAAGTGGCTCATCAGGTGGTCGGTGCCGGGGGGCTGGGTGACCGAGACGCCGCGGATGCTGCGGTTCGTGAACACCGCGGTCAGGCCGTGCAGTTCGCGGCTGGTGTAGTCGTCGTGGCCGATGCCCTGGGAGCCGTCGTTCTCGATGCGGAGCAGGACCAGGGTCGCCTGGTGCATGCCCGGGACCTCGTCGAAGAGGCCCATGCGGACGTTGGCGCGGCCGGATGTCACGTCGTCGCCGATGGGGTTGTCCATCTGTACGCGGTAGCCGATCCGCTTGCGGCGCGGTACGCGGCGTTCGTACCAGACCATGACGGCCGAGGCGGCGATGCCGGCCAGGGCCGTCGCCACGGCCACGACGTTCTCTGCGCTCAGCAACTCCATCGGGTGCCCCCGCAACTCCCTGGAGCCGGACACGTGTGCGGACACCATATGTTCGGCGGGGGTGGGATTCCGGACACGTCCGCAGACGTTCGCGCAGCGTTCAACTAGCGCGGTAATCGGGCCTGTTCGATCACTCCTTGAGGTACGTCAGCTTCTCGCCGGTGTCCGGGTTGAGCCGTTCCAGGCTGCCGTCTTCGAGGAGGGTGAGTCGCGTCGCGGCGCCCGGGGTGCAGGAGGAGGCCGGTTCGCCGACGGTGACGGTGGAGGGGCCGATCGCCAACGGGCCCTGTTCGGTGGGTTCTCCGGCCAGCTTCGCCTGGAAGACGCAGTGGTAGTCCGCGCCGTCCGCGACGAGCGAGAGCACGGTGTCACCCACCTCGCCCTGCCGGAGGGTGAGCCGACGGGTGTGGTGACCGGCGTCGTTGTCGAGGGCGGTGGACCAGGTGCCGAGGTAGTCGGAGGGGATGGGTCCGTCCGACGCCCGCGATGCCGTCGGAGACGGTTCCCCGGTCGAGGGCCCCGGTGTGACGGACCCGCTCACCCGAGGCGTGGACGTACCGCCCGCCCCCTCGACCCGACCCCCCTCGCCCCTGTCCATGAGGCCATACACCGACCCCCCTGCCGCCACCGCGACGACGACCGCAACGGCGAGAAGCAGAACGGTAGAACGCCGCCGCCCGGGCTCCGCCGGGGGCGGACCGTAGGGCGGGGGTGGGCCGTAGGGCGGGGTGGAGTAGGCGGGTGGCGGGGACTGATAGGCGGAGAACGGGTGAGCGGAGGGCTGGCGACCGGGCTGCGGATGGCCGTACGCGGGGTGCGGGGGGCCCGAGTGCGCGGAGGCCGAGTGAACGGGGGTCGGCTCTTCCGGCACGGGGTACGGCGGGGTGGCGTGGGCGGGTGCTGGGGGGTCCGAAGGGGGGTGGCCGGGTGCCGGGGGGCCTGACGCGGGGTGGCCGGGCGCCGGGGGGACCGAAGGGGATCGGCCGGGCGCCGGGAGACCAGAAGCGGGGTGGCCGGGTGCCGGGGGGACCGAAGGGGATCGGCCGGGCGCCGGGAGACCAGAAGCGGGGTGGCCGGGTGCCGGGGGGACCGAAGGGGAGTGGCCGGGCGCCGGGTGACCTGAGGCGGGGTGGCCGGGCGCGCTGTGTGCAGGACCCTGATCGCCAGGGCCCGGCTTCCCCAGGGCTGGATGCGTAGGAGCCTCATGAACAGCGCCCGGCTGGCTGAAGGCCGGGAACCCCGCCGCCGGAAGCGCAGGAGCCTCACGGCCGGGGGCCGGGAGCCCCGACGCCGGGGGTACGGGGCCCGCTGGGCCAGGAGAGGGCCGCCCGGATGCCGGGGAACCGGGGGCCGGATGGCTGGCGCTCGGGAGCCCCGAACCGGGATGCGGCGGAGCCGGGTTGTCAGGACCGGGCTCACCCGACACGGGAAGCGCAGGGCCCTGCTGGGCGGGGCCGGGTTGGCCCGACGCCGGATGCGCCGGACCCGGATGACCCGGCTCCCCTGCCACCGGAAGCGCAGGCCCCTGAAGGGCGGGACCTTGTTGCCCCGACGCAGAATGCGCCGGACCCGGATGACCGGGTCCTCGCTCTCCCGGCGTTGAAAGCGCCGGACCCCCTCGGCTGGGCCCCAGCTGGCCCGAACCCGGATGGCCCGAAGACGGATCCCCGGAGGCCGGATGGCCGGCACCCGGAGATTCCGGAACCGTATGCCCGGCCGCCGAATAACCCGCCGCCGGACGACCGGGACCCCCCTGACGGCCCCACTCCCCCGACACCGGAAGCGCAGGCCCCTGACGACCCGGCTCCCCCGGCACCGGAAGCGCAGGCCCCTCATCGGCGGGACCCGGTTGCCCCGGCGCCGGATGTGCCGGACCATGACGGCCCGGCTCCCCCGGCGCCCGTAGCCCGGGCCCCTGCTGCTGCCACGGGGCTGCCCCCTCGTCCCGCGGCGGAGGGGCCTCCGTTTCCAGGAGGTGTACCGCGTGGCGGCCGAGTTGGGCCACCAGGGCGCTCGGCAGCCAGGGGTCGTGGGAGCGGCCGTCCGTGACGGTGTCCTCGGCACCCGTACGTTCCAGGATCCGGGCCAGGGACGGGCGCGCCGCGGGATCCTTGCGCAGGCAGTCGCGGACCAGGTCGGCGATGCCCTCCGGCATGCCCTCCAGGTCGGGCTCCTCCTGGGCGATGCGGAACATCAGCGCGTGGACGCCGCTTCCGCCCGAGCCGAAGGGAAGGCGGCCGGTCGCGGCGTAGGCCAGGACCGACCCCAGGCAGAAGACGTCGCACGCGGGCGTGATGCGGTCGCCCCGGACCTGCTCGGGGGCCATGAAGCCCGGCGAGCCGACGAGTACGCCGGTGCGGGTGAGGCCGGGCTCGGTGATCGTCTCCATGGCCCGGGCGATGCCGAAGTCGATGACGCGGGGCCCGTCGAGGGTGACGAGGACGTTGGAGGGCTTGAGGTCACGGTGGACGATTCCGGCCGCGTGGATGTCGCCGAGCGCGTGCGCGAGCCCGGCGGCGAGGATCCGTACCGACCGCTCGGGCAGCGCCCCGTGGTCGCGCCCCACCGCCTGTTCGAGGCTCGGCCCGGCGACATACCCGGTGGCCACCCACGGCACCGCCGCCTCGGTGTCGGCGTCGAGGACCGGCGCCGTCCAGTACCCGCCGACCCGTCGCGCGGCCCGCACCTCCTGCCGGAACCGCGCCCGGAACTCCTCCCGCGCGGCGAGTTCCTCGCGCACCAGCTTCACCGCGACCGTACGTCCGCGCTCGGACCGGGCGAGATAGACGCGTCCCATCCCCCCGGCGCCGAGCCGAGCGATCAGCCGGTACGCCCCGATCCGCTGCGGATCCCCCGGCCCCAGCTGGTCCATGCAGGCCCCTCCCCCGAACCGCCCCGTACGACGAACCCACGATAGTGCGGGCATACGGGACGGGAGGCGCGCCCGCGTCTACGGTTCCGTAACAGCCGGGGCCGTCTCCTCCAGCACCTTCGACAGCCGTTCCAGCAGCCGTACGGCGTCCGCGAGTTCGGCCTCGCCGAACGCCCGCGCGAGCCGGTCGGCGAACGCCGCGTGCCCGGGGTCGATCCGGCGGACGGCCGCCAGCCCCTCCTCGGTCGGCGCGAGCAGTTTGGCGCGCCGGTGGGCGGGGTTGGGCCGGTACTCCGCGAGCCCCCGCTCCACCAGCAGATCGGCGATCCGCTGCACGCTCTGCCGGGTGATCCCCATCGCGCGGGCGATCCCGGCGACCGGCAACGGCTCCCGCAGCACCGCGCCGAGCACCTGCCACCAGGCCGCGGTGATCCCGGCCGGTTTCGCCAACTCCTCCGCCACGGCGAGGAATTGCCCGTTGAGCCGGAAGACCCCGAGCGCACCCCGGCTCAGCAGGTCCTGCCGCTCCCGGCTCACTGCGCACCGGCCTTCTCCAGTACGGCGTAGGCCTCCGGGTCGGAGTCGTGGAACAGCCGGTACCAGGCGTCCAGCACCTCACCGTCGTACACCCCGATGAGCCGGAGGATCTCGCGGGCGAAGGCGACGGGTTCGGTGGGCCCCGCGGTGATCAGAGCGCCGTCGGTGACGGCATCGGCGTCGACGTAACGCTCACCGCCGCCGTACCCCGTCGCGGCGAGATAGAAGGAGACGGCGCTGGTGTGGTCCCGGTCGTCGAGCAGCCCCTCCCGCGCGAGCCCCGCGGTGGCTCCGCAGATCGCGGCGACGGGCACCCCCGCGGCCAGGAACTCCCGCGCCTTGCGGGCGAAGGGCGCGAGGTCGTCGGAGGTGTCCCACAGGTCCGCGCCCGGGAGGATCAGCAGCGCGCTGTCCTCGGGCCGTACGTCGTCCAGGGCGAGGTCGGGCCGGACGCCCAGTCCGCCGATGCTGCGCACGGGGGCGGTGGTGGGGCCGACGGTGCGGATGTCGTGGCCGGCGCGGGCGAGGAAGGCGGTGGCGTACCCGGTCTCCCAGTCGGCGAAGGTGTCGTAGACGGCGAGGTGGACGGGATTGCGGCTCATGGGTGCCTCCTCAGGACCTCGGTCGATATGACAGCATCCTGTCGTAAGGACAGCACACTGTCAATAGCAGACCACTCCGCCGCACAACGACAGATCACAGCGCCGCAGGCCACCGCACCCGCCCCGCCCCCGCCCCCGCCCCCCACACGACAACCTGTCGCGGAAACCTTCGTCCCGCAGACAGGACGCCGATATCGCTTCCGCATCGCGGACATTTACCCTCGGGCGCATGACCCCTCAGCCAAACCCCGAGGTCGGCGCCGCCGTGAAGGCCGCGGACCGTGCCCATGTGTTCCACTCCTGGTCCGCGCAGGAGCTCATCGACCCGCTCGCCGTCGCCGGCGCGGAGGGGTCGTACTTCTGGGACTACGACGGCAACCGCTACCTCGACTTCACCAGCGGACTCGTCTACACGAACATCGGCTACCAGCACCCGAAGGTCGTCGCCGCGATCCAGGAACAGGCGGCGCGGATGACGACGTTCGCGCCCGCGTTCGCGGTCGAGGCACGGTCGGAGGCGGCCCGGCTGATCGCCGAGCGGACGCCGGGCGACCTGGACAAGATCTTCTTCACCAACGGCGGCGCCGACGCCATCGAGCACGCCGTACGGATGGCCCGGCTGCACACCGGGCGGACGAAGGTGCTGTCGGCGTACCGCTCGTACCACGGCGGCACCCAGCAGGCCGTGAACCTCACCGGCGACCCCCGCCGCTGGGCGTCCGACAGCGCCTCCGCCGGAGTCGTCCACTTCTGGGCGCCCTTCCTCTACCGGTCCCGCTTCTACGCCGAGACCGAGGAGCAGGAGTGCGCGCGGGCGCTGGAGCACCTGGAGACGACGATCGCCTTCGAAGGGCCCTCGACCGTCGCCGCGATCGTGCTGGAGACCGTGCCGGGCACGGCGGGGATCATGGTGCCGCCGCCGGGCTATCTCGCCGGAGTGCGTGAGATATGCGACAAGTACGGCATCGTCTTCGTCCTGGACGAGGTCATGGCCGGGTTCGGGCGGACCGGTGAGTGGTTCGCGGCGGACCTGGCCGGCGTGGTGCCGGACCTGATGACCTTCGCCAAGGGCGTGAACTCCGGGTATGTGCCGCTGGGCGGTGTGGCCATCTCGGGCGCCATCGCGGAGACCTTCGGCAAGCGGCCGTACCCGGGCGGTCTGACGTACTCGGGGCATCCGCTGGCCTGTGCCGCCGCCGTCGCGACGATCAACGTCATGGCGGAGGAGGGTGTCGTCGCGAACGCGGCCAGGCTGGGCGCGTCCGTGGTCGGGCCGGCGCTGCGGGAACTGGCGGAGCGGCATCCGTCGGTGGGCGAGGTGCGCGGGGTCGGGATGTTCTGGGCGCTGGAGCTGGTGAAGGACCGGGAGACGCGCGAGCCGCTGGTGCCGTACAACGCGGCGGGCGAGGCCAACGCGCCGATGGCGGCCTTCGGCGCCGCCGCCAAGAAGCACGGCCTGTGGCCCTTCGTGAACATGAACCGGACCCATGTCGTGCCGCCGTGCAACGTCTCCGAGGCCGAGCTCAAGGAAGGGCTGGCGGCGCTGGACGCGGCGCTGTCGGTCGCCGACGAGTACACGCGGTAGCCGAGTACACGCGGTAGCCGTCAAGGGCCGGTCCGGTGGCCGGGGTCGCCCCCGAGCGGCCGCGGAGCCCGAACGCGTAAGGTGGCGTGCTCGCAGATATGCGTGCATGCCACCCCGCGCGAAGAAGGAGACGTTCCGACCATGCCCGGCTCCAGCGGCAACGCCGCCGTGACCCGTAGCACCCTGCGGCAGCAGATCGCGGACGCGTTGCGGGACGAGGTGCTGGCCGGGCGGCTCCAGCCGGGGCAGGCGTTCACGGTCAAGGAGATAGCCGAGCAGTACGGCGTCTCCGCCACCCCCGTGCGCGAGGCGCTGGTCGATCTGTCCGCGCAGGGGCTGCTGGAGGCGGACCAGCACCGCGGCTTCCGGGTGCACGAGTACTCCGCCGACGACTACCGCGGGATCATCGAGGCCCGCGCCCTGGTCACCGACGGCATGTTCCAGGCCCTCGACGAAGGCCGCAGGGGGTACCGGCAGGCCGGGGACCCCCGGATCGCCGCCGCCCTGGCCGGCGTCCGCCGCCGCGGCGAAGAGGCCCAGCGGGCCGCCGGCGCCGGTGACCTCACCGTCCTCATAGGCTATGACCTGCGCTTCTGGCGCGAGCTGGCCTCCCTCTTCGGCAATCCCTACCTCGCCGACTTCCTGCACCGCCTGCGCGTCCAGTCCTGGGTGTGCGCCGTGCAGCATCTGCGGCTGCTGACCGACCTGCGCGGCGAGCTGTGGTCCGGCCACACCGAACTCGTCGACGCGCTGTCCGCGCGTGACACGGGCGCCGCGCGCTCGATCATCGCCGCGTACAACAGCCACTCCCTCTCCCTGATCGAGCGACTCGCGCCCTGAGGGAGGGGTAGGGGATCAGGGATGGGTATGGGATCTGCACAGCCCGTGCCCGCGACCGGTACTGGGGGGTTTCACCCCGGGCCGCACCCACTACTCTTCCTTGACCACCGCACTGCACCGCACTGCACCGCGCTACGCGAGGAGTCCTCTTTTGGCCTGTGACCTGTGGCTGGTACCGCTCGTCGACGTGTTGTGCCACACCCCCGACAACCCGTTCGCCGAGGAACTCGCGCAATACAACAAGGTGCTCGCCGAGGCCGGCCTCCCGCCGGTGCCGGTGTACCAGTACATGCCGGGCCTGACCGGCGAGGTCGCCCCGGTGGCCGGGTTCGACTACGACGCCCTGCACTTCCTGCGCCGGGCGTATCTCCTCCAGGTGTGCGGACTGCCGGTGACGCCGGTGGACGAACTCGGCGGCGACTACGAGCAGTTGCTGGAGATGTTCGAGGCCACGGCCCAGCAGTCGCACCTGGTCTGGCACTACGACCACGCCGGGGCGTATGTGCCCGTGGACTTCCCGCACCCCCTGTCGAGCGAGGAACTCCTCGCCGGGGGCGGTCCCCTGGGCTCCTCCCAGGCCCTGCTGCGGGAGCTGGAGTTCGTGGCCCCGTCGATCGGCATCGACCCGGCGAACCCCCCGGCGGCCCCCCAACCGCCGTCGGCTCCGACGGAGTTGGAGGAACCGGCCGTCCCGGCCCCGTACGATCCCAGTCCCTTCGCCCGGGAACGCCATGTCTGGCTGGGCCTGCACGCGGCGGCGACCCGCAGCCTGGCGCAGGGCTCGATGATCATCTTCAGCTGAGGCGGGAGAAGGTCAGCCGCCCAGCTGGGAGAGACCCTTCTGCAGATCCTCGACGTTCATGACCGGGGTGACGGTGACCTCGGCGTTGAGTTCGGTAAAGAACGGTTCGGCCGTCGGCGGGAGTTGGGAGCTGTCCTGGAGGTCCAGGACCATCCAGCAGGTACGGCGCCCGCCCTCCGGACCGAAGTACGCGGCCTCCGGCCTGAGCTTCTCCAGCGCGTTCTTCATCACCTCGGGCATCCTGCCGTTGCGGATGGCCTCGTTGCCCTTCTCGGTGTCCATGGTCGCTTTGAGCATCACTCGCATCGCAGCCTCCTCGACCGTGCCCCCGCTTCAGGATATGCCCGATATATCCAGAGCGGCACGGAAGAGGGGCGCCCCCGACGGGGACGCCCCTCCTCACCGCTCCGCCGCTGTGCCGGTCCGGGTCAGATGAACGAGTTGATCTCGATCGTCTCGTCCCGGCCCGGACCCACGCCGATCGCGGAGATCGGGGCGCCGGACATCTCCTCCAGCGCCTTGACGTACGCCTGGGCGTTCTTCGGCAGGTCGGAGAAGGACTTCGCCTTGCTGATGTCCTCGGTCCAGCCCGGCAGCATCTCGTAGACCGGCTTCGCGTGGTGGAAGTCGGACTGCGAGTACGGCAGCTCCTCGACCCGCTTGCCGTCGATCTCGTACGCCACGCAGACCGGGATCTGCTCCCAGCCGGTGAGCACGTCGAGCTTGGTCAGGAAGAAGTCGGTCAGGCCGTTGACCCGGGTCGCGTACCGGGCGATGACCGCGTCGAACCAGCCGCAGCGCCGGTCACGGCCGGTGGTGACCCCGCGCTCGCCGCCGATCCTGCGCAGCGCCTCGCCGTCCTCGTCGAGCAGCTCGGTCGGGAACGGACCGGCGCCGACGCGGGTGGTGTACGCCTTCAGGATGCCGATGACCCGGCTGATCTTCGTCGGGCCCACGCCGGCGCCGGTGCAGGCGCCGCCCGCGGTCGGGTTCGACGAGGTGACGAAGGGGTACGTGCCGTGGTCGATGTCCAGCAGCGTGCCCTGGCCGCCCTCGAAGAGCACGACCTTGTCGTCCTCCAGGGCCTGGTTCAGGACCAGCACCGTGTCGGCGACATACGGCCTGAGCTGCTCGGCGTAGGCCAGCAGCTCCTCGACCACCTGGTCCACGGCGATCGCGCGCCGGTTGTACAGCTTGGTCAGCAGCTGGTTCTTGACGTCGAGCGCCGCCTCGACCTTCTGCTGGAGGATGGACTCGTCATAGAGGTCCTGCACCCGGATACCGACGCGGTTGATCTTGTCCGCGTAGGTGGGTCCGATGCCGCGCCCGGTCGTGCCGATCTTCCGCTTGCCGAGGAAGCGTTCCGTCACCTTGTCGACGGTGACGTTGTACGGCGTGATGATGTGCGCGTTACCGCTGATGAGGAGCTTGGACGTGTCGACGCCTCGCTCGTTCAGCCCGCTCAGCTCGGAGAGCAGGACCGACGGGTCGACGACGACGCCGTTGCCGATGACCGGGGTACACCCCGGGGACAGGATTCCGGAAGGGAGAAGGTGCAGGGCGTACTTCTGATCGCCCACGACCACCGTGTGGCCGGCGTTGTTGCCGCCCTGGTAGCGCACCACATAATCGACCGAGCCACCGAGCAGGTCGGTGGCCTTTCCCTTGCCTTCGTCACCCCACTGAGCACCGAGCAGCACAAGTGCGGGCACGCGCGTACACCCCTTCCGGGCGGGGCATGTCCAAGGTCGAGGCGTACGGCATACGTACACCGGCGACCTGTGTCGGCCGCGACCCGTCGGACCGGATGCCCCGGAATAGACGAAGCCCCTGGCGCAATAGCGCAAGGGGCTCTTGCACAAAGATGCTACCCGAGGAAGCGAGGCATGGCCGAGGTGGTGACTTTCGCGACGTCCGATCAGCTGCTGGTGGTCATCGACCCGGTCGCCCGGAAATCGGACGGGGAGGCCGTGCGGATCGCGAAAGACGTGCTCAGCGCGGGTGCCGCGACGAAGGTGTGCCTGCCGGAGGGACCCGAGGAATTCGCCCGGATGCTCGCGCGCCGCGGGTCGCGCCGGCCCGTCGTGGTGGGCGACGACCGGGCGCTGATGCGCGCGGTGTCCCTGCTGCACCGTCGGCGGGAGCTGGCCGGATGTGCGCTGTCGGTGGTCCCGGTGGGCGGCGCGCTCTCCCTGGCCGGCGCCCTGGGCGTGCCCACGGGCACGGTGGCGGCCGCCCGGGCGGTCCTGGACGGGGTGGAGCGGCGCCTGGACCTGCTGGTGGACGACAGCGACGGGGTGGTGCTGGGGGCGCTGCGGATTCCCTCCCTGCCGCCGACGGGGAGCGCCGAGACCGTGGACGGCCGTCCCTGGCTGCGCACGTACCAGTCCCTGGTCCGCACCCTCGTCCCGGCCCGCCCGGCCCCGGTGCCGTCGGGCCCGGGTCCCACCCGGCTCCGGGTGGAGGTGGACGGGGTGACCCTGGTGGACCTGGACCAGCCGGTGGAGGGCGTCTCGGTGACCCCGCACGGCTCCGGTACGGCGTCGGTGGAGGTCCGCCCGGTGTCGGTGGGCGCGGAGGCGGCACCGCTGCTGGCGCGGGGCCGCAGGGTGACGGTGTCCGGCGCGGACTTCAGGTACCGGGCGGACGCGACGGAGGCGGGCCCGGTCCGCCGACGCACCTGGACGGTATGGGAGGGGGCACTCGGCCTGGTGGTACCGGGCTGAGGGGACGCCAGGGGCAGCCCCGACGGGCCGAGCGGAGACCCCTTGGCCGGGCGCAGGAAAGGGCTGAGGGAGCCCCTCCCGGCAGCGACCGAACAGGCTGAGGGGAACCTCCTGCTCGAAGCAGCCCGGACGGGTCGAGCGGAGACCCCTTGCCGGGGCGGCGCGAAGGGGCCGGGGCCCCTTGACCGGGGCGGTCGGCACGCTCCTCGGGCGCAGCCTCCAGCGCTGCGTCATCGCCGCCACCCCTCCGTCGGTGAACTCGAAGCAGGCCTGCGTCGGGCCGAGGCTCGCCACGCCTCGACGGAACCCGTGGGCGGTCCGCGCGCGTCACTCCCGGGCATGGGACAACGCGCACAAGCCGCCGGCGGCTGTCTGACCTCCGCGCTGGGCGCGGGCGCCGGACTCGCCGTGTGGTCGGCCGGCGCCCGGGGCCGGTTCCGGCGCTTCGAACAGGCCCCCGACTGGAGCGTGCTCTACGCCGAACTGCCGCTGGCGGTGCTCGGCGGCACCGCCGCCGCCCTCGGCGTATGGGCCCTGATCCGGCGCCTCACACCGACACGCTGAGCCCTTCCAGCCCCCGGATCACGAAGTTCGGCTTCCGTTCCGGCTCCGCCGCCAGGCTCAGCGTCGGCGCCCGCTCCAGCAGCGCCGTCATCGAGGCCGCCAGTTCGATGCGGGCCAGCGGTGCGCCGATGCAGTAGTGGATGCCGGCGCTGAAGGAGATGTGCGGGTTCTCGGTGCGGGTGAGGTCCAGCCGCTCGGGGTGTGCGAACACCTCGGGGTCGTGGTTGGCGGAGCCGAAGAGCATGGCGATCTCCGCGCCCCGGGGGATCGTCGTCCCGTCGATCTCGATCTCGTCCAGCACCCAGCGCTCGAAGAGCTGCAGCGGCGTGTCGTAGCGCATCAGCTCCTCCACGGCGGACGGGACCAGGGAGTGGTCGGCGCGCAGGGCCGCGAGCTGGGCGGGGTTGCGGAAGAGCGCGTACCAGCCGTTGACGGTGGAGTTGACGGTCGCCTCGTGCCCGGCGTTCAGCAGCAGGACGGCCGTGGAGATCATCTCCTGCTCGGTGAGCCGGTCACCCTCGTCGTGGGCGGCGATCAGCCCGGAGATCAGGTCGTCACCGGGCTCCTTGCGCCGCAGGGCGATCAGTTCCCGCAAGTACTCCGTGAACTCGACGGACGCCCGCACCGCCTTCGTGGCCGTCTCCTCGGACGGGTTCAGCTCGTACATCCCGCAGATGTCGGCCGACCAGGGCCGCAGCGGAGCCCGGTCCGCCTCCGGGATGCCCAGCATCTCGGCGATCACCGCGACCGGCAGCGGCTCGGCGACATCGGCGAGCAGATCCCCGCCGCCCGCCGCGACCAGCCGGTCGACGAGCTCCCCGGCGAGCCGGGTCACGTACGGCTTGAGCCGCTCGACCGTCCTCGGGGTGAACGCCTTCGACACCAGGCGCCGGATCCGGGTGTGGTCCGGCGGCTCCAGATCGAGCATCCCGTGGTCGTTGAGGGTGTGGAACGGCTCGTGCTCGGCGGGCGGAGCGGTCCGCCCGAACTCCTCGTGGGTGAAGCGGTGCTGGTACGTCCGCCCCAGGCGCCGGTCGCGCAGCAGCGCCGACACATCGGCGTGCCGCGGCACCAGCCACTGGTTCGTGGGCTCGAAGTACTGCACACGGCCCCGGGCGCGCAGCTCGGCGTAAGCGGGGTACGGGTCGGCGAGAAACGCCGGGTCCCACGGATCGAAGGCTCCCATGACCGGACGCTAGCCCGGCGGACCCGTCCCTGGCCAGGGGGTCCGGAATGCTCGGCTCCCCCTTTACGATCACGCGCATGTCGATCATGCCGTCGGTTCCGGTGTTGCGGGGCCGCAAGAACACCTCCCTCCAGCTCGACGGGTCCGTCCTGGTCCTGCGGGTGCGGGAGGAGGAGCACCGCATACCCCTCGCGGCCGTCGCCGAGGTCCGCAGCGAGCGCCGGTCCGTCGAGGTCGTGCTGACCGCGCCGCACGGGAGCCGGCCGGCCGTCCACCGGCTCGACGACGTCAGCGAGGCCGCCGCCGACGCCTTCGCCGGGGCCGTCAACGCCGCCCTGCCGGACGGGTCCGGCCCCGCCGTCGACGGTTCGGCCCTCGTCACCGTCCGGACCCTGGACGACGAGCGCCGCAAGGTCCGGCTGCGGCGGGCGATCGGGCTCGGCTGGCTCGCGCTGATCCTCGTGTTCGCCGGGGAGACCGTGCTGCTCACGCTCACCGGCGACGCCGAGATGATCTTCCTGATCTGGGTGTGCGGACTTCTCGGCGCGGTCTCCGTCCACGTGGGAGTGCGCCTGACCCCGTTCGGAAAGCCGGCCTGGCGGCTGCCCAGACACGGTGTCACGGTGCTGGCGGAGTACGACGGCTACCACGACGGGATGCACGTGTACGCCTTCACCGACCTGAGCGGCAAGAAGTACGGGTACACGCCGCCCGGTTACCGGGGCGACACCGTCGAGGTCGTCTACGACCCCCGCGACCCCTTCAGCGGCACCGAGCGGAGCATGCTCATGGGCCGCTCGACCCTGCTGATCCCGCTGATCATCTTCGGCGGCCTCGGCGGCCTGATGCTCCTGCTCGTCCTCACGATGATCCCCGCCGCCCTGTTCGGCTGATCACCCCGGCGTCACCAGCCGCGCCTCGTACGCGAACACCGCCGCCTGGGTGCGGTCCCTGAGGCCGAGCTTCACCAGGACGCGGCTCACATGCGTCTTGATCGTCGACTCGGCCACGACCAGGCGCTCGGCGATCTCCGCGTTGGACAGGCCCTGGGCGATCAGCACCAGGACCTCCGTCTCGCGTTCGGTGAGGTCGCCGTAGGCCGCCCGGGCGCCGGAGAAGGACCGCGGGGTCTCGGAGAGCTTGGAGAACTCCGTGATCAGACGGCGGGTGACCGAAGGGGCCAGCAGGGCCTCGCCGGAGGCCACCACCCTTACCCCGTCGGCGAGTTGGCGGGCCGAGGCGTCCTTCAGCAGGAAGCCCGAGGCACCGGCCCGCAGGGCCTGGTAGACGTACTCGTCCAGATCGAAGGTGGTCAGCACCAGCACCTTCGCCGCCCCGTCGGCCGCCACGATCTCCCGGGTCGCCTCGATGCCGTTCAGTTCGGGCATCCGGATGTCCATCAGGACGATGTCGGGGGCGAGTTCGCGGACCTTGGCCACGGCCTCCCTGCCGTTCACCGCCTCGCCGACGACCTCGATGTCCGGCATCGCGTTCAGCAGGACCGAGAAGCCCTCGCGCACCATCATCTGGTCGTCCGCGATCAGTACGCGGATCGTCATGCGGCACCCTCGTCCGGGGTCACGACCGGCAGGAACACGGTCACTTCGTAGCCTCCGTCGTCCGTCGGGCCGGCCGTCATCCCGCCGTTCAGCATCGTCACCCGCTCGCGCATGCCGGTGATGCCGTGGCCGGCCCCGGGCGACGGCTTGACCAGGGCGGGCGCGGGGGGCGGGGTGTTCACCACGCGCAGGCCCAGGCCGCCGAGGACGTATCCGATCTCGACCTTCGCACGCGCGCCGGGCGCGTGCCGCAGGGTGTTGCTCAGCGCCTCCTGCACTATTCGGTACGCCGACAGCTCGACGCCCTGCGGCAGTTCCCGCACCGCCCCGGTCACCGTCTTGTCGATGCCGAGCCCGGCGTCGCGCACATTGGCGAGCAGGGCGTCGAGGTCGCCGAGGGTGGGCTGCGGGGCGTCGGGGGCCTCGTAGTCCTCGGCGCGTACGACGCCCAGGACGCGGCGCAGTTCGGTCAGGGCCGCGACCGCGTTCTCCCGGATGGTGGCGAAGGCGCGCTCCAGCTCCGGCGGCGGGTTCTGCACCCGGTAGGGGGCGGCCTCGGCCTGGATGGCGACGACCGACATGTGGTGGGCGACCACGTCGTGCAGCTCGCGGGCGATCGTGGTGCGCTCCTCCAGCAGGGTGCGCCGGGAGCGCTCCTGCGCGGTCTCGGTCTGCTGCGCGGTGACCTCCTGCTCGGCGTCGCGGCGGATGTGCCAGACGGCCACGCAGAGCAGCACCAGCGCGGAGACGACCAGCATGGGGCCGGTGTTGGTGCTGTAGTAGTAGTAACTCGGGCCGTAGTCGGTTGCCTCCGCCACCAGGCCGTACGCCGCCGTCAGCACCCACATCCACCCCGCCGTGCGCGGCCGGGTGCGCACGGCCACGACCGTCAGCACCGCCAGATGACTGGCGAAGGCCCCGGCCGTCCACGGCCAGTCGGCCCAGCTGCCTGCCAGCACCCCGACGACCGGGGTGGCGGCCATGGACAACCAGAACGCCCCGACGGGCCGCACCATGGTCAGCAGCACGGGGAGCGCGCAGAGCGGACCGGCCAGCACCCACGGGCTGCCCGTGTCGATGGTGCCGAGCGGCAGGGTGAGCAGGGCCGCCGCGACGATCACGGCGTGCGGGAGCCAGGCCGCGTACTCCCGCAGCGGGCCGGGCAGCCGCCGGGTCAGCGGGCCGTCGACGCGCATCCGGGGCAGCGGACGGTAGGCGAAGGCGTCGTGGAACAGGTCCCGCCGCAGCCCGCGCAGGGCGTCCGCGGCCAGCCGGAACTCCGGGCTGTGGGTCTTGCTGGTCGTCTCGGTCACGTGCAGCACGGTAGGCGGCGGCCCGGGTCGCCGTCGTCACCTGCGAGAAGGGTCTCGCGGGGTCCGTCTCAAGTACTACGGCCGTACCCGCGCTCACCAGGCGAGCTGGGCGATCTCCTCCGCCACCACCGCGCAGGCGTCCGCCGCCGGGTCGATCAGCGGGAAGTGGCCGACGTCCTCCAGCAGCGTGAGCCCGACCACCTCGCCCGCCTTCGCCGCGGCGTCCGCGTAGGACTCGGCGACCAGCTGGGGGACATCCATGTCCGTACGGCCCTGCACGAGGGTGGTGGCGATGCCGGTGGGCAGCAGCAGCGCGGGATCGGCGTACGGCCGCCGCTCGGCGAACCCCTCGTCACCGCCGAGGAGTTGGCGGGCCGCGCCGCCGCAGACGCCGAGCTTGTCGGCGACCGCGAAGTCGGCGATGGGGGCGAGGGCCACCACACCCCGCAGGAAGGGCGGGCCCACGGTGCGCCAGGGGGCGTCGGCGGGCAGGAGGTGCCGGGCCGCCGCCCACAGCGCGAGATGGCCGCCGGCGGAGTGGCCGGTGACGACGGTACGGCGGGGGTCGGCCCCCGGGAGGGCCTCGCGGACCAGGTCCGGGAGGGCGTCCAGGGCGGCGGCCACGTCGTCGAAGGTGTCGGGCCAGCGGCCGGCCAGCTCGCTGGCGCCCTCCGCTCCCTTGCGGTACTCGACGTTGGCCACGGCGAAGCCCCGGCGGGCCAGGAAGGCGGCGAACGGCGTCATGTGGCGACGGTCGTAGGGGGCCCGCCAGGCGCCGCCGTGCAGGACGACCACCAGCGGGGCGAGGGGGCTCTCGGTGCGCGGGGCGTAGAAGTCGATCACCTGGTCGGGGTGGTCGCCGTACGCGGCGGTGGTGTCCGGGTCGACAGGCGGATGCGAGAAGGCCGACTGCTCCTCTGCGGCGGCCCGGGCTGCGGCAGCGTCGTCCGGCATGCTCCAACCTCTCAGCGGCGAAATACAGTTGGCGGACCAGGTGATGTTCTCGGCCGTTGGCGGGGACGGTATCAGGCCCGTGACGTGCGCGGACACCGGGATGTGACGCTGGGTGAGGGGTAAACGGTTCTGTCGGGGGCGGGGTGGGCGCCGCGCCGCCCCGCCCCCCGGGTCAGGCGAGCAGTTCGCCCAGCGTCCGCGCCGCCTTCTCCACGTCCGCGAACCCGACGTACAGCGGCGTGAAGCCGAAGCGCAGGACGTCCGGGGCCCGGAAGTCGCCCACCACGCCCCGCTCGATCAGGCGCTCCATCACCGTGCCCGCGTCCGCGCAGCGCAGGGCGACCTGGCTGCCGCGCTCCGCGTGGGCGGCCGGGGTCAGGGACTCCACGCGCCCCGCCGGCACGTACTGCGCCACGCACTCCAGGAAGAAGTCCGTCAGCGCCAGCGACTTGGCCCGTACCGACGCGATCGACACGTCCCGCCAGACGTCCAGTGCCGCTTCCAGGGCGAGCATGGAGAGGATGTCCGGGGTGCCGACCCTGCCGCGCAGGGCGCCCGCGGCCGGTGCGTAGTCGCCGCGCATGCCGAAGGGCTCCGCGTGGGAGTTCCAGCCCGGCAGCGGGGAGTCGAAACGGGGCTGCAGGTCACGTCGTACGTACAGGTAGGCCGGTGAACCCGGGCCGCCGTTCAGGTACTTGTACGTGCAGCCCACCGCCAGGTCGACGCCGTGGGCGTCCAGGTCCACCGGCAGCGCGCCCGCGCTGTGGCACAGGTCCCAGACCGCCACGGCGCCCGCCGCCCGTACCGCCGCCGTCAGCGACGGCAGGTCGTGCAGCCGGCCCGTGCGGTAGTCGACGTGGTTCAGCAGCACCGCCGCGGTCCGGGGACCGAGCGCCCCCGGCACCTGTGACGGCCGTACCGGGCGCAGTGTGCGGCCGGTCATCCGGGCCGCCGACTCGGCGAGGTAGCCGTCCGTGGGGAAGGTCGTGGCGTCCACGAGGATCTCGTCGCGCCCCTCCCCCGCCATCCGCACGGCCGCCACCAGCGCCTTGAAGACGTTGACGCTGGTGGAGTCGCCGACCACGATCTGCCCCGGCGCCGCCCCGACCAGCGGAGCGATCCGGTCGCCGATCCGCTCGGGCGCGGTCCACCAGCCGCTCTCCTCCCAGGACCGGATGCGCAGGGCGCCCCACTGCCGCGCGACCACGTCCGCGACCTTCTCCGGCACGTTCACCGGCAGGGCGCCCAGCGAGTTGCCGTCCAGGTAGACGGCCTCGTCGAGCGCGAACTCGGCGCGCTTGTGGGCGAGTTCGTCCGCCGCGTCCAGCTTCTCCGCCCGTGCGGACAGCTCAGACAGCTCAGACATAGGACCTCGCCGTCCACAGCTCGGGGAAGACGTTCTTGCGGGCCCGCTTTTCCAGCCAGGCCACCCCGGCCGAGCCGCCGGTGCCGGTCTTCGCGCCCATCGCGCGCCGGGTGGCGACCAGGTGGTCGTTGCGCCAGCGCCACACCAGCTCGGCGACGTCCGTCAACGCCTCGCCCAGCCGGGCGACTTCGTCACCGGCGTCGCCGGAGTAGACGGCGGTCCAGGCGGCCTCGACCGCTTCGGAGGGCTCGTAGCGCTGGGAGACGTCGCGCTTCAGCACCTCCTCGGGGATGGCGTGCCCGCGCCGCGCCAGCAGCCGCAGCACCTCGTCGTACAGGCTCGGCTCGTGCAGCGCCTTCTCCAGTTCCGCGTGGACGCGGGGCGCGCCGCGGTGCGGGACGAGCATGGACGCGGACTTGTCGCCGAGCAGGAATTCCATCCGGCGGTACATGGCCGACTGGAAGCCGGAACCCTCGCCGAGGGCGGAGCGGTAGGAGTTGAACTGGGCCGGGGTGAGCTGGCCCAGCGGCTTCCAGGAGGCGTTGAGCGCCTCCAGCTCCCGCACCGAGCGCTTCAGCGCGTCGATCGCGACCGGCACCCGGTCCTCGCGCAGGGCGTGCGCGGCGGTCTCCCACTCATGGACCACGACGGTGAACCACAGCTCCATGACCTGGGTGGTGACCAGGAAGACCATCTCTCCGGGATCGTCGGAGAGGGTGTGCTGGAGGTGGGTGAGCACATCCGCCTTGACGTAGTCCTCGTACGGCGTCGTGCCGGCGAAGTCGAGATGCGGGGTCTCGGGCTCGTGGGTTTCGTGAGCCTCTTGGGACATCGCTGTCTCCTGTGGTAACTCCGGGTAGCGGTCCGCCCCTGCCGTTACCGACACGGGGGCCCCGGTCCCCACCCGAATCCTCCGGTGTGTCCCCCGGAAAGTGCAAGGCCCGACTGGATCACAGCCGGACCCGCACTCGAGGCGCCGTCCCGCCGACGGGCTAGCCCAGTGTCTGGGCGGCCGCCGGTGAGGAGTCCTTCAGGAACTGCGTGCAGCGCTCGTACTCCTCCTGCTCGCCGATGGAACCGGCGGCCCGGGCGAGGGCGTGCAGGGCGCGCAGGAAGCCGCGGTTCGGCTCGTGCTCCCACGGCACCGGGCCGTGGCCCTTCCAGCCGCTGCGGCGCAGGGCGTCCAGACCGCGGTGGTAGCCCGTACGGGCGTAGGCGTACGACTCCACGACGCTGCCCCGCTCGAACGCCTCGTCGGCCAGCTGGGCCCAGGCCAGGCAGGACGTCGGGTACTGCGCGGCGACGTCCGCGGGGGCCGTGCCGGACGCGAGGAGCTCACGGGGCTCCGGGTCGTCGGGGAGGTGGGTCGGGGGCGGGCCCCCGAGGAGGTTCTCGTGAATCGTCATGGGCTCCAGTCTGAGGCATCCGCTAGGGGATGCGTCCCTTGGCCCGTTCCCCTTCCAGGGGCGGCGCGGTGATCGAGCCATGGGTGAGGCACTCCGGCCGCCGGCAGTCCGGCGGCAGCCGTCGTACGGTCGCGAAGGCCACGGCGGAGCCCACCACCATCACCCCGGCGCACAGCAGCATGGCCCGGCCGAAGGAGTCGTCGAAGGCGTCCGGGGAGCGGTAGGCGTCCTCCCCCATCCCGGTCAGCAACGGCAGCGCGGCCACCGCCACCAGACCGGCGGCGCGGGCGGCCGCGTTGTTGATGCCGCTGGCCAGGCCCGCCCGCGTGACATCCACGGAGGCGAGGACGGTGGAGGTGAGCGGGGCGACCAGGGTGACCAGGCCGGCCCCGAAGACGAGGACGGCGGGCAGCACGTCGGCCGCGTACGAGGCGTCCGGCCCGACCCGCAGCATCAGCAGCAGCCCGGCCGCGCACACCAGCGGCCCGGCGGTGAGCGGGATCCGCGGGCCGATCCGGTCGGCCAGCTCGCCGGACCGGGCGGAGAGCAGCAGCATCAGGACCGTCGTCGGCAGCAGGGCCGTACCCGCGGCGAGCGCCGAGTAGCCGGAGACGACCTGGAGCTGGAGCGCGGCGAGGAAGAAGAACCCGCCGAGGGCCGCGTACACGCACAGGGTGACCAGGTTGACGGCGGTGAACTGGCGGGAGGCGAAGATGCCGAGCGGCATCATCGGGTCGGGGCGCCGCTTCTCGACCTGGACGAAGGCGATCCCGAGGGCGACGCCCAGGGCCGCGCTGATCCAGTCCGACTCGATCAGCGCGTACGTCACCAGCGCGAGCGCCAGCGCGCCGAGGGCGGCACCGAGCACGTCGAAGCGGCCGTGTTTGCTGCCGTCGCCCGATTCCGGCACATGGCGCAGGGCGACCGGCACGCACAGCAGGGCCAGCGGCACGTTGAGCAGGAACACCCACCGCCAGCCGGGTCCGTCCACCAGCCAGCCGCCGAGGAACGGCCCCACGGCCGCCCCGATGCCGCCGAACCCGGACCACAGGCCCACCGCCCGGCCCCGGTCGTCGGGGTGGAAGGAGGCCTGGATGAGGGCGAGGGAGCCGGGCGTGAGCAGCGCCCCGCCGATGCCCTGGAGGGCGCGGGCGGCGATCAGGATCTCGGCGTTCGGGGCGAGCCCGCACAGCAGGGAGGCGACCGCGAACCAGATCACGCCGATGACGAAGATCCGGCGGCGGCCGTAGCGGTCGCCCAGGGAGCCGCCGAGCAGGATCAGCCCGGCCAGGGCCAGCATGTACGCGTTGACCGTCCACTGCAGGGCGGAGAGGTTCGCGTCCAGGTCCTCGCCGATCCGCGGGAGGGCGACGTTGACCACCGTCGAGTCCAGCAGGGCCATGCTGGATCCGAGCACGGTGGTGAGCAGGATCCACTTGCCCTGCGCGGAGGCGATCCGGACGTCACGCATGCCCCCAGGTATACAGCGAGCCCGGCGCCGTAGACAGGCGCCGGGCTCAGCAGTGCACTCAGGAACTACTTGATCTTGGTGCCCGTGGAGCGCAGGTTCCCGCAGGCCTCGACGACGCGCGCGGCCATGCCCGCCTCGGCCAGCTTGCCCCAGGTCCGCGGGTCGTAGGTCTTCTTGTTGCCGACCTCGCCGTCGACCTTCAGGACGCCGTCGTAGTTCTGGAACATGTGGGCGGCGACCGGACGCGTGAAGGCGTACTGGGTGTCGGTGTCGAGGTTCATCTTCACGACGCCGTTCTCCAGCGCGGTGGCGATCTCCTCCGCGGTGGAGCCGGAACCGCCGTGGAAGACGAAGTCGAACGGGCTGGACTTGCCGTACTTCTCGCCCACGCCCTGCTGGAGGTCCTTCAGCAGCTCGGGGCGGAGGACGACGTTGCCCGGCTTGTAGACGCCGTGCACGTTGCCGAAGGAGGCGGCCAGCAGGTAGCGGCCCTTCTCGCCCAGGCCGAGGGCCTCGGCGGTGCGCAGGGCGTCGTCGACGGTGGTGTACAGCTCGTCGTTGATCTCGTGGGTGACGCCGTCCTCCTCGCCGCCGGTCGGGGTGATCTCGACCTCGAGGATGATCTTCGCGGCGGCGGCGCGGGGCAGCAGCTCCTGGGCGATGGCCAGGTTGTCGGCCAGGGTCTCGGCGGAGCCGTCCCACATGTGCGACTGGAACAGCGGGTTGCGGCCGGCCTTCACGCGCTCCTCGGAGACCGCGAGCAGCGGGCGTACGTAGCCGTCCAGCTTGTCCTTCGGGCAGTGGTCGGTGTGCAGCGCGATGTTGACGTCGTACTTGGCGGCGACGATGTGCGCGAACTCGGCCAGGGCGACGGCGCCGGTGACCATGTCCTTGCTGTGCTGGCCGCCGAGGAACTCCGCGCCACCGGTGGAGATCTGGACGATGCCGTCGCTCTCGGCCTCCGCGAAGCCGCGCAGCGCAGCGTGCAGGGTCTGGGAGGAGGTCACGTTGATGGCCGGGTAGGCGAACTTGCCTGCCTTCGCCCGGTCGAGCATCTCGTTGTAGACCTCGGGGGTTGCGATGGGCATGTGTCCGCTCCTTGTGATGTGCGGGTTGCGTTCTGCGTGCTGACGGCCCTGACCTAGACCTGGGGAGGCGACATCGTCGTCGTCGCGCCCATCCTTCCAGACGAACCGGGATGCTCCGAGAGCCGTCTCAGTCCAGGCCCAGCTCGTCC
The DNA here is from genome assembly GCF_053592195.1 of Streptomyces sp. NPDC002776. Lineage (NCBI taxonomy): Bacteria > Bacillati > Actinomycetota > Actinomycetes > Kitasatosporales > Streptomycetaceae > Streptomyces > Streptomyces sp. NPDC002776. The sequence continues at coordinate 292,939 of NZ_JBSFVG010000003.1, read as the reverse complement.
TTGGAGTAGGCGAAAAGGTACGGCACCCCGGCGCCCTCCTCGATCTTCTCGGCGGCCCCGGTCGCCCGGTCGACGATCGTGGCGACGGCGACGACCTCGGCGCCGGCCTCGCGCACGGCCTCCACGGCGGTCAGCGGGGAGCCGCCGGTGGTGGAGGTGTCTTCGACGACGAGCACCCGGCGGCCCGCGATGTCCGGGCCCTCGACGCGGCGCTGGAGCCCGTGCGCCTTGGCGGCCTTGCGGACGACGAAGGCGTCCAGCTTGCGGCCGCGGGCCGCGGCGGCGTGCAGCATCGCCGCGGCGACCGGGTCGGCGCCCATGGTCAGGCCGCCGACCGCGTCGAAGTCCAGGCCGTCGGTGAGGTCCAGGAGCACCTGGCCGACCAGCGGGGCGGCCTCCCCGTCGAGGGTGATGCGGCGCAGGTCGACGTAGTAGTCGGCCTCCAGCCCCGAGGAGAGGGTCACCTTGCCGTGCACCACGGCCTTGTCCTTGATCTGTTGCAGCAGTGCGCCACGTGCGTCCGTCATGCCGAACAGCTTATTCGGCGTGGAGGCGGGTCCAGCTCCAGGTGGTCGTGGCCTCCAGCGGCTCCAGCGGGGTGACCAGGCGGGGGAGGGTGTTCAGTCCGTTCGGCGGACCGGTCTGCGGCTCCACGCAGACGGCGGCCTCCTGCTCGTCGTAGACGACGACCCATTTCTCGCGGCTGGTCACCCTCAGCGCGAGCCGGTCCGGCCAGGTGAGGGTGACGTCCACGCCGTCCGGCATGCCGAAGCAGTCGTCCCACGGGCCCGGCTTCGGGTCGATGCGGTGACCGGTGGGCAGGTGGTCCTCGCCGCGCTCCTCCTGCCAGGCGGGGGCGAAGTCGAGGGTGGCGTCCGTGCCGCCGAGGGTGCGGTTGAACCACGGGTGCCAGCCGATCTGGGCCGGGAAGGAGTCCTCGTACGTCTCCACCGACATGGTGAGCGTCAACGAGCTCTCGGTCAGGCTCACCACCTGGGTGACCCGTCCGCTGTGCGGCCACGGGTCCACCAGGTCGTACGTCATCACCGCCTCGTCCGGTGTCCGGCGGGCGGTGCGCCAGGCGCCGTCGCGGGCCGTGCCGTGGATGGCGTGGGGCGGGGAGTTCAGGGGCATCTGGACGACGTCGGCGCCGTCCCGGAAGCGGCCGTCCCTGATGCGGCCGCACCACGGGACCATCGGGAAGCACCCGAACCGGTCGCCCTGGCGCAGGAGTTCGGTTCCGCCGACACGGAGTCCTCCGATCCGGCCACCCTTGCCCGGTTGTACGGTCACCTCCGCGTCGCCCGCGGTCAGCGTGATCTCTGCATCACTCACGGGACGACCCTACTGGGCCGTTCAAGAGGGCCTACGCGCCACGTCGACCCTACGGGCGTCCCCTGATGACCCGGCTGACGCCAATCACGGAGGCAGGGCGAGGGCGGCCACGGGGGTCGCCCAGGGGAGCGCTGAGACGGCGGCGATGAATTGGGGCGCGGGGGCGGCGTCTCCGCAGCGCGCGACTCACGGCGATCGCGGAGGCCACGGCGAGCACCGCCTCAGGAGGCGCCCAGCGGAGCGCGGGGACGGGGGCGTAGTAGCCGCGTCGGTCCTACCGGCGTCGCCTCAGGGCCCGGCTGACGACGATCGCGGAGGCCACGGCGAGGGCCGCCGCGGGGGCCGCCCAGCGGAGCGCGGAGACGGGGGCGGTGGAGTGGGGGGCCGGGACGGGGGCGTAGCGGCCGCGGGGCGGGGCGTGGTCGACCTCTTCGGCGCTGCGGCCGATCATGGTGCGGCGCGCGTGCGCGGCTTCGGGGGCGGCCTGCGGAGCCTCCTCGCCGTCCGGGGATGGGGGCGGGCCCGGCGGAGTCTCTACGACATCCGCGGGCTCGGGGGCCTCGGGCGCCGGGGTCTCCGGCTCGGGGGTAGCAGGCTTTGTGTTCTCGGGCGCCGCAGGCTCCCGCTCGGAAGTGGCGGACTTCGCGGTCTCGGCCGCCGGAGCCTCCGACTCGGAGGCAGCAGGCCCCGCGGTCTCAGCTCCGGCGGTCTCCGGCTCGGGCGCCGCGGTCTTGGGCGCCGCGGTCTTGGGCGCCGCGGTCTTGGGCGCCGCGGTCTCCGGCTCGGAGGTAGCAGGCCCCGCAGTCTCGGGCGCCGCGGGCTCACGGTCGGGACGTGTAAGGGCCGCGTCCGGCTGGGGCTCTGTTGACGGGAGGTTTTCCGCGAAGCGGGTCAGTAGTCTCGTCATCGCCGAGTCGACCTGGTCCGGCGGGAGTTGGGCGATGCGGCCGTCCGCCGTCGCCGTGGCGTCGAAGGTCAGCGTCGAGCCGTCCTCCGCCTCGCTCACGCGCAGCGTCAGGGACAGCTTCACCGAACCCGTCCCCCGCGCCTCGGTCGCGTCACCCTCCACCGCGTACGTGCCGTCCTCCCGCGGTGCCAGCCGCAGGACGCCGCGGTACGTGATCGTGTGGCCGCCCACCCGTACCTTCAGGCGTCCGCTCATCGGGGTCCGCGCGCCCGCGTCCTGCTGGAGCCCGGGAAGCGCCCGGGCAACCCGCGCGGGGTCGGACAGCGCCTCCCGCAAGCGAGCCGTGGATACCGGAACGAACACGTCAAGCTCCATGTCAGCGGAGCCTACCCAGGGAAGGTGCCGTCGCACCCCTCGTCGCCGCAATCAGTAGCGCGGATGCACCAGCGTGGACGCCGGCAGCCCCCGTACCCGTGAGACCCCCGCCGCCTTCGCGTCCTCCCGCAGACGGGCCTCGGTCAGGGTGCGCAGGCGCGGCCCGTCGGGGGGCAGGCCCAGGACCGGGGCGGAACCCCGCGCCGCCAGGACGAAGCCCCAGTCGTGCGGTGCGTCCGCCCGCCTGGCGGAGCGGTCCGGACCCGCCGCGAAGCCGTGGTCCCGCCCCGCCACGCAGTACGGCGCCGTCCGCAGGCCCGCCGCCCGCAGCGTCGCCTCGACCGTCCAGAAGACCCCGGGCCGGGACACCGCCGGGCCCGTGTGCACCACCAGGCGTCCGTCGTCGGCCAGCACCCGCCTGACCAGGCCGTAGAACTCCTGCGAGTACAGCTTGGTGCTCGCCGTGATGCCCGGGTCGGGGAGGTCGGAGACGACGACGTCGTAGCGGACGGTGGGCGTTCCCCGCAGATGGCGGAAGGCGTCCGCCGTGACGACCCGCACCCGGGGGTCGGCGTGGACATGGCCGTTGAGGCGGCTGAGGGCCGGGTCCTCGCGGGCCAGCCGGACCACCTCCGCGTCCAGTTCCACGATGTCCACCCGGCGCACCCCGCGCTGCCGCAGCACTTCTCGCGCCGCCAGCCCGTCACCGCCGCCCAGGATCAGCACCCGCTCGTGCGGACCGTTCATCGCCGGGTGGACCAGGGCCTCGTGGTAGCGGTGCTCGTCGCGTCCGCTGACCCGGAGGCGGCCGTCGAGGTAGAGGTCGACCGGGTCGCCGTCGGTGCCACCGGTGAGGACCACCTCCTGGACGTCGGTCTGGACCGCCACGCGGACGTCGGCGCCGTACACCGCGTGCCGGGCGGCCCGCTCGAAGTCGTCGACATGGGCGGCGGCCGCGGCCAGGATGCCGAGGGCCACGAGATTGCCGGCGAGCAGCAGCAGCCGGGCGCGCCGGGTCAGGTCACCGCGGAACAGGCCGAGCACCAGGGCACCGCCGGCCAGCGCGTTGACCGCGCCGGTGATCAGGGCGCCGGTCAACTGGCCCAGCAGGGGCAGCAGGAGGAACGGAAAGGCGAGGCCCCCGACGAGCGCGCCGACGTAGTCCGCGGCGAACAGGTCGGCCACCGCGCCGCCCGCGTCCTGCCGCCGGATGCGCTGGATCAGCTCCATCAGCAACGGCACTTCGGCGCCGATCAGCAGGCCGATGGCGAGGGAGAAGGCGACCAGCAGCACCCGGGGCCCCTCGCCCCAAGGGCCGCCCCAGTCGCCGGTCCAAGCGAACACGCCGTACAGCGCCGGCGCGCTGCACCCGCCGACCAGGGCGAGGACCGTCTCGATCGCGCCGAACCCGGCGGCGGCGTGCCAGCGCAGGCGTTTGGCGACGAGCGAGCCGAGGCCCATGGCGAAGACCATGACGGACAGCACCACGGAGGCCTGGGTGACCGAGTCGCCGATCAAGTAGGAGGCGAGGGCGACCAGTTCGAGTTCGTACACCAGTCCGCAGGCGGCGCAGACGAAGACGCACGCGAGGACCAGGAACCGGCCCGTCGCCGGCCGGACGGGCAGCCGCGCCGGGTCGCCCCAGGGTGCCGGGGCGGCGGGCGGGGCGGGCGCGTGCGGTTCGATCACGCTGCGACGTTACGTCACGGGCGCGTCACGCTTTGTCACCCACACGTGTGGAACTGCCGTCTCAAACCCCCGATGCGCTCAGGGCGCTTGCCGGAACCCGGACCCCGACCCGGCTCCGGGTCGCCACCAACTGGCCGTCCTGCGGGTAGGCATGCCAGGTCCGCCAGTGCACCTGGCCCTCGCGCCAGTGCGCCAGCATCGCGGTGAACGCGTGCGGGCTGCCGGGGAAGACGCCGGCCAGACCATGCGGATGGTCGGCGACCAGCGCGAGCAACTCCTGGGCGCGCCCGGCGAACTGACCCGGCGCCAGCACCTCGACGCGGGCGGCGAACTCGTACTCCCAGTCGCCGACGCGCTTGGCGACGCCCAGCGGGAGGGGCGTGCTGCTGCCCGGGATGCACGCCACCGTCTCCGAGGAGTTGCCCCGCTCCTCCTCCAGGATGACCTGGTGGGACGCGCCGAGGAGTCTCAACTGGAGCTTCGCCGAGCACAGTTCGAGGTCGAGGGTGGCCAGTGCGGGGAGCGGCTCACGCCCCAGGGCCCAGGCGAGGTCGGCCGCGCGCGTGTCGGTGTAGGCGGTGTTCAGGGTCGTGAGCATGGATCGGCTCCGCTAGCGAGCAAAGAAAAGGGGAGGTGTGGTCCGGCGCATCCCGGTCGGCACCGGGAGATCGGCCCGGTCAGCCCGGTCGGCGAGTCAGGGGGGTGGCCGCGGGGCGTACGAGGGCTGCGTTGGTGATTTAGAGGGAATCATGAACGGCGGCGCCACCACAGCGTTTTTACCCAACTTCGTAGGGTTTCCATCCCTCAGGGGGCTGCACAGCGCAACTGTTCAACCCCCGCGTGCGCCGTGTCGGCTGGGTCGTACGCCGGAGCACGGCCCCAGCCGCGCCCACGACGGCGGGACCCGCCCTCGTGGGCGGGCCCCGCCGGTCCGGATGCGGTTCCCCCTGCCGGAGCTCAGCTGCCCCGTGTCAGCTGCCTCCCCCGCATCCGCCCCCGCCGCCCCCACCGCAGGACGACGATCCGCCCCCGCACGACGAGCCGCCGCTGTCCCCGCCCCCGGCCCACCAGCCGCCGCTGCCGCCGTCGGTGCCGTCGTGACGGCGGGACGAGCGCCGGCTGCCGTGGGCCATCTGCCGGTTACCGGCACCCACGATCGCCAGCATGATCAGACCCGCGAACAGAACCACCAGGATGATGCCGATAGCCATGGGCATGACGTCACCCTCCTCCCGTTTGGCGCAGCTCCCCCGAAGCGGCCCCCCGTGGGCGCCTCGCCAGCTGCGTGACCGGGAAATGCCCCTCCCGCTCGCGGCCCAAAGCAGAGTTGAGGAACTCCAGAGCTTCGGCGCAGGATGACCGCCATGACCTCACGCGCGCGTCCCCTTCTCAACCGCAGCCTCGCCGAGTTCGGAACGACGATCTTCGCCGAGATGTCGGCGCTGGCCCTGACCACCGGAGCCATCAACCTGGGCCAGGGATTCCCCGACACCGACGGTCCCGAGGAGATCCGGGAGGCGGCGGTGCGCGCGCTGCGCGACGGACGCGGCAACCAGTACCCGCCGGGCCCCGGCGTGCCCGAGCTGCGCACCGCGGTCGCCGCGCACCAGGAGCGCCGGTACGGCCTGTCCTACGACCCGGACACCGAGGTCCTGGTGACGGCGGGGGCGACGGAGGCGATCGCCGCGTCCTTGCTGGCGCTGCTGGAGCCGGGCGACGAGGTGGTGGCGCTGGAGCCGTACTACGACTCCTACGCGGCCTGTATCGCGATGGCGGGTGGCCGCCGGGTCCCGGTCACCCTGCGCCCGGACCAGGGACGCTTCCGTCTCGACCTCGACGAGCTGCGCGCCGCGGTCACCGACCGCACCCGGCTGCTGCTGATCAACACCCCGCACAACCCCACCGGCACGGTCCTCAGCCGTGAGGAGCTGGCCGCGGTGGCGGAGCTGGCCGTGGCGCGGGACCTGCTGGTGGTGACGGACGAGGTGTACGAGCACCTGGTCTTCGACGGCGCCGAGCACCTGCCGCTGGCCGGCTTCCCCGGGATGCGGGAGCGGACGGTCACCATCGGCTCCGCGGGCAAGAGCTTCTCGTTCACCGGCTGGAAGGTCGGCTGGGTGACCGCGGCTCCCGGGCTGGTGGCGGCCGTACGCTCGGCGAAGCAGTACCTGACGTACGTGGCCTCCGGGCCCTTCCAGTACGCCGTCGCCGAGGCGCTCGCGCTGCCCGACTCCTTCCTCGCCGGGTTCCGCGCGGACATGCAGGCCAAGCGGGACCTGCTCGCGGCGGGCCTGCGGGACGCGGGCTTCGGGGTGTTCACCCCGTCGGGCACCTACTTCATCACCACCGACATCCGCCCGCTCGGCGAGTCGGACGGCTTCGCCTTCTGCCGCGCCCTGCCCGAGCGCGCCGGGGTCGTCGCCATCCCCAACGCCGTCTTCTACGACCACCGGGACGAGGGCGCGCCCTTCGTCCGGTTCGCCTTCTGCAAGCGGACCGAGGTGCTGGCGGAGGCCGCGCGGCGGCTGAAGCACCTGGCCGGCTGACACCGGTCGACCGGTTGACCGGCGCGTACGGCAAGAGCCCGCCCCGGGCACGCGACCGAGTCGGTCGGTGCCCCGGACGGGCTCCCGTGGGTCCGGGCCGGTTACTCCTCGTCGCCCTCGGGCTTCTCGGTGTCGTTGACCTCCTGCTCCAGGCCGAGCTGCTCCACCAGCCACTTGTCGAACTCGATGGCGGCGCGCACCCAGCTGACCGTGGAGGAGACGAAGTGCTCCAGGCTGACGCCGGTGCCGATCAGCATCTGCGCCTCGCCGATCAGGCGGACGGTGCCGTCGTCGTGGGTGTGGGTGTACAGCTTGGGCCACAGGGTGCGCCGGTTCCAGTCGTCGATGGACTCCAGCAGCTGCGGCTTCTCGTCGATCTGGTGGGGGCGGTCGTAGAACGTCCGCACCGAGAAGATCTGCTGCTCACCCTCGCCGCGGAACATGAAATACGTACGGAACTGCTCCCACGGCGCCGCGAGGTCACCCTCGTCGTCGACGACGTACTTGAGCTCCATCTGGTCGAGGAGCTGCTTCACGAGGTCCTGATCCGGGACGACGGGGCCCGCCGGACCTTGGGGCTGCGGCTCGGGCTGGCCCCCGAAGTTCGGAATCGAGGACGGGTCGATGGTCACCGTGTATTTCCCTTCGTACGGATCCCGCCATCCTCTCCCATGCGGGGAGGGGGGTGGCAAGCCCCGCCCCGCATGGTTCACCTGCGGTTGGCGGATTTCAGCTCAGAGCGTTTTTCCGGCCGCCGGTCCTACGATCAGACCGTCGCCGAAGGTGTCCACGCGGACCGTGTCGCCGTCCTTGATCTCGCCGGCCAGGATCTCCTTGGCGAGGCGGTCGCCGATGGCCGTCTGGATCAGGCGGCGCAGCGGCCGGGCGCCGTAGGCGGGGTCGTTGCCCTCGTCGGCGAGCCAGGTCAGGGCCTCGTCGGTGATCTCCAGGGTGAGGCGGCGCTCGGCGAGCCGCTTGGCCAGGCGGTCGATCTGGAGGCGGGCGATCCGGCGCAGCTCGTCCTTGCCGAGCGCCGAGAAGACGACCAGGTCGTCCAGGCGGTTGAGGAACTCCGGCTTGAAGGCGGTCCGCACCACCTCCAGGACCTGTTCCTTCTTCTCCAGCTCGGTGCTGATCGGGTCGACCAGGAACTGGCTGCCGAGGTTCGAGGTCAGCACGAGGATGGTGTTGCGGAAGTCGACCGTGCGGCCCTGTCCGTCGGTGAGCCGTCCGTCGTCCAGCACCTGGAGCAGGATGTCGAAGACCTCGGGGTGCGCCTTCTCCACCTCGTCCAGCAGCACCACGGAGTACGGCCGCCTGCGCACCGCCTCCGTCAGCTGGCCGCCCTCCTCGTACCCGACGTAACCGGGAGGCGCGCCCACCAGCCGGGACACGCTGTGCTTCTCGCCGTACTCCGACATGTCGATGCGGACCATGGCCCGCTCGTCGTCGAAGAGGAAGTCGGCCAGCGCCTTGGCCAGCTCGGTCTTGCCGACGCCGGTGGGGCCGAGGAAGAGGAAGGAGCCGGTGGGCCGGTCGGGGTCGGCGATGCCCGCGCGGGTGCGCCGTACGGCGTCGGACACGGCCTGGACCGCCTCCGTCTGGCCGATGAGCCTGCGGCCCAGCTCCTCCTCCATGCGCAGCAGCTTCTGGGTCTCGCCCTCCAGCAGGCGTCCCGCCGGGATGCCGGTCCAGGCGGCCACGGTGTCGGCGATGTCGTCCGGCCCGACCTCCTCCTTGACCATGGTGTCCTTGGCGGCCTCCTCCTCGGCCTCGGAGGCTGCCTCCAGGTCCCGCTCCAGGGTCGGGATCTCGCCGTAGAGCAGCTTGGAGGCGGTGTCGAAGTCGCCGTCGCGCTGGGCCCGTTCGGCTTGGCCGCGCAGTTCGTCGAGCTTCTCCTTCAGCTCACCGACCCGGTTGAGGGACTGCTTCTCCTTCTCCCAGCGGGCGGTCAGGCCGCGCAGCTCCTCCTCCTTGTCGGCGAGGTCACGGCGCAGCCGCTCCAGGCGCTCCCGGGAGGCGGGGTCGGTCTCCTTGCTCAGCGCCAGCTCCTCCATCTTCAACCGGTCGACGGCGCGCTGGAGTTCGTCGATCTCGACGGGCGAGGAGTCGATCTCCATCCGGAGGCGGGAGGCCGCCTCGTCGACCAGGTCGATGGCCTTGTCGGGGAGAAAGCGGGAGGTGATGTAGCGGTCGGAGAGGGTGGCGGCGGCGACCAGCGCGCTGTCGGCGATCACGACTTTGTGGTGGGCCTCGTAGCGGCCCTTGAGTCCGCGCAGGATGGCGATCGTGTCCTCGACCGTCGGCTCGGCGACCAGCACCTGCTGGAAGCGGCGCTCCAGCGCGGGGTCCTTCTCGATCCGCTCGCGGTACTCGTCGAGGGTGGTGGCGCCGACCATGCGCAGCTCACCGCGGGCGAGCATGGGCTTGAGCATGTTCCCGGCGTCCATGGCGGAGTCGCCGCCGGCGCCGGCGCCCACGACGGTGTGCAGCTCGTCGATGAACGTGATGATCTGACCGTCGGAGTCCTTGATCTCCGCGAGCACGGTCTTCAGCCGCTCCTCGAACTCGCCCCGGTACTTGGCCCCGGCGACCATCGCGCCGAGGTCCAGCGCCACCAGCCGCTTGTCCTTCAGCGACTCGGGCACGTCCCCCTTCACGATCCGCTGGGCGAGGCCCTCCACGACGGCGGTCTTGCCGACGCCGGGCTCGCCGATGAGGACGGGGTTGTTCTTGGTACGGCGGGACAGCACCTGGACGACCCGGCGGATCTCCTGGTCCCGGCCGATGACGGGGTCGAGCTTGCCCTCCCGTGCGGCGGCCGTGAGGTCGGTACCGAACTTCTCCAGGGCCTTGTACTGGCCCTCCGGATCGGCTGTGGTCACCCGGCGTCCTCCCCTTGCCTTCCGAAACGCCTCCAGCAGCTTCTTCGCGGTGGCGCCCTGCTGGGAGAGTACGTCGGCGGCCGGGCCGCCCTTCGCCGCGATACCGATGAGCAGGTGCTCGGTGGAGAGGTACTCGTCCCCCAGCTCCTGGGCCTTGGCCTGCGCCTCGGCGATCGCCGCGAGCAGCTCCCGGTTGGGCTGCGGGGGCGCCACGGTGGAGCCGGTGACGCTGGGCAGGCCGGCGAGCACCCTCTCGGCCCCGGCGCGCACGGCCGCCTGGTCGGCCTCCACGGCGGTCAGCAGGTCGGTGATGTTCGCGGTGTCCTGCCCGCGGCCTTGCCCCTGCAGCAGAGCCAGGAGCAGATGGGCGGGTGTGAGGTCGGGGTGGCCCTCCGTCACGGCCCGGTTGCCGGCCGCGTTGATGGCGTCCCGGCTCCTGTTGGTCAGCTCTGCGTCCACGGTCGACTTCTCCTCCTGTCGAGAGCCCTTATCCACGCTGACTCAGCCAACGTACACAAAGTTGAGTCTATTCCACTCAAGGTGGGACCCGAATAGTGCCGGGAGGTTCCGGCGGCTAAGTTCCGGCGGCATGAGCTATTCCGTGGACCCGGGTGCCCCCGACGAGCCGTATCTCAGCTTCTGGCGGGAGCGGCACCTGTGCACGCTGACGACGCCGCGCCCGGACGGCAGCCCGCATGTGGTGCCGGTCGGGGTGACGTACGACCCGGAGGCGGGTCTGGCCCGGGTGATCACGAACAGGACGAGCGCCAAGGTGGCCCATGTGCTGGCCGCCGGGCCCGCCGGGGCGCGGGTCGCGGTGTGCCAGGTGGCCGGGCGGCGGTGGGCGACGCTGGAGGGGCGGGCGCGGGTGCGCACCGAGCCGGAGCGGATCGCGGAGGCCGAGCGGCGCTACGCCGAGCGCTACCAGCGGACGCCGGCGCCGAATCCGGCGCGCGTGGTGATCGAGATCGAACTGGAGCGGGCCATGGGGCGCGGCTGACCGGGCGCGAAGGACGGTTTTCGGCCAGCACGGGATCAGGCGGATAACCGGACATGTCCCGCAAAACTGCAGCGGCGTCACCGTGTTCAGGTCACGGTGACGCCGCTGCGGGGGGAAGCACCTGAGCGATCTGTTACGACGGGGGAATCGCGTCAGGCACTGCGGGGGGTGGCTGAGATGGTCCGGTCCACCGGGACCTCCGGGTCCACCAGTTGCTCGTGGTCCCGCTGGTCCAGGTTCACAAAGATCATTCCGTATCGGATGGCACAGCGCACCGGCTGCGGCGCCCCCCGGGGCCGTCGCAGACACCGGTAGGCACGCAGGTCCTCGTCCTCGTCCCGGGTGACGACGACCGGTTCTCCGAAGACAGTCACCATCAGCGAGTCACCAGGGTGGGGGATGGCGGTGACCAGATCGATGAAGTGCCAGCCGGAGCGGTAGGCGGTGGCCATCTCGCGACGGAAGGAGCGGTCGTCGGGTGGGGTCGTCACGTCAGCTCCACGCGCTGTCATCCGTGTGGACAGGAGTATCGCCCCCAGCCGCGCCGGCGGCCGGACTCGACCAGGCACTGTCACCGTTCACACCCGAGAGCCCACTCAGCGATCCGAAGGCCACAACGGCGGAGAAGGCGGCGACAAGTACCGAGCGAAGCATTCTCTTACGCATAGTCGGCTTCGTCCTCACTTGAAGGTCCCCTCTTCCCCCGTCGGATAAGACGATGGCTCATTCGGGCACGTCATGGCCACACGATCGGTGCATCATGTTCCTGCATGTTCAGGACCCTGGGGGGTGGAGATTTAGCAATGAATCGGACTAAAGCGACGCATCCCCACGCTGTGACGGAGCTGTGCGAGGAAGGCGGTCGTCTTTACGCGAACGCGTTGCGCATGGGACGTATCGCCCGCTCGGACACGGAATCCGCCCCGTGCCTGATGGAGTTCGCCCTGCTCCACCCCGACCCCGACGACGCGAGCTGGCTGCGCCCGGTGCCGCCCGCGGTCGCCCTGGCACAGCGGCTCAATCCCATAGAGCGGGAGATCACCGAGCACCGCCGGCTCTCGATCGAACTGGCCAACGCTTTCGAGCCGTTCATGGCCCTCAGCGCCCAGGGCGCGGCGTCCACCCACTCCATCACCGTATTGGAAGGCCTCGACCGCATCAACGCGGCGCTCGACCTGGCCATCGCCCAGTGCCAGAACGAGATGCTCACCGTCCAGCCCAGCCACCGGCACCCCGAGCGCCGGCTCGTCGAGGCGCTGGAGCGGGACAAGCTGCTGATCGAACGCGGGGTACGGATCCGCACCCTCTACCAGCACACCGCCCGCTACAGCCCCGAACGGCTCGCCTGGGTCGACCACTTCGCCGACGGCAAGGCGGAGTACCGCACCATCGACGAACTGGTCGAGCGGCTCATCATCTGCGACGAGGCGGTCGCCTTCATCCCCATCCGGGACGACCGGCAGGTCGCCCTGGAACTGCGCCACCCCGGCCTCGTGGGCTACCTCATCAAGGTGTTCGAGTTCATGTGGAGCCGCGCGGTCCCGCTGAGCGCCGGCGCCCCCTACGAGGCCGACCCGGACGGCATCACCGACATCCAGCACTCCATCGCCAAGCTGCTCGTGGAGGGCCATGTCGACGAGGCCATCGCCCGGCGCCTGGGCATGAACGTCCGCACCTGCCGGGCCCACATAGCCAAGCTCGCCAACGCCCTCGGCAGCGGCAGCCGGGCCCAGCTCGGCTACCTCATCGCACAGTCCGGGATCCTGGACCGCGAGCAGTGAACGGCACCGGGCACCCCGAACACGGCGTGGACGAGCTGTGCGCGCCCGGCGCACGCCTGTACGAGTACGCCCTGCGGCACGGCCCGATAGGCGCTCAGGAGGCCGCCCAGGCCCCTTGCCTGGTCGATGCGGGGCTGCTCCAGCCGACCGTGGGGGACATCGGCCTGCTGGAGCCGGTCGCCCCGGCCACCGCCCTGCACCGGCTGCTGCGCGCCTCCGCGGAACGCGTCGCCGAGGAGCGCCGGCGCGAACTGGCCCTCGCGGAGACCTTCGAGGCCTGGATGCGGATCGACGGCCGGCACGCGGCCGACGACCGGCAGCCGCTGATCGAGGTGATCGGCGGCAAGCGGCGCATCAACGATGTCCTCACCGAGGCCATGGCCGAGGCCGAGCGCGAAGTGCTCAGCATCCAGCCGCACACCAGTTACGGCTCCCGCACCAACCCCGCCACCCACCTCGCCGCCATGGCCCGCGACCAGGACCTGCTCGACCGCGGCGGCCGCATCCGCACCCTCTACCCGCACACCCTGCGCCACTCCCCCCAGGTCATGGCGCGGTACGAGGAACTGGTGGGCGATGTCGAGGCGCGCACCCTGGACGAGGTCACCGACCGGCTGATCTGCGTGGACCGCACGGTGGCCTTCATCCCGGCGAACGCCGACGCCACCCACGCCCTGGAGATCCGCCACCCGGCCCTGATCTCCTACTTCGCCACCACCTTCGACCGGCTGTGGCAGCTGGCGACGCCGATGTACCCCGAGGCGGTCCAGCAGCCGACGCTCAACGGCATCACCCCGCGCCAGCGCGCCATCGCCCGGCTCCTGGTGGAGGGCCACACCGACACCGCCATCGCGGACCGGCTCGGCATGAACGTCCGTACCGCCCGGGTGCACATCGCCAAGCTCGCGGCGACGCTCGGCAGTGAGAGCCGGGCCCAGCTCGGCTATCTCATCGGGCGGTCGGGGATCCTCGGCCGGGAACACCGGGAAGGCTGACCGGTCCGAGGCCGCCCGGCCGGGGCGGTCCGTCCAGGCCGGCCTGGGCGATCCGGACGCCGAGCTGGGTACGGCTGGCCGCTCCGAGCGTCTCCGAGAGCCGGGCGATATGGGCGCGGCAGGTGCGGACGCTGATGCCGAGGCGCTCGGCGATCACCGCGTCCTGATGGCCCTCGGCGAGCAGGGCGGCGATGGACCGCTCCCGGGAGGAGATGCCCTCGATGCCGGTCTCGGGCAGCGGCGCGGTGAGCGGGATCGCCAGGCGCCACAGCCGTTCGAAGACCGTCACCAGGTACTGCACGAGCGCGGGGTGGCGCAGTTCCAGGGCGAGGGTGCGGTCGGCGTTGGCGGGGATGAAGGCGACCGTGCGGTCGAAGAGGATCAGCCGGTCGATGACCTCCTCCAGGGTGCGCGCCTCGACCGTGTCGCCCATCAGCTCCAGGTAGTTGAGCAGCCCCTGCCCGTGCCGGGCCACATGCGTGTACAGGTCGCGCATCCGCACCCCGCGGGCGCGCAGGGCCATCGCGCGGTGCAGGCCCTCGGTCAGCTCGTGCTCGGGGCGGATGCCGCCCGGCTGCACGGTGAGCACCTCGGTGGTGCAGGCGTCGGTGGCCTCGTCCATCGCGGCCTGGATCCGGGACAGCCCGTCCAGGACACGGATCGCGCTGCCCTCCGCGGGGCCGTTGTGCGGCTGCGGGCCGAGCCCCGCGTACCACTCGAAGGCGGCGACCGCCGAGCCCATCCGCCGCTGGCTGGTGCTGACCTCGTCGTACACCCCGCGCAGCAGCCGGGTCATGACCTCCTGCGGAGAGGTCGGCACCAGCCAGGCCATGTCGTCGGGGTCCGGGTGCAGCAGCGCCAGTTCCAGCAGGCAGGGCACCGCCTCCGCGTCCTCGCGGGGCACACGGCCGCGCCGTACGGCCCGGGAATACACCCGATCCCCGGCCTCGCACAGTCGGTCAGCACCGTGTGGATGCCCGTCCGTCCCGTGCCCGGCCATCGTCCATCCCACCCCCGGTTCCAGCGTCTTCCGCAGCGCAAACTATGCGCGGACGGGACGTGGTCCGCAACACGCCTCGGCGGCCCCGGCGGTGGTTACGTGAGCCCGATCTCGTCGCACGCCGCCTCGTACTTGGCGGCGCAGATCTCGGAGAGCTTGTAGATGCCGTCCTCGACGACGGTCTCCTTGATGTTCTCCCGCGTCAGCGCGACCACCGGGACGAGCTGGGCGGGGATGTCCTGGGTGGTGGGGCTGTCCACGCGGTCCGCGGTGAGCGAGTCGAACTTGATGTCCTTGCCCTGGATCCTGGCCACGGCCATCTCGGCGGCGGCCTCGGCCTCCTCCGGGTAGGACTTGTACACGCTCATGTACTGCTCGCCGGTGACGATCCGCTGCACGGCGTCGAGTTCGGCGTCCTGGCCGGTGATCGGCGGCAGCTCGGTGACGCCCGCGGCCTCCAGGGCCTTGATGACACCGCCGGCCATGCCGTCGTTGGCGGAGTAGACGGCCGCGATGTTGGCGGCGCCGATCTCCTCGATCGCCTCGGCCATGTTGGCCTCGGCGTTCTCCGGCTTCCAGTCCTTGGTGTCGTAGGACTTGGCGATCGTCACCTGGCCCTGGAGCTCGGAGAGCGCGCCCGCCTTGAACTGCTTGGCGTTCGGGTCGGTGGGCGAGCCGTTCATCATGACGATCTTCGTCGAGGTGTCGACGTCACCGCCGAGCTCGGCCATCAGGGAGCGGCCCTGCACCTCGCCGACGAGTTCGTTGTCGAAGGAGATGTACGCGTCGATCGGGCCCTCGGCCAGGCGGTCGTAGGCGATGACCGGGATGCCGGCGTCCTTGGCCTTCTGCACGTCGGTGGCGATGGCCTGGGAGTCCACCGCGTCCAGCAGGATGACGTCGACCTCGTCGTCGATCATCTTCTGCATCTGCCGGCTCTGATTGGCGGCGCTGGCGTCGGCGTTGGCGTACGCGACCTGGCCCTTGTTGTCGGTGAGCTCGGCCACCTTGGCCCGGATGATGGGGTGGTCGAACTTGTCGTAGCGGGTGTTGGCCTTCTCCGGCAGGAGGAGACCCACCGTGATGTCGTTCCCCTTGGTCGGGCTCGCGTCGGCGCTGTCTCCCGTCACTCCCAGGGCGCCGCAGGCGGAGAGCGAGAGGGCCATCGAGGACGCGGCCAGACATATGGCGGTACGACGCATTGGGGAGCTCACTTCTGGTGCCTTCCGGACGAGGGCGCAGCATTGCGACCCAGGTGACTGAAAAGCCAACGCGGCGGTGCCATCCCGCGTCAAGCGGAATCACTTAACGAGTGCGCAACGCCACGCTCCGCTTGGCTTGTGAAGGTATGGCGGAACCCCCTCCAAACAGCCGTTACGACCCCTCCGTACAACCAACCCGCCTCCTCGCGGGTCGTGATCACGACAGCCGTCCCATGGCTGCCCTACCTCAGAGGACCGAATGAACCCAGCCAGAAGCACGGCCGCCGCGACCGTGCTCGCCACCGCGGCGGGCCTGCTCGCCGCCGTCGTCACCCCCGCCTCCGCGGCGGTCAGTTGCACCTCCCCCGTCTTCAAGCGGACGTTCTACGCGAACACCACCTTCTCCGGCACCCCGAAGAAGACGGACTGCGACAGCGTGATCGACCAGAACTGGGGCACGGGCGCCCCCGCGTCCGGGCTGCCGTCGAACAACTTCGGCGTCCGCTGGACCGTGACCCGGGACTTCGGCTCCGGGGGGCCGTTCACCCTCAGCGCCTCCGGCCTCGACGGCATCCGGGTCTACCTGGACCCCGGCACCGAGAACGCCCGCAAGATCAGCCTGTGGACGAACACCTCCACCACCGTCTCCAAGACCGTCGACGTCACCATCCCCAAGGGCAAGCACACCCTGCGCGTCGACTACGTCAACTGGACCGGCTCCGCCAAGGTCAAGTTCGCCTACACACCCCGCACTTCGGCGAGCGTCGACAAGGTCGGCCCGCTCACCCCGGCGGGCGCCGCGGCGACGTACGACCAGACCACCGGCAAGGCGAAGGTGACCTGGGCGAAGAACAAGGAGATGGACCTCGCGGGGTACCGGATCTACCGGCGCGCCAAGGGCGGTGCGTATCCCGGCACTCCGCTGGCGACGACGACGTCGACGTCGTACACCGACTCGACCCTCCCCGTGACCGGGGCCGCCTACGAGTACGCCGTCCACGCCTACGACAAGGCAGGGAACGTGTCGCCGAAGACCGCTTCCCTCGCCGTCACGACGGCCGACCGGACGGCGCCCGGTGTGCCGGGCGGGCTGAGCACCGCTTCCGAGATGGACGGGCTCCGGGTCAGGTGGACCACCGTCACGGGAGCTGCCTCCTACCGGGTGTACCGGGCGGCGACGGCGGACGGGACGTACACGCGGGTCGGCGGCACTGCCGAGGGCTCCTTCGTGGACTCCTCGACCGAGGAGGACGCCACCTACTACTACCGGGTGAGCTCGCTCGACGCGGCAGGAAACGAGTCCGCACGGTCCGCGGCCGTCAGCGGCGAGGGCCCGGACCTCACCCCGCCGTCCGCGGTGACCGGGGTGACCGTCGTCCCGACCGAGTACGGCTTCCACGTCAGCTGGGACCCCAATCCCACGCCCGATCTGGCGCGTTACGTCGTCCGCCGGGGTGAGCTGTGGGGCGACGAGGAGGAGCGCGTGTGTTCCCTCTACCCGGGCTACTACGTGTCCGCCGGCACCACCTCGTACGAGTACGAGACCGTCCCGGACGGTGAGGAGTCCTGCTTCATCGTCGACGCCGTGGACGACGACGGGAACTCGTCCTTCCAGTGGACCGGCGAGGCGCAGATCGTCGTCGCCACCGAACTGGACCTGACGACACCCGACTCGGCGCCATGAGAGAACCGGCATGAGAAAACCGGGCCCACCGCGGTGGGCCCGGTTCCTTCGTGCGCTTGCGTGCCGCGGTCAGTCCGACTGCTGCCGCTTGGGCCGCCACACCACCAGCGCGCTGGTCTGCTGGACCTCCTGATACGGCACCAGGTCGCGGCGGTACGACGCGTGCACCGCGGCTTCCCGCTGCTGCATCGCCGTGGCCGCGCCGTCCAGGGCCGACTGGAGTTCGGCGACCCGGTTCTGCAGGGCCGCCACCTGGTTCTCCAGCTCGATGATCCGCTTGATGCCGGCCAGGTTGATGCCCTCGTCCTGCGACAACTGCTGCACCTGGCGGAGCAGTTCGATGTCGCGGGCCGAGTAGCGCCTGCCCCGTCCGGCGGTGCGGTCCGGGGAGACGAGGCCGAGCCGGTCGTACTGGCGCAGCGTCTGCGGGTGCAGACCGGAGAGCTGGGCCGCCACCGAGATGACGTAGACCGGGGTCTCCTCGGTCAGCTCATACGGGTTGCGTCGACGGCCGTCCATCTGGCATCAAGCTCCCTTCGCGGACTGGAACAGCTCCGCCCGCGGATCCTCACCCGCGGTCGCCTCGCGATACGCCTCCAGTGCGTCCCGAGCCTTCCCCGTCAGGTCCTTCGGGACACTCACCTCGACGGTGACCAGCAGGTCCCCGCGGGTGCCGTCCTTGCGGACCGCGCCCTTGCCCCGGGCCCGCATGGTGCGGCCGTTGGGGGTGCCGGGCGGCAGCTTCAGGGTGACCGGCGGTCCGCCCAGGGTGGGCACCCTGACCTCGCCGCCGAGGGCCGCCTCCGGATACGTCACCGGGACGGTCACCGTGAGGTTGTCGCCCTTGCGGCCGAACACCGGGTGGGTGTCCACATGCACCGTGACGTACAGGTCTCCGGCCGGGCCGCCCCGCTCGCCGGGCGCGCCCTTGCCGCGCAGCCGGATGCGCTGGTTGTCGCTCACCCCGGCCGGGATGCGCACCTGCATGGTCCGCGACGACTTCGCGCGACCGCTGCCCTTGCAGATCTCGCAGGGGGTCTCCGCGATCAGACCGCGGCCCTTGCAGTCCGGGCAGGGGTCGGTCAGCGAGAAACCGCCGCCGGAGCCCCGGGCCACCTGTCCGGTGCCGACACAGGTCGGGCACACCCGCGGGTTGCCGTTCTTGTCGCCGGTGCCCGAACAGGCCTTGCACGGAGACTGCGAGGACATCCTGAGGGGCACGGTCGCGCCCTCGATCGCCTCGGTGAAGGTGAGCGTGACCTCGGTGTCGATGTCCTGGCCGCGCCTGGGCTGGACCCGGGTGGTACCCGAGCCGCCCCGGTTGAACAGGCCCCCGAAGACGTCACCGAGTCCGCCGCCGAAGCCGCCGGCTCCCTGGCCGCCCTGGGCGGCGCCGCCGAAGAGGTCGCCCAGGTCGAAGTTGAACGAGCCGCCGCCCGCTCCCGGCCCCGGACGGAACCCGCCGTTGCCGAAGAGGGCGCGGGCCTCGTCGTACTCCTTGCGCTTCTTGGGGTCGCCGAGGATGTCGTTGGCCTCGGAGATCTCCTTGAAGCGCTCCTCGGCCTTGGTGTTGCCCTTGTTGGCGTCCGGGTGGTACTCGCGGGCGAGTTTGCGGTACGCCTTCTTGATCTCGGCCTCGGTGGCGTCCTTGGGGACGCCGAGGACCTTGTAGTAGTCCTTCTCGATGAAGTCCTTGGTGCTCATCCCCGACGTCCCTCCTTCCCGTGATCAGCCCTCTTCAGAGCTGCTGTCCTTCTCCTCGCCGGCCTCGGACGCCTCCTCGGCCTTCACCGTCTGCGCGCCCGGCTGCGGTTCGGCGACGGCCACCCGCGCGGGGCGGATGGTGCGCTCGCCGATGCGATACCCCGGCTGGAGGATCGCGACGCAGGTCGTCTCGGTGACATCCGGCGCGTAGCTGTGCATCAGGGCCTCGTGGATCGTCGGGTCGAAGGGCTCGCCCTCCTTGCCGAACTGCTGCAGACCCATCTTCGCCGCGACGGTCTCCAGCGACTCCGCGACGGACTTGAAGCCGCCGACGAGCTCGCCGTGTTCCCGGGCGCGGCCGATGTCGTCGAGCACCGGGAGGAGTTCGGTCAGGAGGTTCGCGACGGCGATCTCCCGCACCGTGATCCGGTCCCGCTCCACGCGGCGGCGGTAGTTCTGGAACTCGGCCTGGAGCCGCTGGAGGTCCGCGGTGCGCTCTTCGAGCGCCTTGCGTACCTGGTCCAGCTGGGCCGTCAGACCGGCGATCTGGTTTGCGTCCCCGGCCGGGGCCGCCCCCTCGTCGTCCGACGGGGTGGCGGCCTGCGGCTCGGCGTCGTCGGGGGTCGCGCCGGAGGGGACGTCGGGCTTCTCCTCGAAGCCCGGGGTCTCCTCGGTCACGCGGCACCGTCCTTGCGCTCGTCGTCGACGATCTCGGCGTCGACGACATCGTCGTCGGCCTTCGGGGCCTCGTCGCCGGCGGACGCGCCGCCCGCGGCCTGGGCGCCCTGGGCGTCGGCGTACATCGCCTGGCCAAGCTTCTGCGAGACCGCGGCGACCTTCTCGGTGGCGGTGCGGATCTCGGCGATGTCCTCGCCCTTGAGCGCGGCCTTCAGCTCCTCGACGGACGCCTCGACCTCGGTCTTGATCTCGCCCGGGACCTTGTCCTCGTTGTCCTTGAGGAACTTCTCGGTCTGGTAGACGAGCTGCTCGCCCTGGTTGCGGGTCTCGGCGGCCTCGCGGCGCTTGTGGTCCTCCTCCGCGTACTGCTCGGCCTCCTGGCGCATGCGGTCGACCTCGTCCTTCGGCAGCGAGGAGCCGCCGGTGACGGTCATCTTCTGCTCCTTGCCCGTGCCGAGGTCCTTCGCGGTCACGTGCATGATGCCGTTGGCGTCGATGTCGAAGGCGACCTCGATCTGCGGGACGCCGCGCGGGGCGGGCGGCAGACCGGTCAGCTCGAACATCCCGAGCTTCTTGTTGTACGCCGCGATCTCGCGCTCGCCCTGGTAGACCTGGATCTGCACGGACGGCTGGTTGTCCTCGGCCGTCGTGAAGATCTCGGAGCGCTTGGTCGGGATCGTGGTGTTGCGCTCGATCAGCTTGGTCATGATGCCGCCCTTGGTCTCGATGCCGAGGGACAGCGGGGTCACGTCGAGGAGCAGGACGTCCTTGACCTCACCCTTGAGGACACCGGCCTGGAGGGCGGCACCGATGGCGACGACCTCGTCCGGGTTGACGCCCTTGTTGGCCTCGTTGCCACCGGTCAGCTCCTTGACGAGCTCGGCGACGGCCGGCATACGGGTCGAGCCACCGACGAGAACGACGTGGTCGATCTCGGAGAGGGCGATCCCGGCGTCCTTGATGACGTTGTGGAACGGCGTCTTGCAGCGCTCCAGCAGGTCGGCCGTCAGCTGCTGGAACTGAGCCCGGGTGAGCTTCTCGTCCAGGTGCAGCGGGCCCTCGGCGGACGCCGTGATGTAGGGCAGGTTGATCGAGGTCTCGGTGGAGGAGGACAGCTCGATCTTGGCCTTCTCGGCGGCCTCGCGCAGGCGCTGCAGGGCCATCTTGTCCTTGGCGAGGTCCACGCCGTGACCGGACTTGAACTGCTGCACCAGGTAGTCGACGACGCGCTGGTCCCAGTCGTCACCACCGAGGTGGTTGTCGCCGTTGGTGGCCTTTACCTCGACGACGCCGTCACCGATCTCCAGCAGGGACACGTCGAAGGTGCCGCCGCCGAGGTCGAAGACGAGGATCGTCTGGTCGTCCTTGTCGAGGCCGTAGGCGAGCGCCGCCGCGGTCGGCTCGTTGACGATGCGCAGGACGTTCAGACCCGCGATCTCACCGGCCTCCTTGGTGGCCTGGCGCTCGGAGTCGTTGAAGTACGCCGGGACGGTGATGACCGCGTCGGTCACCTTCTCGCCCAGGTAGGCCTCGGCGTCCCGCTTCAGCTTCTGCAGGATGAAGGCGGAGATCTGCTGCGGGTTGAAGGGCTTCCCGTCCAGCTCGATCTTCCAGTCGGTGCCCATGTGGCGCTTCACGGACCGGATGGTCCGGTCCACGTTGGTGACCGCCTGACGCTTGGCCACCTCGCCGACGAGCACTTCGCCGTTCTTCGCGAAGGCGACGACGGACGGCGTGGTCCTGGCGCCCTCGGCGTTGGTGATGACGGTGGGCTCGCCGCCCTCCAGAACGCTGACGACGGAGTTAGTCGTGCCCAGGTCGATGCCGACCGCACGTGCCATGGTTGATCCTCCAGCTGACTTGAGTGGAACGGACTCAAGTGTGCATGACCCGCCCCTCCCGGTCAACAGACCTGAGTCACCAGGGCTCAACTCTTATCCGTTCCTTACACGCAACTGCGGCCTGACCTGCATGGACGCCGTGGGACGAGGGCGCGCCCGCTTGACTTTCAGCAGCAGGAGTACGGCGAGCAAGGCGACGCCGCCCACCCACAGCGCCGCCGACGCGGCGATCCACCCCAGGTGCACCAGCACCCCGACGAGTACTCCACCGAAGGCGCCCGCACCGAGGAAGACGGCCGCCCCCTGCGCGGTGAGCCCGAGCCGCCGCAGCCGGTGGGCGAGATGGTCGGGCCCGCCGCGCAGCACCGGCCGCCCGGCGAGCCGGCGCGCCGCGACCACCAGGACGACGTCGGCGCTCGCGACGGCGGTGAGGGCGAAGAGCGCCCCCGCGCTGGCGGAGCCCTCGTACCCGGCGCGGGTCAGCACGGCCGCCGAGGCGAGCAGGAACCCGGTGAACAGGGAGCCGCAGGCGCCGAGTCCCACGCGCGCGGGGGGCCAGTTGTGCATGAGGAACCCGGTGAGCGCGGCGGCCAGCACGCTCAGCAGCACCGCGAGCCCGTCCATCACCTCGGCCGCCGCACAGACGCCCACCCCGAAGGCGGTGACCACGGCCACGGTGCCGGCGAGCGCGTCCGCGTGATCGAGCGACCGGAAGGCGAGCGTCACGCCCACGATCCAGCCGACGGCGGCCAGACCGCCCAGCACCCCGGTCTCCTCGTACGGCACCGCACAGGCCGCCGCCAGGGCCGTACCGCCCACCAGGAACCGCGCCTTGACCCGCCGCACGTCGGCGACCAGGCCGAGCGCGGCGACCGCCGCGGCCGCGACGAGCAGCCGGGCGATGTCCGAGCCGAGGGGAGCGAAGCCCGTCCGGTCGCCGGTCACCGCGACCAGACAGGTGACGAGCACGACGGCCACACCGCCGCCCAGCGGCAGGGCCCGCCGGCACCGCCGGTCCAGCAGCCCCAGGCGCAGGAAGGGAGCCCGGACCAGGGCAGTGAGGACGGCGGAGAGGAGCAGGGCGGCGGTGGCGGCGGCGATCCCGTAGAGCACGGCTCTAAATTAGTGCCATATGTACTAATTTGGCGTGAATAACACGATCGGTTCTTAAGGCAACCCTCAGCGACACAGATCACCGAGGCGCTGACTACAGTGCGACGGAGGATGGGGGTAGTCTCAGACGGACTGCATAAGTTACCGCTTAGTAATACCGCTAAGTGTCCTCCCCGAAGAAGCTCGCAGGCCCGAGGAGCCCCGAAATGCAACTCGCCGCGATCATCGTGTCGATGGTCCTCATGGCAGTCGGCGTCGCCCTGTTCGGCCGTGCCATCCTGCAGATCGTCCGCTTCATGATGCTCGGCCAGCCGCTCCCGGCGGGGGCCCGGACCGACGACCCCGTCCTGCGGACCGTCACCGTGGCCAAGGAGTTCCTCGGCCACACCCGGATGAACCGCTGGGGCGTCGTCGGCGTCGCGCACTGGTTCGTGGCGATCGGCTTCTACACGCTGCTGCTGACCATCGTGAACGCCATCGGCCAGCTCTTCCAGGCCGACTGGCTGCTGCCGGTCATCGGCGAATGGGCGCCGTACAACGTCTTCGTCGAGTTCATCGGCACCATGACGGTCCTCGGCATCCTGGTGCTGATCGTCATCCGGCAGCTGTCGCGGCCGGGCAAGGCGGGCCGCAAGTCCCGGTTCGCGGGCTCCAACACGGGCCAGGCGTACTTCGTCGAGGCGGTCATCCTCACCGTCGGCGTCTGCATCTTCATGCTGCACGCGCTCGAGGGCGCCCAGCACCACGTGGACAGCTACGAGGCCTCGTTCTTCATCTCGTACCCCGTGGTCTCCGCCCTGGAGGGCCTGGACCTCTCCACGCTCCAGAACCTCACCTACTTCTTCGCGGCCCTGAAGATCGCGGCCTCCTTCATCTGGATGATCACGGTCGCCCTGAAGACCGACATGGGCGTGGCCTGGCACCGCTTCCTGGCCTTCCCGAACATCTGGTTCAAGCGCAACGCCGACGGCGCCACCTCGCTGGGCGCGCTGCTGCCGATGACCTCCGGCGGCAAGCCGATCGACTTCACCGACCCCGGCGAGGACGACGTCTTCGGTGTCTCCCAGGTCGAGCAGTTCTCCTGGAAGGGCCTGCTGGACTTCTCCACCTGCACCGAGTGCGGCCGCTGCCAGTCGCAGTGCCCGGCCTGGAACACCGGCAAGCCGCTCTCCCCGAAGCTCCTCATCATGTCGCTGCGCGACCACGCGCACGCCAAGGCGCCGTACCTGCTCGCGGGCGGCGGCAAGACGATGGAGGGCGAGGAGAAGGCGTCCGAGGAGCAGCTGGCCCAGGTGCCCGCCGCCGCGCTGGCCGAGGCCGAGCGCCCCCTCATCGGCACCGCCGAGGAGAACGGCGTCATCGACCCGGACGTCCTGTGGTCCTGCACCACCTGCGGCGCCTGTGTGGAGCAGTGCCCGGTGGACATCGAGCACATCGACCACATCGTCGACATGCGCCGCTACCAGGTGATGATCGAGTCGGCGTTCCCGTCCGAGGCGGGCACGATGCTCAAGAACCTGGAGAAGAAGGGCAACCCCTGGGGCCTGGCCAAGAAGCAGCGCCTGGAGTGGACGAAGGAAGTCGACTTCGAGGTGCCGGTCGTCGGCAAGGACATCGAGGACCTGTCCGAGGTCGAGTACCTGTACTGGGTGGGCTGCGCCGGCGCCCTGGAGGACCGCGCCAAGAAGACCACCAAGGCCTTCGCGGAGCTCCTCCACATGGCGGGCGTCACCTTCGCCATCATGGGCGGCGACGAGAAGTGCACCGGTGACTCCGCCCGCCGCCTCGGCAACGAGCCCCTGTTCCAGGAGCTCGGCATGGAGAACGTGGCCGCGCTGAACATGGCGTTCGGCGAGGATGACGAGGACGAGGCGACCAAGAAGCCGAAGTCGGCCAAGAAGATCGTCGCCACCTGCCCGCACTGCCTCAACACGCTCGGCAACGAGTACCCGCAGCTCGGCGGCGACTACGAGGTCATCCACCACACCCAGCTGCTGCAGCACCTGGTGGACGAGGGCAAGCTGGTCCCGGTCACCCCGGTCGAGGGCATCATCACCTACCACGACCCCTGCTACCTGGGCCGCCACAACAAGATCTACACCCCGCCGCGCGAGATCATCGCCAATGTCCCCGGCCTGCGCAACGAGGAGATGCACCGCCACAAGGAGCGGGGCTTCTGCTGCGGCGCCGGTGGCGCGCGGATGTGGATGGAGGAGCGGATCGGCAAGCGCATCAACAACGAGCGCGTGGACGAGGCGCTGTCCGTGAACCCGGACATCGTCTCGACGGCCTGCCCGTTCTGCCTGGTGATGCTGACCGACTCCGTCAACGGCAAGAAGAACGAGGGCAAGGCCAAGGAGTCGATCCAGGTCGTCGACGTCGCCCAGCTTCTGCTGGAGTCCGTGAAGACCCCGGCCGACCCGGAGGACGCCGCGGAGACGGAGAGCGAGCCCGAGCCGGAGCCGGTGAAGTAACGGCCGCCGCGCTACGCCGGACGCCCCCTGCCCGCCCGGGTGGGGGGCGTTTGCCGTGATGGCCCACACTGGGACCAAGGAACCGATCCGGGAAGGCTGCGGCATGATCATCTTCGGTACCAAGGGCTACCTGTACCAGCTGGCGATACTCACCCTGATCTGCGCCCAGTGCGGCAACCCCGCCGCGCACACGCTGCGCAAGCGGGTCACCAAGTTCACGCTCTTCTTCGTGCCGCTGTTCCCGGTCTCGACGAAGTACGCGACACAGTGCACCTTCTGCGGCGCCGAGCAGAAGGTGACGAAGGAACAGGCCGAGCAGCTGCAGGCGCAGGGCGCCGGGGGCGCCGCCCAGCAGTACGGGCAGCCGCAGCAGCAGCAGCCGTACCAGTGACGCCCCAGCAGTGATGCTCAGGCCGCCGGGCGGGGCTGCGGGACGCGCACCCGGCGCACCAGCAGTCCGAGCACGGTGGCGTTGACCAGTCCGGCCGCCGCCGCTGCCGCGCTGAAGACGGCCGGGCCTAGCCACTCCACCGCCTGCACGGGCGTCGTCACCAGCAGGGCGAGGAAGCTGAACGGCGCCGTGGTGATCAGCGGATAGATGCCGGCGAAGCCCGGGTCCGGCGAGAGATAGGCGGCGTACAGGAAGAACCCGACCGACGCCGCGACCAGCGCGAGATACCCGCGCGAGAGCCAGTTGTCGGTGGCGGGGGCCAGCAGGGCGCGAAGACGGCGGGGGCGGGGGCGGGAGGAGCGCTCCATGGCTGTGTCCTTTGTCTGGCGGGTGCGGGTGGTCGGGGCGATCGGGATGGTCGGTGCAGCCGGGGCGGTCGTCGCCGACTTCACGCGTGCCGCGCTGCGCGGCTGTCGCGGATGTGGTGGCTGAGCGTGCCGACCGCGGCCGCGTAGACCAGTGCGGACAGCAGCAGCCATCCGGCCGAGAAGGACAGGGCGAGCGCCTGGGCCGGTCCGCCGCCCTCGGTGCCCGGGCCGAAGGGGAGGGCGATCGTCATGGTGGACAGCGGCGCCGTGAGCAGCAGATGGGCCGAGGCGAAGAGGCTGTCCGGGAAGACGAACGCGGCACCGAGCGAGGCCGCGCAGACGCCCAGATATCCCCGGGCGGGCCAGCTGTCCGTGGCGAGCGCGAGCAGCCGGCGCGGGCGGGAGTCCTTCGGCATGGTCAGTCCCCTGAGATCGTCGTCCGTGGTGCGGTGAGATCCACAGTGGCCCGACGGGCGCGGCCGGACATGAGTACGCGTACCTAGCGGCAGGGTGGGGCGTACCCACCCCACCCCTGTCGCCCTCGCTCGAACACATGCATCATGTCGAGGTCGTTGCCAGTGATGCTGACGAGGTGAGCGGTGCGCGTGCGAAGCAGCGGGACCTGTGTGGCTGCCCTGTTCCTGCTCGCCGCCTGCGGGCCCGCCCCGGACACCGATGCCCCGGCCACCGCGGCCCCCACCCGGACTCCCTCTCCGTCGGTACGGGCCGCCGACGCCCCGGCCGTACTGCCGGTCCCGCGCGGCGACGGCAGCCGCACCCCGGACGACTTCAACGGCGACGGCCACCGCGACCTCGTCCTCGACGAACTGGCCAGGCCGCAGCCGCACGCCGACGACCCGGGCATCGGCATCGTCTACGGCGGCCCCCGCGGCCTCCTCCCCGGCGCCCGCCAGCTCCTGAGCCCCGCGGAACACGCCGCCGCGACCGACGGCCGGCTCCCGGCGCTGTTCGAGGCGGAGACCGGCTGCAACCTGGACGGCGACGGGTTCACCGACCTCGTCATCGCCACCGACCCGCCCTACGACGGCCAGGGGCAGCCGCCGGTCCCGCTCCAGTTGCTCTTCGGCTCGCCCAGGGGCCTGACCGGCAAGGGCGTCGTCCTGGTCGTCCCCGCCCGGGCCCGCGTCGGCAACGACTGGCCGGACCGGCCGGTGTGCGGGGACTTCGACGGCGACGGCGCCGAGGATCTGGTCCTGCACGCCTCCGGCGGCCGGCTGAGCTTCCTGCGCGGCCCGTTCAGCCGCGAGGGCGCCCCCGAGGCCGCCGCCGCCCCGATCGCCGCCCCCGGCAACCTCCCCACCGGCCCGGCCGCCGACGTCGACCTCGACGGCGACGACGACCTGCTGATCCGTACCGCGGAGGGCTCCGGCCCCTCCACCGTGGTCCTCGGCGGCCCCGAGGGCCCGACCGGCGCCGGCGCCGCCCTGCCCGCCGGGATCGACGTCGCCCTCGGCGCCTTCGGCGAGGGCAAGGCGCTGGACGCCGCCGTCGGGACCATGGGCGAAACGTCCCTGCACTACGACCTCCCCACCACCGCCCGCGCCGCCCTCGCCTCCGCCGGTTCGATGCTCGACGCCGCCGACTTCGACGGCGACGGGCTGAGCGAACTCGTCTCCAGCGGCGCCCGCCTGCGGCTCTTCCCCGGCCGTACGGCAGGACTGTCGACCCGGGGCACGGTCACCGTCGAACCGGCCGCGTCCGGCACCACCCGTGTGGTGTCCGTCGCCGACCTCGACGGCGACGGCCGGGCCGACCTGACCGTGCGGACGTACGCGAGCGAGACGCGCGACACGGTGGCCGTGTATCCGGGCACGGAACAGGGCCTGGTCGCGCGGGAACCGGCGGTCACCTTCTCGACGGCCGCGTTCCTGAGCCGCTGACGCTCGGGCGGCTCACAGGTGGTTCAAAAATTTACCGAACGCACGTACAACCCTTACGCATCAGTGCGGGTCTCTTGATCGCCGACCGAGACGTGAATCGCGGGACAACTCCCGGCGAACGCGACCGGCCGCACCCCATTGACTGCGGATGCCCCGCCAGGCATCCCCCGCATGCAGCAGGAGAACCCGCATGCACCAGACGCTGCGACTCGCCCTCGCGACGGCCACCGCCGCCGCTCTGACGGGCGGGCTGCTCACCTTCACGGCCGCCACCGCGACGGCCGCGGACTCCACCGCCGTCGCCCAGGCCGACTTCAACGGCGACGGGGTCGGGGACCTCGCCTTCTCCGCGGAGGGCGCCTACGTCAGCGGCAAGAAGGGGGCGGGCCAGCTGGTCGTCCTCTACGGCTCCGCCACCGGGGTCACGTCCACCAAGCGCGCCACCGTCAGCCAGAACACCACCGGCACCCCGGGCACCGCCGAGGCCGGCGACCACTTCGGCCACGACACCGCCTACGCCGACTTCAACGGCGACGGCTACGACGACATCGCCGTCGGCTCGGCCGGCGAGGACATCGGCGGCGACACCGACGGCGGCAGCCTGGCCATCCTGTGGGGCTCGGCCTCCGGGATCACCGGCAAGGGCGTCACCGTCGCCGACCCGGCCCCCTCCTCGCACGACCGCTGGGGCGAGAACCTCGCCGCCGGGGACTTCGACGGCGATGGCAAGGCCGATCTGGCCGTCGGCACCAACACCGCCACGGTCCACGTCTTCAAGGGCGGTTTCTCCGCCACCGGCACCGCGGGCGGCCGCTACACCGTCAAGCCCCCGATCATGGGCTCGGACGCGGGCGGCCCGATGAACCTGACCGCCGGCGACGTCAGCGGCGACGGCCGCACCGACCTGGTCGTCGACGGCTTCGAGACTCAGACCGAGTACGGCTGGAACCGCAACTACTACCTCCCCGGGTCCACCAGTGGCCTGTCCACGGCCGGCATCAAGACCATCAAGCCCGGTGTGATCACCGCCATCGGCGACATCGACGGCGACGGCTTCGGCGACATCGTCAGCGGCGCGTCCTGGAACCCCACCCTCGGCGACGGCACGACCGTCCCCGACTCCGGCAAGGGCGGCAAGGTCTGGGTGACGTACGGCACGGCCACCGGTCCCGGCACCGCCACCGGCATCACCCAGGACACCGGCAACGTCCCCGGCACCGCCGAGGGCAACGACTGGTTCGGCCACGAGCTCGACCTCGGCGACATCAACGGCGACGGTTTCCTCGACCTCGCCATCGGAGTCGCGGGCGAGAACATCGCCGAAGCCGCGAACACCGGCGCGGTCACCATCCTCTACGGCACCGCCGACGGCCTGAACACCGGCTCCGGCGCCCAGTCCTTCGCCCAGAGCACCGCGGGCGTGCCCGGCACCGACGAGGACGACGACTTCTTCGGCCTGGACGTCAAGCTCGACGACCTCACCGGCGACGGCCGCGCCGACCTGGCCGTCGGCTCGGGCGAGAACGCCTACAACGGCGCCGTCACCTACCTGCCGTCCAACGGCACGAAGATCACCACCACCGGCTCCCGGGCCATCTCGCCGAGCACCTCGGGCGTCTCGACGACCGGCACGCCGTACTTCGGCGCGAACTTCGCCGACTGACCCGCCGTAGCCCCCCTTGGGCCCGCACCCGACGGTGCGGGCCCCCCGACTGGAGTCCTCTCTTGCGCACTCTCGTGATCGCCGCCGCACTCACCACCGGCGTGCTCACCGTCCTGCCCGCGACCCCCGCCGTCGCCGCCCCCTCCGGGCTGGCTAGCGACTTCAACGGCGACGGCTACCGGGACATCGCCATCGGCGCCATGGGCGCCGACGTCGGCTCGGCGAGCAGCGCCGGTGCCGTGGTCGTGCTGTACGGCTCGTCCTCGGGCGTTCCGTCCACCAAGAAGACCGTGATCACCCAGAACTCCACCGGAGTTCCCGGCACCGCCGAGTCCGACGACCGCTTCGGCGCGAGCCTCGCCACCGGCGACCTGAACAAGGACGGCTACGCCGACCTGGTCGTGGGCGCCGAGTTCGAGAGCATCGGCACCCGCAAGGGCGTCGGCAGCGCCACCGTCATCTGGGGCGGTTCCGCGGGCCTGACCGGCGGATCGGCGCTGCCGCAGCCCCCGGCGGAGCAGCTCGCCGAGTGGGGCGGCTACTCCCGGGGCGTCGCCACCGGCGACTTCGACGGCGACGGCGACACGGACGTCACCGCCACCGGCCAGACCCACACCCACCTCTACCAGGGCCCCTTCACCCGCACCGGCACCCCGGTCGGCCACTCCGGCGTCTACGAGCTGGGCACGACGTACGAGGTCGTCGCGGGGGACCTGACCGGCGACGGGAAGGCCGAGCGCGTGTACCCGTTCGCGCACGACGGCGACGTGGGCGGCGACATCCGCTACTTCCACCACGACCTCGGCGGCTGGGACCAGCACCCCGAGTCCGACTACGCCATGGTGGCCCTGCCGAAGGCCGACGGCTCCCTCGGCGCGAGCGGCGACATCAACGGCGACGGCTACGGCGACCTCGTCCTCGGCGACCACGCGGGCCCCGCCGCCCCCAAGGGCGGCCGCATCACCGTCTGGTACGGCGGCCCGAACGGCCCCGACCCGCAGCAGACGCCCACCGTCGTCCACCAGGACACCCCGGGCGTGCCCGGCACCGACGAGGAGGCCGACCTGTTCGGCTCCGCGGTCGACGTCGGCGACATCAACGGCGACAAGTACGCCGACGTCGTCGTCGGCGCCTGGGGCGAGGACATCGGCTCGGCCCGCGACGCCGGCTCGGTGACCGTCCTGTTCGGCTCGGCCACCGGACTGCGGACCACCGGCGCCAAGTCGTACACCCAGAACACCGCGGGCGTGCCCGGCTCCGCCGAGACCGGCGACGCCTTCGGCATGTCCGTCCGGCTGCTCGACCTCGACAAGACCGGCAAGGCCGACCTGGTGACCGGCGCGGGCTACGAGAACAGCAACGGCTCCGTCACCTACCTGCGCGGCACCGCCTCCGGCCTGACCACCACCGGCGCCAAGTCCCTCACCGCCGCCGGCGCCGGCCTCAAGGGCTCGACGTTCGGCTGGGACCTCGCCAGGTGACCCCACCCCGAGCCCGTCAGGAGACCTCCGTCATGTCCCGACGCACCGCCACCGCACTCGCCGCGGCCCTCCTCGCCACCGGCGTCACCCCGCTGTTCCTCACCGCCCCCGCCGCGGCGGCCGTCGCCAAGCACTACGACGACTTCAACGGCGACGGCCACCGCGACGTGGCGTACGGCGGCTACAACGGCGTCGGGCAGCACGGTGGCACGGTCACCGTCGTCTACGGCACCGCGAACGGCCTCGACACCGCGCACCCGAAGGCCATCCACCAGGACACCGCCGGCATCCCCGGCACCGACGAGGACGGCGACCGGTTCGGCGACTCCCTCGCCGGCGCCGACCTCAACAAGGACGGCTACGCGGACCTGGTCGTCGGCAACCCGACCGAGGATGTGAGCAGCCACCAGTACCGCGGCTCGGTCACCGTCGTCTGGGGCTCCGCCTCCGGTCTGTCCGGCGGCACCAGCCTGGTCCTGAAGTCCGGCGCCCAGGGCCACTTCGGCCGCGACCTCGCCACCGGCGACTTCAACGGCGACGGCTCGCCCGACCTCGCGGTGGTCGGCGGCGGCGAGACCTGGTTGTACCGGGGCGGCTTCAGCAAGTCCGGTACGACCGGCGCCGTCAGCGAGATCGACAAGGAAGGGGCGGGCTGGTACTCGTACAGTCTCGCCGCCGGAAAGGTCAACGGCGACGGGCGGACCGACCTGGTCGTCCTCGGCGAGCAGTTCGTCGACGGGCAGCCCGTCGAGCGCGCCTGGTACCTCAAGGGCGCCTCGGGCGGCCTGACCTCCGGCCCGTCCAAGACGGTCACCGCGACGACCGCCGCGATCGGCGACTTCGACAAGAACGGCTACGGCGACATCGCCTTCGGCAGGCCCGACTCCCACGACGGGAAGGGCTCCCTCCTCGTCTGGCTCGGCACGTCCGCCGGCCCGAGCGGCTCGGCGATGTACAACCAGGCCACCACCGGTGTCTCGGGCAGCGCCGAGGCGGGCGACAACTTCGGCTACGCCCTCTCGGCGGGCGACGTGAACGGTGACGGCTACCCGGACCTCGCGGTCGGCGTCCCGCACGAGGACGTCAGCGGCAAGGAGGACCAGGGCGGGGTGACCCTGTTCCACGGCGGCCCCGGCGGCCTGGACGGCCTGCGCTCCGCCTGGATCCCGCAGACCGTGAACGGCCCCGCGGACTCCCATGCCTCCTTCGGTCACACCCTGCGCCTGCGCGATGTGACGCACGACGGCAAGGCCGACCTGGGCATCGGCGCCGCGAACACCTCCCTGGTCCTGCGCGGCACCACGGCCACCCCGACGGCCACCGGTGCCTTCGTCCTGCCGGAGCTCGGCGGAACCTTCGCGGACTGAGGCCGCTCTCCCTTCACGAACGGAACCTGATGCACAAGAAGACGGCTCTCCTCCTGGCCACGGCCCTGACCACCGGTCTGCTCTGCGCCCTCCCGGCCGGCTCGGCCGCCGCCGCGCCCTCGGGCCTGTCCGGCGACTTCAACGGCGACGGCTACCGCGACCTCGCCATCGGCGCACCCCTGGCCCAGATCGGCACCAAGTCGAACGCCGGTTACGTCGGGGTCGTCTACGGCACCGCGAGCGGCCTCGACACGACCAAGCGCCAGATCATCAGCCAGGCCACCACCGGCATCCCCGGGACCCCCGAGTACGGCGACTCCTTCGGCGACCGCCTCACCACCGGTGACCTGGACGGCGACGGCTACACCGACATCGTGGTCGGCGTGCACGGCGAGCGGATCGGCACGACCGACGAGTACGGCGCGCTGACGGTGCTGTGGGGCGGGGCGAGCGGGATCACCGGCGGGACGGACATCAGCTCGCCGCTGCCGGAGCACCGCAACGAGCTCGGTTGGTCCGTCGCCACCGGCGACTTCGACGGCGACGGCGACACCGACCTGGCCGCGGCCAACCTGGCGCTGCCCGAACTGAACATCGTCGAGGGCCCGTTCACCCGCACCGGCCAGGCCGCGGGACTCACCGGCATCGACACCTACGAGCAGACCGGAGTCACCACCGACCAGATCGCCGCGGGCGACGTCACCGGCGACGGCAGGACCGACCTGCTGGTCATGGGTTACGAGGACATCACCGACGGCGTCCGCACCCGCGGCGTCCTCTACAAGGGCTCCGCCTCGGGCCTGGTCCCGGGCAGCAAGGTCGCGGGCGGCTACGCGGCGGCCATCGCCGACGTCAACAAGGACGGCTACGGCGACATCGTCACCGGCAACTTCTCGGAGAAGTCCACCGACGAGCCCAACGGCGGCCTCGGCGGCGCGATCACCGTCACCTACGGCGCGTCGACCGGCCTGAGCACCCGTACCCCGGCCCGCTTCACCCAGGACACCACGGGCGTGCCCGGCACCGCCGAGAAGAACGACCGCTTCGGCTGGAGCGTGGCCGCGGGCGACACCAACGGCGACGGATACCAGGACATCGCGGTCGGCGTGGCGGACGAGTCCCTGGGCTCGAAGGCCGACGCGGGCTCGGTCGTCGTCCTGCGCGGCTCCGCCTCCGGCCTGACCGGCACCGGAGCCAAGTCCTTCTCCCAGGACACCACCGGCGTCCCCGGCACCGCCGAGTCCTACGACTACTTCGGCGACTCGGTCTTCCTCACCGATGCCGACAAGGACGGCCGCGCCGAGCTGATCGCGGGCGCGCGGGGCGAGAACGACGGCGCGGGCGCGGTGTGGGTGCTGCGCGGCACCTCCACGGGTACGACGGCGACCGGCGCGAAGTCCTTCAGCAGCACCACGCTGGGGGGCCCGTCGGGCACGACGTACTTCGGCACCGTACTGAAGGGTTGAGCCGCCGGTCCCTGACCCACCCCCCAAGTCCCCCGTAGGGTCCCTTAGGGGATGTCACAGCTCGGCCGCAAAGCCGGGCCCGGAAGCCCGGGCCCGGCACGCCACTCTCCGGGACCAGGTACGTTCGAAGACGTGGCTGGATTCAGGATCGGACGCGGCGGCCGGGACAACCGGGCCCCGCAGGCGCGAGGGCAACAACCTCCGTACGGGCAGCAGGGGCCGTCGCAGGGCTACCCCCCGCCGCCGCAGCAGCCGTACCACGGCGGCTACGGCGGTCAGGGCCATGGCCAGGGCTACGGCGGCCAGGGCGGCGGCTACGGCGGTCAGGGCGAGCCGGAGTACTTCGGCGACGGCGGCGCACACCACCCGCAGGGCCCTGACCCGTACGCGGCGAACAACCCTGGCCACACGCAGGCGTTCTCGATCCACGAGGACCCCTACTCCCAGGGCCAGACCTACCACGCCGGCGCGGCCCCGGTCGGGCCCCGCCTGCACTGGAAGGACCTCCTGAGGGGCATCGTCCTGTCCCCCGCGAGGACGTTCCTCCAGATGCGGGACTACGCGATGTGGGGCCCCGCCCTGGTCGTGACGTTCCTCTACGGCCTGCTCGCGGTCTTCGGCTTCGACGGCGCTCGTGAGGACGCGATCAGCGCGACCCTGTCCAACGCGGTCCCGATCGTGCTGACCACGGCGATCGCGATGGTCCTGTCCGCCTTCATCCTGGGCGTGGTCACCCACACCCTGGCCCGTCAGATCGGCGGCAACGGCGCCTGGCAGCCGACGGTCGGCCTGTCGATGCTGATCATGTCGCTGACGGACGCCCCGCGCCTGGTGGTCGCCATGTTCCTCGG
Source organism: Streptomyces sp. NPDC002776 (assembly GCF_053592195.1). NCBI lineage: Bacteria > Bacillati > Actinomycetota > Actinomycetes > Kitasatosporales > Streptomycetaceae > Streptomyces > Streptomyces sp. NPDC002776. The sequence continues at coordinate 258,242 of NZ_JBSFVG010000003.1, read as the reverse complement.
CGGCGACGCGGCCTTCGTGCAGGTCCTCGGCTGGGCGACCTGGGTCGCGGCCGGCGCCCTGCTGACGATGATGGTCAGCCGCTCCCACGACCTGCCGTGGCCGAAGGCGCTGGGCGCGTCGGCGATCCAGCTGGTGGCGCTGCTGTCGATCGTGAAGCTGGGCACGTTCTAGGACGCATGCAGGACGAACGCGGAAAGGGCCCCCGGCGTGCAGTGCACGCCGGGGGCCCTTTCCGCTGCTGTGTCTTTGTGCTGTGCGACTACTGGACGTCCACGAAGTCGCCGGCCGCGCTGACCGCCGGAGTCGTGCTCGTGCCCGCGAAGCTGTAGCGGAAGTAGCCGTCGGTGGCGGCGGTGACGGTCGTCTTGAGGCTGCCCGTCGAACTGGACTTGATCGTCTTCACCGTGGTGTAGGTGCTGCTGCCCTTCTTGCGGAACTGCAGCTTCACCGACTGGTTGGCGTAGCCGTGGTACAGGTTGTCCTCCCAGTTGGCCCGGGAAAGCTTGCCGGTGACCGTGATGGTCCGGCCCTTCTTCACCGGCTCCGGCGAGGCGTTGACCGTCAGCTTGGAGTAGCGCTGCACCTGGAAGGTGGTGGCCGCGTCCCGGTGGATGTAGTCGGAGTCCAGGGCGGCGACCAGCGTGCTGAGCCGCCAGGTGGCCGCCGCGTTGTTGCCGTTGATGGCGGAGCCGCCCTGTGGGTCGAACGTCAGCGTGCCGGTGCAGGTCGAGGTGGTGGCGCTCACCTTGACGCAGCTGATCTCGCCGTCGTCGTACCAGATCTGGTCGTAGTTCGGCGTCGGGCCGTAGGCGCTGATGTACGTGGTCTCGTCGATGCCCGAGTCGTCCGACGCGGTGACGGAGACCTTGGCGGACACGACGTTGGTGGTACCGACCACGACCGGCTTGCCGCCGTTGACGACGACCTTGTCGATCGTGATGTCGCCCGAGCCACCGTCCGCTGCCCGGGCGGTGGCACCGGTAGCCCCGGCGACCAGCGCGACGCTGGTTCCGAGCACGGCAAGGCGCATGGCTGAGCGCATGAACATCCCCCACGGAGTATGCGAATGACCAGAATTTGATCAGAGGAAGCGTACGTGACCCCAGTGACCGCAGTGACCGCAGGTCAGAGCGCTTCCTTGTTCTCCTTGGCCACTTCCCCCGACCTGCTGACCGGCGGCAGGACACTCCAGGCATCATTGACCGAATGAGGGTCGTTCCCGGCAAGGCATACGCGCAGGTCATCCGCATGGTGCGGGACAACGCAAAGGACGCGCGGCCGGCAGGTGCACAGCCACGCGTCCAGGGTCGGTGATGGACCGTTCCGATCATCGCCACACAGGCTCGATCAAGCTCGGGTCGAACTTGCGCGATCCCCTCCCGGCGGGATGGATCAGCACTGCCGAGAGGCTGTGAAGGACGAGAGCTTGCTGCCGCTCAATCGGAAGGGACAGGAAGTCCTCAAGGGTGCCGACGCTGAGAGCGGCGGTCTGCTGTCGCGCCTTGCTGAAACGCCCCCGCTCCAGCTTCAGCTCATCACGCCGGCGTTCCAGGTCCGGCAGAAGCTGAAGCAACGCCGAGACAGTAATCTCTCTGGCCTTTGCAGCTTGGGTCAGGGCGGCGATGTCCGACTCAACATCAATCAGCTCAGCCGCGTTGGGCCAGGACTCGACCTCTTCCACCGTGGTGGCCATGGCTCGCTCCCGCTGCTCGGCAAGTACGAGGCTGATGACGAACTCGTCCACGGCCTCCCCGGCGCGTCCGACCTTGCCGCACCCTCCGTTCACCACAGAGCACTGGTAGCTGAACCTGGCGGCCTTGGAGCCCTCTTTCCGTCGGCGGTTCACCTGCCCGCGAATCTTCGCGTGGCAGAGCCCGCATCGAGCGATCCCGGACAGCAGGTACTTCCGGGCCAACGAGCGACCGGGATACTTCTGCTTCCGTTCCGCGACCACCGCGCACACCGCTTCCCACTCTTCAACGGTGTTGATCGGCTCCCAGGCGCCGATGACCGGACGTCCCTCCTCGTCATCGAGGAGTACTTCGCCACGATAGGTGCGGTAGCCGCACAGTCTCGGGTTCGTCAGCATGCGTTCCACGAGGTGATGAGGAAGCCGAGTAGTCCCCTCGCGAGGATGGCCCAGTCCCCGGCGCTGCCAATCCGTGCGGATGGTTCCGATACGTACGCCGGCCAGCAGGTCTTTCTGAGCAGCGCGAATGTGGCCCGCCGCAACAGGGTCGACCGTACGTCCGTCTTTCTGCCATCCATAGGGAGCCGGACCACCACTCGACTTCCCCTGTCGCGCCAGTTCGAGATGCTTGCGTTGGATGCGGCGTGATGCGTCGTGCGAGGACTTGTTCGCGAAGGCCACCATCACGCGCGCCACGGTGCGGCCATCAGCCGTCCCCAAGTTCACGTCGTTGGTGACGGTGGCGAACACACGGCGCCTCCGCTCGTCGTACAGGTCGATGAGGCGTTCAAGATCCTTCGGCTGCCGGGCGAGCCGGTCAAGGTCATACGAAACAACGCCATCGATCAAGCCATCCGCCAGGTCGCTCAGCATCAGCTCGAACTCAGGCCGTCGGACGTTCCTCTTGTAGGCGGACACGTCGTTGTCCTGGTAGACCTTCGCGACCGCCCATCCTCGGAGATCCACCAGGCGTTCGCAGTCTTCGCGCTGCCGTGCGACTCCGAGACCATCGCCCTCGTCATCTCGGGAGATTCGCGTGTAGACCGCGACTCGGGGAGACACAGCTAGGCCCTCCCCTGAAGAACGAGAAGACGGTGCACCCATTCCTCATCCCTCGCCGGCGCACGCCGAAGGTGCTGCGCGATCCACTCGTCTTTCGTCATCACGGGCCGACGGGTCGTCTGCTCAGTCTTGCTAGCCATCACGGTCACCTCCATCCCAGTCGGCGAGCGCTTCGCGTGCGGCTTCGCGGTTGTGCTGGATGTCGCGGCGGATGTTGGCGGCGATCCAGGATTCGCCGGGGGTGTGGCCGTGGCCGGCGTAGGTCCAGTGGGCGAGGGTGAGCGTGGTTGCCTCGGTCTCGTCATCGGGATCGGGCAGGCCGAGGGCTTGGCGTTGCTGGGCTGCGCGGTAGTCGGCGCGGACCTGGCGGAGGGCTCCGAGGGTGGTGGAGTAGCGGCGGGACTTGGTGGAGAAGTGGCCGCGGAAGCCGAGCATGTGGGCCCAGTCGCGGAGCTTGCGGTCCGGGTAGAGGGCGTGCAGGTCGAGGCACATGGCGATGAGCCGGGCGGGGTGGTCGGGCACTTCGAGCAGGGCCAAGGCTTCCTTGTTGCCGATCCGGCGGTCGACGGTGCCTGTGGTCTCGGCGGCTTTGGTGGCGTACTTGGCGACGTAGGAGGCCACGGCCTGTTCGGTGATCTCCTCGCCGTTGCCGAAGGCCTGGATAGGTCGGACGTCGAGCTGCGTGCCCCAGCGCAGGGTGCGGGCCGGCTGGGTGATGGCCGGTTGGTCGGGGTCCGGCTGGTAGCGGGCTGGTGGCACGTCCACCTCGACGCGGGCGGCGGCGGCCTGGATGGCGTCGGTGAGCAGGTCGAGGGTGGCCCAGGCCGGCGGAGAATCGTCGGGTCCTCCCGGTCCGTCGAAGCGGATCACGGCATGGAAGTGCACGGCGCCGCGCTTCTGGTACTCGGCGACCTTGCCGAAGGAGACTCGTGATTCCTCGCGGGCGGCTTTCTGGGTGAGGCCGGCTCGCTTTGCGATCTCACGGCGCAGGTAGATCGTGAAGTAGCGCCACAGTTCGGAGGCGTGGTTGTTCCACAGCACCGCGCCCGCGTAGTCGTACGTCTCGGGGTCGAGCGGGGTGCCCAGCTCCGGGGCGTCCTCACCGTGGCGGACACCGCAGCGGCAGGGCCGGTTGCCCGGGCGGTTGTGGACGGGGCCGAAGCTCGGGGCGGTGAGGGTGGCGAACACCCGCGGATGGTTTCGGATGGTGTGCGGCGTGCCCTTGGCGGGATCGCCGACGAGTCCGGCACGGATGAGGTGGTAGGTGTCGCCGGCGTAGGTCCAGGCGCAGGCAGGGCAGCGCGAGGCGCGACGGTTGCCGCAGGCGATGCGCAGCCGGCCACCGGGTTCGGTGTCGGTGGAGTAGGAGTGCAGTACCTGCTTGGTGGCGGTGTCGCGGGTGACGGTGGAGCCGATCAGGTGGATGGGGTCGGAGCAGCCGCCCGTGCGTTTGATCTGCTCTTGGAGGCGGTCGAAGCCGTATGACCCGGCCAGCCTCAGTACGTCGGCGAGGGTGGCCGGGTCCAGGCCCGCCATGGTGGCGGTGTCGGTCACGCGGCGACCTCCAGTGGCGCGGGGACCAAGGGGCGGAGGACAGCGGAGGCGAGCAGCGGCGGAACGGCGTTGCCGATCTGCTCGAACTGCCGGGTCTTGGTGCCCTGGAAGGGGTAGCCGGTGGGGAAGGTCTGGAGGGCGGCGGCTTCCTGGACTGTGATGCGGACGGATTCCGGCCCCGCGGAGCCGTCCTTGTGCCATGACACGTCGTTGCTGGCCCGTGCGAAGAGCAGGGTGGCGGCGGGTTCATCGGCGCGGCGGATGGTGGCGTTGCGGCGGTTGCTGTGCCGCAGGACCCACTGGCCGCCTGCCTTTGCCGTGAACGTAGGTGCGGGCGCACTATGCGGGCAGGTGGTCTGCCGACTGCCGTCGGGCATCTGATTGCGGTTGGTGTGCAGCACCCACGAGCCGCGCCGTTGGGCGTCCATGAGCGCCTTGCGGGCCGAGGTGGGGAAGGGCTCCGGTCCGCCGCTCTTGCCGCCGCCGGCGGTGACGGTGGGGGTGGGGCGGTCGGTGGCGCCCCAGCCGAGGGCGTCGGCCATGGTGACCCACGGCGCCGGAGCGGGGCCGAACAGGGTGTCGGGTCCGGGCGCTTTGGCGTGGGTGGGCTCGGGCGGTGTCGCGGTGCGGGTGCGGGAGGCGAGGAGGAAGGCGCGGCGGCGGGTCTGCGGGACGCCTTAGTCGGCCGCGTTGAGTACGCCGGTCCATGCCGAGTAGCCAAGGCCGCGCAGGATGCCCGCGATGTGGGCGAACAGGGGCGCCACGGCGGGGACTTCCTCCAGGGCGATCCAGTCGGGGCGCAGGTCGAGGGCGTAGCGCAGCGGCTCGACGACGAGGAGCGAGCGCGGGTCCGCGCAGGCGGTGCGCAGCGCGGCGCGGGTGTCGCTCCCGCGGGCGATGTCGTCAAGGCCCTGGTGGCACAGGTCCATGTCGTCGTTTCCGGTGCGCAGTCCGGCGGCGCTGAAGGTCTGGCAAGGCGGGGAGGCGATCAGCCCGGCGACCTTTCCGCAGAGCGGTGCGGTGGGGTATGCGGCGACGTCGGCGCGGATTGTGGTGTGCCCGGCGGCGGCGCGGGTGGCGCAGGCGGACGGGTCGATCTCAATCCCGACGTCCCGCAGACCGAGGGCGCGCAGACCTTCCGACCAGCCGCCGGGGCCAGCGAAGAGGTCCAGCGCAGGGAGCGCGGTGTTCATCACTTGCCTCCCATGGCGTGGGCGGGACCGTGGTTGGCGGTGTAGTCGTCGACCAGCGTTTTGACCTGGGCGTCACCCTTGGCGGTGGCGCGGGCACCGCAGTGGCAGACCGCCGATGCGGTGGCGGTGGCGAATGAGGACGGCTTGCTGACGTGCAGGCCGGGGCGGTCCGGGGTCGGGGTGAGGTCAGCCACGGCGGTCACCGCCCGGCGCGGGCGAGCGTGGAGGCGGGGGCGGTGTGGCCGGTGCCCTTGCAGGTCGGGCAGGTCACGCGGAGGGTGGCGCGGGTGCCGTCGGCGTGGCGGGTGCCGGTGGTGATGGCGGCGGTGGCGAAGCCGTCGCAGTGGCGGCAGACGCGCGTGTTCTGGGCGTGCTGGGGCATCATGGGGCTTCCCTTTCGGGTCCGTTGGATCAGGAAGGTGGGAAGGCGCCCGGAGCGGACGAAACTTGGCGGTAGAGGCCGCTCCGGGGGCCGTTCAGTGCTTGTGCAGGTCCTTGATGAGCAGGCGCAGGACGACCGCGACCACGGCGACGGAAACGCCGGTGATGGCGACCGCGAGCAGGAGCGAGACCAGGACCGCGCCGACGACGAGGACCACGGCGCCACCGCCGGCGGCCAGGGCGAGAGCGCTGCCGGGTGTGAGCTGGACGGTGGGCCGGTTCAAGGCCGGAGCGACCGCAACCGACGCGGGTACGGCAAGCGCCTGGGCGTTGGTCACCGGGGCCGATGCGGCGGTCGGGGCGGTGTCCGGGGGCGGGTATTTGGGAGTGAACACGGCTGGTTTCCCTTCGAGTCGGGTTACTTGAGGGCGGTGCCGACGGCAGGCCCGAGGAAGCTGCCGGCGATGAGGTAGCCGCCGACCAGGAGCACGACCACCAGCCACATCGGCGGACGGGCGAGCTTGACGCCGAGCCATCCGACGACGAGCAGGGCGAGCCAGAGCGGTACGTCCATGGCGATCTCCTGTCAGGCCTTGCAGCGGTGTGTGCGGGCGGCGAGTTCGGCGGCGGAGCGGTCGGTGTAGTCGGCGGAGAAGCCACAGCCGGGGGCGGTGCAGGCAGCGGCGTGCTTGTCGCGGCCCCGGCCGTCGTAGTAGGTGGCGACCTCCACAGGTCCGATGCGGATCCGGTCGCGGAAGCGGCGGTAGGCAGTCACGGGCGGTCTCCCTTCTGGTCAGGTGAGCTGGAGTTCGGCGGCGATGGCGTCGGCCATCGGGGCGGGCAGTTGGAGCCGGGCGGTCAGGGCGTCGGCGGGCATCGGGGCCCCGGTGGAGGCCCGGTGGGCGTCTGCGATCTTCCGGGCGTGGTCGAGCAGCGCGGCCGGAACGACAGGGGCGCCGGGCGCGGGCTTGGGCGGGACCGGGGTCAGCTCCGGCACGGTCGCGACAGAGGCCGGGTCGGGGGCGGGTTCGTCGGTTCGGTGCATCTCGACTTCCGGCGACGCCGGTTCGTCCACAGGCTGTGCAGAAGGAGCGGCCGGTTCGGCGGGCGAGTGGACCAGGAGGGTTCCGCCGAGGAAGGCCAGGGCGGGCCAGCCGGCGACGAGGATGCGCAGCCAGGCGGGCACGTTGGCCAGGTCGAGGAGTCCGGCGGTCGCGATGTTCGCGCCGAGCGAGGCGAACAGGGCGATCACGAACCACGTCCAGGCGGAGCGGTCGTAGCGGGCCGTGCGCAGCCGGCGCCAGGCGGCGACAAGGAGCAGGTCGACGCTGACCGGGTAGGCCCATGCCTTCCAGCCGGTCTGTCCGGCGGCCTCGGCAAGGTCGTGCAGGTGGGCGAAGGACAGCGCGCCGGCGATAACGGCTTGTACGAGTACGGCATCCACGCGGATCGAGCGGGACATGCGGGCACCTCCCTTCAAGGGGGGTCGGGCCAGGGGCGGGCGGGGAGCGGTGTCCGGCCGCCCCTGGCCCGGCGGGGGTTCAGTCCGTGGGCGCTTCGCCGGACCCCAGGCAGGCCAGGCACAGGCCGGTCTGCCGGCCGACGGTGCGGCGCTTGCGGCCGACGCGGACGGTGCGGGAGACCTCCCCGGAGCCCTGGCAGATTGGGCACTTCGCGGGCTCCGGATCGGCGGTCACCGGGGCGGGGGTCTTCCGTGTGGCCACGGCGATCACGACTCCAGACGCGGGTAGTCGTGTCCGACGGGCGGGTATGCACCCTCAGCGCGGGCGGCGAACTCGGAGTCCAGGGCGTCACTCACGACCATGACGAAGTGGTCCGTGTCCAGGCCGAGGTGCATGTCGTTCTGCAAGGTTTCGAACAGGAAGCCGAGGCGGTTGGCGTCGTCTCGCTCCTGCGGGGTGAACTCGAACCAGGGCTTGCCGCGCATTGCTGTCCTCCTGTTTTCGGCATGGCGGGGGTAGGGACCTGGCGCGAAGCAGTCGCGCCGACCGTGGTGGAGCGGGTGCTACTCGGTGACCGGGCGGGGCTTGACCAGCGGCGGACCGGCCGCCGACGCGGGGGCGGGCACGTAGGGGCGGAACGGGTCGAGGAACGGCAGATCCGGGACCAGGTGGGCGAACTTCCGGCAGACCGCAACGACTTCGGCACGCGACGTTTCGGGGGTGCGGATCTTCGACCAGCCACCGGAGGAGTCCGCCGCGACAGCGGTTCCGGGGCGGTTCATCGGGATCAGGCTCGCGGCCGGGACCGCGTCCGGGGCCACGTCCGCCAGGCCCATTTCGGCGGTCTGCTTGTCGTTGACGCGGTGCACCACACGGCCGGTGAGCTGAGCGCGGAGCATGGTGGCGCCCTTGCCCAGGTCGGAGCCGAAGCGCTGCCCGCAGATCTCCAGGTAGATGCCGATCGCGCGGGCCATCTGCGCCAGCCGGATCAGCGCGGTGACGATCCGCTCCCGGCGCTCCTCATCCTTCTTCGAGGAGATCAGGAACAGTTCCGCCACCTCGTCGACCAGGACGACCACCGGCACTGGGCGCAGCTCGGAGGGCAGTTCCCACAGATCCGAGACGCCGTTACGGCTCAGCAGGTCGAAGCGGTCTTCCATCTCCGCGACCAGGACGCCGAGCAGTGAGGCGGCATCGTCGGGGTTGGTGACCAGCGCCGACAGGCGGGGCGCGAAGGCGGACTGTTCTACCCCGCGCTTGCAGTCGACACCGACCAGGGCCACCGGCAGTTGCGCCAGTCCCTTGATCAGGTTGCGCTGGTACATGGACTTGCCGGAGTGGTTGGCGCCCAGGGTGAGTGCCATTGGCGCCTTGCGGTAGTCCCGCTCGAACGCTGTCCCGTCCTCCCGCACCGCGACCGGAACGGCCATCCCGTGAGGCACGGCCTTGCGGGGCATCCGCACCCGGCGCAGCACGTCATAGCCGGTCATCCGCAGTTCCACGAAACCAGGCTTCGTCTCCACTACGGTCACCGAGTGGACACCCCAGGCGTGCCGGAGCCGTTCTGAGGATGCGATCACGTCGGCGGGCTCCAGGCCGGCGGGAAGCCGCAGGGTGACCCGCAGTCCGGTCGGCGTGCCGCGTACCCGGCGGATCTTCGGCGGGACCGGCTGAACCTCACGGCGGGCGACGCTGCGGGTCATGAACGCCCGCAGCCCCGACGGGTGCACCGTCAGCCCGCACACGTCCATCGTCGAGCGGTACGAGAAGGTGAACCGACCCCAGGTCATCGGCATCCCGACCAGCGACCAGTACACACGCGGCGCGCGCTCCTTCGCGAAACCGAGACCGCCGGCAACCACCAGGGCTCCCGTGGCCTCCAGCCACATGGACAGGTCGGTCATGGTCAGGCCGCCGGGGTGATCGCGACCGCGCGGAACGAGATCCCGTGCCGCTTCTGGCCGTTGAACTCGTTCTCCCAGTCACGGGCCTTCAGACCGATGACCTTGACCGGCATGCCCGGCACGAGACCCTCGGGGAGACCGGTCTCCGGCACGGTCACCTGGTAGAGATTGCCCTCCCCCTCGTCCGAGACCAGCAGGCCCACGGTCGAAAGGCTCGCGTTGGTCTCCCGGTCCACGGCCCGCTCACCGGTCTTCTTGTTGACCATCTTCGGTTCCGGCGCGGTCGCCACGAACACCACAGCAGTCGAAACGTCGATCTTGAACGACGGCATGAGCACTCCCTGTCTCAAAGCTTTGGCGCAGCCCAAAGAAGGCCTTCCTTCCCGCTGTCCTAGGACTGCGGTGGACTTACGGAGACTGTGGCACGCAGTCCTAGGACTGTCAACAGTCCTGGGACTGTGCTTGACTGGTCTTGTTGAGAGGAGTCATGCAATGGCGCCCAAGTGGCGGGAGCTGGCGAACAAGCTGGCTGAAGAGATCAAGAGGGGTGACTACGCCCCCGGCCAGCAGCTCCCGCAGATCAGGGAGCTGGTTGCGGCGGGCGAGGGCTCCAAGTCCACCGTCCATCAGGCGTACAAGGCTCTTGAAGCCGAGGGCCTGGTGACGTCATCGCGTGGCCACGGAACCGTGGTGCGTGAGCGCGTGCCTCTCAAGCGGCTCGGCATTGCCAGGTACGACAAGGCCAAGTGGCGGGACGGTGACGAGGTCGCCTTCATTGCGGACCGCGTGGCTTCCGGACGGGGATACCGCCGGAACGAACAGACCCAGACGGTTAGCCGCGTCGTAGCACCGCCGGAAGTGGCAGCCGCACACGGGTTGCCGGAAGGCGCCGAGGTCTATGCCCGAGCGAGGCTGGTCAAGGAAGGTGATCAGCCGACGCACACGCTGACCAGCTACTACCGCCCCGAGCACGTCGAAGGCACGCGCCTAGTGGATCCCACGCCAGGGCCTGCCGGCCGAGGCGGCGGGTTCCGCGTGTTGTACGACGCAGGTTACGAGATCGATCACATGAAGGAGCGCTTGTTTGCCCGTGCGGCCACGCCGGACGAGGTGAAGCAGCTCCAACTACCGCCCGGGGAACCGGTCGTCGAGCTGCACCGGACGACCTACACGGCTACTGGCACTGTCGTTGAGTTCGCCATCGGGGTACACGCAGCATCGCGCTTCGCGTGGGAGTACGACTTCAAGGTGCCCGACTCGGCGAAGGACAGGGAAGATCAGCAGTGATCTCGACACAGGATTGGGCAGATGCCCGGCGCGTCTGGGACTACCACCAGATGGGCCACTCGCCCCGGCCATGCTCGGTTGCCATCGGGCTTGGTAGCCACGATCTAGGCGTGGCCGACACGGCCGTGGACCTGTACAAGCGCGGCATGGCTCCCCTGCTCGTCTTCACCGGTGCCACGAGCCTTACGACCCGGGAACGCATGCCCCGCGGTGAAGCCGTCCACTACCGCGAGCGGGCGCTTGAGCTTGGTGTCCCCAGTACGGCGGTCCTCGTGGAACCCCGTGCCCGCAACACGGGTGAGAACATCCGCTTCTCGCGAGAACTGCTGGAGGAGGCAGGCATCGAGGTTGCCTCAGTCCTGCTGATCAGCAAGCCATACGAGGAGAGGCGAGCGTACGCCACGGCACGCAAGCTCTGGCCCGAAGTCGAGGTCGTCAGCGCTTCGACTCCCATGACGCTCGACGAGTACGTGGACTCCATCGGTGACGCCCGTCTCGTGATTGACATGCTGGTCGGGGCGCTTCAGCGACTGATGATCTACCCGGAGCAAGGGTTCATGATCAGCCAGCCGGTACCCGTCGATGTCCTCAAGGCGTACGAGCGCCTAAGCCAAGCCGGCTTCACAAGCCGACTTCTGACCACCGATGCACCTTCGCCCTGACCCAGACGAGACCCGAGCTGTTACAGGTTTCTCTACCTCATCAAGCCCCGGCTGCGCTCCGCTCCGCCGGGCGCGCTTCCCGGCTCCGCTCCGCCGCCGCTCCTGCCTTCGGCCCGCTCCGGCGGGCTGCGCCGACGCGCGCCCACGCGTGGATAGGGCCGTAGCCACGAGTCGATCACCGCACACAACGCCCGCGGGTTAGAACAGTGCCTCCGGCGGGGGATCGGCCGGCACCGGGATGGAGGGGGCTCCGTCCCCGACTGCGGGTCCGTAGGGGCATGCGCTGGAGGCTCCCCCATCCCGTACGCCATCGACCCAGGCAGAGCCGAGCATACGCGGCCCATGGCGTCCAGGTCGTTCGTACAGTGGCGCGCTCCACCTGGACGCCATGGACCACGTCCGCTCCACGGTGTGTGGGTCGACGGCGTACGGGATGGGAGCTGGGGTGGGTTGTGGTTGAGGGACGAAGCTGCATCACGATCGACGTGAATGACTGACGCAGGCCGTCCCCAGAGTCCAAAATGCTTCGATGACTTTGCGAATGACGGAGCCTTACGCAGCCACCGTAGCGGCAGTAGCGCCGGTGATCTTGCTCGTAGCAGCAGTAGAGGTGCAGCAGATAAGCCAGAGGACGAGAGAGCGCAGTGCCGCTATGGCCAGCGCGTACGAACAAGCTAATTTTCGACTGCTTACCCGGAGTTCGACTTTCTCGGCACAAGAATTGCAAGAAGTAACTGAAGAAGTAAGCCGCCTAGAACGCGAACTAGATAATCGATTCTCGGGACTTACTCGCTTCCTCTACTACACCTGGGGGATGACGTCAACGTTGCTATTGTCGATCCTCGCAAGCTGCCTGTGGTGGCTTGCCGACGACTCCCAGGGTGCGGACCCGTTCTGGGCCATTTTCTTCCTCGTCTCCCTCATCTGGGGGGCTTTCGTAGTGGTTAACTTGCCTCTTGTCGCTTGGATCTCGCAAAGTCGCCAGGAGCTTGCGGCAGCCGAGACTTACCGAGATACCGTGCTCAGGGTCGCAAGCGAGTCACAATCAAGCGATGACGCCCGGTAACTTTCGCAGCGAAATCGGGGACTGGATTTGTCGAGGCCGCGTGCGGTTAAGCTTGCGCTGCGTGGATAGCTTCCTGCACGCTCTTGATTGCCTCATCGACAGCACGATCAAGCCGATTAGTCAAATCTCGTTGAGCCGCCACTCTGCTCATGCGCTGATTCTCATCCAGGTATGGAGCGGCTACCAGAATAGACGCATGACCATAGGTGGCCTGAACTACAGCTAGTCTCGACGCTACTCCGTGATTGGACTCCAGCGCGGGCTCAGCCTCAGACAGTCTACGAATTGCGTCTTTAGCTGGCGTGCCGTCCCACCACTCGGCATCTCTATATGATCTGCGCACCTCTTGGACAGCGGCCTTAACCACCAATAGATCACGCAGAACTTCTGCGGATGGGGCGTGGCGGAGAGCTTCACGCCGCCGAGCGTCGCGAAGTGTCTGCTGGCGCTGGTGATAGGCAGCCCACAACCCGGCCGGTCCTCCGAGCGCCCCCACCGCACCACCGACCGCACCTATCCAAGCAGTCAGATCAGCCATCACACCCCCCGGTGAAACCCATTCAGTTACTACTGTTCAGAGCGCTTCCTTGTTCTCCCTCGGCGCCTCGCCAGACTTATGTACTGGAGGCAAAACACTCCACGGGAAGTTGATCCAGTCGTCGGTCCGCTTCCACACGTACTCGCACTTCACGAGGGAGTGGGACTTCTCGTAGACGACGGCGGAGCGGACCTCGGCGACGTGGTCGAGGCAGAAGTCGTGCACCAGCTTGAGCGTCTTGCCGGTGTCGGCGACGTCGTCGGTGATCAGGATCTTCTTGTCGGAGAAGTCGATGGCGTTGGGGACGGGAGCGAGCATGACGGGCATGTCCAGCGTGGTGCCCACTCCGGTGTAGAACTCGACGTTCACCAGGTGGATGTTCTTGCAGTCCAGGGCGTACGCGAGCCCGCCGGCGACGAAGACACCGCCGCGCGCGATGGAGAGGACGATGTCGGGCTCGTAGCCGTCGTCGGCGATGGTCTGCGCGAGCTCGCGGATGGCGACGCCGAACCGCTCGTAGGTGAGGTTCTCCCGTATGCCGCTCATGCTCACACCTGGGTCCGATGGAAGTTCAGGAAGGACCGGGAGGCGGTCGGGCCGCGCTGCCCCTGGTACCGGGATCCGTACCGCTCGCTGCCGTAGGGGAACTCGGCGGGCGAGCTGAGCCGGAACATGCACAGCTGCCCGATCTTCATGCCGGGCCAGAGCTTGATGGGGAGCGTGGCGAGATTGCTCAGCTCCAGCGTGACGTGCCCGGAGAACCCGGGGTCGATGAACCCGGCGGTGGAGTGGGTGACGAGCCCGAGCCGCCCGAGGGAACTCTTCCCCTCCAGCCGCGAGGCGAGATCGTCGGGCAGCGAGATGACCTCGTACGTGGAGGCGAGCACGAACTCGCCGGGATGGAGGATGAACGGCTCGTCGCCCTCGGGCTCCACGAGCCGTGTGAGGTCGGCCTGCTCGATGGAGGGGTCGATGTGCGGGTACCGGTGGTTCTCGAACACCCGGAAGTACCGGTCCAGCCGTACGTCGATGCTGGACGGCTGCACCATGGTCTGGTCGTAGGGATCGATCCGTACCCGCCCGGCGTCGATCTCGGCCCGGATGTCCTTGTCTGAGAGAAGCACGTCCCGAGGATACGCAAGGCGCGCGGACCGACCGAATCGGACGGCACCCGCGCGCCTGCGCCCCAGCTCTGACTTGCCACGGCCTACTGCTGCTCGCTACCGCTTACTACTGCTGACTGCCGGCTCCAACGCCACCGGCACCGGCACGACACTGCGGAGCCGGGCACAACGCGGACACCGGACCAGTCGTCCGGGACCGAGCCGCTCGGCCTGCTGCATCGGGAACGAGGCGGTGCTGAATACGTGCCCATCGGCACAACGGACGACGGTGTGCTCCATCAAGTCCTTCGAGTCCCTTCCCCAAGAGCCGCGCCCGGCTGCTGCCCGCCGGGCGACGAAAGCCCACATTACGGGATGAAAGGGACGGCCCTCCAGGCGGCACTCCGACCCATCCGAACCCACTCCCACACCTCCACCGTACGCCCCAACTCCGGGCGCCCGCAGCCGCATCCCACCCCTGAAGCACAGTCAGACCCCGCGGCCTGAGCACCGGGGGTCTGCCATGAGGTACAGTGAGCGAGCATTCGACACCGACTCCGGTCGGGGTCTTACGCGGGTGTAGTTTAATGGTAGAACATCAGCTTCCCAAGCTGAGAGCGCGAGTTCGATTCTCGTCACCCGCTCCATGCGAAACCCCCAGGTCATCGACCCGGGGGTTCTTTGTTGTCCAGCCCGGTGGGCGGGGCGCGCACCATTAGCTCTCGGTGACCTACTCGCTGTGGTGCGCGGGGTCGCCCCTATGGTGCTTCGCACGCTCGGCGCGAAACAGGTCGTCGCACCTCGCACTGCCGCTCCTCGCCGGAGTGCTGATAGATCAGCGCGGCTTTCCCGGAGGACTGGCCCGCCCTGACCATCGTGTCCTTGAGCGTGGCACCCGAGCGCGTCGAGAGGGTGTGGCAGGTGTGCTTGCTACCGCTCTCGCGAGCAGCCCTCACGTCCAGTCCTATGCGCTAGTTCCTCCGGCGACGCCCCTGCGCATAGGGGCCGTGGCGGTCATGTTCCCGCCATTCCTCGTCATGGGGGTCGCGGTCTTCGCCGCCCGCGTTATCTCCAGGAGTCGGAATGTGCTCCCCCTCGTTGACCTTGGCCAGCAGCGAGGCGAGGGGATCAAGGGGATCATCGCTGAAACGATCGGAGCCGCGCTCGGGCAGCGGACCCGGCTCTGTCCTGTCGTCACGCGCCCGTGATGTACCGCTCATGAGTAACCCCCTCCGACTCACTGAGATGCACTTGAGGTCTTTCCCTCGAAGCCGCTCCCAAGACCGGCCGCGCATGAGCGCAGGTGAGCAGCCCTGTACGGAGCCCTGCGAGGCGCCAAGACAGTTGGCATGCGCGTCGGTGAGGGAAGTCTTCTTGGCATGGACGCATGGGGGACGCTTCTGGCAACCATTACCGGCGCGGCGATTGCTCTGCTGGGACAACACCTGAACAAACGCAGTGAGGCACGCGCCAAGACTGTCGAGCTGCTGATGGATGCTTGCGCCCAAATCGCTGCTTCGAGCGGAGATTTCCTCAACCGCGTCTGGGAAGAGCAAGTACTGAACCTTGAGGGCCGCGTGATCGAGTGGGATCTGGCGAGTCATCGTCTGGCATCCGCACGGCTGCAGATCCTGGCCCACGACGCCGGGCTGCTGCCCGCGCTACGAGAGGTGAACGACGCCGGCCAGGCTCTGGGAGCCTACTGGCGACGGGGAGACACGGAAGAGCCCGAGTACCGAGCCCGGCGAGACCGGTGCCGTGCGGCCATGGACTCGTTCATCGAGCAGAGCAGCCGTGTGATCGGCAAGCGCCTGGAGCGCCCCTGACGGCCCGCTGCACAGCACGTCGGAGTCACGCGTGTACTCGAAGTAGATGAGCGTCATCCACAGGGGTGTGGAAGGGCAGCACAGGGATGCCGTGGGCATCGAAGGGATCGGCGTCGAGATCCCGGTTCGTTCCGCGAGGCCGGCAGCAGGCTGCTAGCGCCTCGTCCGTTTCCAGGAGACGGTCCCAACGAACGCCTCTACTACGCGATCCGGACCGGCACCGCCGACCGCTGGGGTGAGCTGCCGGTACGGCACCTCTCCGGCAACCCATGGCTCGTGGTTTTCCCTTGTCACAGATGTGAGGCCGTTGGCTGGGGCGGCACGAGGGGTTGTTCTGCGCGGGGTGGATCTTCCGCCTTGCTCCTGGCATCCGGTTGCCTGCTCGTGGGTCGGCGGCGGCGGGGCAGGGATTGGTAGAAGCGGTCCGGTAGGAAGGTTGCGTCCGCGATGATCATCGCGGCTGAGAAGAGCGGCAGGCCCATGAGTACGGCGATGCTTGCGTGCATGCCCAACAGCAGCGTCAGGACCGGGTACTTGAGGCGTCCGAACAGGACGAAGGGGAACGCCACCTGCAGCAGCACCGTCAGGTAGCAGGCGATGCTGATCAAGACCTCGTGCTGGTCCACCATGAGCGAGAGTTCGGGCCAGGGGCGGAACAGGTCGAGGTTCAGGACGTAGTGCAGGGCGGTGCCGTTGGCCCAGGTGGCGCCCTGCACCTTGTAGAGGCCCGCGGATCCGTAGAGGAAGCAGACCTGGGCCGCGATGACGAACATGGCGCAGTTGTGGAGTACGGCCGTCAACGTCCGGTGCGTGTATCGGAGCCCGGACGTCGGCGGACTCGTGGTCTTGGTCGTGGCGGCTCGCCGGCGGGTTCTTCTTGCGTCCAGGGACCAGCGTGTGCCGCAGGCAGTGAAGACCAGGTAGATCCGAAGCAGACGTCAGACCGGAAGGAAGAGAACTTTCCCGACGACGTTTCATTGGTAGAACTGGTTCTATTTTTGGCGCCGCCGCATTGGGGGCATTCGAGCTGCCCGCCGCCGCGGCGCTCCCTCTCGAAGAGCAGGTCGACGCTCTCGTCATCGGCACCGGATACGGCGGTTCCGTCACCGCGTTGCGGCTCGCTCAGGCCGGGGTGGACGTCCGCATGGTGGAAATGGGCATGGCCTGGGACACCCCGGGGACGGACGGCAACGTATTCGCCAACACCACCAGCCCGGACCACCGGTCCTTCTGGCTCCGCACCCGGACCAGGCAGCCGCTGAGCAACTTCCTCGGCTTCCCGCTCGACAAGGACGTGCCGCGGTACACGGGGATCCTGGACGCCGAGGACATGGGCGGCATCGTCGTGTACCAGGGGCGGGGCGTCGGCGGCGGGTCGCTCGTCAACGGCGGGATGGCGGTCACGCCGCTGCGCTCCCGTTTCCCCGGAATCCTGCCCTCCGTCGACGTCGCCGAGATGTACGACGTGTACTACCCGCGCGCCAACAGCACCCTCGGCGTCAGCGGCATCGACCCCGCCTGGCTCGAGACCGCGGAGTGCTACGGGTACGCCCGCGTCGGCCGCAAGCACGCGGGACGGTCCGGTTTCCGCTTCCTGTTCGTGCCCAACGTCTACGACTGGGACTACATGAAGCGGGAGGCGGCGGGAGCGGTGCCCAAGTCGGCGCTGGCCGGCGAGATCCTCTACGGCAACAACCACGGCAAGAAGTCCTTGCCGAGGACCTACCTCGCGCAGGCCCGCGCGACCGGCCGGGTGTCCATCTCACCGCTGCACCGGGTCACCGCCGTCACGCCCGCCACCGGCGGCTACGCCGTGACCGTCGAGCAGCTCGACACGGGCGGCGCCGTCATCGCCACCAAGTCGGTACGGGCCCGGCGGGTGTTCTTCGCCGCCGGAAGCGTCGGCACCAGCAAGCTGCTGGTCCGGCTGAAGGCCACGGGCGCACTGCCGCACCTCAACGCCGAGATCGGCAACGGCTGGGGCGAGAACGGCAACGTCATGTGCGGCCGGGCCAACCACCTGTGGGACCCGACCGGCGCGCTGCAGTCGTCGATCCCGACGGCGGGCATCGACAACTGGGCAGCGGGCGGGGCGTTCGCCGAGGTGGCGCCGCTGCCGACGGGCATCGAGACCTGGGCGTCGTTCTATCTGTCGATCACCGACAACCCCCACCGCGGCCGGTTCACCTGGAACGCGGCGGCGGGGAAGGTGGAGCTGAACTGGCAGACGGCGTGGAAGCAGCCGTCGATCACCATGGCGAAGACGATCTTCGACAGGATCAACGCCACCGAGGGCACCATCTACCGCACGGACCTCTTCGGCGCCCACAAGATCTGGGGCGACCATCTCACGTACCACCCGCTCGGTGGCGCGGTCCTCAACCGGGCGACCGACAACTACGGTCGGCTGCACGGCTATGCGGGGCTCTATGTGATGGACGGCGCGCTGATCCCCGGCAACGTCACCGTCAATCCGTTCGTGACCATCACCGCACTCGCCGAACGCAACATCGAGAGGATCATCGCCGAGGATTTCTGAGCCGCCCGTGATCCCGCATGACTGTGGGCCGGGGCCTCCGGGTCCCGGCCCACACCCTTGTCCCCACCCTTGTCCCCCACCCTTCAACCGCGCGCCGACGGCAGGACGCAGACGCTGTCCAGCCCCAGCACATGGTTGAGGCGGCCGAATGCCAGCCAGGAGCCGATGCTCATGCTCAGCTCCACGATCTCCGCCTGGCTGTAGTGCGCCGTCATCCGCTCCCAGAAGTCCCCGTCCAGGCCGTGGTGGTCTAGTGCGTAGCGCTCCGCGTACTCCGCGGCCAGCCGGGTCCGTTCGTCGAAGGCGTCCGTCGTACGCCACCGGGCGACCGCGTCGAGGAAGCCCTCCTCGACCTTCTGCCCGTCGCGTTCGGTGCGCCAGTCCAGGCAGAACAGGCACCCGTTGATCTGCGCGACGCGCAGCCGGGCGGCCTCGAACTCACGCAGCCCGAGCGTCGTGTGCTCATAGACGGCGAGGGAGAAGGCACTGGCCGCCGGGCCGATCCCGGGCACCATCTCGCCCCAGACGTACGCGAGGGGCTCGGCGCCCTCGGGAATGTCGATCCGCATGGTCACCTCTTTCCGAGTCGGCCCACGGCTGGGCGCAGCGGGACGTCGAGGGCGTCGTAGAGACCCGGTTCGGCTGCTACGAGCCAGTCGACGGCGTTCACCAGACGGCCGGCCGCCGTGGCGTTGCCGCCGGCGGCTCGGTTGTCCCCCTCGTCCGTGGCCTCGACCGTGACCTCGATGCGGGGGCGGCCCTCGATGATCACGCGGTGTGCGCCCGCGCCGCCGCCGGGCGGCACCGGCCAGTCCGGGGCGCAGCCGGGGTGGATGCGGGTGATGTGCTCGATGACGAGGCGGGGCTCGCCCGCCACCATGCCGCGCACTTCGAGACGCACCGCGCCCTGGGTACCGGCCGCGAACTCCCCCATGGTGTCCGTGTGGACGGGCGCGTCGAGCGGCCGGCGCTCCAAGTGCTCTTCGGTGTGGTCGAGTTGGGCGCCCATGGCGCGGGCCATCATCCGCAGCTGGCCGCCCCAGATCATCGTGGGGATGCCCTCGGCGAGCATCAGCGGCTGGTAGTCCAGCGGGTGCCCCATGCCGATGAGATGGCGGACCGATTCCTCCTGGTCGTACGTCGAGTAGTCGAAGATCTCCTGGCAGCGGACCGCGTCGATGTCGGATCCCAACCCGCTGACCAGGAGCGGGAGTACGTCGTTGGCCCACCCGGGGTCCACGCCGGAGACGAACAGGGCGCCGCCCCCGGCCCTGGCGGCTTCGAGCAGGCCGGCACGGATCTCGTCGGGGGCGTTGGTGCAGTCGTACATGCCGTACAGGGAGGGGGTGACGACGACGGCGCCGGCGCGCAGGGCGCGGCTGATGTCCTCGATCGCGCCGTCCGGGCGTACGTCACCGGAGGCGGCGTACACGACCGCGCGCGGGCCTGCGGAGAGGACGCCGTCCACGTCGTCGGTCGCCGTCACGCCGAGGGTGCGGCCGAGGCCGCCGAGTTCGCCCGCGTCCTTGCCGACCTTGGCGGCAGTGGAGACCAGCACGGCCACCAGGCGGAGCATCGGGTGGGCCGCGACGGCCCGCACGGCCGCGCGCCCGACGTTGCCTGTGCCCCAGACCACCGTGGGAATCATGGGCGGAGGGTAACGACGCACCCCAGAACTTCCCATAGCCGTGCACGGGGAATCGGGGGCCGGGGCAGGGCAGGGGGCGGGACGGTCGTCAGATCGGGCTCAGTTCCAGGGTGGGGCCGGATAGGGCCGAGCGGAGGCGGCGGTCGTGGGTCACGATGATCACTGTTCCCGTGTAGTCGGCCAGGGCCGCTTGCAGGTCCTCCACCAGGGCCGGGGCCAGATGGTTCGTCGGCTCGTCGAGGAGGAGCGCGTCGTGCGGCTCGGTCAGGAGGCGGGCCAGTTCCAGGCGGCGGCGCTGGCCCGTGGACAGGTCCCGCACCCGCTGGTCCAGGTCGGGCTCGCGGAAGAGGCGCAGCGAGAGCAGCTCCTGCGCCCGGTGCGCCCCGAAGGCCGCCGCCAGGGAGAGGTCGTCCTCGCTCGGCGTCCGCGGTGTCACCTGGCGGAGCAGCCCGGCTCGCGCGGGCCGCCGTACCGTCGCGCCGGGCTCCGGGGCCAGTTCACCGGCCAGGACCCGCAACAGTGTCGATTTCCCGGCGCCGTTGGGACCGGTGACCAGCAGTCGGCCGCCCGCGGGCACGTGCAGGGAGTCCAGCAGCAGGCGTCCGGGCACCCACACGTCGGCCGCCTCCACCGCCCGGTCCGCCGAACCCTCGATCCGAGCGGCGAACCGCAGCGGTTCCGGCGGTGCGGGCACCGGGTTCTCCGTGAGCCGCTGCACCCGTTCCCGCGCGTTGCGGATCCGGCTCATCGCCCCGTGCGCCCGGGAGCGGGCCCGGAAGGCGCCCGCCCCGCTGAACGCCCACGGCGCCTTGCGGGGGATCGCGTCCAGGCGCCCGATGTGGGAGTCGGCGAGCCGGGACTGGCGGGCCACCTCCGCCCGCCATTCGGTGTACTCCCGTTCCTGGCGGGCGCGTTCGGCGGCCTTGGCGGTCAGGTATCCCTCGTAGCCGTCGCCGTAGCGGCGGACGGTTCCGGCGTCCACCTCCAGGATGGTGTCCGTCACGCGGTCCAGGAAGGTCCGGTCGTGGGTCACGGCGACAAGCGTGCCCCGGTGGGCGCGCAGCCGCTCCTCCAGCCAGGCCACCGCCTCGTCGTCCAGGTCGTTGGTCGGCTCGTCGAGGAGGAGCAACTCCGGCGAGGAGGCCAGCGTCGCCGCCAGGGCCAGCCGTGAGCGCTGGCCGCCGGAGAGGGTGCCGAGCCTGCGGGACCGGTCCAGGGCGGCCGACTCGCCCAGGTGGCGCAGGGTCACGTCGACCCGGCGGTCCGCGTCGTAACCGCCGCGCGCCTCGAACTCCGCCTCCAGCGCGGCATAGTGCTCGTACGCCGAGGAGTCGGCGAGTTCGGCCCCGGCCTCCCGCAACCGGCGCTCCAGGGTGCGCAGTTCGGACAGCGCCAGGTCGACGGCGTCACCGACGCGTGCCGTGTCGGGCAGGTCCAGGGTCTGCGCCAGATGACCGATCCCGCCCGGTGCTACGACGGTGAGGTCGCCGTTGTCGGGTGGTACGGCGCCGGCGAGCAGCCGCAGGAGCGTGGACTTGCCGGAGCCGTTGTCCCCGACGACCCCGGCCCGCTCACCGGGCCGGACGGTGAACGACACACGGTCCAGGACGAGCCGGGTGCCGTAGCGCTTGCTGACCTCGGTGACGGTGAGCTGGGGGACGGCGACGGGGGAGGGTGCTTCGGGAGCATGGAACAAGTGGGTCCCTTTCGATGGATCATCTACGAGACGAGACGTCTCGTCTTGGCGAGACTCCTGGACCGTACCCCCTACGCTCGATTGACGCAAGACGCTGCGTCTCGCTCGCCCACGATCGATGAATTCCACGAAATCTTTCGGAATTAGGCTCGGGCCACATGATCAGGTAGATGGCGAGAAAAAAGTCAGGCGGCATCGGAAAGGCTGGTGAAATGCAGAAATAGCCGATTCCGGGCCTCCGAATGTTTCGTAACAAAAACCGAAACCATTGACACTTGTCGTGCCCCGGCCAACACTCCGCCGCATGAAGAACTCACTCACACGGCTCCGACTGCTCATCAGCAGCGCCTGTGCCGTCCTGCTGCTCGCCATCGGATCGGTGACCGCCCACGCGGACACCGTCGTCACCACGAACCAGACCGGTACCAACAACGGCTACTACTACTCGTTCTGGACCGACGCCCAGGGCACGGTCTCCATGAACCTCGGCTCCGGCGGCAACTACAGCACCAGCTGGCGCAACACCGGGAACTTCGTCGCCGGGAAGGGCTGGGCCAACGGCGCGCGCCGGACCGTGACCTACTCCGGCACCTTCAACCCGTCCGGCAACGCCTACCTGACGCTCTACGGATGGACCGCGAATCCGCTCGTGGAGTACTACATCGTCGACAACTGGGGCACCTACCGCCCCACCGGCACCTTCAAGGGCACGGTCACCACCGACGGCGGCACGTACGACATCTACAAGACGACCCGGTACAACGCCCCCTCCGTCGAGGGCACCAAGACCTTCGACCAGTACTGGAGCGTCCGGCAGTCGAAGCGGACGGGCGGCACCATCACGACCGGCAACCACTTCGACGCGTGGGCCCGCGCCGGAATGCCGCTCGGCAGCTTCAACTACTACATGATCATGGCGACCGAGGGCTACCAGAGCAGCGGCAGCTCCAACATCACGGTGGGCGGCACCGGTTCGGGCGGCGGGGGCGGCGGTGGCGGCACCGGCTGCTCCGCCACGCTCTCCGCCGGCCAGCAGTGGAGCGACCGCTACAACCTCAACGTCTCGGTCACCGGGTCCAGCAACTGGACCGTCACCATGAACGTCCCCTCCCCGGCGAAAGTCCTCTCCACCTGGAACGTCAGCGCCAGTTACCCCAGTCCACAAGTCCTCACCGCCAGGCCCAACGGCAGCGGCAACAACTGGGGCGCCACCATCCAGCACAACGGCAACCACACCTGGCCCACCGTCTCCTGCACGGCGAGCTGACCGCGAAGGAGGCCCGACCATGCGTCCCTTGATCGCGAAACTCGCTGTGGCCGCACTGGCCGTAGCGAGCACGATCACCGTCAGCACCGCCAATCCCACCCCGGCACAGGCCGCGACCTGCAACGGCTACGTCGCCCTCACCTTCGACGACGGCCCGTCCGGCAGCACCCCGGCCCTGCTGAACGCACTCACCCAGAACGGCCTTCGGGCCACGATGTTCAACCAGGGCCAGTACGCCGCCGCCAGCCCGGCGCAGGTCCGCGCCCAGGTGAACGCGGGCATGTGGGTGGCCAACCACAGCTACACGCACCCGCATCTGACCCAGCTCAGCCAGGCGCAGATCGACTCCGAGCTCTCCCGTACCCAGCAGGCGATCAGCAACGCGGGCGGCGGTACGCCGGTGCTCTTCCGTCCGCCGTACGGCGAGACCAACGCGACCGTGAAGGCCGTGGCCGCCAAGTACGGTCTGACGGAGGTCATCTGGGACGTCGACTCCCAGGACTGGAACGGCGCGACCACGGACGCGATCGTGGCGGCCGCGGGGCGGCTCACCAACGGACAGGTCATGCTGATGCACGACTGGTCCGCCAACTCCCTGGCGGCGATCCCGCGCATCGCGCAGGGACTGGCGAGCCGTAATCTCTGCGCCGGGATGATCTCCCCGCAGACCGGCCGGGCGGTGGCGCCGACCGGCTCCGGCGGGGGCGGTGGCAGCTGTACGGCCGCCCTGTCCGCCGGCCAGCAGTGGAGCGACCGCTACAACCTCAACGTCTCGGTCACCGGCTCCAGCAACTGGACCGTCACGATGAACGTGCCCTCGCCCGCGAGGGTCCTCTCCACCTGGAACGTCAGCGCCAGTTACCCCAGTCCACAAGTCCTGACCGCCAGGCCCAACGGCAGTGGCAACAACTGGGGCGTCACCATCCAGCACAACGGCAACCGGACCTGGCCCACGGTCAGCTGCACCGCAAGCTGACCCCGGAGAGCGTGGGTCCCACCCCGTGTCACCAGGTGGGGCCCACGCGCAGCAAGGTGTCCCGGACCCGGGTGACATCGAGGTTTCCGGCGGGTCCCGGGCGCTGGACCACGTACGCCGTGTTGATCGGTGGGTCCTCGGGGTCGTGCAGGAGGGTGAGGGCGGCCGAGGCGAGTTCGTGTTCGCACAGGTAGCGGGGCAGGACCGAGAAGCCCGCGCCCGCGGTGACCGCCGCCAGGACGCCTCGCAGGTCGGGCAGGGTGACGGCGGCGCGGCAGTTCAGGCGCCGGCCGAAGACGTGCCGCCAGTAGCGGCGGAGGATGGGCAGGTCCTCGGCGTAGGCGATGAGCGGGACGGTGTGCAGGACACCGGGGCCCTCGGCCGTCACCCGGCCGCCGATGCGGTCCGCCCACACCGGCGCGGCGACCAGCACGAACTCCTCGTCGGCCAGCGGGGTCGCGAGCAGGGTACGGCCGCGCGGGCGGGTGGTGGCCAGGACCAGGTCGTGGCGGCCCGCGCGCAGTTCGTCGAGCAGGGGATCCGTCAGGCCCGGTGTCACCCGCAGCCGCAGCCCCTCCGCGACCAGCGGCGCCAGCGCGGGCAGGACGCGCAGGCAGAGGAGTTCGGCCGGGCCCGCGAGGTGGACCGGCGCGGGCGGGCCCGACTCCGCCGGGCCGTGGCCGGTGGCCTCCAGCAGCGCGTCGAGCGGGCCCGCGATCCGCGCCGCCAGGTCATGGGCGTACGGCGTGGGCGCCACGCCCCTGGGCAGGCGGGCGAAGAGCTCGCGGCCCGACTGCCGCTCCAGGGCCTTCACCTGCGTGGTCACCGTGGGCTGGGAGATGCCCAGCAGCTGCGCGGCGGCGGTGAAGGAGCCGGAGCGGTAGACGGCCAGGAACGTCCGGGCCAGGTTGAGGTCCTGGATGCCCGTTCCCGGGGACGCGCTCAGCTCAGCCTCTTCAGCAGCTCGGCCGCGAGCGGGGCCGAGGAGGCCGGGTTCTGGCCGGTCACCAGGTTGCGGTCGACGACCACGTGCGGCGCCCACGGCTCGCCCGCCTCGACCTGCACGCCCGCCTCCACGAGCCGCGACTGCAGCAGCCACTTCGCCTTGCCGGCGAGCCCGGCCTGGGTCTCCTCGGCGTCGGTGAAGGCGGCGATCCGGTAGCCGGCGAAGGCGTTGGCGCCGTCCTCGCGGGTGGCGGCGAGCAGCGCGGCCGGGCCGTGGCAGACCACGCCGAGCGGCTTGCCGGAGTCCAGGGCGTCGACGAGGAGCCGGCCGGAGACGGCGTCGACCGCCAGGTCCTCCATGGGGCCGTGGCCGCCGGGGTAGAAGACGGCGGCGTAGTCGTCGAGGTCGACGTCCGCCAGGCCGACCGGGTTCTTCAGGTCGGTCATCGCGTCGAGGGCCCGGGCGGTCTCGTCCGCGCCCTCCTGGCCGCCGTTGGCCTCCGGGGCGAGGCTGCCCCGGTCGACGACGGGCACGACTCCGCCGGGCGTGGCGACGACGATCTCGTGGCCCTCGGCCTTGAACCGCTGGTAGGGGGCGACGACCTCCTCGGCCCAGAAGCCGGTGGGGTGGCGGGTGCCGTCGGCGAGCGTCCAGTGGTCGACGCCGGTCAGCACGAACAGGATCTTCGACATGGGGTGATCTCCAGAGGTTGAGGTGGACCTCGAACGTAAGCCCGTCGACCCATAGGTCTCCAATGAGGATTCCGATCCCGGGCATCGGAATTCCGATGGGTCACCGGGAATACGCCACCACCCGCGAATCTAGGTCCCCGCGTGCACGTACGCCGCCCACACGTGCGGCCGGTCGGGGATGCGGCGACGGAGTCCGCGGACCGCCTCGTGCAGGGCTCGGGCCGCGCCCGGGGTGTCCGGGGCCGTCGTACGCCGGTAGAAGTCGCGGGTCATGTGGTCCGCGTGGGTGCTGTCGATGGTCCACAGGGTGCCGACCGCCGCGGGGAACCCGGCCAGCAGGAACGAGCTGGTGATGTGGATGGCCTCGTCGGTGAGGCGTTCCGCCGTCCGGGCGGTGCCGCAGGCCGCCAGGAACGCCAGCCGCGCCGCGCTCGGCCGGGCCCGGCAGATCTCCAGCACCGACACCGGCTCACCGCTCGGCAGGCGGAGCAGGGCGCCGGAGGGTTCCGCGGGGTCGGTGGCCGCGTGGCAGCCGAAGTGGGCCCAGGAGGCGTGGTGCAGGGCGCCGAGGACGGCCTCGCGGGTGGCGGCCGCACCGATCAGCGGGGCGGGCGCGCCGAGGAGTCCGGCGGCGTAGGCGGTGGCCGCGGCTACTCCCGGGAGTTCCTGTTCCGGCTCGGCGACCAGCAGGGCACCGCCGGGGCCGGGCCGGCGGCGGGCCCGGGAGCGGGCGTGGGCGAGGGTCTTCAGGCCCGGGACGTAAGACGACACCACCGCGTCCAGCGCCGCTCCGCAGCCGTCCTGCGCGCAGTCCGGTGCCGTGCACTGGGCCGCGTGCAGGGGCAGTGCGCCGAAGGCGCCGGTCGGCACCCACCACAGGCGGGGCCAGCTGCCGTGCCGGGGGACCGGCTCCGCGGCGCCCACCAGGTCCAGGACCGGACGGACGACCTGGTGCCAGGTCCACGCCAGCGTCTCGCGGACCGTGGTGCCCGCGGCGACCAGTTGCCGGGGGGGAGGGCCGGGCGGTGCCCTGGGCGTTGATGGCGTCGACGGCGTCCCGCAGCCGCCGGGCGGCGCCCGCGACCTCGTCGGCCCCGACGTCGAGGTGCAGGGCGGTGATCGAGCGGGCGGTGACGACGAGGGCATGGCAGTGGCGGCGGCCCTGGTTCAGGACCACGACCGGGCCGTCGGCCGCGAGGTCCCGCAACTGCGGTGCGGCCAGGGGCCGCAGGAAGTCCTCGAAGCCGGGCGCGGTCCGGATACGGGCGATCAGCGCGTCGAGTTCGCGTGAGGCACGCAAGGCCGCGAGCCGGGCCCACTCGGCGTGCCCGGCGGGGGCGAGGGCGCCCTCGGGACCGGCCGCGAGCGTGTCCGTCAGCCGATCGAACCCGACGGGTCCGGCCGGAGCGTCGGCGCCCTCGGGACCGGCGCCGAGCGCGTCCGTCAGCCGCTCATACCCGGCGGGTCCGGCCAGGGCGTCGGTGTCCTCAGGACCAGCGCCGAGCGCGTCCGTCAGCCGCTCATACCCGGCGGGTCCGGCCGGGGCCCCGCCATCCCCGGGACCGGCGGCAAGCGCGTCCGTCAGTCGTTCGAACTCGGCCGCCAGATCCGGGTGCCCGGCGCGCAGGGCGTCGAGGTCGGCGCGGGCCTCGATGCGCCGGGCCAGCAGCAGCCCGCGGCCCCGGTCGAGGAGTTCGGCGGCCCGGTCCACCTCCGGTCCGGAGGCGGTGCGGGCGTGCGCGGACGGCAGGCGCAGGGCCGCGAGGGCCTCGCGTACCGCGTCCGGGTCGTCGCCCGCCGCCGCCCGCTCGGTCACGGCCTTGAGACCAGCCAACTCCCCCGGCAGCCGCGCCGCCAGGTCCCGTCCGACGAGGTGCGTGAGGATCAGCTCGACGATCGTCCGGATGTCCCCCTCGAACGTGGACAGGCCGTGCTCGGCGGACCGCTGGTCACTGCCCCGGTCGGTGAGCCCGGCCATCGCCTCGACGCCTGCTTCGAGATGGTCGAGGGCGAGGTCGACCCGGGGCCGGGGCCTGCCCAGCGCACCGGCCGCGGCCGCGATCTCGCCGTGGGCCCGCATCCACACCGGGACCGCCGGGTCCCGCCACATCCTGGGGTCCGCGGCACCGGCGAAGCGGTCCCGCAGGGGGCCCATGACCGTCTCGAACAGGTCCGCCGGCGGCCTGCCCGGCGCCTGCGAGGTCGTCGCCTCGGGGAGCCGTCCCCGGGCCATGAGGTCGACGAACATACGGATCGTCCCGGCGATGTCCGGCGCCCCCTTGGGCGTCCCCTCGCCGAGCACGCGCCCCAGTTCGTCCGCCTCCGCCACCAGGGCCGCCGCCCGCTGCGGTTCGGCCGGGCGGAGCAGCAGCGCGCGCTGGACGAGCGCCCTGGCCAGTGTCGTACCGGCCATGGGCCGCATCGGATGTCCGGCGGGGCAGGCCGCGAAGGTACGGCGGCACTGCTCGACGATCTCGTCGCCCAGGTCGCCGCGGGGGCCGCCGCCGGGGCCGACGGTCTCGACCAGGTCGGCGTAGGCGTCGCCCATCAGGTCGTACCAGGGGCGGTCGCCGGTCGAGGGTCCGCGGGTCAGCTCCCGCATCCGGGCGGCGGTCCGCCGGGCCCGCTCCAGCTGGGCCGGTTCATGGCCGAGGAGGTAGTTCTGGAGGGCGCTGTGGAACTCGGTGCGGGCCGCGAGGACGGCGTGGTCGGTCTCCGTCAACGCCACTTCGCCGTACGGGGGTTGGGGTCCGTCCGTGGGGGCCGGGGAGGTGGCCGAGGCGAGCAGGGCGGAGGCCTCGCGGGCGTTCTCCGGGTCGAAGCGGCCCACGGACAGGGCGGTCAGGGCGTCGGCGAGGAGCTTGTCGAGGTGGCCCGCCATATCGGGGGCGTGGGTGCGGGCGTAGCGCAGCAGCTCGACGACCTCGTCCAGGGTGGCCGGGTCGCTCCGCCCGGCGGACCGGGCGGACAGGGCGCTGCCGAGGGCCGCGGCGAGGTAGGGGCGCAGGGAGGTGTCGTCCTCGTCGACGTCCGCGAACATCTCCCGGATGACCGCGATGTCGGAGTCGAGGTTCTCGGGGGCGTCGAGACGGATGTCCTGCATACGGGACAACTGCGCGGTGAGCTTGACCAGTTCATCCGGCAGGGGCTCGCCGCTCACCGACACGACGGCGATGGGCAGGGCTGCCTCGTAGGCTTCCCGGCGCAGCAGGTCCGTCGCCGGGAAGCCGGGCGGGGCCTGTGCGGCCACCTCCTCGGTGAGTTCCCGGGACTCCGCCGCGAGGAGGTCGGCGCGGGCGGGCGCCGTCGGCCGCAGCGCCTGTGCGCGCATGCCGGTGAGGGCGGCCAGGACGGCGACGTAGGCGTGGCGGCGGGTGCCGTGGGCGGGGAGGGCCGCCCGGTAGCGGGCTATGCGGGCGTCGGCGGTGTCGTCGGGGACGAAACCGGAGGCCAGGTCGAGGATCTCGACGTCGACGTCGGGCGGGCCACCGGTACGGGTGGTGTGCCGACGCACCTGCTCGACGAACCGGCCCAGGGCGACCGGCGACCCGTCGGACTCCAACTCCCGGTAGGCGTCGAGCACGGCCCGCTGTTCGTCGCCCAACAGGCCGGCGGAGTCGAGCAGTTCTATCACCTCCAACGCCTCGTCACCGTCCTGGGACTTCGGGCCGGTGGCGCCGGGCTCGGTCAAGGCGCCTGCTGACCGCAGGAGTTGGGCCGCTTCCCGGGCCGCTTCCCGGTCGTCGCGGGCTCGGACGAGGGCCGTGAGGGCCTGGGCCAGGGCTGTGGTGGTCCAGGCGTGGGCGGGGTGGTCGGTGGGGGTGGCGGCACGGGCTGTGCGCAGGCGTCGTACGGCGCAGGCGATGCGGCTCGGGTCCTGTTCGGCGACGCCCGCCTCCGCGATGGCCGCGCCGATCCGGAGATCGCGTTCGCCGGGCCAGGTGACGGGCTGGGCGACCAGCAGGCGGAGCGTCGCGAGGCCGTCGGAGTTCTCCTGGGTGAGCGAGCCGTCCGGTGCCATCGCCACCAGCCGCTCCACGACGGCCAGTTCGGGGACTCCGAGCAGCCGGGCCGCGTCCACGACCGTGCGCAGGGCGACCGAGGCGGCGGCCCGCGCGAGGTCGGGGTCGAGGAGGGGCAGGCGTTCGCACACCGCGCGGCCGTAGCGGGCGGCCGCCGCCAGGGAGCCGGGCTCCGCCTCGCGCTGGAAGCGGAGGACGTGGAGTTCCAGGGCCTGGACCGCGACCTCCACGAACCCCGCGTGGTCGTCGTCCCGCACGTGATCGAGGGCCGTCTCCGCCCACGCCAGCGAGCGGTCGAGGGCCACCGCCCCGCCCTCGCCGGTGACTTCCTCCCCGTACGCCGAGCTGATCAGATGGGCGAACCGGGCTTCGTGGGAGGGGTCCCCGGGATCGAAGCCCTGACGGAGGGCGTCGGGGAGATTGGCCTCCGCGGGCAGCCGGGGGCACAGGAAACCGAACGTGCCGAAGACGACCGTCAGATTCAGCTGGGCCTCGGGGTCCTCGTCGCCCCCGTGCCGGAACCAGAAGGTCCAGAACACCGCCGCGACCGATTCGAGGTCGATCGTGCCCTCGGGCACCGGCGCGGCCTCCCGCAGCAGGGCCAGCGCGTCGGCCGCCGCCTCCGCCGCGCGCAGCGGCGCGGGGTCGCGGGCGCTCTGGGCCGTGACGAGACGTGCGACCACTCGATCCCGAAGCTCCGTCATCGCTCGTTACATTAGTCTGACCGCCTGTCAGGGGGCAGTGGTTCTCGTGAGTTGCAGGGAGGCCGCCGTGGGCGACGGGGCGATGGCGCGGCAGGTGTACGAGGACGCCGTCGAGTATCTGTGCCGCAACATGGACGATCTGCGCGCCCTGGTCGGGCCCGGTGCCTGGGAGGCCGCATTCCCCGCCGTACGGGACGCGGATCCCGCGAGCCCCGAGTGGCGGGACGGCGTACGCGCCCTGCACGACGCGGTCGAGGCGGCCGGGGTGCCGGGCGGACTCGGGCTTGATCCCACGCTGGGCGTCGGCGGCTGGCCCGGCGCTCCGACGCCCCGGTCGGCCGGCTGGGTGTGCCCCACGCGCCGCTGCGGCCGGGTCGACCTGCGCGAGGAGGGCCCGGCCGCCACCCCGGCCTGCGCGCTGCACGGGCAGCCGATGCGCCTGGTGGACTGACCGTGGTGGGACTCCTCGCGGAGCTGCAAAAACGCATACCCGACGGCTGGTTCCTGCGCCGGCTGCTGCCCGCGGCGCTGTTCGTCGTGGTCGCGCTGGTCGGCGGCGGGGCCCTCGGGCACAGCCGGTGGAACGACGTCCCGCTCGCCCGCGCGCGGATCGCCGACGCCCTGCGCACGAGCGGCGGGCTGACCGCCGACGGGATCGCCTCGCTGGTGCTGTTCGCGGTACCGGTGGTCGCCGCGGCGTTCGCGGTGCCGTATGCGGCCGCCGCGATCGGGGCGCTGGCGTCCGGGGCCTGGCCCTGGTGGCTGATGCCGGTGGGGCGGCGGGTGACCGCCTGGCGGGCGGCGCGCTGGGTGCCGCCGGATGTGCTGGCCCGGCAGTCGGTGCGGGCCCGCGCCGACGGCCATGCCCTGCGCGCCGACCGGCTCGACGCGCGGGCCGCCCGCGCCCGCTCGGCAGACCGCCCAGGCTCCCCCACCTGGTGCGGCGACCGGTTCCGGCGCACGGAGGCGCAGGTCGCGCGGGACACGGGCGGGGACGTGACGAGCGGCTGGACGGCCCTCCTGCTCGGCGCGGAGGAGGCACCGCGCGCCGCGCTGGCGGAGACCCGCGACTCCTACGACGCGGCCTGCGAGGCGCTCGCCTGGAGCGCGGCGTTCACGGTACTCGGCGCCTGGTGGTGGCCGGCGGCCGTGGCCGGGGTCCTGCTGGGGCTCGCGTCCTGGCGGTCACTGCGCACCGCGGTCGAGGCCCTGTGCCGCACGACGGAGGCGGCCTTCACCCTGCACTCCCCGGAGCCGCCTGCACCGGGCCCGCCCGAACCGCGATGACAACCGTCTGAGCCCGCTCGACGGCGCCTGTTTCGGTCATCACCGCGCCCCGGGGGAGCTATGCGCCGTACGACCGAGGCGGCCCTCACCCCGCACCCTCCGCACCGGCCCCGATCCGCGATGACGACCGTCTGGGCCCGCTCGACGACGCCCGGCTCGGTCGATCACTGCCCACCGCAGTGAAACCGCGGCGCCGTACAACCGAAGCGGCCCTCACCCCGGACCCGCCTGCACCAGCCCCGTCTGGTACGCGATGACGACCAGTTGGGCCCGGTCGCGGGCGTGCAGCTTGGTCATCGCGCGGTGGATGTGGGTGCGGACGGTCAGGGGGCTCACCGTGAGCAGGTCCGCGATCTCCCCGTTCGACTTGCCCTCCGCCGCCAGCGCCATCACCTCCCGCTCCCGGACCGTGAGTTCGGCCAGCCGCTCGGGCGGCGCCGACTGGGTGCCCGGTGCGGGAGAGGTGAGGAAGCGGGTGATCAGGGTGCGGGTGGCGCCAGGAGAGAGCAGCGCCTCGCCGGAGGCCACCGTGCGGATGCCGGCCAGCAGGGCGTCCGCGGTGACGTCCTTGCCGAGGAACCCGCTCGCCCCGGCCCGCAGCGCCTGGGCGACGTATTCCTCGGTCTCGAAGGTGGTGAGGATCAGCACCTTCGTGGCGGTGAGGCCGGGGTCGGCGCAGATCGCGGAGGTGCCGGACAGGCCGTCCGTGCCGGGCATCCGGATGTCCATGAGGACGACGTCGGGGTGGTGGGCGCGGGCCAGTTCCAGCGCCTCGGCGCCGTCGGACGCCTCGCCGACGACCTCCATGTCGGGGCAGGAGTCGAGCAGGATCCGGAAGGTGGCCCGCAACAGGGCCTGGTCGTCGGCGAGCAGCACCCTGATGGTCATGGACGGTCTCCTTCTGGGACGGCGGCGGACGGCTGCAACGGCAGTGCGGTGGTGACCTCGAAGCCGCCCTCGGGGCGCGGGCCCGCGCACAGTTCGCCGCCGATGGAGTGGGCGCGTTCACGCATGCCCATCAGCCCGAAGCCGCCGGAGCGCGGGGCGGGACCGACCGGTCCGTCGTTGCTGACCGTGATGAGCAGCCGGGAGTCGGCGTAGGTGAAGCGGACGCGGGCGCTGCGGGCGGCGGCGTGCTTGGAGACGTTGGTCAGGGCCTCCTGCACGATCCGGTACGCGGTCAGGTCCACGCCGGGCGACAGGGACCGCGGTACGCCCTGAGTGGTGACGGTGACGTCGAGGCCCGCCGAGGCGCACGCCGAGATCAGCTCGGGCAGCCGGGCCAGGCCGGGGGCGGGCTCCAGGCCCCCGTTGCTCGGGTGGTCGTCGTCGCGCAGCAGGCCGAGGGTGGCCTTCAGCTCGCGCAGCGCCGAGGAGGTGGTGCCGGTGAGGTCGTCGAGGATCTTCTGGGTCTGCTCGGGGTCGCGGCGCGCGAGGTGGGCGGCGGTGCCGGCCTGGGCGTTGGCCAGGGCCAGGTGGTGGGCGACGACGTCGTGCAGCTCGCGGGCGATGCGCATGCGCTCCTCGGTGACGCGCAGGCGCGCCTCCTCCTCCCGGGTGCGCTCGGCGTGCTCGGCGCGGGCCTGCACGGACTCCAGGTAGGCGCGCCGCAGCTGGGTCATCCGCCCGGCGGCGAGCGGCAGCGCCAGCCAGAAGACCGGGCCGATCAGCTGCAGGACCACGGTGAGGCCGTCCATGGAGTCGGCGGTCACGTTCGCGGTGCTCAGCGCCACCACGATGACGGTGCCGAAGACCCGGACGGTCTTCGGCTCGCAGAGCACCGCCAGCCAGTACAGCGCCGCGAGCAGCGGGGCCAGCAGCAGCGGGGTGAGCAGATAGCCGCGGGTGATGGCGGCGAGGGTGATCAGGGCGACCACGACGAGGACCGTGCGCGGATGGGTGCGGTACTTGAGCAGGACGAGGCAGCTCAGGCCGAGGAGGATCTCGGTGGGCCGGCCGGAGCCGGGGGGCCGGCTGCCGGGGAGGCTGAGCTGGGTGCCGAGGACCGCACAGCCGATCAGCGCGACGACCATCATCACGTCGAGGATGTGCGGGAAGCGTGCCGCGTACTGCTCGAAGCGGTCGGCGTAACGCTCCAGGCTCTTGCTCATCGGGGGCTCTCCCGGTCAGGTACTGAGGTCCATGGTGGACGACGGACGGGCCGCCCGGCTCGCGGGCGGCCCGTCGGCCCGGCTCAGGCGCGGGCGACCTCTTTCTCGGCCGGGGCCGGTGCGGGCTCGGCGGGGCGGCTGAGCGCCTCGCCCTCCACGTCGACCCGCGGCAGGATCCGGTCCAGCCACTTCGGCAGCCACCAGGCCCGGTCGCCGAGCAGGGCGAGGACCGCGGGCACGATCGCCATCCGGACGACGAAGGCGTCGAACAGGACGGCGGAGGCGAGCCCGAAACCGATCATCTTGATCATGGAGTCGCTCTCGCCGATGAACCCGGCGAACACCGCGATCATGATCAGCGCGGCGGCCGTGACCACCCGGGCGCTGTGCCGGAAGCCGGAGGTCACGGCCTGGGCCGGGCTCTCCCCGTGGACGTACGCCTCCCGCATCCGGGAGACCAGGAAGACCTCGTAGTCCATCGCGAGTCCGAAGACGATGCCCACCAGGAAGATCGGCATCAGGCTCATGATCGGTCCGGTGGTCTCCACGCCCAGCAGTCCCGCGCCGTGGCCCTGCTGGAAGACCACGACCACCGTGCCGAGGGAGGCGAGCACCGAGAGCAGGAAGCCGAGGGCCGCCTTCAGCGGGACCAGCACGGACCGGAAGACCACCAGCAGCAGGACGACGGCGAGCCCGACCACGACGATCAGATACGGCACCAGCGCGGACTGCACCTTCTCGGCGATGTCGATGTTCAGCGCGGTGGTGCCGGTGACCTCGAAGCTCGCCCCGGTCGCGGACTCCACGTCCGGCCGCTCGCCGCGAATGGTGGTGACCAGGTCCTTGGTCTTCTCGTCGGTGGGGGCGGTGGCCGGTACGACGGAGAGGACGGCGGTGTCACCGGCCTCGTTGAAGCGGGCGGGCGACACGGAGACCACGCCCTCGGTGGAGCCGATCCTTTCGGCGACGGTGGCCGTGGCGGCCTTGGGGTCCTCGGCGCCCCGGGCGTCGACGACGACGGTCAGCGGCCCGTTGAAGCCGGGCCCGAACCCCTCGGCGAGCGCGTCGTAGGCCCGCCGCTCGGTCGTCGAGGTGGACTTGGCCTCGTCGCCGGGCATGCCGAGCTGGAGGTCGGCCACGGGTATCGCGAGGGCGCCGAGGCCCACGACGCCGAGCAGCAGCACGGGCAGCGGGCGGCGCAGCACGAACCGGGCCCAGCGGGTGCCGCCGTTGTCCTGGGCGGTCTCCTCGGTACGGCCGCGGCGGCGGGCCCGGCGGGAGAGCACGGCGTCGGGCCAGAAGCCGAGGAAGGCCGGGACGAGGGTCAGCGCGATCAGTACGCCGACGACGACCGCGCCCGCCGCGGCGAGCCCCATCTTGGTGAGCATCGGGATGCCGACCACGGAGAGTCCGGCGAGGGCGATGACGACGGTGAGGCCCGCGAAGACGACCGCGGATCCGGCGGTGCCGGTGGCGAGGGCGGCGGCCTCCTGGGGCGCGGCCCCCTTGGCGCGCTCCTCGCGGTAGCGGGAGACGACGAACAGGGCGTAGTCGATGCCGACGGCCAGGCCCAGCATCATCGCCAGGGTGCCGGTGGTGGTGGACAGGCCCAGGGCGCTGGACAGGGCCAGGATCGTGGCCATGCTCACGCCGACGCCGATCACGGCGGTCAGCAGCGGCAGCCCGGCCGCGGCCAGCGAGCCGAAGGTGACCAGCAGCACCACGGCCGCGATGGCGATACCGATCGCCTCGGCCGCGCCGCCGGGTCCGCCGCCGTCCTCCAGGGCGGTCCCGCCGGCCTCGACGGTGAGCCCGGCGTCCCGGGCCTGCTCCAGGGTCTGATCCAGCTGGGCCGTGCTCGCGTCGGTGAGGTCGGCGGGGCCGACCTCATAGGTGACGGTCGAGTACGCGGTGGTGCCGTCCTCGCTGACCGCGCCCGCCTGGAAGGGGTCGACGGCACCGGCCACCTGGGAGCCGCCGGCGAGTTCGGCGACCGCCGCCTCGACGGCCTCCTTGTGCTCGGCCGCGGTGACCTTCTCACCGCCCGGCGCGACGAAGACGACCCGGGCGGTCGCGCCGTCCGCCGTGGTGCCGGGGAAGCGCTCCTCCATCAGGTCGAACGCCTGCTGCGACTCGATCCCCGGCATGGAGAACTCCTCGTCGGCGGCGCCCGGGGCCTTCATGGCGCCGAGCCCGACGGCGGCCAGCACCGCCGCCCAGACCAGGACGACGTACCAGCGCCGCCGGAAGGCCAGGCGGCCCCATCGGTAAAGGAAAGCAGCCACGGGGGAGGTCTCCACATCTGGATGTCGAAGGTGCCTCCAGGCTCTCCGGGCAGGGGGTGCCGTGTCGTCGTGCGGCTGCCGACACTGCGGCGTACTGAAAACGCAGTACGCGCCGCTGCGCGCCTCACTCCACGGGACGAGGGCCCCTCCCGCCTCACATTACTGAAACGTAACCTACCGGCCGGTATCCCTTAAGGTGTTACCGACGGTACGGTCCCTGGCGAGCCCTTCCGCACCTTCCTGCCAGCCGCTTCACCAGGAGGTTCGCCATGCCCGCACGCAGACGGCTCGTGGCCGGGGGCGTCATCGCCGCCGCCTGCCTCGGCGCCCAGACCCTCACCGGCACCGCCGCCACGGCGGCCGACGAGGTCGTGTCCCGAGGGGTCACCATCCCCGCGTTCTACCACCCGCCCGCCACCCTGCCCGCCGCCGACGGCGCCCTCGTGCGCAGCGAGCCGCTCAAGCTGGCCCTGAGGCTGCCGAGCCTGAACGGCCCGCTGCCGGGCCGGGCCACCCGCCTGATGTACAAGTCCACCGATTCCACCGGCCGCCCGGTCGCCGTGACCGGCGCCTACATCGAACCCGCCGCAACCTGGAAGGGCGAGGGCCCCCGCCCGCTGGTGGCGCTCGCGCCCGGCACGATGGGCCAGGGCGACCAGTGCGCCGCGTCCATGGGCCTGGAGCACCCGCTCCGGTTCAACGGCGAGACGGTCTCCGTCGGCTACGAGGACCTGGCGATCTACCGCCTGCTCGCCACCGGTACGGCCGTCGTCGTCACCGACTACGCCGGACTCGGCGCGACCGACCGGCTGCACACCTACGTCAACCGGGTCGACGGGGCCCACGCCCTGCTGGACGCCGCCCGGGCCGCCCGTGCGGTGAGCGGGGCCTCGGTGACGGACCGGTCCCGGGTGGGGCTGTTCGGGTACAGCCAGGGCGGCGGGGCAAGCGCGGCCGCCGCGGAGCTCCAGCCCTCCTACGCCCCCGACGTCAACCTCGCCGGGACGTACTCCGGCGCCCCGCCCGCCGACCTGACCGAGGTCACCCGGGCGATCGACGGCAGCGAACTGGCCGGCGCGCTCGGCTGGTCCCTCAACGGGTTCGTCCAGTCCGAACCGGCCCTGAAGCCGATCGCGGACGCCCACCTGAACGCGGCGGGCAAGGCGGCGCTCAACGACCTGTCGACGATGTGCGTGGGCGACGCGCTGTTCGGGTACGGCGGGGCCAGAAGCACGGCGTGGACGACGGACGGCCGCTCGGTCAGCGACATCATCGCCGCCACCCCGGCACTGAAGTCCTTCCTGAACAGCCAGCGCATCGGCGCCCTGAAGCCGGCCACTCCGGTACGGGTGGCGACCGGGGTCAGCGACAACCTGGTCCCCCACGCCCAGTCCCGGCGCCTGGCGACCGACTGGTGCGCGAAGGGCGCGAACGTGACCTACGACCCGGTGCGCCTGCCCGACTCCGGCAGCGCCCTGCTCAACCACTTCGCCCCGCTGCTCACCGACCAGGGCGACGCGGTCGAGTGGCTCACGGACCGCCTCAAGGGCAGGCAGGCCTCCTCCAACTGCTGGAGCATGCCGCTTCAGCCGTGAAGGTCGAGCACCTCCTGAAGGCCGGCCTCGGCGAACGCGGCCACCAGCTCCTCGCGCCCCTCGGTGAAATGGGCCCAGCTGTCGTAGTGGACGGGGACCACCCGGCGGGCGCCGAGGAGGCGGGCGGCCTCGGCGGCCTGGGCGCTGTCCAGGACGAGCGGGGCGTTGTCGAAGAGGACCGGGAAGCGGGGGGCGCCTGCGAAGAGGACGGCGGTGTCGACGGGGCCGAAGCGGTCCGCGATCTCCTTGACCGCTTCCAGGGAGGCGTTGTCGCCGCTGACGTAGACCGAGGGCAGGCCCTCGCCGGTCAGCACGAATCCGACGACCTCGCCGGTGAGCGGTTCCACCGCCTCCCGGGGGCCGGGGCCGTGGATCGCCGGTACGGCCGTGACCGTGACGGTGCCGCCGCCGGGGCGGTCGAGGTCGAGCGTCTCCCAGTCCGCCATGCCCTTGGCGTTGCCGCCGAGCCGGCTGCCGCCGCCGGGGGTGGTCAGGGTGAGCGGGACGTCGGCCAGCAGGGCGCGGCCCGCGTGGTCGAGGTTGTCCGCGTGCTCGTCGTGGGAGAGCAGCACCACGTCGATACGGCCCAGGTCGGCGGGGGTGACCGGGGCCGGGGTCAGCTTGCGCAGGGTGGGGCGGCCCGGGCCGCCGTACTCGCCGGGGGCGTCGAAGGTCGGGTCGGTGAGGAAGGTCAGGCCGCCGTACTCGAAGAAGGCGGTCGGGCCGCCGAGGACGCGCACGGGCAGGGGTATGGACATGGATCAAGTTCTCCTCACGGATGGTGAATCGTCTATCCGTGAGAGACAGTAGACCTGTCTCACGGTTGGAAGCAAGACATACCATGAGAGTCATGACACAGACCGTTGCTGTCGACGGTGCGCTCCCGCCCGCACCCGGCGCGGAGCAGTACCCGGCGCTCGACTTCGCCAACAGCGCGATCGCCTTGCCCGGGGGGCATTACGTCGACTTCCTCGGCACCCCCGGGGGCGCTGGGCGGTGGCTGGAGGAGCGCGGGCTCGCGCCCGCGGACGCGGGCATCCGGGAGATGTGCGCCGCGCAGTTGCGGTCGCTGCGCGAGCAGATCCGGGCGCTGCTCGCCGCCCGCCTCGACGAGGCGCCCGCGCCCACGGGGGCGCTGGCCGCGGTCAATGACGCGCTCAGGCGGGCTCCGGCCGCGGCGCTGCTGCACTGGGACACCGGCCGCGGGCTGTACCGGGCCACCGCCCACCCCGTCGACCAGATCCTCGACCACGCGCTGGCGAACCTCGCCACGAACGCCGCCGACCTGCTGACCGGCCCCGACGCCGACCGCCTCACCGCCTGCGGCTCACCTCCCTGCAACCGCTACCTCCTGCGCCACGGCCGCCGCCACTGGTGCTCCACCCGCTGCGGCGACAGAGCCCGCGCAGCCCGCGCCTACGCCCGCCGAACGGGCACCCCAGAGCCCTGACCGAGGGGGCTGCGGAGCCCTGACCCCGTATGGCAGGGCTTCGGGTCCCTGTAGGTCTGGGCTCCGGGTTCCCGTCAGTGGGCGCAGGCCCGCGAGTCGCTCACCCGGACGGTCCACCCCCGTGGCCGGAGGACCGGGGCGCGCGGAGGGTGGGGGCAATGACTGCCTATGAAGGAAGCGGGGTAGGTCCATGACCCAGCAGCCGCACGCCACGCCGCCGGCCGGCGGGGGGCGCCACTCTCAGGCGCCCTCGCAGGAGGCACCCGTCTGGGACGACGCCCACCGTCCGGCCGGGACCGCGCCCGGGACCAGGGGCTCCGCCGGGCCCGG
Organism: Streptomyces sp. NPDC002776; assembly: GCF_053592195.1. NCBI lineage: Bacteria > Bacillati > Actinomycetota > Actinomycetes > Kitasatosporales > Streptomycetaceae > Streptomyces > Streptomyces sp. NPDC002776. The sequence continues at coordinate 218,964 of NZ_JBSFVG010000003.1, read as the reverse complement.
TGGACCTGGCACCGACTGGCAGACCGGCGGGCTGGTCTTCGCCGGTGTCCTGATGATGGTCAACGGCATCGTCGCCATCCTCCAGGGCATCTCCGCGCTCGCCGCGGACGACGTGTACGACCGCATCGGCGAGTACGTCTACGAGATCAGCCTCACCGGCTGGGGCGTCATCCTGATCTGCCTGGGCGCACTGGCCGCGGTCGTCGGCTACGGCATCCTCAAGGGCGCCTGGTGGGCCCGGATGACCGGCATCTTCCTGGCGTCCCTGAGCCTGGTGGCGCACTTCCTCTTCCTGCCCTACCAGCCCGTCTGGTCGATCCTCATGATCGCGCTGGACGTCTTCGTGATCTGGGCCCTCGCCACGGCACCCGGCAAGCCCGGCATGTCCCCCGCGGGCCGGTAACCCCGGCTCCACACGACCGGCCGGTGAGCGGCCACGGCTCAGACGTGCCCGAGACCGCCGCTTCCGAAGGACCCACTCGACCCCGGAAGCCAGCGCTTGCGCTTCTGGTCCGCGCCGCGCCTGGTGCTCTGCCGCCGGAGCTCGTGCGGCATGAGCCGCTCACCGCCCGCCGCCAGCGGTATCTCCTCCGCCTCCCGCATCTCACTGATCTCCCGGATGGGCCCACCGACGGGCAGCGTCGGCTGCTCCTCGGGGCTCGGGTGCGGAAGCTCCCGGTCCATGACCCGCATGCCGAACTGCACCGCGAACACCAGTGCGCCGGCGATGAACAGACCACCGGCGAAAGCGGCGACCACGTTGAGGACGTCGCTTCCCGCGGCCGCAAGGTCAACCATCGAAGCACTCATAGCCCAATTATCACCCAATCAGCCGATTAGGCTCCTTATGGGTGTCTGCTTTCTTGTTCGGTTTCTCGTTCGGTTTCTTGTTCTTCTTCTCGGCTCTGCCCTCGACCGTCACGGCGATCTGCTCGCTCACCGCCCCGGCACCGTTCAGCGTGGCCACCGCCTGGAGCAGCCCCGGGCCCGCCGCGAGCGGGAGGCCCGGCACGCAGGACCAGTCGCCGTCGGCGGTGGCGGTCGTGGAGCAGACCTCGTTCTCCAGGGCGTCCCGCACGGTGACCTGCGCGCCCGGGTAGGCGGTCCCGGAGGTCTCCGGGCGCGCGCTCAGCGTCCCGCCCGGCCGTGGCCGCAGCAGCGTCGGCGCGGGCAGGCCCACGGTGACCGCGCAGCTGCCCCGGTCCCGCGGCACGCCCTCCGCGTCCGTCAGCACCAGCGCGCAGCCGGTGAGCCGGGTGCCGGGGACCGCCTCCGCGGGCACCGCCAGCACGAACGGGAAGCCGCGGCCCCGCCACTGCACGCCCGCCGAGGGCCCGCCGAAGGTGTACGTGCCGCTGTGGCCGCCGCTGCCGACGGCACCGCGGTAGCCGCGGGCGTCGAGGGGCGTGCCCGTGACGACGGCCGGGGCAGGAGCCGTCAGTGTCAGCGCCGATCCGGCGCCGAGGCCGGGCCCGGTGTACCCGGCGACCTCGACGACGCCCTCCCGGCCCGGCTCGATGGTGGCGGCGCCCCACAACTCGCCCCCGCTCTCCGCGCGAGCCTGCCCCGGCTCCCCCGCCAGCAGGGCGCCCGCCAGGGCGAGCCCGGACACGGTCGTGCGGTATCTGTTCATCGTCGGCAGAGCTCCTCGCACCGGGGGGCGACACACCTGCTGTGATTCTCGCGGCCACCCCCGCAACGGACCTGCGCAGGTGGGCCGTACGGACGAGCCCCGGGCGCCGGTCAGGTGAGCCAGACGGTCGTGTCGTTGCCCAGCCGTCCGTCCGGCTCCAGCGGGGAGCTGCTGATGACGACCTCGCCCGCCGGAAGCGGCACCGGCTCCCCCGACAGGTTGGCGACGCACCGCCACCCGTCGGACCGGGCGAACTGGAGCACGCCCTCCGGCCCGTCCTCGGCCCAGGTCAGGAACTCCCCCTCCAGCAGCTTGCGCCGCAGCCGCAGCGCCCGCCGGTACAGCTCGAGAGTCGCCCCCTCCACTCCGTCCTGGGCCTCGACGGAGTACTCGGCGAACCACTCCGGCTGCGGCAGCCAGGCACCGGACCCGCCGAACCCGTAGGACGGGCCGCCGGTGGTCCACGGCAGCGGCACCCGGCACCCGTCCCGCCCCTTGCGCACCCGTCCGGTCTGCTCCCAGATCGGGTCCTGGAGGACGGTCACCGGCAGATCGGCGACCTCGGGCAGCCCGAGTTCCTCGCCCTGGTAGACGTACGCGGATCCCGGCAGCGCGAGCATCAGCAGGGTGGCGGCCCGGGCGCGCCGCAGCCCGGCCGACCGGTCCACGGCCGGGGCCCGGCCGCCGGACAGCAGCCAGGCGTTGTCGTCGGTGCCCGGCGGGAGCATCAGGCGGGAGGCGTGCCGGACGACGTCGTGGTTGGACAGCACCCAGGTGGCGGAGGCGCCGGCGGCATGGGCCTGGGCGAGGGAGTCGCCGATGACGCGCCGCAGTTCCCGGGCGTCCCAGGCGGCTTGCAGGTATTCGAAGTTGAACGCCTGGCCGAGTTCCTCGGGGCGGGCGTACAGGACCCGTCGGGGGCCCGGGACCCAGGCTTCGGCGACGGCCATGCGAGGTGGGGAGTAGCTGTCGAGGAGCTGCCGCCAGTCGCGGTAGATCTCGTGGACCTCGTCGCGGTCGAAGAAGGGATGGCTGCCGGGGGGCATCCCGGCCAGGGCCTCCTCCCCGCTCAGCGCCGGATCGCCGAGGTCGCGCAGGGGCTCGGCCAGATCCTTGGCGAGGGCGTGGGCGACGTCGATCCGGAAGCCGTCCACGCCGCGGTCGGCCCAGAAGCGCAGGGTGGTGCGGAAGTCGGCGCGGACCTCGTCGTGCGCCCAGTTCAGGTCCGGCTGCTGGGCCGCGAACAGATGCAGGTACCACTGCCCGTCCGGCACCCGCTGCCAGGCGCTGCCGCCGAAGACGGACTGCCAGTCGGTGGGCGGGAGTTCACCGCGAGCGCCGCGGCCGTCCCGGAAGACGTACCGCTCCCGCGCGGCCGAACCGGGCCCGTCCACGAGCGCCTGCTGGAACCAGACGTGCTGGTGGGAGGTGTGGTTGGGCACGATGTCGACCATGACCTTCAGCCCGAGGCGATGGGCCTCCTCGACCAGGGCGTCGAAGTCGTCGAGGGTGCCGAGGCGGGGGTCGACATCGCGGTGATCGGCGACGTCGTACCCGCCGTCGGCGAGCTCGGAGGGGTAGAAGGGGCTCAGCCACAGGGCGTCGACACCGAGGGTGGCGAGATGGGCGAGCCGCTCGGTGACACCCCGGATGTCGCCGAACCCGTCACCGTCGGCGTCGGCGAAGCTGCGCGGATAGACCTGGTAGACGACGGCCTGGCGCCACCAGTCGGGGTTGCGGGACGAGAGGTCGGGCACACGGTCTCCTCTGCGAGGCGGAACAGGGCGGCAACGAGAACACTGTCCACTTCGGGCGGCGCCCAGTGCGGCAAGGCGCGATCACACCTCCACGCGCCCCAGTCTCCGTACCTCCGCCAGCCTGCGCGCCCCGAGGTCGGTCGCCGTCCAGGTCGCTTCCGCCGGTACGTCGCCGAGGCCGCCGTTGGTGAGGACCAGCGTGTCGTCGCCGACGCGGACCGCGGCCAGGTCGAGCGTGAGGGTGGTGTCGTCGGGGGTGCTCAGCATGATGCGCAGGCCCTGGCGGGCGTCGCCGGCGTCCGGCAGGTCGGTCTCGTACACCTCGGCGTACTGCCGCTTCCCGGCCGCGGTCACCGCCGTGAACTCGCCGCACCTTTCGGGCAGGGACCGCAGCCAGGCCAGGGTGCGGTCGACCTCTTCGGCCGGGTGCGCCACGACCTGGTAGCGGAGCTGGGCGCCGTCCCAGTCGTCGTCCAGCCCGGTCACCGCGCGGGTGCGGGCCTCGGGGCCGAAGAACTCCTCCGTGTAGAGGACGTCCAGCAGCCGCCGGCAGTCGGCCCGGTCGGTGCTCGCCTTGAGCATGCCGTCCCGCCAGGTGGCGGCGCCCTGGGTCGCCGACCAGGGCTCCCCGAGGTCCGCCTCGGTGATCAGGGCCGCTCGGGCCTGCGCCTCGGTGAGGGCGGGAGCGGACGCCCGGGACGGGGCGGGGGCACTCGGGACGGCGGTGGGGGAGGCGGGGGAAGCGCTCGCCGGGGGCTTGGCGGTGGCGTCCGGTCCCTCGGCACCGCAGGCGGTCGCGGTCAGCAGGGCGCCCAGGGCGAGGGCCGGGGCGGCGAGAGCGCGGGTGCGGGCCGGGGGTCGGGGCATAGGGGAGCCTCCTGAGGGCTGCGAGCGGGGGCCGGCGGACCGGCGATGATCGACGGCGTACTTTCAAGGCACCATCACGCGCGCCCGTCCACCAGCGCGCCGGTCCGTCCGGGTGAGCCCGGCACCCGGCCGGGGGCCGTGCTCCAGCCTCCGGCCCCGTCGCCCGGACCGCCCCGGGACACCCGGCCCGGGGGCGTGCTCCAGCCTCCAGGCCCTGCCGTCCGGATCGGCCCGGACGCGAGATGCGGGGGCGTGCTCCACTCCGCGGACCCGGCGTCCTGATCGGCCTGGGACACCCGCCCGGGGGGGCGTGCTCAGCCTCCAGGCCCCGTCGTCCGGATCGGCCCGGAGCACCCGCCCGGGGGGAGCCGTGCTCCAGCCTCCGGGCCCTGCCGTCCGGATCGGCCCGGACGCGAGATGCGCCACCTCTCGGACCAACACGCGGGGCCGTCCACCAGCGCGCCAGACCGTCCGGGCGAGCGGGGCACCCGACCGGAGGCGTGCCTCAGACTCCGACCCCGCCGCCCGGAACGGCCCGGGGCCCCCGGCCCGGCCGGGGGCGCGCTCCAGCCTCCGGGCCCTGCCGTCCGGATCGGCCCGGACGCGAGATGCGCCACCTCTCGGACCAACACGCGGGGCCGTCCACCAGCGCGCCAGA